>CAZQRQ010000005.1:53805-93568 GCA_964595725.1 uncultured Rikenellaceae bacterium | reverse complement strand
AAAATGGAGCAAGCAGAAAATAATTCCAGGCGGTCTTTCCTGAAAACAGCGGCCAAAGGAGCTGTTATTGCAGCAGTAAGTCCTGGCGTTCTCAAGGCTGAAACTGCCGTATCCGGGATCATTCAGCAGTCAGCTAAAGGAGCCAACGACCGTATCAGGGTGGCCGTATTCGGCATAAACGGGCGGGGGCAGAACCATATTGAAGAGATAATGGGCCTTTCCGGCAAATCAAATGTTGAAGCAGCTGTCCTGTGTGATCCTGATATGCCCCTTCTGCAGACCAGGGCAGCCAAATTCGAGAAGAAATACGGTAAAAAGGTTGCTATTGAGCAGGATTTCAGGAAAATCCTTGAAGATAAGACAATACATGCCGTCACTGTTGCATCTCCTAATCACTGGCACACACTGATGACAATATGGGCCTGCCAGGCTGGTAAGGATGTGTATGTCGAAAAACCTGCCACACATAACATATACGAGGGGAGAAAGATGATCGAGGCTGCTTACAAATACAACAGGATTGTACAACATGGTGTTCAGCTGCGCAGCTCTGTGGCCATCAGGGAAGCCATACAACACCTGAGAGATGGTCTGATAGGCCGTGTGTATATGGCAAGGGGACTTGTTTTCAGGTGGCGGCCTGATATAGGCGACCAGGGCATTTCTCCTGTACCGCCCGGGCTGAATTATGACCTTTGGTGCGGGCCGGCACCCCTGAGTCCTTTCAGCCGTAATCTCGTTCATTATAACTGGCACTGGCACTGGAATTACGGAAACGGGGATGTGGGAAACCAGGGAATACATGAGACCGACCTCTGCATGTGGGGTCTCGATGTTGATTCGCTTCCCGAACGTATTACATCGATGGGTGCCAAGTTCCTGTGGGACGACTGCAAAGAAGTACCGGAGATACTGACTTCAGTATATCATTACCCGAAAGAAAAGAAGATCATTCAGTTTGAAGTACGTAACTGGTGCACTAACTTTGAAGATGGCGCGGGAGTTGGTAATATATTCTATGGAGATAAAGGATACATGGTCGTAAAGGGATACGACACCTATGAAACATACCTCGGTGAGAAGAAGGAAAAAGGGCCTTCAAGATCAGAAAGTGGAGAGCTTACCCTTCACTTCCGGAACTGGATAGATGCAATGAGGGCACGTGACATGAGCAAACAGAACGGACCGGTGCAGACAGGTCATCTGGCCTCATCACTGGCCCACCTGGGAAATATATCATACAGGCTTGGCATCCAGCTGAATTTTGATCCGGTGGCAGAACGCTTTATCGGAAACGATGAAAATGAAGCCAATGCAATGCTTAGCCGCGATTACCGTGCCCCTTACCTGCTTCCTGAAGTAGTATGAACTGATTCATATTGAGTATCTTAAAGAATCCTGTATGGCTGAAGAAATTAAATGCCGGGATTCAGTCCTGGGCATAGACATAGGTTCAGAAACGATATCAATGGCAGAAATGGACATGGAGGGCAACATCCTTCGCCATTACTATCAATTTCACAAAGGAAATATTCCAAAGGCTTTAGAAGATGCAGACAGGATCTTCAACCTTAAATCATTAAAAGCTATTGGATGTACGGGATCCCTGAAAATACTCAATGCCAGTATTTTACACCAGTATAATACCCAGGTTGCAATAATGACTGCAACCAGGAAACTATGCAGTAATGCTGCTTCTGTTTTACATATCGGGGCAGAGAGGTTCATGCTAATACGGTTCGGGAAAAACCTGAAATATGAATCTACAAAAACCAATACCTCCTGTGCTGCAGGAACGGGCAGTTTCCTTGACCAGCAGGCCGACAGGCTTAACCTTTCAGGGATAGAGGAACTTTGCGAAAGGGCATTGCAGAACAGGGATGATATCCCGTTTATTGCATCAAGATGTTCAGTTTTTGCCAATACGGATATAATTCATGCTCAACAACGTGGATTTTCGATAAATTCAATCTGCAACAGCCTCTGTAAAGGACTGGCTGAGAATGTTATCAGTACCGTATTCAGCAGGGAAGCACCTCCGCTACCCCTAATAATGTCAGGAGGTGTTTCAAAAAACCAGGTGGTAAGGAGATACCTGGAGGAAGACCTGAAGACAGAATTCCTTGTAAATCCGCTTTCACACCTTTTTGGAGCCATCGGAGCCGGGTTACTCCTGCTCTCGGAAAAAGAGGTTCGTGGAATAAAAATCAACTCCTGTACAGGTATCCTTTTACCATCTGATAATAAAAAACAATACTTCCATAAGCCTCTTAAACTTGAACTGAGTAAATATCCCGATTTCTCATGCGAGGAGTCATACCGGCTCCGACCTGTAGTGTCAGCTCATACCTCTGATGTAGAGGTCGATATTTACATGAAAAAGGAAAAGGATAATAATCATGACGTCTACCTGGGAATTGATATCGGATCTACCAGCACAAAAGCAATTCTGATCGACATTCAGAAAAATCCTGTTGCCGGTTTTTATACTTATACAGGGGGGAAACCTCTTTCCGCAGTTAAATCGATATTTGAATCGATCGATAACCTTGTCAGGCGCGGAAATGCCGGGCTTAATATCCTGGGTGTAGGGACAACAGGATCAGGCAGGAAATTTATAGGTAATATTATCGGTGCCGGGCTGATAGTTGATGAAATAACATCTCATGCCAGGGCAGCGTATGAGCTCAATCCCGCTACCGACACTATTGTTGAGATCGGTGGCCAGGATGCGAAATTCACCCTTATGCACGAGGGTAATGTCACCTTCTCCCAGATGAACACTGTATGTGCAGCCGGCACAGGCAGTTTCCTGCACGAGCAGGCAAAGAAGCTGGGCTGTTCCCTTTCTGATTATGCTGAGAAGGCTGGTAATGCAGGCGCCCCCCTGGCAAGCGACCGTTGTGCAGTATTCATGGAGCGGGATATCAATCAGCTTATCAATAACGGGTACACTGTCAGCGAAATTCTGGCTACCGCACTCCATTCAGTTACAGAGAACTACCTTCAGAAAGTGGCAAACGAGGGGGCTGTTGGAAAACATATCTGTTTCCAGGGGGCCACAGCCAGGAACAGGTCACTGGTCGCAGCATTCGAACAACGTCTTAAAAAGCCGGTTTTTGTATCAAAGTACTGCCACCTCACAGGGGCTCTCGGAACCGCCCTTATCATGCATGAACAGCAGGTCGGGATTTCAGGCTTCAGGGGCATCGGTCTCTTCAGGGAAAGCATACCGGTAGAAACTGAGACGTGTTCGTTATGCAACAACAAATGCTGCATAAGCCTTGCTTCGGTAGGAGGAGAAAAAGTAGCCTACGGATTCATGTGTGGCCGCGACTACGAAACTGATCACTTTATCTCTAAAAACAAGACAGGTCTGGACATGGCAAAAGTCCGGGAGAAGTTATTCAGCCTGGAAAACCATAAAACTTGCAGGTACGATGTGACTATCGGAATACCATCGTCCCTTCATATGTTCGAGGAGTTGCCGATGTGGAAAAGATTTTTCAGTAACCTGTCAGTACCTGTTGTTACCAGTGAGGGATACCGCGATCCGGTAAAGACAGGTAAGTCGCTTGCCGGCGCAGAATTCTGCGCTCCGATAAGTTCTATATTTGGCCATGCTGTATATCTTTCAGACAAAGTTGATTACCTGTTTTTGCCAGTCCTGCTTCAGAACCGTGAAAAAATACACGAAACGGAAAGCCAGTTCTGTTATTACACCCAGTTCAGCTCGTCGCTGGTGTACACTCTTAAGGTCAATAATATTCCGGCAAAATGCCTTTCCCCGCTGCTCAGCTTTCCAAAAGGCAATTATCATGTTGCCCAGAAGCTTTACCAATGCCTGAAACCTGTACTTAAGAACGGGTTAAGTTACCTTACTGTACTGAACGCGTTCAGCGAGGCTTTATCGTGGTACTCGGCACGCAAGCAGAAACTAACTGGCATTTTCGCCAATGAGTTCAGACCTGAGACAGGTATCTCTGTCGCATTGCTGGGACGCCCGTACATCGTACTTTCCAAATCGCTTAACAAAGGCATCCCCGATATTTTCAGCAGCCTGGGAATCAAATCATTTTACCAGGACATGATCTCTGCGGATAATACTGAAATGATGGAGATAAATACCATGGTGAAGGAAGTACCCTGGTATTTTGTAACGAAGATACTGGAAACAGCAGAGACCATAGCAAAGACCAAAAACCTCTATCCTGTACTTATTACAGCTTTCAAATGCGCACCCGACTCTTTTATAATAGAATATTTCAAGAGAATCTTTAATAGCTGCAAAAAGCCATATCTTATACTTCAGATTGATGAGCACGATTCTAATATAGGGTATGAAACCAGGATTGAGGCAGCAGTCAGGTCATTTAAGAACCATGCAGCCAGTAAGGATGGCAATATGGTGGTTAAAGCCGGAAATTTCCTCCCGCGTATCACCAGGAGGATAGAAGATAAGACGCTCATGTTACCATCGTGGGATCCGATAGTATCTCCGCTTCTTGTGGCGAACCTGAGGAGAATAGGTATCGATGCACGCCTGATGAAATCCAGTGAGCTTATCATCAGAAAAAGTATGGCTCATAATACAGGGCAATGCCTCCCAATCAACATAATTGCCCAGGAATTCATTGACTATACCATAGAGCATGACTTGAAACCTGAGGATACCATGCTGTGGATAGTAGAGACAAAACTGTCATGTAATATCCGCCTCTATCCGCAATATATAAAGAGTATTCTCGAGAACTACGGACACGGCCTTGAGAAAGCACATGTTTACAGCGGCCTGCTGACCCATCTTGAAATATCACTCAGTGCGTGTTATTACGCATATTTTGCATATCAGCTTGGAGGCCTGATCCGCATGACGGCATGCAAAATAAGGCCCTATGAATTAAATAAAGGTGAAACCGACAATGTGATTGAAAAGTCTGTGGGAATCCTGGAGAAAGCCTTCCTCGGCAAAGAATCAATGGAAAATGCAGTCAGGGAAATCATGGCTTTGTTCGATAAAATACCAAAAGCTGAAGGAAACAGGCCAAAAGTTGCTATTTTCGGAGATTTCTATGTCTGCGACAATGAGATCATGAATCAGAAGCTTTACCATACAATTGAGGAAGCAGGTGGTGAGGTCATCACAACAACATATGCCGATTTTGTAAGGATGTCACTCGATAACATGTTGCGGAGGACCGTTTACCGGGGAGAGTATTTTACAGCAGCGCAGCAGAGACTCATCAGCTCCATCCTCAAATTGCTGGATGACAAATATTACAGGTATTTTGAGAAATACCTCGGACCGAAGAAACCGATAATCCCCAGGAAGCTTGAGAAGAACCTCAGCCGGTTTAATATCAATCCCTATAATTCCGGCGAATCTTACTACAATATTCTCAAGGTGTTTTATTTCCTGGAGAATTACCAGGATATTGCCCTGTTCGTACAGGCAAATCCGGCATTCTGCTGTCCTGCCCTTGTTACTGAGGCGATGACCGGTGAGATACGAAGGATAACCGGTGTTCCTGTGGTGTCCCTGACATACGACGGGACCAACGAATATAAAAACGATGTTGTTATACCATACCTCCATGGCGCCAATATTGTATAACAGAAGCCAGGCCGGCACAACAGGTGACAAAATGCCGGGATTACATCCAGAGACAAAGATCCTGCCTGTCTCAGACAGCCAGCTTATTATCAGGATCCTTTTCAACTCACCTTTTTATGGCGCTTATGTGTCATACTACGGATACCCGGGTTTCTACCATGATGACACTGCCGCAGATTACCTTTTCGCCAGGGGAATTAGCGATGAGCCTGAAAAGTATTCGAAAGCTGAAGTAATTCTGAATGCCTTTTCGGTCAATGATAAAGACTTAATACCTGATATCGTATTACTGTTAAACACTATCTCACAATATTTTGAACTTCAGCGTGACAGGATATCAGAGGAACCTTTCAGGACAAACAACTTCAAAACCCTTAAAGAGATTGTAACACTAATCAAGCTTATGAAAAGTTATCATGAATACAAACCTGATAAAAAGATCAGTATTGATTTCATGATCGGAAATGATGAGTATGTTATCTCCCAGGATTTTGTAATAAAAGATATCTTCAGGCACATCAGGGATCTTTCTGAATCGGATGAATACCAGAATATCTTTAAGTTCGGCTATCTCGAGGAGAATGAAGAGGATTATTACACTTTCCTGAAAATGTACCCCGGTGAGAGCAAATGTGAGATAGACCTCGTAAAGCTCTGGACTTTGAAAAAAGCTATACGACTGTTTGCTGATTATTTTATTGCGAAGAATATTCTCGGAATGTCTGCCGATAATATCAATTTTCCTGACCCGGCAGCCGAATGCTCCGGAAAGTTGATCTGTATTGCCGGGTTCCTTCCTGACGAAAACATGTTCGAAGATAATGATGCCCTGAAATCCACCTATTCATCATATCAAAACTTCCTGATTAATATAATTAAGTCTTATGCTAAATCTTCTTAATCATCCCCTCATCGACCATAAGCTTACCTGCCTGCGGCAGAAGGAGACAGGCATAAAGGATTTCCGTAAAAATGTAGCGGAAATATCCGCATTGATGGCTTATGAAATTTCGAGGGATCTTCCTCTCAGGAAAATAAGAATTGAGACTCCCCTGGCACAGTGCCTGGCAAATGAACTTGACTGCGATATTGTTTTGATACCGGTATTAAGGGCGGGGCTTGGGATGACAGATGGCATTACAAACCTTATCCCTGAAGCAAAGGTTGGTCATATAGGGATGTACAGGGACCATGAGACCCTGAAGCCGGTCACGTACTTTTCAAAATTCCCTGAAAATATGTCAAGAGCTGTGGTGATGGTCCTTGATCCGATGCTGGCAACAGGAGGAAGTGCATCAGCAGCAATTACTGTTATAAAGGAGCACGGAGCAAAGACGATTAAGCTGGTCTCTGTTGTAGGTGCTCCTGAGGGCGTTAACAGGATCGAATCCGACCATCCCGATGTACAGATATACCTTGCAGCACTGGATGAAAAGCTAAATGACATCGGTTATATTGTCCCCGGCCTGGGAGACGCAGGAGACAGGCTCTTTGGGACATACGGTTAATATACCCCGATTACGGATCAACGTATTAAAAGCCGTTTTTAAATACGTTGATCTTTATCCACGAAGTACACTGAGAACACGGAGAAGAATTCAAATCCTCAGTAAACTTCATGGTAATAAATAAGAACATAAAGCATTTAAAATGAAAGCAATGGTTCTCAGGCAGATAACTGACCTGAACGAAAATAAAAACCCCCTGGCATTTGAAACAGTGCCTGATCCTGCACCTGGTGATAATGAAGTGCTTATTAAGGTAACGGCCTGTGGTGTTTGTCATACCGAACTCGATGAGATCGAAGGAAGGACGCCCCCTCCCAGGCTGCCGGTAATTCCGGGCCACCAGGTCGTGGGGAAAGTAATTGCCAGGGGAAAAAATGCAGGGATGCTTAATATCGGCGACAGGGTTGGTGTGGCCTGGATATACTCAGCATGCGGGGAATGTGCATTCTGCCGTTCCGGCAATGAAAACCTGTGCTGTGAATTCAGGGCTACGGGCAGAGATGTGAACGGGGGCTATGCTGAGTTTATGGTTGCTCCGGAGTCTTTTGCACTTCCAATACCGGGTATATTCAGCGATGTGCAGGCAGCACCGTTGCTTTGTGCTGGGGCTGTCGGGTACAGGTCCTTCAGACTGTGCAGACTGGAGGATGGCCAAAGTATAGGACTGACCGGATTCGGTGCTTCAGGCCATATTGTCCTGCACATTATCAGGAACGAGTGCCCCGCATCAAGGATTTTCGTTTTTGCCAGGAGCGAAGATGAAAGGGCTTTTGCAAAGGAGCTTGGAGCTTACTGGGCCGGAGATACGACTGATCAGGTACCTGAACTGCTCGACTGTATCATTGACACCACACCTGTATGGAAGCCTGTGGTTGAGGCAATGGGCCGACTGAAGCCCGGTGGCAGGCTTGTAATTAATGCCATCAGGAAAGAAGAAACAGATAAAGACTACCTCCTCAGTCTCGACTATTCAGTTCATATGTGGATGGAGAAAGAGATAAAGAGTGTGGCAAATGTAACCCGCGACGATGTCAGGGATTTTCTCAGGATAGCAGCTAAGATCCCTGTCATTCCTGAAATACAGGAATACAGGCTCGAAGATGCCAACATAGCACTAACCGAACTTAAGGAAAGAAAGATACGTGGCGCCAAGGTACTGGTAATCAACAGCTAATTCGGAAGATGGTTGTAAAGGAACAATCATCGTTAAGAAGTGATCAGGTACCAGACCTGGGTAGTAAAAAAAGTAACCATCAGACCTAAAACAATAGGCAAAAAAGTCGAAACCAGTGTCCATTTAACGCTTTTTGTCTCCTTGTAAATAGTCATGATTGTGGTTGAGCAGGGATTATGTAGCAGGCTGAAAAGCATCAGATTTATACCGGTCAGCAATGTCCATCCACCTGCATGAAGTATATTTGCGGTATCGTTTACAGAGTCTAGTTCGAACATAACTCCGGAACCGGCCCCTATACCTGCAAGTTTTGTACTTAAGACCGTTAGCATCAGCACGGTAGGTATGACAATTTCGTTCGCAGGAATTGCAATTATATAAGCAAGGAGAATTACACCATTAAGTCCGAAAACAAAAGCGAACGGGTTTGACCACTGGATAAAATGTTCTGCCAGGCTCAGATCACCAATATGAATATTCGCAACAAGCCAGATGAGAATTCCTGCCGGAACTGCGAAAACGACAGCACGCCACAGCACAATTATGGTACGGTCGATCAGGGACGTGTATAATGTTTGCAGTATACGTGGAGGGCGGTACGGTGGTAATTCAAGGCTAAACGATGAAGCCTCGCCTTTTAACACCGACTTACTAAGGCCCCATGATACTACCAGGCTGAAAAAAATACCGAGTAAAGCTATGGCAACAACTGCTCCTGCCGATACAATACCGGCAATCTCAGCCGGTACGAGTCCGCCAATAAAAATAGAAGCAATAAGAATCTGAGTCGGCCATCGGCCGTTACATAATGAAAAGTTATTCGTGATTATGGCAATTAAGCGTTCCCTGGGACTGTCTATCACCCTAGCAGCCACTACACCTGCTGCATTGCATCCGAAGCCCATGCTCATTGTTAAAGCCTGCTTTCCATGTGCCCCTGCCCTGCGGAAAAGACTGTCCATATTGAATGCCACCCTCGGCAGGTACCCCAGGTCTTCAAGCAGGGTAAAAATCGGGAAAAATATAGCCATAGGGGGGAGCATGACCGATATTACCCAGGCCATTGACAAATATGCACCATCGATTAAGACCCCGGAAAGCCACCACGGCAAATGTATAGAAACAGCCATGCTCTTAAGAAACGGATGAACAGTATCAATTAATAAAGACGCCAGTAATCCGGAAGGGTAGTTTGCACCTGCAACGGTAAGCCAGAAAACCACAGCCAGAAGAAGAAACATTAACGGAAATCCCAACCATTTACTGGTTACGATCCTGTCAATCTTCAAATCGAAACTGTATGCTTCTTTATCTCCTGTTTGCTTAACCGTCTTTTTCGCAATGAGTGATGCATCCTCATAAATAGATTCTATAATAGCATCGTGGAAGTCGGTCCCCAGATCCCATCTCGCAGAGTTGGCCAGTGAAATTATTTCCTCTCCCTTTGATCGTATAGTAGTGTTTTCCATCGTGTCTGTTTAATTCTGGATGCCTCCTCCTGATACTCCTTCATGTAAATTTCCAATTTCACCTGACCTTACAGCCTCTGTAATACTGTTATCCCCTTCGAGCAACCTCATGGCTACCCAATTCACATTAAGAAGACCCGGAAAAGATTCCGTTAATTTCGTGGAAAGCATTTCCATTGCATGGTTCAGTTTTTTCGATCGACTTTTTACCCTGTGAGGTTTGCAGATATATTTGCCTGTAGCTACCTCTTCAATAGCTCTGAGTAGTTCATCCATGCCCTGCTTACTCCTTGCAGAAGCTGGTATTACAGGAATGCCCAGCTCCTTGGAAAGTGCCCTGATATCAATTTCAAGGTTGTTCCTTTTTGCTTCATCCATCAGGTTCACACACAATACAGCCCTGTTGGTAAGCTCCAGTATCTGCAGTACCAGGTTCAGGTTACGCTCCAGGCGTGTGGCATCAGCTACGATAACAGTAACATCAGGCTGACCAAAAAGTATAAAATCGCGAGCTACTTCTTCGTCGGTACTTGTTGATAAAAGCGAATAGGTGCCTGGTAAGTCGACCACCTTGTATCGTTTTTGATTATAAATGAAACCGCCTTCGGCCCGTGAAACAGTTTTCCCGGGCCAGTTACCAGTGTGCTGGTGTAGTCCTGTGAGATTATTAAAGACTGTGCTTTTACCTGTATTCGGATTCCCGGCCATAGTGATCACATAATCCACTTCACTAAGATTTAGTCCAAGTTTTGTAAGATTGACCTTATTATGAGCGGGGCAGTTTTCACAGTTATTCAGTGAACTCATGGTTTTTCTAATTTTTCCTGTTAATAAAGATGAAATCGGCATGTTGCTTCCTGATCCCAATGGTAGTCCCCATTACCCTGTAACCTAATGGATCTCCTGATGCACTTTTCATAACCGCCGAAATATGGCTTCCGGGAAGTATTCCTAAATCCATAAGTCTTCTGCGCTGTTGTCCACGACAATTTGGTGAAATGCCTACTACTTCTGCCTGTTCACCGATCTTCAGAGATGACAACAAATCGTGTTTCGGAATTTGAACCAACTCTTCTGGTAATTCTTCAACAGTAATATAACCTGCAAAAAGCGGAGTTAAGACACATTCTTCACCATCAGCCACGAAAGTTATTTTTTTATCAGTAACATCCGTAACATAAATTTGCATGCCAGGGTAGAGTCCAAGTACGACCAGTTGTTCATAAATACTCTTAGGTTCGTCTTCAAGATGAATGATCCTTCCCATGGCACCTTCCTTTAAGTTACTCAGGCTTCTGCCTTTCTGCCCGGGTATTTCCCCTTCTGCTGTGGGTATGGGATCGCCGTGTGGATCAAACACAGGATTACCCATCTGTGCCGCCAGCTTCTCAGTTTCATCAACTGATACAAGATGTTCTATCCGGCAGGCTTCATTATGCCATTCAGCCGGCTGAACACTTGTTTCATCTGCAAGGTATCGTTCCCATATCCTGTGAACCCTGATAATACGTAATGCATACGACCTGCCGTCATCGGTCAGGTTAACCGAGTGGTCGCTCATCGTTATCAAATCCAGCGTCGATAACCTGTTTATCAATCGTCCTGCCCTGTCAGCACTTATGTTCAGATGCCCGGCTATGCCATCGACATCACAGCTGGTTTTATTGTATTCACAGTCAAAGATGAATTTCAATGCATCTTCCACCAATACTTTTTTATTGTTTTTATTGAGTTTTGCAACTAAAGCAATTCCACCCTTTTTAGGCCAGATGAGCCATAGACAGAAAACTATGAATAACAAACCTGTAATGAGCAAAGATGACGGGGTTATTGTTAAGATCGTTATCATATTCAATTATTTTCAGATTCAAAGATATCTCCAAATTAATTTAATCAACGAAAGAGCAATCCAAAACTCAAAAAATTATCGTTTCATCTTTTTAATTTCTTTCTCCCGTTTTTACAAAAATAACACCTGCAAATTCCATATTAAGCAGAATTTTTTTTCGTCTGACCTCTATTTCGGTCATCCTTCCTTTTTCATATTGTTTCACCACCCGGATACGCGATCCTATCTTTATATTGCCGGAAGCGCAGAAATCAAAGAAGTCCTTGTCAGAACCGTATAGCCTGCTTATCTCGTAAGTATTACCAGCCCTGGCTTCCGATAGTGGCAGGAGCGAGTCAGCCCTTTTCTCCTTGCCATTATTTGAGGGTATAGGATCACCATGCGGATCAGTGGCCGGATTACCCAGGTAATTATCAATCCTGTCGGTAAGAAAATCGGATGTAAGATGTTCCAGGATTTCTGCTTCCCTGTGGATCTCATGCAATGATAAATTAAGCGTTTTAAACAGGAAAGACTCCCACAGCCTGTGCTTACGCAGCACATTTAATGCCAGCTGATTCCCTTCAGAAGTTAGTTTCAGGGGCTTGTACTTAGTATAAAACACGAGGTTTCTGTCAGCAAGTTTCCTTGCCATATCTGTGGCAGCGGCATTGGAAATATTAAGCAAACCGGCTATGGTGCTTAATCTTGCATCAGCACCCAAGATGATATTCTGCCTGTAAATTGTTTTTACAAAATTCTCGGTTGAAACACTCATCTTTTATAATTTTCCACTAATTTAAGCTTACTTAAATTAATAAACAAATATACTTAAATATTGTTTGATTTAACTATAGATCCCGACTAAGAGCAACGCGGGTTAGTCCCACTATAAGTTTTCTCCCGCAGATCGCGATGATTGTCGCTGATTTTTCTGCGTTAATCTGCGAAATCTGCGGGAAACATATATAGCATGTACCTCTTTTCAATTCTCCCATTCCCCTTTTCCATAACTCTCATACTTCCCTGTTCCTCACTCGTACCGTAATGACTCGGCAGGATTCGTCCTGATTGACCTGATAAGATTAAAGCTGACAGGGATTATTGCCAGAAAGATGGTAAGAAGCGAAGATATTATGATTATATCGATCCCCCATCTGATCCTGAAGGCAAAATTACTGAGCCAGCTTGTTGAAAAATACCATCCTAATATTCCACCGGCAACTGCAGCAATAAATACAATATTTAGAAGGTCTCGTGTCAGAAAGCCTGCCAGCCCCGTAAATGACGCACCCATTACCTTTCTTATTCCAATTTCCTTTGTCCGCTCCTTAAGAATATATGACATGAGGCCGAAGATCCCAAGGCATGAAATGAACAGTGCAAGAAGTGAAAGATAGATCATACTCCTTGAGGTCTGAATATCATTTCCATACATCTCATTCAGCTTTGTATTAACAAAAAAGTAATCCATCGGATAATCGGGCACAAATTTATTCCAAATTCCTTCAATAAATGCAAGTGTTCCAGGAATATTCCCATCCTTCACCTTGATGGAAATAACATTCCAGAAGTACTCATCCCTGACACCTATTCCAAGTGGAGTAATGGGTTTATGTAACGATTCAAAGTTGAAATCTTCTGTCACCCCGATTATAGTTCCAGGCTTTTTGTCGAAACCGAATCGTGCATCCAGAGGAGACTGAAATCCCATCCTTTTTGCTGCTGCCGCATTGATGATATATGCATTGCCGTCATCCGTTTTCATATCCCTTGAAAAATTCCTGCCGGCAGCCAGGTTAATCCCGAAAAGATCGAAGTAATCATAATCCACAATCATCCTGTAAAAAAATGGATTGTCATCATTTTCCTGGCCTTCCCAGACAGGTATATTTGACCAGCCCACACTGCAGGGTAAATCAGTTGAGGCTGACACTGCTGTTATCCCCGGATAACTGAGCAGTTCCTGCTTCATTGATTTCATCTTGTTTGTAAGATTATAACTTTCGTCATAATAAAGCCGTACCAGGTCAAGGCATATAATATTCTCCCTTTCGAATCCAAGATCTTTGTTCCCGACAAATCTCAGCTGTTTAACCATGGTGACAGCTCCGGTGATCAGAACTACAGACAGGGTAAACTGAAGGACTACTATAGCTTTTCTGAAATACTGGCTCTGCCTTGAAAGTTTTACCTTTCCACCCTTCAGCGTGTTAAGCAGATGCATTTGCGTAAGATAAAAGGCGGGATAGGCACCGGCAATAACCGCCATTAGAATAACCAGGGCAAAACTGGCAATAAAAAACTGCAAGCTCCATATTACCTGAAAATTTAGTATTTGCTTGAAAAATGATCCGAACAGAGGTATTATCAGCCAGACCATAACCAGTGATACAATCCATGAAATAAAAACAATTAAGAAGGATTCACTGAAAAACTGGCGAATCAATAACCATTTTGATGCACCGGCTACTTTCCTGACAGATACGTCCTTTAACCGTGTTCTGTAGTGTGAAATATATAAATTAAGATAATTAAAACTGGCTATGAAAAGTATGAACAGGCCAACTGTTATAAATATCAGGATCGTCCCCTTATCACCTGTACCGTATGACAACTGGTTGTCAAAGTGAATATCAAAGAGTGGCTGAACGTGAAATGACCAGGTTTTCCCGTTATGTCCATCAATATCATATTTTCTTAGTTTGACATCGAACTGTTTCAGATCTGTGTTCCCGGCTAATGTCAGGTAGGTCGTGTATGAATTGTTAAGCCAGTTATCGCTCAGCAGGCTTCTTCCCAGGATTGATTCCAGGGTCTTGAAGGAAAGCAGAAAATCGAACTGAAGGTGAGAGTTTTCAGGTATTTCCTTTAAGATACCGGTTACTGTCAGCAGTCTGCCATCATTCATCTCCAGAACCTTACCCATCGGATCTTCGTCGCCGAAATACTTTTGTGCCATCTTTTCCGATAAAACGATGGTATTAACGCCGTTTAAAGCCTGCTTCCTGTTTCCACTGTTAAGCGGAAATGTGAAAATATCGAGGAATTCCGGATCTGCAAACAATACCTGCTCATCAACTAGCTGGTCAGATTGTCTGAAAGTCAGATATCTGTATTGGGTCTTTGTGACAAGGCCAACCTCCGGCAATTCATTTTCCCATGTTGGTTTAAGAATTGCAGGAGATACAACCCACCAGTCTGAGCTGCTTCCCACAACGCGATTCCCGGGCTGCTGCATGACAACACGGTATATGTTTTCGCCTCCTTTATGAAATCTGTCAAATGTGAATTCCGACTGAACGTAAAGGACTATCAGAAGACAGCAAAACAGTCCGATGGAAAGTCCAAGAATATTTATCACCGAGAATATGCCATGCCGCTTGATAAACCTCATGGCATTTTTAAAGTCATAATGTATCATCATTTTTCATTTCATGGTTACACCCGAAAGACGATATAATTTTCAATTGGATGCATATCTATATGATTAATTCACAGGCTGTCTGGCAGTAGGAATATCAAGGTAAGATGTGGTAAGGGGGAGGCAAGCAGCCACGCCTTGCTGTGCTACGCATTTCCGCAGAACGGGAAGGAGGGGATGGGTGAAAATGGGATTAGGTGAACAGGTGAATAAGAAATGAAGGGAGATTATTGATCATTTGAGTAATTATCCCAGTTCGCCGGATTATTTCTGATATATTTCCTGATCCGGGTACTGGTGACAATGATGATATGGTTTTTGTTACCGTTAGCAATGGTGCAGTCAACGATACTGTTTACAAAGGATTTTACCAGCAGATAATACGAGCAACGCGAGATAGTCCCACTGAAAATTTTCTCCCGCAGATTGCGCTGATCTGCGCTGATCTTTTACGTAAATCTGCGTCCCGATAGCTATCTGGATCAGAGGGAACCATCAATCGCAAGTACCTCTTTTCAACTCTCCCCGCCTCGCATTACCGCTATCGCGGAATCTCCGCTTAGCTTCGATCTCCCTTTCTCCATATAACTCTTACCGACTCACTTCTCATACCCTGTAGCCGGCAGAATTGGTTCTGAGCCAGATTAAAACCAGTTTAACTGTATTTCAGGATGACAGAAAAGTACCAGGATTATTTCTCAAGTATTTCGAGATAATACTTCACATAGGCATTATTCAACTCGCAAAGGGAGGAAGCTTTCACATCTTTCTGGCCTTCTGTAAGGATATATTTAATAAACTCATTAACAGGCCCATCAGGAGGTTTTCCGACTGTGCCCAAAGCAAGTTCCCGGCATAGGTTCCTGGGATAGATCCCAAGCCATACGCTCCGCTGTGCTTTTTCCAGGGTGCTGAAAGGTAACTCCCTGCTGTTTATGTTATTGTCAAAGTCAAGGTCAAAGGGGACTATCTGTATGCCGGGCAGTTTTTCGCCTGTCGTGGCATCAAAAGCATACGAAAAGTTACAGAATCCTATTGAAAGAGGATTACCAGATATCTTGCTGATCATTTCCTCATCACCGCTTACTTCTACCCCTTTCAGGTCTACTTCGTTCCTGTATAAAAATTCAGCCCAGACTTCAGCAGCACCTGATTCATCTTTCCTGTTATATGCTGCAACAGTTTCACCTGCCCCTGTCTCAAGCAACTCACCCCATGTAACCGGTTTGTCAGCTGTAAAGGCCCTGATGAACTCATCCGTACTGAGACCCTGCCGGAGCAATATCTCAAGATATGGATTGTTTTGGCTCACTATCGGTGCCACACCATCCTTGGCAACCGGGATGGCCTGAATTCCTGCCGTTATTTCTTCGTCGGAAAGTGGCCTTGAGATCATAGCCAGTTCGCATTTCCCTTCAACAAGGTCTGAAATACCCTGCCCCGAACCGGTCTTCAGCACTTCAATGCTGACACCCGGATTCGCTTCCATGAAATCACCTGCCCATTTTGTGATAAGAGGATATAAAGCATAAGCCCCGCTGATCGAAATTGTGCCGGTAAGACTGTCCTTTTGATCAGTCTGTTTCGTATCCTGAGATTTCTCATTATTGCGGGGATTACAGCAGACCGAAAAAATTGTTATGAACAGGAATGTAAAGGCTCTTGATCTATACATTTTTTTTTAAAGTTATAAAATTGCTGAAAGCCAGTCACCATTCATTTGTCATGTTTTTTTATGCTTTTCGACCGTAGCCTAAAATTATTCAGCATTCAGGCCATGGTAAAATATCTGCTCTTCAAATTGTTTATATATTAGCTCCTGATTTTGTACCGGCCTATCTTTTCACCAATGGTATCCGGCCCGGGGCAAAGTAAATAATATGGACAGCAAATATGTAATAGAGGCGACAGGCGTCTGGAAATCGTTTAAAACGGTTCAGGCAGTAAAGGGAGTGAACCTGAAGATCCCGGGTGGTCAGTTCGTAGCCCTTCTCGGGCCTAACGGAGCCGGAAAAACAACGCTTGTCGAAATGATTGAAGGTATCCAGAAACCTGATAAGGGCGAAATCAGTATAATGGGCAAGAAATGGAGAGGCAATAAGGATGATCTTAACCGTGTAATAGGAATATCACTGCAGGAAACACGTTTCATCGAAAAGCTGAGAGTTAGTGAAACGCTGATGCTTTTTGCATCTTTTTTCAATCTTGGCAAAGAAAGGATCAATGAGATAATGGATATGGTAGGATTAGAAGAGAAAAAGCGTTCATACGTGGTAAATCTGTCCGGGGGCCAGAGACAGAGACTTGCTCTTGGTATTTCTCTTATTAATAAGCCTGCAATCCTTTTGCTCGATGAGCCCACAACCGGTCTTGATCCCAATGCCCGCCGGGAAATATGGGATATTCTGCAAAAGCTAAGGGAAGAGTCAAATACTTCAATGATCCTTACGACCCATTATATGGAGGAGGCCGAAAGCCTTTGCGATTATATAGTAATTATGGACCAGGGGATAATCCTCAGGGAAGGAACTATTGAACAGCTTCTTGAAGATAATGATGGCGACAAAGTTATTGAATTCTCAGTTGAAAATGGCCGGATACCTGACAACATTAATAACCCGGAACTGCCATTTAAAATATACCGTGATGCGTCAGGAGTGAGAGGCACTGTAACCCTGCAGCATTTTGAGAGTGAGCTGCCGGAATTAATGGCATATTTTAAGATAAGGAATATTAACCTTAAATACATGGAGTGCAGGAGAAAAACGCTTGATGATCTCTTTGTATCACTTACAGGAAGGAAAATAGATGAGCAGGTTTCTTAAAATAAACCAGCTCTGGCAGCTGACATCAGCTTTATCCAGGGAGATTATAAGGGAGCCTGGCGTCCTCTTCTGGGGTATTCTCTTCCCTATCCTGATGTCACTTGGACTGGGAATTGCCTTTACAAAGAAGGCAGATGTAACCCGTAAAATAGCAATAATTGAAAATGATGCCCGTGGCCTTGTGGATGACAGTATATCAGCTCTTTATAACTTTCTCGATCAAAACTGTGAAAGGAATAATTCTTCAAATCCCGGTGATTATAAATGGAAACTGACAATAGAAGATGAAAAACTTGGTAATTCCGTTTTCCTGTTCTTCGAGACCGGCTGGCCGGAAGCAATGATGCAACTCAAGCGGGGTACATTTAATATGATAATCACGGAAAACACTGGTGAGATCGAATATCATTTCGATCCTTTCAATTCCGACGCACAATTATCATACCTGAAACTTGAAGGTATCCTTGGTACTGGACGGATAAAGGAGGCCGTCCCGGAAAGCAATATAAGACCACTTACCGTTACAGGTACCCGTTATATAGATTTCCTTGTACCAGGACTTATTGCAATGGGGGTTATGATGTCGTGTATGTGGGGGATCAGCTACGGGCTGATAGAAAAAAGATCAAAAAAACTCCTGAGAAGACTGGTGGCTACCCCCATGAAAAAAACTTATTTTCTCGTTGCACTTATCACTGTAAGAATAGCAATGAACTTTATTGAGTCACTAATTCTTTTTCTCTTTGCCCTTTTCGTTTTCAATATAGCCATACAGGGGAGCATATCAGCCCTGATCCTTCTGTTTATTGCCGGAAATATCGCTTTCGCAGGCATAGCTGTATTTGTCTCATCTAATACATCTAATACCGAAGTGGGCAACGGGCTTATAAATTTCGTTGTATTTCCGATGATGGTACTTTCAGGGATCTTTTTCAGCTACCAGAATTTCCCCGATTGGAGTATCGGGGCAATCCGGATGCTTCCACTTACTATTCTTACAGACGGGATAAGGAGCATCTTCAATGAAGGGGCTGGTTATGTACAGGTAGCAGGACCAATTGCAATACTTACTATTACCGGTATAATATTCTTCTCAGCCGGGTTGAGAATTTTTAAATGGCACTGATTCTTAAGCAAAAAGTATAATATCCGTGTAACTATTCTATTTTCCCTGTTGCATCATGCAACATTTGGTTTTTTGGTCTGTCTTTATGCTGGAATATGAATGAACCACAAATAAAGAATAACATGAAAAGTCTGAAGTATTTAATTGCCGCAATTCTCCTTACCAGTTTAACTTCCGGTTGTGTCGAAGCCCAGTTTCGTAAAACTGTCAGAGGTGACGGTCCCGTCGTTAAAGAAGACAGGAAAGTATCCGCATTCGATGAAATAAAAGTAAGTACAGGTATAGATGTGTACCTGACTCAGGGTAACAGCCAGAGTCTTATCGTTGAAGCGGATGAAAACCTTCATGAGTATATCAAGACTGATGTATCAGGAGGAGTATTGCACGTTTACACTGATGCCAATATCCGCGATGCTAAAATGAAGAGAGTCTATGTGACCATGGAGGAGGTGAGGTCGTTGAAAACTTCAAGCGCCGGAGATATTATCGGGGAAACACCTATAAAGGGTGATAATATTGAGATCGGTGCAAGCAGTGCCGGGGATATAAAGCTTGAAGTATATGCCAGCGACCTGGAAATAAATATAAGCAGTTCGGGGAATATAAGACTGTCAGGTGAAGCTGACTTCATGGAGGCTGACCTCAGCAGTGCCGGTGATCTTGAAGCATACGGTCTCGTTGTCAAGGAAGCTGATGTAAGTGTCTCAAGTGCGGGGGATGCGCAGATCAATGTCACCGACAAGCTTGTAGCCAGGGCATCGAGTGCCGGTGATATTTACTACCAGGGTAATCCACGCCAGGTTGATGCTCATGCATCGAGCGCAGGCGGGATAAGAAAAAGATAATCTCAAATCTATATATATTCCCTTTTAGTCTCACAGCCGCCGGGTTATTTCCGGCGGCTTTGTTTATATTTGTACTTAAAGAGAGACTTATGAAGGGAGTGATCAGGGCGGACGTAACCGTTGTCGGTTCAGGGAGCTGGGCAACTGCAGTTGTGAAATTATTAACAACAAACACTTCAAAGATATGCTGGTATATACAGTTTGATGATATTCTGAAACACATATCCAAACATCATAATAATCCCCGTTATCTAAGTGCTCTTAACTTCAATCCGGAAAGTCTTTTGCTGACAAACGATATAAGCAAGGCTTTCAGAGCCTCAGATACAATTATCCTGGTCACTCCTTCTGCATTTCTGAAAAAAACACTGGAACCCCTGGATGCAGACCTGGGTGGTAAAACTATATGTTCTGCCATAAAAGGATTCATCCCCGAAGATAATACCATCATTGGTGAGTTCCTGCACAGGAAGTACAGGCTGCCCTATTCCGATATAGTTATAATAACCGGGCCAAGCCACGCTGAAGAAGTTGCTATGGAAAAGCTTACTTACCTGACAGTTGCTTCTCAGGATGGTGATAAGGCGAAGAAAGTGGCCGGTTTGCTGAAGAATCATTTTCTCAGGACAATAATATCCGATGATATTTTCGGAACTGAGTATGCGGCAGTAATGAAGAATATCTATGCCATAGCCGCTGGAATATGTATCGGTCTTGGTTACGGAGACAACTTTCTGGCTGTACTCCTTTCAAACGCTGCCATGGAGATGAAGTCGTTTATAGATGCCTTACACCCTGTAGACAGGGATATCAACAGTTCTGTTTATCTCGGGGATCTTCTGGTCACCGGTTATTCGCAGTTCAGCCGGAACAGGTCGTTCGGCAATATGATAGGCCATGGCTACTCTGTTCAGAACGCATTACTCGAAATGACAATGGTGGCAGAGGGTTACTATGCTTCTAAGGGAATTCATAAATTAAGGTCGGAAATGAATCTCAGAATTCCGATTGCCGAAACCGTTTACCGGATCCTGTACGAGAATGCGGCAGCGGCAAAAGAAATTAATAACCTAACAAAAATATTGAAGTAAGATGAAAAAACCAATCAGTATTAACCTGAAGAATTTGGGAGAGTCAGTCTCACTGGAGGAGATTGCAGCGCTTTCCCAGATGTCGGTACTTCACCTGGACACACTGCTGTCCGGGACTGGTGCTGGAAACGATTTTTTAGGCTGGATCAGGCTTCCGGAAGAGATATCAGGGCAGCTTGACAGGATTGAAAAAATTGCCAGACATTTAAGGTCCGTTTCCCAGGCAACTGTCGTGATCGGAATTGGAGGATCGTACCTTGGTGCGAGGGCTGTGATTGAAGCACTCTCTCACTCATTTCCACATAATCTCAAGAAGAGACCGCACGAAATTATATATGCCGGCCATAATATATGCGGGGAGTATATTTCAGAGTTACTGGAGATACTGGAAGACAAGGACTATTCAGTGGTAGTAATATCAAAATCAGGTACTACGACTGAGCCTGCATTGGCTTTCAGGCTTATAAAGGATCAGATCGAACGTAAGCTCGGGAAATCTGTCGCTGCCGACAGGATAGTAGCAATCACTGATGCTAATAAAGGAGCCCTCAGGTCACTTACTGAACTAAACGGGTACGAAAAATTTGTAATACCAGATGACATAGGCGGACGTTATTCAGTGTTATCTCCTGTAGGTCTGTTGCCTGTAGCCATTGCCGGTTTCGATATAAGGGAACTGGTAAAAGGTGCCAGGGATATGGCAGCAACGACACGAGACAACAGGAATGCAGGAAATAATGCTGCCCTGATGTATGCGGCAGCGAGGAACCTGATCCTGCAATCGGGGAGAAAACTGGAAGTTATGGTAAGTTTCAATCCTAAATTACACTATTTCGCTGAGTGGTGGAAACAGCTTTTCGGTGAAAGTGAAGGGAAGGATGGTAAAGGTATCTTCCCTGCCTCTGTGGACTTTACTACTGATCTTCACTCATTGGGACAGTACATACAGGATGGACAGAGGATCCTCTTTGAGACTGTTCTTTCCATCAGCAAATCAGCCGATAAACTTAAAATACCTCTGGAAAAAGATGATGCAGACCAGCTTAATTACCTGGCAGGCAAAAGTATAGGAGAAGTGAATAAAAGTGCCGAGACAGGCACTGTTCTTGCGCACAATGACGGTAATGTACCTATTATCACCCTGAACATACCTGAATTAAGTATATATTACCTTGGTCAGCTAATTTACTTCTTCGAAATAGCTTGTGCCATAAGCGGTTACGTCCTTGATGTCAATCCCTTCGATCAGCCGGGAGTTGAAGCATATAAAAATAACATGTTCGCACTCCTCAATAAGCCGGGATACGAAGATGCATCAAAAAAGATCCGTGAAAGACTCAAATAATATATCCGAAATAATACAACAGAAATAACCAATAAAATGGAGCTCAGGAAAGATTTTGCCTATTCGCTGGTTGTACCGACAAGCATGGGAGTGCGCATCACACCGGTAAGTAACCAGCCGGTCCATTCAAGTGATACCTTTATGATGCATGCCACAAGCGCTGAAACTAATGTGGCAAGTGTTTCATCCTATCTGGGATTGCCTGTCAAGGTGCTTACCACATTTGTGAAGGACAGCCCTATTGCACGGTTTATCAAGGACAATCTCGCCGGCAGGCACATGTCGTACGAAGGTGCAGAATTAGAGCAGGAAGGTCCCTGGGGATTTCGTCACCAGTTCAATATTGCTGACAGCGGTTTTGGTTCACGGGGACCGAGGGTTCATAACGATCGTGCCGGTGAAGTGGGGAGAACACTCAATATAAAGGATTTTGATCTTGACAGACTTTTCGGCAAAGAAGGAGTGCAGATACTGCATCTGTCGGGGCTCATAGCTGCCCTGTCACCTGAAACCGGCACTTTCTGCCTCGAACTTGCCAGGGCTGCAGGGAAACACGAAACACGGATTTCCTTCGACCTGAACCACAGGGCATCTTTCTGGAAGAACCGGGAACCGGAACTGTCAGAAATCTTCAGGGAGATTGCTTCGGTTGCTGATATTCTTGTTGGTAACGAGGAAGATTTCCAGCTGTGCCTTGGTATTGAGGGGCCTGAGGAAGGGGGCAAAGATCTTAGCGGGCAGATTGAGAATTTCAAGCAGATGATCCACCGTGCAAGGAAAGCCTTCCCCGGTGCATCAGTTTTCGCCACAACACTTCGCCAGGTGATAAGCGTGAATGAACATCTCTGGGGGTCAATAATGCTTGAAGGCGATAACTGGTATGTAGTTGAGCCGAGGAAGATTCATGTGCTTGACCGTATAGGCGGCGGTGATGGTTTTGTCGGCGGGCTTCTCTACGGGATACTGAGGGGTTGGGAACCCCAAAAATGGATCCGGTTTGGCTGGGCTACCGGTGCTCTTGCCACAACAGTTGTAACAGATTACGGGCAGCCGGCTGATGAAGAGCAGGTATGGAGCATCTGGAAAGGAAATGCCAGGGTCAGAAGGTAATATCTGAATATTATATTTCCCGCAGGTCGAATAAATTTAATTTATTTTAAAAGTCCCTTTCCTGAAAGGAACTCTTCAAGCACGTCCGACAGGTCAGGTTTTCCAATTTCCTGCAAGTCGTAGTACACTCTCGTATTTGGTTTCCTGATATTAATAATCCGGTTCAGGTCGATAGGTGTGGCTATTATTACAGAATCACAATCGGATCCATTAATGGTCTCTTCAAGGTCATGCAGCTGTTCTGCCCCATACCCCATTGCAGGCAGTAGTGTGCCTATCTCCGGGTATGTCTCGAATGTTTCCTTCAGTTTCCCAACTGTAAACGGTCTGGGATCGACCATTTCAGCAGCGCCAAATCTCCTGGCAGCTACAACTCCGGCACCAATCTTCATCTCACCATGCGTCAGGGTCGGGCCATCCTCCACAACAAGGACTCTTTTACCCCTTATTACTGATGGGTCATCTACTTTTATTGGAGAAGCTCCGTCAACTACAACTGCATCTGGATTCACCCTGGTGATATTCTCACGCACCGCCTGGATATTTTCAGGAGCAGCAGAGTCAATCTTATTTATAATAACCACATCGGCAAGGCGTAGTGTTACCTCCCCGGGATAGTACCTCAGTTCATGCCCGGCACGGTGAGGATCGGTTACAGTCACCATCAGGTCGGGTTTGAAAAACGGGAAATCGTTGTTACCTCCGTCCCAAAGTATCACATCACAACCCTCAGGATCATTCTCAGCCTGTTTCAGTATTTCCTCGTAGTCCACTCCTGCATAGATAACGTTACCTCTCACCACATGAGGCTCATATTCCTCCATTTCTTCAATGGTGCAATTGTGTTTCTCAAGGTCTTCCACCTTTGCAAAACGCTGAACTTTCTGGGCATTCAGATTACCATAGGGCATAGGGTGACGAACAGCTACAACCTTCAATCCTTTCTGCATAAGGATCTCAATGATACGACGCGAAGTCTGACTCTTGCCGCATCCGGTCCTAATGGCCCCTACAGCGATAACAGGCTTTTTGCTGCTGATCATTGTATCCTCCGGTCCCAGGAGCATAAAATTAGCACCTGCAGCGTTTACAATTGCCGAAACAGTCATTACTTTCTGGTAAGTAACATCACTGTATGAAAATACGCAAAAGTCTACATCACGGTTTTTGATCAGGTCAGGAAGGTCATCCTCTGTATATATAGGGATACCTTCAGGATAAAGGTCACCTGCAAGTTCTGCCGGGTATTTTCTCCCGTCTATATCGGGTATTTGTGCCGCAGTAAAAGCTACAACATTATAATTATCATTGTTTCTGAAATAGGTATTAAAATTGTGGAAATCCCTTCCCGCTGCTCCAATAATAATAACATTTCTTCTGGTCATTTTACCTCCCTGGTTATAATTGTTAAGTATTCGATTTTTTTAAGGACTTATTATTATATCATCCAGATATTTTCTATCTTTTTACGATCTGGTATGGTGCGTGCTGCCTGTTCTTATTTATTTTTTAAACATGCCCATATCAGGATACGCAAATTTAAAATTTGAAACCTAAAAAAACGACTCTTTTGGTCTTTTTTTTAAAATGCCATAAATTTGAATTATTCTATTGAATAACAGAATATTAGCTACAACAGACCGTTATATAGAAAATATGTTAAATAAAATGTTTTAGGTATAATAAACTATATGGCAAATTCTTTGTACTATTGAACCTGTAATATGAATGTACTGGCCCACATATATTTGTCAGGTGATTCTGAAAAGATCATCATTGGTAATTACATTGGCGACTATGTAAAAGGCCGGGATTATCTGAAATATCCTGAACAGATAAGAAAGGGTATAATTCTTCACAGGCATATTGATGGCTTTACCGACAGGCATCCTGTTGTACACCGAAGTAAAATTTTGTTTACCAGGAAATATCACAAATATGCCGGAGTAATAACCGATATTATATATGATCATTTCCTTACCCGGGAGTGGGATTTTTTCTCCCGCAGGCCTCTTGAAAGCGTTACCTATAATTTTTACAGGGCGCTTGTAAATAATTACGACCTGCTACCGGAAAGTGTCAGAAAAATGATGCCCTTTTTTATAATAAACAACTGGATTGAATCGTACCAGACACTCAAGGGAATAAGACAGGTTCTCAATGCGCTAAGCAGGAGATCGACACTCCCTAATGAAACGCGTTATGCCATAAGGACTGTTAAAAAAAACTATTCTTCTCTCCAGGAGGATTTTATGGAGTTCTTCCCGGAGCTGATCGATTATGTGGAAAAGGATTTCGGGGTTGAAATCTCTCACCGCATCAAGATTCCTTTCTGATCATACAAGATATTCTGTACGGCTGGCATCGAGCCGCAGAAAAATAAATAACAGGATCGTAAATCCCCAGAGAGAACTTCCTCCATAACTGAAAAAAGGAAGAGGGATACCTATCACAGGCACAATACCTAAAGCCATGCCTATGTTAATAAAGAAATGGGTGAATAAGATGGAAACAACTCCATACCCGAAAATCCTTGAAAAGGCAGAACGTTGTCTTTCAGCAAGAAAGACAAGCCTGAGTATAAGAATCAGGTAAAGTCCTATGACAACCATTGACCCTATGAAGCCCCATTCCTCTCCAACGGTGCAGAAGATAAAATCAGTACTCTGGGCCGGCACAAATTTGAACTTAGTCTGGGTTCCCTGAAGATATCCCTTTCCAGTAAGCCCCCCCGACCCGATGGAGATCATCGACTGGTTAACACTATACCCGGCACCTGTTGGATCTGACTTGAATCCCAGTAATATATTGACCCTCTCCTTCTGATGCGGTTTCAGGATATTATTAAAGGTGTAATCAACAGTATTGATAAATAGTACACTCCCCAGGAGGAAAAGATACATAATGAGAACCGCCATTGATTTCTGGCGGTAGATATGCCAGGCATATGAGATGCCAGTAAGAACCAGGCCTGCCGTAATTACAAGTACCGGGCCAAGTTTTTCCAGTACATAGTGATCAAGAAGATAGAGTGACCCGGTAATGATAATAAAGATAACCAGGCCTTTAAAGCATAGTATCATATTCCTGGTTGCAAACCACGTGAGAAAAAAGGTGGCCGCAACAAGCGAAAGAATTACCAGCGTGTTATTGAAGAGCAATGTCAGGAAAAAGAGAAGCACCATCAGTAATCCGGATATGAAAATATAGGGGCTCATACCTTCCCTGAAAAGTACAATGAAAAAGCTAAAATAAACAACCACGGAGCCCATATCAGGCTGTAAAGCAATTAGCAATGCAGGAGCCAGTATAATGGCAACGGATGTAGCAAGCGCCTTGAAGCCTGACAGCTCGGATGAACGAGAGTTGAGATATCTTGCTATTGCCAGAGCAGTTGCCGCTTTGGCAAACTCAGATGGCTGTATACTGAAAGGACCAATTTCAAACCACGACCTTGCGCCATTCACTTCCTTTCCCAGCACAAGTACCAGTACCAGTGTAAACAACATGGCTCCATAGATGAAATACCCAAAGAAGAAATAGAACCTGCTGTCGATCAGCACAACAATAAAAGCCACAACTATTGTGGCAACGATCCAGGCAAACTGTTTCCCGTAACGCTGCGTGAAATCGAGTATGCGGCTGTTATCCTCGTTATAAACCGCAGAATAAATATTAAGCCAGCCGAGTATCAGCATCACCAGGAACAGCACTATCGTAAGCTTATCTATATTCGTCCATATATTTATCTGTCGTTTCACTGATTCAGGGAATTAGGATTTAATACAAAATCTTCAAGGTATTTGTTTTCTATCTTTCCCTTAAGATATTTTTCGATTATCAGGCTTGCCACCGGAGCAGCAAATGTTGAACCGAATCCAGCATTTTCAACATACACCGATATAGCTATTTTGGGATTGTCTGCAGGTGCAAACGCCACAAATATTGAGTGGTCGGGACCATGCGGATTCTGGGCAGTGCCTGTTTTGCCGGCGATCTTAATATCCCGTATGGCCACCCAGCTTGCAGTTGCACCGGGAACATCACCCACTGCACCTTTCATACCATCAGTAATTATATTAAAATAGGAAGTGTCGATCCCTGTCTCATGCCTTTCAAGCAGGCCGGGATTAAATCCTGTGGAATCGCTGCCAACAGCCTTAACAAGATGGGGAGTTATATAATAACCCTTATTGGCAATGGTTGAAACCATATTTGCCATTTGTAATGGTGTTGTCCCGAGCTCACCCTGTCCTATTGCCAGAGACAAAACGGTCAATGCGCTCCAATGACCTTTTCTGTATATATTATCATAATATCCTGACTCGGGAACAAAACCTGTAAGTTCATTATTAAGTTCAATACCAAGTTTCGATCCAAACCCGAAGGCCGCAAGGTATGATCTCCATTTATTGTAAGCTTCCTCTGTAGAATCATATTTACCATTTTCGATAATCATCCTGAAGGCATTGCAGAAATATGAATTGCAGGAGGTTGATATTGCATCAGGCAGGTTGAAGAACTGGAAGTGATGACAGGCTACGTGAACACCCGGGGCAAAATATCCGCCGCTGCAGAAAAATTCATAATTTCTTGAAAGAACTCCCTCCTGCAACCCTATCAAACCGATCATGGGCTTGAAAGTGGAACCCGGGGGATAAGATGCCATGATGGCCCTGTTGAATAATGGATTCAGAGTGTCATTCTGAAGCATCCTGAAATTATCTGATCTTACACGGCCAACGAGCAGGGAAGGGTCATAATCGGGAGCAGAAACAAGAGTCAATACTTCACCTGTGGATGGTTCTATCGCAACTATGCTTCCTGATTTATTCTGCATCAGGTGCTCGGCATATTCCTGGAGGTCGAGATCAATGGTTGATACAATGTCCTTGCCCTGTACTGCTACCGTATCAAGTCTTCCATCCGCATAGGATCCCTTGATCCTGCTCAGAACATCAACCAGGAATAGTGTAACTCCCTTTTTACCTCTGAGTTCCTTTTCATAAGCTTCTTCAATACCGGTAGTACCAATATAATCGCCAGACTTGTAGTAGCTGTCTCTTTTTATGATACCTTCATCCACTTCACTTACGTAACCGAGAATATGTGATGCTACCGGTCTGGAATATTTCCTCAGCGTTCTTGTCTGGACATAGAAACCCGGAAATATGAAGAGTTTTTCCTGCAGCCTGGCATAATTTTCAGCCGAAATCTGCTTAAGAAACACAGAGGGAGCACGCCTTGAATAGCTGATGGCGGCTTTCATCCTATCTGAATATGATTCACGGGTAATACCAAGTATGTTACATAGTGAAGCAGTATCATGCTCAAGTACCTGGGCTGGTATTACCATAAGATCATAGGCTGCCTGGTTAAAGACTATCAGTTTCCCCTTGCGGTCATAGATCAAGCCTCGCGCCGGATACTGGGTTACACGTCTCAGGACATTGCTCTCAGCTGACATCATGTAGGTATCATCTACTAACTGAATCCTGAACAGCTTGATGGTCAGCGTAAGCGATGCAATCGCTATAAGAGCAATGATTATATATTTCCTGCCTATAAATAGGTCCTTCATAAGAAACCCTTTATTTCCCTTTCCTGTAGAACTCCGCCAGGAGAATTATTGATAGTGTAAAAACCGTACTCAATACAACCCTGAGAAATGTCCTGAAGAAATCATCAAACCGGAAAACCTCAAGATAGAAAAGTACAAGGTGATGAATTGATACTATTACGAGTGAATAAATAAAGAACCACCGGAAACCGTATGCAGCCATTGATGGCCTTGCTCCCGGTTCATACCCATCCCGTGGTGACAGTATCCTGAGGATATAAGGCCTTATAAACCCCGCAAATACGGTAGCCCCTGCATGCATGCCTGTTGATCCCGTGAAAAAGTCAACAGTAAGGCCCGTAAGGAAAGATACTAATAGCAGGACCAACGGTGAAATCTCAACAGGCAGCAACAGTATCATCATAATATATATATACGGATTCACGTATCCACTGAACTGGATATTGTTTAACACCAGGATCTGTATGAGGATCAGGATGATAAACACCAGAATATATCTGATTACTGAATTAATCATTTAGTTTCGTCTTCGAGCATCAGTTGCTCCTTCCTGCTGCTATTATTAATAATATCCACATATGTCAGTCTTCTGAAATCGGCTGAAAGTCTGACCGTTATCCTGTAAAAATCACTTCCTGATCTTCTTATGTCACTTACCTGCCCTACCATCAGTCCCTCCGGGAAAATTGCGGAATAACTTGTTGTTTCAATTGTATCGCCAATCTGTACATTTACGTGCTGAGGGATATCATTCAGAATGGCATACCTGTAATCCCTGCCATCCCAGGTGAGAGATCCGAAGTAACCGTTAGACTTAATCCTGCTACTCAGCCTGAAGTCTATGTTTATTAACGACATTGCCAGGGAATAATTTTCAGAACATGCAACAATGATCCCTGCCACTCCTTCCGGGCTTATTACTCCCATGTCAAGTGCTACTCCCTGCCTGGAGCCTTTATTGAGCGTAAAGAAATTTTTTTGCCTGTTAACCGAGTTGTTAACTATCTTGGCAACTGTATATTCGTAATTCTTATTGCCTGTATTATCCCGAACAGAAAAAAAAAGCGTGCTGTCTTTGCCTGTCATTCTTTCCATTTCATTCCTGAGAGCGGCATTATCAATAGCCAGTCTTGTGTTTATATCTCTCAGGATCAGGTAATCACGCACATTAGTTATTTTTTCCTCAAATCTCCTGGTCAGTCCCCTCACTCCTTTTGTAATCTTCGCATTATGATAATTACTGTCATTTACAATAAGAGTAAGAGCCACTCCTTCAAGGAGAAGAAAAAGGATGAAGTTAATATGTCGGGCCAGAAAATTGAGCAGACTCCTCATTCACAATCCTCTATTATCTCATTAAGAAGGGGAACCTCTCCACGTTTTTAAGAGCAACCCCTGTGCCTCTTGCGACTGCATGCAAAGGGTCTTCAACGACAGCAAAGTTAATGTTTATTTTATCGGTAAGACGTTTATCAAGCCCTCTGAGCAATGCTCCGCCGCCGGCCAGGTATATTCCTTTATTTACAATATCCGCATACAGTTCTGGTGGTGTCTGTTCCAGTACATTAAGAATAGCCGCCTCAACTTTTGACAACGATTTATCAAGGCAGTAGGCTATCTCCTGGTACGACACCGGAATTTCTATCGGAAGTGAAGTCATAATATTAGGACCTCTGACAACATAATCAGGTGGAGGATTATCTATTTCAGGGAGTGCAGCGCCCACAGCTATCTTGATGTCCTCAGCGGTCCGCTCTCCTATTTTTATGTTGTGCTGATGTCTCATATAGGACTGGATATCAGCAGTAAAACCGTCACCTGCTATCCTTATCGACTTATTACATACAATTCCACCAAGTGCGATTACTGCTATTTCCGTTGTTCCTCCCCCGATATCGACAACCATACAACCCTCCGGGGCTTCAACATCAAGACCGATTCCTATGGCAGCAGCCATCGGTTCATAGATCATATAAACATCCCTTCCCCCTGCATGTTCCGATGAGTCACGCACTGCCCGGATCTCAACCTCGGTACTTCCCGATGGGATACAAACCACCATCTTAAGAGAAGGCGAAAACAACCTCGGCCCCTTGTTGATCATCTTTATCATTCCCCTTATCATAAGCTCGGCAGCATTGAAATCCGCAATAACACCATCCCTCAGAGGTCTTATCGTGCGGATATTCTCATGAGTCTTACCATGCATCTGCCTTGCCTGTTCACCGATCGCAATAAGCTTCCCGTTGTTTTTGTCAACCGCCACTATTGACGGCTCATCAACAACAACTTTATCATTGTGTATAATAATAGTATTGGCAGTACCAAGATCAATTGCAATCTCCTGTGTTAAAAATGAAAATACTCCCATGTATTTATCTGAATTAATTAATGTTTAAAATGCCTGATGCCAGTAAATACCATTGCGATATCGTTGACATTACAAAAATCAATGGTTTCCTGGTCGCGCACCGATCCTCCGGGCTCCACCACTGATGTTATACCCGCCTTATGGGCTATTTCAACACTGTCGGCAAAAGGGAAAAATGCATCCGATGCAAAAACAGCTCCATTAAGATCGAAATTAAAGGACCCTGCTTTCTCTATAGCCTGCTTAAGTGCATCCACCCTGGATGTCTGCCCGATTCCGCTAGCACACAACTGTTTGTTTTTAGCCAATACTATCGCGTTTGATTTACTGTGTTTTACAATCTTGTTGGCAAAAACCAGATCGTCATATTCTCTTTTTCCGGGTGTTCGTTTTGTAACAGGTTTCATATCCTCTGAATTCTCTGTACTTCGGTCACTTTCCTGCCACAACACTCCATTCAGGAGTGATCGAAACTGGGAAGTCCTTTGCCTGGCTTCCTTTCTTACCAGGATGATCCTGTTCTTTTTTTGCTTGAGAACCTCGAGCGCTTCCTCGGTAAATCCGGGTGCAATTATTATTTCGAAAAAGATTTTGTCTATCTCCGTTGCTGTATCGGCATCGATAATTTCATTGGCTATTATTACTCCGCCATAAGCCGAAACAGGATCGCATTCGAGAGCTCTTATCCACGATTCTTTAATTGTACTCCTCGAAGCCAGTCCGCATGCGTTGTTATGCTTTATCACAGCACATGTTGTCTCTTCAAAATCATCTATCAGGTTAATCGCCGATTCAATATCGAGGAGATTATTATATGAAATTTCCTTCCCATGCAGCTTTTGAAAAAGAACATCAATATCTCCGTAGAATACTCCCTTCTGATGAGGATTTTCGCCGTATCTTAAATGACTGGCTGAGTCAATGCTCTCCCTGAAAGCCGTAATGCCGGTGTCAGAATTAAAATATCTGAAGATTGCAGTATCATAGTTCGATGATACCTGGAATGCAAGAGTTGCAAAATACCTCCTGTCTTCAATACCTGTAAAGCACTTTTTCTCTTCCAGGAGATCAAGTAATGCCGGATATTGTTTCCTTTCGGATATTATCAACACATCACTGTAATTCTTTGCAGCGGCCCTGATGAGTGATATACCGCCGATATCAATTTTTTCAATTATCTCCTGTTCCTCAGTACTTTTTACCAGAGTTTCTTCAAAGGGGTAAAGATCAACTATTACAAGGTCAATCTCCGGGATATTGTATTTCTTCAACTGCCCTGCATCTTCTTCATTAGATCTCCGGGCCAGTATCCCGCCGAAAACCGAAGGGTGGAGAGTTTTAACCCTTCCTCCGAGGATGGAAGGATAAGTAGTAAGATCCTCAACCCGGGTAACAGGGATTCCAATGCCCCGGATAAAATCGTAAGTGCCCCCGGTTGAATAGATTTTAACACCTGATTTATGTAAAACCGAGACAATTTCTTCCAGTCCATCCTTATAAAAAACTGAAATAAGTGCACTATTAATTCTTTTTTCCCTCATTACCTGAAAATTATGATTGATGAATTCCTGAGTTTCCGGGCGAATAAAAATATATATTTTTTTATTAACCCCAATGTATAATCAATTATTTAGCAGAATAATAAGATCTTAAATAATAACAGATGATTTTACTATCTTTGACAATTACTGTAATACCGTTATCAACAAGATACAAGATATGTTTCTACGGCTCTTTAAAGAAGGCATAAACTTTGCGATCAAGTCGGTAGTTATCAATAAATTAAGAACATTTCTTTCGCTTTTCGGAATAACTATTGGCATTTTCTCCATAATATCTGTTTTTACTGTACTCGACTGGATGGAGAAGTCGATCAAGGATAGTATAGCCACTCTTGGCGATAATGTTGTATATGTCCAGAAATATCCATGGTCGTTCAGTTCAAACCTCAACTGGTGGGACATCATCAGGTGGCCATCGGTTTCTGTAAATGATTTTGAAGCTATTAAGAACAGATCCACAAAAAGTGTTGCCTCATGCTTTGTAGCGATTCAACCTGAGCAGGTACGATACAGGAATAATGTGGCAAATGATGCTTACGTAGCTGCCGGCACCTATGAATTTAAGGATATCAGGAACTTTGAAATAGAAAAAGGGAGGTACTTTTCAGCATTTGAGACCAGTTCAGGAAAGAATGTAACAGTACTTGGTGCTGAGATAGCTGACCGTCTTTTTGAGGGAGCAGATCCGGTGGGCAAAGAGATAACCATAGCGGGATTCAAGGCCCACGTAATCGGAGTACTTAAGAAGGAAGGCAAAGGTGGCATTAGCGACAGCGGGATGGATGAAATTACAATGGTCCCTCTTGATTTCGGCAGAACGTTTATTAACCTGCGCAACAGGTTTGCAGATACACAGCTGATGATAAGAGCTAAACCAGAAGTTCCGGTTGAGGAATTATCCGACGAAATTACCATGATACTGCGTGCTTCCAGGAGGCTCAGGCCCGGAGAAATAACCAACTTCGCAGTCAACAGGGCCAGCCTGCTGACCCAGGGATTTGAATCAGTCTTTGCAGGGATCAATATAGGGGGATGGATCATAGGAGGCTTCTCAATACTTGTGGGAGGCTTCGGAATTGCAAATATAATGTTCGTGTCTGTCAGGGAAAGAACGAATATTATCGGTATTCAAAAAGCACTAGGGGCTAAGAAATTCTTTATCCTCCAGCAGTTCCTGGCAGAATCTGTGATGCTTTCTGTTTTCGGAGGTCTGCTCGGGATCCTTTTTATTTTTATCGGGACACTTATAATAAACTACCTGTGGGAGCTTAATATGTACCTTACTATAGGGAATATCCTGCTGGCTGTTTTTGTATCAGGCCTCATAGGAATAATTGCCGGTTATGCCCCCGCCTATTCAGCATCTAAAATGAATCCGGTCGATGCAATAGGTTACACCTTCGGCTAGAATAATTAAGTACTTAACTTTGAAGATATCCAGTTGGTCAGGTCCACAAACTGCCTGACGGTAAGCTGCTCAGGCCTCAGGTGAAGGTCAGGATATTCGCTCGTACCTATCTTAAAAGCTGACTTTATGGAGTTCCTCAGCATTTTCCTGCGCTGATTAAAACAGGCTTTGACAACCCTGAAGAACAGGGCTTCGTCGCAATCAAGCGTGCTGACATTATTTCTGGTGAGCCTTACAACTCCCGACTTCACTTTGGGTGGAGGGGAAAACACTTTTTCCTGAACGGTGAACAGATACTCCACAGAGTAGAATGCCCTCAGTAAAACACTCAGTATACCGTATGATTTTGATCCCGGCATTGAGCATATCCTTTCTGCTACCTCTTTCTGGAACATCCCACAAACCTCTTTCACCATATGGCGTAAGTCAAGCACCCGGAAAAGTATCTGCGATGATATATTATAGGGGAAATTCCCGATAATTGCAATTTTCCCGCTAAAAAGACCTGGAAGATCAAGCTTCAGGAAATCACCTTCGATTATTTCCTTTAACTGCGGCAGGTTCTTCTGCAGGTATGCAACTGATTCCCTGTCAATCTCTATTACCCTGAAATCCGGGAAATCCCTTTCAAGCAATAGTTCTGTAAGGATTCCCATCCCGGGGCCTATTTCAAGGACAGAATCATATCCGACTCCCGTAAGAGATCCTGAGACTCTCCTCGCGACAGCCTTATCTTTCAGAAAATGCTGTCCAAGTCCTTTCTTTGCCCTGACCTTTTCCATCTTTTAACTTTCAGGATTCAGGTTCCCATCAGCAATACCGGCCTGCCGAATTTCCTCCAGAACGGGAGTCTGAGTGATTCAAGGTAATTTATAAGCCGTTTGAGAAGGCTGAAGTAGAGAGCAACAGAATAGAGGAATGTCATTATCCAGATCGCTGCCAGGTTAAATACGAGAGTATCAATCTTAAGATTTCCGATCTGCTTATATGGTGCATAAAAATGTGACCTTCCTATCCGGGATGTCGGCTTCATGAATATAGGCGTTGATCTCTGGATCCATTTGTTGTTCAGTTCATAATAGGATGGTTCTGTAAGGTCACCCTGGTTAAGGACAATATCCTCTAGCCTCTTATTATTATAAGCCGTCGAAAGGAGGCTCTTCTCCCTGTCGTCCAGACTATTCCAGAGCTGGTCTTCCTTCCGGTTCTTATCCTGGTAATAATAATTGTTCCTTGCAATGAAGTATTTTTTTACCTTGTCAAAATAAGCATTGACCGAGTCTGCTACTCTCTCATTAAAAGCCCCCTCTCTTATATTGCTCACCCACCTTCCGGGAGCAATGCCGGTGATATCCGAAAGGTCATTAACATGATAATCAAGTATCCTGAGCTTCTTTGCAATATTTTCCTGCTCAGACTTAATGGTGTCCTTTTGCAGGACATAACTTATCAGATCGTTATTCAGGTTCATGATAAGCTTATCCTTATAATAGTTATTCTGTTCTATCTCCAGTTCATCCAGGAAGGTGATTTTATTATACTTATTATCTTTGAATCCCTCAACCATTATAGCCTCATAAGCCCATCTTGTACCCATCAGATCACCTATTATCGGGACGTATTCCTTTCTTGTAAGAGACTTGTGGAGGTCATCGAACTTGATCATTGCACCTCCCAGCAGAATCTGGGGCACAAGAATAAGAGGTATCAGGATATAAATGCTGACAATTGTCCTCATGCCTGACGAAATGTTCAGCCCTATGAGGTTCCCGTAGCATGCTGTCGAAAACAGAATTATCCACTGCCGCCAGAACATGCCCCTGATCTCGAGTATAAGGCTGGCCACCACAAGAAAGAGAAGTGTCTGTATTGCTGAAAGGGCAAACAGGAAACCAATTTTGGAAATAAGATAGCTCCCCCTGCTGTAGTTGAGGAACTTTTCCCTTTCAAGGATCTTCCTGTCCCTGAAGATTTCTTCGGCACTTACCATCAGTCCCAGGAAAAGGGCAACGACAACACTCATGAAGAGGAACACCGGGTAGCTCTTGTTTTCTGAAAAGAAGTACTGACCATCGATCGTGAATTTCGAAAGGTACCCCAGGGCAAAAGCCAGCAGCGGAGCTTCAAGGAGATTGATGACCATGTATTGCTTATCGGCAATCTTACGGGTAAGCGTCCTTTTGACAAAAGTTTTGATCTGTGATGAGAGCCCTGGTACTTTAAAATTACTCTGCGGCAATGTTTTTTTCTCCGGCTGACCCGATAAGCCTGGCATCATTTTCTTCCTGTACTTTTCATACCACTCCCTGGGGCCAACCTGCCTTTCACTCCCAGAATATCCCTCATTATCAATTACCTTAACCTCAACAATATTAAGGATATTGTCGGTCTCAATATTTCCGCAGTTAGGACATTCACTCTCGGCAGCATTAGCCTGTGAAGTTTCTGTTTTAAAATATACCAGTGCTTCGACGGGATCACCATCATAGATCATATACCCTCCCCTGTCGATGATCCACAGCCTGTCAAAGAGTTTGAAAATATCGGATGAAGGCTGGTGAATATTTGCTATTACAAGCTTGCCTGAAAGGGCATGTTTCCTTAGCAGGTTCATAACCTTTTCCGAATCGTGTGAAGAAAGACCTGAAGTGGGTTCATCAACGAAGAGCACTGCAGGCTCCCTCATAAGCTCAAGTCCGATATTAAGTCTTTTTCTTTGGCCTCCGCTAACCTTCTTGTTTAAAAGATCACCTACCTGGAGATCTTTAATCTCCATGAGATCCAGGTCTATCAGTACCTTGTCGACGAGTTCGTTAATCTGTTCCTCGGTATAGTCGCCAAAGCAGAACCTGGCGTTGAAATAAAGGTTTTTATAAACCGTGAGTTCCTCGAGTAGCATATCATCCTGGGGAACATATCCGATAAGACCTTTGAGAGGTTCAATATCTTCGTTAACATCATAGCCGTTGACGTATATATTACCCTTATCAGGTTTTATACGCCCGTGAAGCAGGTTGAGAAGCGTGGTTTTACCGACACCGCTACCCCCCATAATACCAACTATATTACCCGATTCAAGCCTGAAGCTCATCGGCTTAATGCCGCTATCCGAGTTTTTGAAAGTATATTCAATGTTGTGGGCTTCGAATATCACTTTACCTACAAACTGATCGACAAGAAAAGCTTTGTAAACCCGTGAATAATAAATAGGTTCAATTCCAGGGCCTTTGATATTTACGCCACGGTCGAGCAGGTAGGGACGACAGGCTATTATATCCCTGCCTTTGAAATAAAGTGGCAGCGGACCATCATATGTAAGAATGAGAGATCCCGTGCTTTCTATATTCAGCACATACATCTGTCCTTTAAAGCCTTTTATGCTAATATGCTTCCAACTGTTATAATTGCTGAAGTGCCCTTCGTTAATATCCCCTGGACGCTCTCCCTCTATCATCAGCATGCAGTCGGGAGATACTGCGTTATAATTCCTTCCTATCATGAAGGCGCAGGCATTATCATACTCCTTCTTTGCAATATTGAAGGTCCTGGCAACAATATCTATTATTGTTCTTTCCTGGTCAACAACCTGCCCGTCTTCAAAAGTGAACTCAAGGAGCTGCAGAAACACAATCATTCTCTCCTCAAGGAATAGTCCTTTCTTGATCTGCCGGCATATATTGGTAATCTGGAATGAAATAAGGGAATCTTCATCGGCCAGTTCATCCTTATCGACCGATTTCAATTCATTTGAATAGAATTCGAGGTTATTTTCGAACAGTGAGAAATACTCTTCTTCCAGTTCCCTGTTAAGGTACCTTCTCAGGTAGCTGCGAAGTATCTTTCTTCCCCTGGCAGAAATACCTGTCGGGTTAACTGTTGAGACAATTGCAAAAATATGTATTAATGCAAGAAGTACAGATTCCCTCATTCAGGTAAAATAAAAAGAAGACCGCAAAGCCATTAGATTTGCGGCCTGGCAATTAACTAAATATTACTGAATAATCTTATTCCTGATAATAGCCATAGCTTCCTTGATATCAGCAAGATTCTTATCCGTAAGGCTTGTGCCCAGACCATCGTAAACTGTCCTGATAGGAGCAAGGTTATTTACAAATTCGCTGACAGAAGAATTATCCATATACGGCTTCGTAAGTTCGATATATAGCATGAAGGAATTCTTCTGCTCTAAGAGTACTTTTGCAATAGTTGCCACGTTATAGGCAGCCTCAGATACGTTTGTGGTAAGATACATACCTTCAACCCATGCACCGCCGGCTGTCAGCAGGGCAAGGGGCTGCTGGTCATTTTCGCTCAGATATTCATAAGATTTATTAAAAGCAGTTGTGAGTATGTTGACAAGTCTTTCCTTATCGTCGTAATTAAACTTGATGCTATCATAAAGTGATGCATCGTAGATTGCCGACATGTTAAGCTCATTGGCAATCGAACGTATGGCATCCATATAGTCTATAACCTTTTGCTCCTGGTTATAAAGGGTGGCATAACTGAGATCAGCACCGTATACTCCAAGGTTGATTGCCCTGGCACCTGATGTAAAATACTTCTTTGCGTTTTCGACAGGATTTGATATACCGATAATATAGCCAACCTCCAGATCGGTAAGCATCTTTATGATGTTTGCTGATGATGGAATCTCATAAATATTCTTTTCAAGTTCCTTCTCAAGGCTTTCGACCTGGTCCTGTTCCTGTTCCTTTTTCTGTTTGGCCTCTGATTTGTTCCTGCATGAAGTGAGGCCCGTAAATCCGGCAATCAAAAATGGTATAATCAGTACGGCAAGGATCTTTTTCATTTCTTCTGATTTAAATATGATACTAATTTTATACTGGCTGTAAAAATAAGAAATTATCTGAAACTATTGCCAAGAAAATTCTAATTTGATATGCCAGCATGATAATCAGCTTAAAGAGTTTAATTATCTCTTTACCAGACCATAATAATAGCATCATAAGTATCCGCTTCTCCTTATGCAAATTTGATTATCTTTGAACCCCGGAATTAAAAATCATCCTGATGCGCTGGAACTTTGACGAGCCTGCATCCCGGGAAGGGACAAACTGTGTTAAATATGATCTCAGGAAAGAGATATTCGGACGGTCGGATTTGATCCCGATGTGGGTTGCAGACATGGACTTCCTTGCACCACCTTTTATTTCAGATGCAATTTCATCAAGGGCTGCACATCAGGTTTATGGCTATTCTTTCAGATCTGAAGAATATTATTCATCAATTATAAACTGGAATATAAGACGAAATGGATGGACCATTGATAAGGAATCCATAATATTCTGCCCGGGAGTGGTGCCGGCAATTAACTTCTGCACACTGGCTTTTACTGATCCGGATAATTGCATAATTATTCAGCCTCCGGTCTATTTCCCGTTTTTCCCGGCTGTGGAATCACATGGCAGAAAACTATTAACGAATCAGCTCATTGATTACTCAAAATCAAAAGGAATGG
>CAZQRQ010000005.1:0-53795 GCA_964595725.1 uncultured Rikenellaceae bacterium | reverse complement strand
AATCAGCTCATTGAATCCGGCGGTTCATGGAAAATGGATTTTAGTGATCTTAAGGAAAAGATGAATCAAAACCCGGCAATGATAATAATTTCCAATCCACATAATCCCGTAGGCAGGGCCTGGTTGAACGAAGAGCTTTCTGAACTGGTCAACATATGCTACGATAATAATGTAGTGATACTATCCGATGAAATACACTGTGATCTTGTCCTCCCGGGGCATAAGCATATTCCGATGACCACCATTTCTAGAAAAGCAGAAGAAATAACTGTTACATGCATTGCTCCCAGTAAGACATTCAACCTGGCCGGTTTGTCAACTGCAAGTGTTATCATTCCAAATCAGGAACTAAGAAAAAAATTCAGTTCATTTATTGAAAAGCTCCATATTTCGGGCGGAAATATCTTCGGGAATGTTGCATCTGAAACAGCCTACAGGTATGGTGATGAATGGCTTGATGAATTACTTTTGTATCTTGAAGAAAATTCAAACCTGGTAATCGAATACTGTCATGATAATATTCCGGGAGTTATCCCGGTAAAACCTGAGGCTACCTACCTGATGTGGCTTAATTGCCACGGACTGGGAATGAGCGGAAAGGAGCTCCAGGATTTCTTTGTTAACAGGGCTGGCGTCGGGATGAACGAAGGTTCTGCTTTCGGCTCAGGCGGCGAGGGATATATGAGAATGAATATCGGGTGCCCCAGAAGCACCATCAGAAGGGCTCTTGACCAGATACGTGATGCTGTGAAATCGTTAACACAATAATATAATATAAATGAGAAAAAATATCGAGGTCAGATTAACTCTTGAAGACGGTACAGTGTTTACAGGAAAATCATTCGGGGCTTTGGTACCCACAGCAGGGGAGGTTGTTTTCAATACAGCCATGACAGGCTATCCGGAAAGCCTGACAGATCCCTCATACCGTGGTCAGATACTCTGCCTTACATATCCCCTTGTCGGCAATTACGGCGCTCCCGGCGCAGTGGAAGAAAATGATATACTGAAATTCCATGAATCCTCTTCCATTCACATATCAGGACTTCTCGTTTCCGACTATTCATTTGATTACAGCCACTGGAACGCAACGGAAAGCCTTGATGAATGGCTGAAGAAGAATAATATTCCGGGTGTTTATGGCATTGACACCCGTGCTCTGACCAAACGGATACGTGAAAAAGGAGCGATGCTTGGCAAGCTCGAACCAGAGGATACAGACATAGATTTCTACGACCCTAATAAAGTGAACCTGGTCGACGAAGTAAGTATAAAAAAGAAAAAGATATACGGATCGGGTTCAGTAAAAATACTTCTTATAGATTGCGGTGTAAAATACAATATCCTGAGAAGCCTTCTAAAAAGAGACACCACAATTATCAGGGTACCGTGGGATTATGATTACAGCAAAGAGGAATTTGACGGCCTTTTCATTTCGAACGGACCAGGAGATCCCAAAATGTGCGGAATCACTATTGAAAATCTTTCAAAATCACTGAAAGACAACAGGCCAATATTTGGAATATGCCTCGGCAACCAGCTGATGGCTCTTGCTTCAGGTGCCGATACCTATAAGCTGAAGTATGGCCACCGGAGCCATAATCAGCCTGTTCTGCAGGTGGGTTCAGATAAAGCCTACATAACCTCGCAAAACCATGGCTTCGCTGTTGACAACAATACCCTCGGCCGGGATTATGAACCCTATTTCATAAATATCAATGACGGCACAAATGAGGGAATGAAACATAAATCAAAACCTGTATTCTCAACACAATTTCATCCCGAAGCGTCAGGTGGTCCTACCGATACAGATTTCCTTTTCGACATATTTATAAAAAACATAATCAGGGCCAGGGGCTGATCAGAGAAATGTCATAAGCCTTTTTTCAATCTCCTGCGAAGTTACTCCATTGAAACCTTTCATCAGTTCCTCTTCCTTTTCCTTTATTTCTTTGTTACACAGGTTCCCTATGCTTCCTTCGTGAGTGTAGTCCGATGGTTGTGTCCTGGAAAAAGACCCGTTTTTGAGCATCCCGGATACTGCCTTATAGGCATCCCGGAACGGTATCCCGTCTTTTACAAGCCTGTTTACCTCCTCAGTACTGAATATCAGATTATATTCCGGGCTCTCGGTGATATTCTTCCTGACCTTAATCCCCCCAAGCATAAATACAAGTATCTCAACACATTCGCCTATAGTCTTGAAGGTATTGAATACCATCGATTTAAGCAACTGCATATCCCTGTTATAGCCTGTAGGCAGGTTGCTGGTCAGATTACTTATTCTGCCGGGCAGGGATTGCGATTCGTTGGATTTTGCCCTGATAATCTCAAATACGTCCGGATTCTTCTTCTGAGGCATAATGCTTGATCCTGTTACAAGTTCATCGGGAAACTCAATGAACCTGAACTCGGTACTCATATACAGGCATATATCCATGGACATCCTCGATAAGGTATTTGCCAGTGAAGCCAGGGCGGCTGCGATGGCCATTTCAACTTTCCCCCTGTTCATACTGGCATATGCAGAATTATATACCAGATCGTCAAATCCCAGGAGGTCCATGGTTAGCTTCCTGTTTATCGGAAGTGTGGTTCCATATCCGGCGGCAGTCCCCAGTGGGTTCCTGTTATTAAGTGACCTGGCTCCCTTAAGCAGGAAAAGATCATCCGTAAGTGCTTCAGCAAACGACCCGAACCAGAGGCCAAAAGAGGAAACCATGGCCGACTGCATGTGAGTGTAACCCGGCAACAGGTAATCCCTGTACTGTTCGCTGAGGCACTGCAGCCTGTCAAACAGCCTGTGCACCTTGCCGGCTAGTTTGTCAATCTCCGATCTGGAGAAAAGTCTGATATCAAGTAATACCTGGTCGTTTCTTGACCTGCCGGTATGTACCTTTTTACCGGTAACGCCCAAGCTTTCCGACAGCATGCTTTCCACCTGTGAGTGTATGTCCTCAACACCTTCTTCAATAATAAGTTCCCTGTTTGACGCTTTAATGTAAAGTGAGTGAAGTTCATTAAGAAGACTATACCTGTCGTCACCTGTAATCAGTTTTACCTCATTCAACATTATTACGTGGGCCATAGAACCGATGATATCCCATTCAGCAAGAAGAAGATCTGTCTCACGGTCATTACCTGCTGTAAATCTAATTATTGCAGGATCGGGGGTTATTCCTTTTTCCCAGAGTTTCATCGCTTTTATTTTAAATGAGTTGATTTCTTTTTGCCCGAGTCGATAATTGCCCTGTGAGCCATCAGGCGGATGGCATTTATCTTTATAAATCCCTTGCTGTCGGTCTGGTCAAAACCGCCTTCGATGTCCATGCTGGAGAGGTTTTTGTCGTAAAGCGAAGAAGGAGATTCGCGTCCTTCGATCAGTATATTACCCTTGTAAAGGCAAAGATGAACGCATCCGTCTATCACTTCCTGGCTCTTGTCTATAGCAGCCATCAGGAAGTCCATTTCCGGGCTGAACCAGAAACCGTAATAAATCAGTTCCGAAAATTTAGGCGACAGCATGTTCCTGAGCCGCATTACCTCCCTGTCCATGGCTATACCTTCTATATCCCTGTGAGCAGCATAAAGTATTGTGGCACCTGGTGTTTCATAAATCCCCCTTGATTTGATTCCCACATATCTGTTCTCCACCATGTCCAGAAGCCCTATTCCATTGTCTCCACCCAACTTGTTGAGGTAGACAAATAATTCATAAGGATCTTCCATTACAGTACCATCGTCCTTGTTTAAAACCTTAACAGGAACTCCATCCTTGAAGGTGATAACGATCCGGGTCTCACTGTCGGGAGCATCCTGCGGGAGTGCTATCTTTTCAAGCATAGCTTTGGTGACTCCGAACATCGGGTCTTCGAGTATGCCTGCCTCATGACTTATATGCATCAGATTATCGTCCTCACTATAAGGTTTGGAAAGGCTGGCTTTCACAGGAATATTTTTTTCTGATGCATAACGAAGCAGGTCAGTCCTACCCTTGAATGTTGCAAGGAACTCAGGATCTTTCCATGGAGATATAACCTTCACGTCGGGTTTCAGGGCGTAATAGCAGAGTTCAAATCGAACCTGGTCGTTCCCCTTGCCAGTGGCTCCGTGAGCTACAGCCTTTGCCCCTTCCTGGTTCGCAATCTCAATCTGCTTCTGAGCAATGAGGGGTCTTGCGAGCGCTGTACCCAGAAGATATCTCTCCTCATATACTGCATTGGCTTTCACTGCCTTAAAAACATAATCTGTAACAAATTCCCTTTTAAGGTCACTAACAATGACTTTCGAAGCTCCCAGCATCAGCGCCTTTTTGCGGCATTCTTCAAAATCATCCTTCTGCCCTACATCGGCGACATAGGCTATTACATCGTAATCCTTCTCAATAAGCCACTTAAGAATAACCGAGGTGTCGAGACCTCCACTGTAAGCGAGTACTACTTTTTCTTTCATTTTTTTAAAATTATCTGTCTGTAACTACTAATATCTATTATTATATTTTATCCTACTCCTTGCGTACCTGTTGATGCAAGCCCGGGAATACTATCTCCAGACAGGAATGTACCTGCGGATTGGTAACGGTATCACGAGGAATGATCAGCAGGGTATCATCACCTGCTATTGTTCCTGCAATTTCATATCTCCCTGCTTTGTCGATTATTACAGCAACACTGCTCGCATGCCCCGGATCGGTTTTCAGCACTACCATCGAGTTTGCATCGATCATTGTCCTGATAACAGATATGATATTGAAACCATTATCCGATCTTGTATTATGTTCAGCAGTCAGTGAATACCTGTATCCTCCCCTGCTGCCAGGGATCTTCATCACCCCAAGCTGCCTAAGGTCTCGCGATAGTGTTGCCTGGGCACAATCTATCCCTTCAGCCCTAAGACTCTGCATAAGCTCCTCCTGTGATGATATATCCTCGCTACCTATTATCCTCTCGATAGCAAGAAGCCTTGATACTTTTTGCATATTTATTCATTTTGATTGCAAATTTATACATTTTTTGAAATATTAAAAACTCTTTTAAAAAATTTATTCTATTTTTGGAACTCAAATTCTGCACATGAAAGAGGAAATCAAAAAAGTTATTATACTGGGATCGGGGGCTTTGAAAATAGGGGAAGCCGGTGAATTTGATTATTCAGGTTCCCAGGCCCTCAAAGCACTAAGGGAGGAAGGCATAGAAACGATACTTATAAATCCCAATATTGCTACTGTGCAGACATCAGAGAATATCGCCGACAGGGTATATTTTTTACCCGTCAATGTTCATTTTGTTGAAAAGGTTATTGAAAGGGAAAAGCCCGACGGGGTATTGCTCACATTCGGTGGACAAACGGCACTTAACTGCGGGACCGAGCTATTTAAAAAGGGGGTATTTGAAAAGCACAATGTAAAGGTACTGGGGACACCTGTCACAGCCATTATGGATACAGAGGACCGGGAACTGTTTGTATCAAAGCTTAATGAAATTGAAATAAAAACACCCAGGAGCATTGCTGTTACGGGAGTTGATGAAGCACTGGAAGCTGCTGAAAAGCTTGGTTTTCCGGTAATTATAAGAGCAGCGTTCACGCTTGGAGGACAGGGAAGTGGTTTTGCTTCAGATCGTGAAGAGCTCAGGATCCTGGCATCCAAAGCTTTTTCCTATACCAGTCAGATACTCGTTGAAGAGTCGCTCAAAGGGTGGAAAGAAGTTGAGTATGAGGTCGTAAGGGACATTTATGACAACTGCATAACAGTCTGTAACATGGAAAACTTCGATCCTCTCGGTATACATACCGGCGAAAGTATCGTTGTAGCACCCTCTCAGACCCTTACAAACAATGAATACCATAAACTTCGCGAGCTTTCAATACGCATCATAAGACATATCGGGGTCATAGGCGAGTGTAATGTCCAGTATGCACTCGATCCTAAATCCGAAGATTACAGGGTTATCGAAGTAAATGCCAGGTTGTCAAGATCAAGCGCCCTTGCATCTAAGGCCACCGGCTATCCACTGGCTTTTGTGGCAGCCAAGCTGGCTCTTGGCATAGGTCTTCATGAACTCAAGAATTCAGTCACCAGGACTACCACAGCATGTTTTGAACCGGCACTCGACTATATAGTATGCAAGATCCCAAGGTGGGATCTTAACAAATTCGCAGGAGTATCTCACCTGATTGGCAGCAGCATGAAAAGTGTTGGGGAGGTGATGGCAATAGGAAGGACTTTCGAGGAAGCGATTCAAAAGGGGCTCAGGATGATCGGGCAGGGCATGCATGGTTTCGTGGGGAACAAAGATATCTATTTCGAGGATGTCGAAAAGGAACTGGCTGAGCCTACCGATATGAGGATCTTCTCAATAGCCCAGGCCCTGGAGACCGGCATGACCATAGACAGTATCTACGACCTCACAAAGATTGACAAATGGTTTCTCTTTAAGCTTAAGAATATCTCCGACATAAAAGATCACATTAGCAAATACAATGCTATTGAGGAGCTTCCCGGGGATCTCCTGCTAAAAGCCAAGATCAATGGCTTCAGCGACTTCCAGATTGCAAGGCATGTAATCAAACCGGGGGCGGCAACCATTAACAGGGAGTTGCTGAGAGTGAGGGCATTCAGGAAGGCGATGGGGATCAAACCGTATGTAAAACAGATAGACACTCTAGCTGCTGAATACCCCGCTGTAACCAATTACCTGTATCTAACATATAGCGGATCTGAACACGATATTGAATTCAAAGACGACAGTAAATCTGTAATTGTGCTCGGATCAGGTGCATACAGGATTGGATCCAGCGTTGAATTTGACTGGTGCTCCGTCAATGCTATAAACACTATCAGGAAAGAGGGCTTCAGATCTGTAATGATAAATTACAATCCCGAAACAGTCAGTACCGACTATGATATCTGCGATCGTTTATATTTCGATGAACTCTCATTTGAGAGAGTGATGGATATCGTCGACCTTGAAAAGCCCAGGGGTCTGATTGTGTCGGTAGGAGGACAGATCCCTAATAACCTTGCTATGAGGCTGCATGTGGAAAATGTCAATATCCTGGGAACATCACCTGTTTCTATCGACAGGGCCGAAAACAGGCATAAATTTTCATCAATGCTCGACAGCCTGGATGTTGACCAACCCAGGTGGAAGGAGCTTTCAAACAAGGACGATATTAATGAATTCGTCGACCGGATTGGATTCCCGGTGCTTGTACGACCTTCATATGTGCTTTCCGGAGCTGCCATGAATGTGGTGTCTAACAAGAGCGAGCTTTCCCATTTTCTCGATCTGGCGACACAGGTTTCGAAACAGCACCCGGTGGTTGTTTCGGAATTCATTGAAAATGCCAAGGAGATAGAGGTTGATGCTGTGGCGAGAGACGGTGAAGTAATGGCATACGCGATCAGTGAACATGTTGAATACGCCGGAGTCCATTCCGGTGATGCCACTATAGTTTTCCCGCCTCAGAAACTATACTTTGAGACCGTGCGACGTATCAAAAGGATCTCCCGCGAGATCTCAAAGGAACTTAAAATAACAGGACCTTTCAATATCCAGTTCCTGGCCAGGGATAACGATATCAAAGTCATCGAGTGTAACCTGCGGGCAAGCCGCAGCATGCCTTTCGTCTCAAAAGTCCTGAAAACAAACCTTATTGAGCTGGCTACAAAGGTAATGCTTGGAGTACCTGCAGAAAAACCTCATAAATCTGTATTTGACCTTGACTATGTTGGAGTTAAAGCTCCCCAGTTCAGCTTCTCCCGACTGGCCAAAGCTGATCCTGTACTAGGTGTCGATATGGCGTCAACGGGTGAGGTTGGTTGTATAGGAGAAGGATTCTACGAGGCAATCCTTAAGGCAATGTTCTCTGTAGGATACCGGATTCCTAAGAAAAGTATCCTGCTGTCAACCGGACCGGCTAAATCGAAGGCCGACCTGCTGAGCAGTGCCAGGGCATTGAAAGAAAAAGGATATAGAATATATGCCACCCGGGGCACCCAGCTCTTCTTCCAGAATGCAGGAGTTGAAACAGAAGTAGCGTACTGGCCCGATGAAGACAAGTCTCCTAACACTATCGAACTGATCAGAAAGGGCGAGGTTGACCTTGTGGTCAACATACCAAAAGATCTTACCGCTTCGGAGCTGAGCAACGACTACTCAATTAGGAGGAGTGCTGTTGATTTCAATGTTCCGCTTCTTACGAATGCACGTGTGGCTAGTGCCTTTATCATGGCATTCTGCAGGCTCTGTGATGCCGATATGGCTATCAAAAGCTGGGACGAGTACAAGTAACGAGGAGTTCAGTAAAGATGCTGGTTTTTAACTCATAAAAAGATATGATAGTTATCCGCAAAGCGGTTCCGTGCGATTCTCAATGCATTGTTTCATTCCAGAAGGCGATGGCATGGGAAACGGAAAAATACCATCTGGAAGATGAAACGGTTACCCCGGGGGTCAAGGCAGTATTTAATTCCCCTGCCCTTGGACAATACTATGTTGCTGAAGCCGGGGGAGAGGTGGTGGCGTCCCTTCTTATTACCTTCGAATGGAGCGACTGGAGAAATGCAAATGTCTGGTGGTTCCAGTCTGTATATGTCTTACCTGAATACAGGCGAAAAGGGGTTTTCCGGATGATGTACGGGCACGTTAAGCGCGAGGCTGAATCAGCTGGTGTTGCCGGTCTGAGACTCTATGTAGAATCAGCCAACACTGTTGCCCGGCTTACCTATGAATCACTGGGGATGACAAGCGAGCATTATACAATGTATGAATGGCTCAGGTAAATGATATGGGTATTCTTCATATCACTACTTCCATATCTCGTACTTCTGCTGATTCTTTCAGCATATCTGGCCATGATAAAACCATATGTGCCAGGGACATTAGAAAGGGAAACATATATTTCAGTCATAATCCCCTGCAGGAATGAAGCAGTGAATCTCCCGGCTCTGCTGGGTGACCTTTCAAGACAGGATTATCCATCTGAATACTATGAAGTTATTGTGGTTGACGATCATTCTGTCGATGGCACAGGTAACGTCACCTCCTCATTCTCAGGAATCATTAATCTTAAGTTGATAAATAGCGCCGGGCATGGCAAAAAGAAAGCTATCAGGACGGGTGTCGGTATATCTGCCGGAGAACTGGTCATAACCACCGATGCTGACTGCCGGGCCGGCTCACGGTGGTTAAGCACAGTTGCTGCCTGTTATTCAGATGAAAAGCCGGACATGATCATATGCCCTGTGTCAATAAACGAAGGAAAAGGATTCATAATAAATTTCGGGGCAATGGAGTTCCTTGCTCTCCAGGGGATAACTGCTGCGTCCGCATTTTCAGGCAATCCTGTGATGTGCAATGGGGCTAATCTTGCCTTTACCAGGAAAGCATTCAGGGAAAATGAAGCCGGACTCCACGAAGGACTGGAATCAGGGGACGATATGTTCCTCCTTCAGGCCATGAAGAAGAACAAGAAGTATAAAATTACCTGGCTCGAATCTGAAGATGCTGTTATAAAAACATCATCACCCGGTTCAGCAGGAGCTTTGATTCTTCAAAGGTCACGCTGGTTATCAAAGGCCGGGTCATATACTGATCCCTGGGCAATAATCGCCGGGATTGTAACATTTGTTACAATTGCAGGTATTCTCACCTTGTTAGCTTCTGTATTCTTTAATCCCGGCAACCTGCTATTATTCGCCGGGTCGCTGGTTATTAAATCCATCCCCGACTTAATCATAACCGGGATCACCGCGGCCAGGCGTAGCAGGTTGCAGATATTAAGATGGTTCGTCCCGGTCCAGCTTGCTTATCCCTTTTACGTAATAGTGGTTCTTGCTTATTCCCTTTCCGGGAAGGTAAGGTGGAAATAAAGTACTAATTGCCCATTTCTGAAAGGAATTTTATCCTCATAAGTCTTATCTCCTCTTCTTCGAACTCATTACCCAGCTCGTCAATTGCTTCTTGAAGTGAATCAGACTCAGCCTCTTCCTTAAAATATGAAAAGATGTCCTGCTGTCGTTCATCATCAATCACCATATTAATATAATAATTGATGTTAATTCTTGTTCCGGAATTCACAATTGCTTCGATTTCTGATAAAAGCTCATTCATCTCAAGACCTTTTGCTTCAGCGATATCCTCAAGCGGTCTTTTCATATCAATGCTTTGTATGATATAGACTTTGATCCCTGACTTATTTACAACCGACTTCACCACCATGTCGAGCGGCCTTATGATCTCCTTTTCATCGACGTATTTCTTAATGACCTCAACGAATTCCTTCCCGTAACGCTGTGCTTTTCCCGCTCCTACGCCTGAGATATTCTGAAGCTCTTCAATGGTAATCGGGTACTGTATCGCCATATCCTCCAGAGAAGGATCCTGGAAGATTACAAAAGGAGGAACTTCTTTCTGCTTGGAGATTTTTTTCCTTAGGTCTTTCAGGATGCTGAACAATTCCTCGTCAACCGCCGCTGTCTTCGCACCAAAGCCGCTTTCTTCCTCTTCAGCATCACTGTAATCATGGTCCTCGGTAAGAAGGAAAGAAGTAGGACGCTCCAGAAAATCATTTCCTTTTTGCGTCAGCTTAAGAAGGCCATAATTCTCAATATCCTTTGTTAGGAATTTGGCGATCAATGCCTGTCTCAAAACCATATTCCAGAACCGCTCGTCTTTCTCCTCACCTGTACCAAAGATATCCAGCTTATGATGTTTATACGATTTAATAGCGGAAGTCGCTTTACCGGCAAGTATATTTGCAATATGGTCAGCCTTGAACTTCTCCCTTACCGCAAGCACCGCTTCAAGTGCATCCACAACATATTCGCTGCCTTCAAACTGTGTTTTTGGATGAAGACAGTTATCGCATGCTTCGCAGTTCTCATTGTAATATTCTTCTCCAAAATAATGGAGAAGCAATTTCCTCCTGCATACTGACGATTCAGCGTAAGATACGGTTTCAAGCAGTAATTGTTTCCCTATCTCCTGTTCGGCAATGGGCTTGCCCTGCATGAATTTCTCAAGTTTCTGGATATCGTTATAGCTGTAATAGGCTATGCATCTTCCCTCTCCACCATCCCTGCCAGCACGTCCTGTTTCCTGGTAATAACCTTCCAGGCTTTTAGGGATATCGTAATGGATAACATACCTGACATCCGGCTTATCAATACCCATGCCGAATGCAATAGTGGCAACAATCACATCAGCTTCCTCCATAAGGAACTTATCCTGGTTTAAAGTACGGGTTGCTGAATCCATCCCTGCATGATAAGGCAGTGATTTTATGCCGTTTACTTTCAGTGTTTCTGCAAGCTCCTCAACTTTCTTCCGGCTCAGACAATAGATAATACCCGATTTCCCGGTATTGTTCTTTATATATTTTATTATCTCCTTTGTAGCGTCCTGTTTTGATCTTACCTCATAATAGAGATTGGGCCTGTTAAATGAGGACTTGAAGATATCCGCATCAAGGATTCCCAGGTTTTTCTGAATATCATGCTGGACTTTTGGTGTAGCTGTTGCTGTCAGTGCTATTATCGGGGAACGTCCGATGGATTCAATCATCGGTCTTATACGCCTGTACTCCGGCCTGAAATCGTGTCCCCATTCAGAGATACAGTGTGCCTCATCAATTGCATAAAATGATATTTCCATATTTTTCAGGAATCCGATATTGTCTTCCTTAGTTAATGATTCAGGGGCAACATAAAGCAATTTAGTCATTCCCGAGATGACATCTTTCTTAACCCTGTTGATTTCTGATTTCGTCAGCGAGGAGTTGAGGAAATGTGCAACTTCATCATCAGTGCTGAAATTACGCATCGCGTCAACCTGGTTCTTCATAAGGGCTATGAGGGGAGAAATTACAATTGCAGTCCCCTCTTTTATTACTGCGGGAAGCTGATAACACAGTGACTTCCCCCCGCCAGTGGGCATGAGTACAAATGTATCCCGACCCTCCAGCACATTCCGGATAATCTGTTCCTGATTTCCTTTGAAGGTATCAAATCCAAAATATTTCTTCAGGTAATCATGTATCTTGTTATTTCCCTGCATTTTTACTCCTGTGTCCAAAAAAGTCCTTTCCCTCAGTTAATTACTCCTATATAAAGTTAATCAATTTCAATAAGGATTAACTCTCTTAATCAAATTTACTTAAAAATCAACTTAAAAAATATTTTTTTATCATCTTTACAGGCTGAAATTCCATGGAGGATCACAGATGGCATTAAAACAGAAAAAGGGTAAGGGTAAAAAGGAAAATGAGATGTCATTCCTCGAACACCTGGAGGAGCTGAGATGGCATATCATAAGGTCGATCCTGTCGATTGTTGTTCTTACTGTTTTTGCATTCATAATGAAAGATATCTTGTTTGACAAGATCATCATGGCCCCCAGAAGTCCTCAATTTTTCACCAACAGGATGCTATGCAATCTTGGCCATCTCATGCATACTGAACTTTTATGTATCAATACCAAACCCTTTGAGCTCATAAGTATTAAGATGTCCGGTCAGTTAACAACACATATAGCTGTTTCAATCGTCTCAGGTATAATCCTTGCGTTTCCTTATATAATATGGGAATTATGGAGTTTTTTCCGGCCAGCGCTTTACTCAAATGAACAGAAATATGCAAAGGGAGTGGTTTTTTCTGCAAGCGGATTATTCTTTCTCGGTGTATTGTTCGGGTATTTCATGATAGTACCCCTTTCGATACACTTTCTTGGTTCATACCAGATAAGCGAACAGGTTGTAAACCAGATCTATGTAAGAAACTATATTGGCACTGAAACCTCTATAGTACTTGCCACTGGCATTATTTTTGAGTTGCCCCTGATAACTTTTTTCCTTACAAAGATAGGTGTTGTCACTCCTTCGTTCCTTATCAAATACAGGAAACACGCCATTGTTATAGTATTTATTATGTCAGCTATTATTACTCCTCCTGATATATTCTCACAAACACTAGTAGGGATTCCTCTTCTTATGCTCTACGAGATAGGCATACTTATTTCCAAAGCGGTATACCGAAGAAAGAAGAAGGAACATGATGAATTTATGCGCGATGGCAGTAATAGTACGGAGAATGCCACGTTATAATAAGCAATGAAGCTTCACACAAAAGACCTGATCAAGAAGTACAGGGCCAGGACTGTAGTCGACCATGTCTCAATAAATGTTGAGCAGGGTGAAATTGTCGGTTTGCTCGGGCCTAACGGAGCAGGCAAAACGACTTCTTTTTATATGATAGTCGGTCTTATAAAGCCTAACGGAGGTAAGATATTCCTCGATGGTAATGAGATAACTTCGCTCCCTGTTTACAAGAGAGCGAGACTTGGAATCGGATACCTCGCGCAGGAAGCATCTGTCTTCCGAAACCTCTCCGTGGAGGATAATATCCGTGCTGTTCTGGAATTGTCTGGCTTCCCTGCTTCAGAACAGAAGGAGAGGCTTGAAACGCTTCTCGATGAATTCGGGCTGGTCAAGATAAGGAAGAGCAAAGGCATACAGCTTTCAGGTGGAGAGAGAAGACGAACCGAAATTGCAAGGGCTCTCGCCCTTAAACCCAACTTCATACTGCTCGATGAACCTTTTGCCGGGGTCGATCCTATAGCAGTTGAAGATATACAGAGTATCGTTTCGCATCTAAGGACAAAAAACATTGGAATCCTTATAACCGATCACAACGTTCACGAAACCCTTTCCATAACCGACAGGGCTTATCTCCTGTTCGAAGGCAGGATCCTTATGTCAGGCACAGCCACCCAGCTAGCTGAAGATGAGCATGTAAGAAGAGTATACCTCGGGAAAAATTTTGAACTCAGGCGTTAAACCTTCCTTTTTGTTTTAACAATAATATTCAGTAATTTTGCGGGGATTTTTTCGCGGATGTGTCGTAATTGGTAGCCGAGCAAGACTTAGGATCTTGTGTCCTTGTGACGTGGGGGTTCGAGTCCCTTCATCCGCACAGAATTAAAACCGCCCGAAACTGAGTTTAAAGGTAGGCGGTTTAAATTTAATAAACATGTTTATTTATGAATATAACTATTGAAAACATCGACAATCTGAATGCGCTTCTGAAAGTGGAGGTAAAAAAATCTGATTATAGCGAAAATGTGGAAAAAGTGCTGAAAGATTACCGAAAAAAAGCCAATGTGAAAGGCTTTCGCCCGGGCATGGTGCCGATGGGAATCATAAAAAAGATGCATGGTAAAGCAGTTCAGCTGGATGAAATAAATAAAATTATCTCTGAAAACATCAGTAAATACCTGTCTGAGGAAAATATAAATATACTCGGTGATCCTCTTCCCGTGACCGATGATACCCAGTATATTGATTTTGACCACCAGGAAGATTTCGATTTCACATTTGAAGTTGGCCTGGCTCCTGATATTGAGCTGGAATTAACACAGAAAAACAAGGTAGAATATAATGAAATTATCATCGATGAGAAGATGAGAAACGACTATATCAGTAATTATACCAGGCGTTTTGGCGAGTTCAGGATCGCAGACAAGTCAGGAGATTCTGATATGCTCAAGGGAAGTATATTTGCTCTCGATGAATCAGGTAACATTAATACCGAAGGTATTGGGGTCGATGAGACTACCCTGTCAATATCTGTTATCAAGGACGAAAAGATCAAGGAGTACTTTACAGGAAGAAAAAACGGTGATAACGTCGATTTTGACCTCAGGAAAGCATTTCCGAACGATTTTGAAATAGCAGGAATTCTTAAAAAACAGAAAGATGATGTAGCTGAAATAAACGGCCAATTCCGATTCACCATAAACGAAATCAGCAGGTTTGAACCGGCTGCTCTCAATAAAGACCTGTTTGATAAATTGTTTGGTGAGGATGTAATAAAAACTGAAGAGGAATTCAAGGCAAAGATAGACGGGGAGATAAGTGAAAACCTTAAACGCGAAAGTGATTACAAGCTTATGCTGGATATAAAAAAGCTTGCTATGAACAAGACAGATATTGAACTTCCTGAGGAGTTTCTCAGGAAATGGCTCCTTAAAGTAAACGACCAGGTTACTTCCGATCAGATAGACAAAGATTTCAATAATTTCAAAGAAGATTTAAAGTGGCAGCTCATACGGAACAAAGTAGCCCGTGATAATGAAATCAAGGTCACCGAGGAAGAGATGCATAAGGAGGCAGAAAGCATAACCCGGTACCAGTTCCAGCAGTATGGTCTGTTTTATGCTACCGACGAGCAAATCCATAATTATACCCACGAGATGCTTAAACGTGAAGAGGATGTTAAAAGAATTGCTGAGAAGATCCTTGAAGAGAAGGCAATTGAAAAACTGAAGGAACTAGTTAAGATCGAACCTAAACAGGTGTCAATGGATGACTTTAACAAGCTTTTTGAATAGTAATCAATGATTTGCAGAGATTAAGCCACTTTTTTTTATATTTGTCTCAACATAATAAATAAAATAATGAACAGTTTTGATGACTTTAAAAAATATGCCAGGAGCAAAAATGGTTTAAGCAGCCTAACGCTTCACCGGTACAGTTCAGTTTACGGGAACTATATTTCACCGACAATCATTGAGGAAAGGCAGCTCAATATTGCTTCAATGGACGTTTTCTCACGCCTAATGATGGACAGGATCATTTTCCTGGGGCTCCCGATTGATGACTATGTAGCCAATATTATCCAGGCCCAGCTGCTTTATCTTGACTCGACAGACCCGGGCAAAGACATACAGATCTATTTCAACACCCCAGGAGGGTCAGTATATGCAGGTCTTGGGATCTATGACACTATGCAGTATATTTCTGCCGATATCGCAACAATCTGCACAGGAATGGCAGCATCAATGGGTGCTATCCTTCTGACTGCAGGGACGAAAGGTAAAAGATCGGCTCTCAAACACTCAAGAATCATGATTCATCAGCCCATGGGAGGGGCAGAAGGACATGCTTCCGATATTGAGATCACAGCAAGGGAGATCATAAAACTCAAAAAGGAACTCTACGAGATTATAGCTCTTCATTCAGGTAATCCATATGACAAAGTGGAAAAGGACGCAGACAGGGACTACTGGATGACTTCCGGGGAAGCTAAGGAATACGGTATGATTGATGAAATACTTCAAAAAACAACTGAACAGGATAAATAATGGATAAATGCTCCTTTTGCGGCAGAAGCAAAAAAGAAACAAATATGCTTGTTGCAGGCCTTGAAGGTCATATTTGTGACAATTGTATTGAGCAGGCTTATACTATTATGAATGAGGAGCTCGGAAGCAAGTCGAGGGTCTCGTTCGATACCATTAACCTTCTTAAGCCTGCAGAAATAAAAGCATTCCTCGACCAGTACGTGATCGGACAGGAGAGGGCTAAGAAAGTAATCTCAGTTGCCGTATACAATCATTACAAAAGGCTGATACAAAAGCCTGATAATGAGGATATAGAAATTGAGAAATCAAATATTATCCTTGTGGGTGAAACAGGGACAGGCAAAACTCTTCTTGCCAGAACAGTTGCCAAGATGCTTCATGTTCCTTTTACCATAGTCGATGCAACTGTCCTGACAGAAGCCGGATACGTTGGTGAAGATATTGAGAGCCTTCTTACAAGGCTACTGCAAAACGCGGATTATGATGTTAAGGCAGCTGAAAGAGGAATTGTGTTCATTGACGAACTGGACAAAATTGCCAGAAAAGGAGATAATCCATCCATAACACGTGATGTATCAGGAGAAGGAGTTCAACAGGGGCTTCTTAAGCTGCTAGAAGGATCAATAGTCAACGTGCCTCCTCAGGGAGGAAGGAAGCACCCGGAACAAAAAATGATACCTGTCGACACAAAAAACATCCTTTTCATATGCGGTGGTGCATTCGAAGGGATTGAAAAGAAAATAGCACAGCGCCTCAATACAAAGGTTATAGGTTATGGTGCCTCAAAAACAAGAGACAGGATTGATAATGATAACCTGCTGCAGTACATTGCCCCGCAGGATCTCAGGGCTTATGGCCTTATTCCGGAAATTATCGGAAGGCTTCCTGTGCTGGCACACCTTAACCCGCTCGACAGGAAAGCTTTAAGAGCAATATTATCGGAACCTAAAAATGCCATTGTTAAACAATATATCAAGCTTTTCAAGATGGATGAGATCGACCTGATCTTCACCGATGAGGTGCTGGAGTATATTGTCGACAAATCAATTGAATACAAATTAGGGGCAAGAGGTCTCAGATCAATCTGCGAGGCCATTATGCTTGATGCAATGTTTGAAATGCCGTCCTCAGGTAAGAAGGAACTGGCTGTATCGACCGATTATGCGCGACATAAGCTTGAAAAAGCTGATCTTAAATTACTGAAAGCATCATAATAAAAAGAGGCGCCTTCTTCGGGGCGCCTCTTCCTTTTATCAAAGACCTTATTGTAATACTATTGCTGCAGACGATGCCTGTGCCTCAGCGTAATCTCTTTTGTCTGGTCTCCCCTCTTCAGGGTGGCATTCGCATCACATTCACCATCTCCATAATCCATTTCAAATGCTTCAACTCCTTCTCTTTCAAACCTGATCACACCACTCACCAGGAATTCACAAACGCGCTTCCAGTGAAGAGCTGTCATAATGGTGTTTGTATAGGTGTACCCATTGATTGTTTTTCCGGTTGCAGTACCTGTAACAAGACATTCGTCATCCCATATGTTCATGGTAGCCCAGCCGGCAACCCATTCCCTCTGATGTTCGAATTCGCGCTCAATTGTCTTATCATCAGGTAGAGTTAATTTACCACCTGTCAGCTTATCGGAAAAGGTCATATTATTATTATTGTTAAAGCCAGTGTTTTTAACCTCCTTGATTCCTTCAACCTTGATGCCATTGAAATAGTAATTTTCAAATGTCACAGTGCGGGTAGCGTTAAGGACATTCCTGCGGTCCGTGATGGTAATGATGATCTTTCCGGAACGCGTGCTGCCAAAATAGCCTTCACATCCCGATCCGTAATCAACGGTGATTGTTTTAGGCCATATACCTTCAGGCGGATTTGCTATGGTAACCAGCGGACATGAGTCGGCAAATACGAGTGCCGATTTAAAATCGCCCTTCACCAATGAAGATTCAAGCATAATAGTAGCGTTATCGACAGTATTGAATATGTCATCAAAAGCAACATCAGCAACTGAATTATCATCAGCCAGATCAATGCTGTCCTGATCCAGAGGTGTGTCCTCCTTCTGGCAGGCATTAAAGGATATGAATGCTGCTGCCAGAATCAGAAAAAAGAGTTTAGTCTTCATAATAATATTCATTTAGTTAGTAATTCCGTTTTACATAAGCTTAGATGAACCTATTATGAAAAAGTTTAACGGATGGAATTTTTTTCAACCGTTTTTGACCTTCCTGGTATATATAGTATAAGTATAGGGTGGTGTCTCAGCATTTTCCTCAGTGTGTTCTTCTTTATAAGAAGTTTCCCAGGTTCCGGGATCTATTTCGGGAAACCAGGTGTCGGCAGGAGCTTTACGATGCACATGCGTAATGTAAAGTCTGTCAGCCAGGTCCATGAACTGACGGTAAACACTTCCGCCACCAATAATGAATATCTCGTCACCCTGGTCACATTTGTTTACAGCATCATCGATGGAATATGCAGCTACCGAACAGTCAATACATTCCCCGGGGACATCTGTTAAAACGATGTTCATGCGGCCAGGAAGGGGTTTTCTTGGCAGGGATTCCCATGTCCTTTTTCCCATTATGACACACTGACCCCATGTAAGCTTTTTGAACCGTTTGAGATCTTCCGGAATGCGCCATAGCAATTCATTATCCTTACCGAGTCCGTTATCTTCAGCCACCGCTGCAATTATTGATATCATCCTTTGCCTTATTAAACAGAAATTTCACCTTTTATATGAGGATGGGAAACATAATCCTCAAGCGTAAGATCTTCATATCTGAAATCAAGAATACTTATAATTCCAGGATTCAGGATCATCCTTGGCAGAGCGAATGGTTCCCTTGTGAGCTGTAATTTTACCTGGTCGATATGGTTAAGATAAATATGGGCATCACCCAGTGTATGAACAAATGTCCCCGGCTTAAGTCCTGTAACCTGTGCAATCATCATTGTAAGCAAAGAATATGATGCAATATTAAAGGGTACACCAAGAAAAATATCACAGCTTCGCTGGTATAACATGCATGAGAGCCTGCCCCTTGCAACATAGAACTGAAAGAGGAGATGGCATGGAGGTAAAGCCATCAGGTCAAGATCTCCCACATTCCAGGCACTTACAATATGACGCCTTGAATCAGGATCGCTCTTTATGCTTTCAATCACATTTGAAAGCTGGTCGATATGCCTTCCATCGGCAGAAGGCCATGAACGCCACTGGTATCCGTATACCGGACCCAGGTTACCATCCTTGTCTGCCCATTCATTCCAAATATTAACGCCATTGTCAGTAAGGTACTTAATATTGGTTTCGCCGCTGATAAACCATAGAAGTTCGTGAATTACTGACCTGAGATGCAGCTTCTTGGTGGTAAGCAAGGGAAAGCCATTTTCAAGTTCGAATCGCATCTGGTATCCAAAAACACTGATTGTTCCGGTCCCTGTCCGGTCATCCTTACGAATCCCATTAGTCAGCACATGATCGAGTAAATCAAGGTATTGTCTCATACATTCATGTTATGTCAGCTACTCCACAGGTTTTACCCGCGCTATCCATCCACCTCCCGGTGCAAGATGTACCTGCATCTTCAATTCAGGTCGCACCTCCAGTCTCAGATGCCTGTAATCTTCCGCATACCTGTCAGCATTTACTCCATCCTCGAATATCTCCATTGTATATCTTCCTTCACCCAGGAATGAAAGGTCCAGGTCAAGTTCTCTCTTGTTCCAGTCAGTAAGGCCGGCTATGTACCATTCCTCCCCTTTCTTCCTGGCAATTAGTATATAATCGCCCACTTTTGCCTGCAGGACTTTAGTCTTATCCCATACAACCGGAACCTCAGAAATGAAATCAGTGCACTCCTGTTCCTTTCTGTAATTGGAAGGAGCATCAGCAAGCATCTGAAGAGGGCTTTCGAACACAACATAAAGGGCCATCTGGTGGGCTCGTGTACCCTGGCTTGCAGGACGATTGAAAACAGGTTGGAAATTCTCCATGTTCATATTTACCATTGCACCTGGTGTGTAATCCATAGGACCTGCTACCATCCTGGTAAACGGCAGGGTAACATCATGCTCAGGATTTACATCCCTGCTCCACTTGCAGTGTTCCAAACCTTTAACCCCCTCCCTCGTGATAACGTTCGGATATGTTCGCTGCATCCCGTCGGGTTTATAGGCCCCGTGAAAATCGACCAGCATATGATGTTCTGCGCACTTACGGGCAGCCTCATAATAGAATTTCACCATTTTCTGATCATCCCTCTGCATAAAGTCAACCTTTACTCCTTTCACCCCCCACTTTTCGTATTGGGCAATGGCCTCATCCATCCTGTCGTAGAATGACTTCCACACAACCCACAGTATAATGCCAACATTTTTTGATTCAGCATATCTGCAAATACTCTCAACGTCAATGCCGGGAACGACATCCAGAACATCCCCAAGCCTGTACCAGCCCTCATCCAGGATTATATAATCAATCCCGTTCTCTGATGCAAAATCAATATAGTACTTATATGTTTCGTTATTAATTCCTGCCTTAAAATCAACACCATAAATATTTAGAGCATTCCACCAGTCCCAGGCGACCTTACCGGGCTTAATCCAGTCCGGATTTTCAATCCTGCTGGGATTTGCGAGCCGGTATACCATATCACTTTCCACCAGGCCGCCATCATCCTGTGAAACAATGAATACCCTCCAGGGGAAGCTCCTGGTGGGGCCAGTCCTTGCGATATAATCCCTGGTTTTGGTCACATACAGGTTCCTGTCGCTTATCAATACCTCTTCGCCGGGATAAGCAGGCCATGTTCCGGTAAGTGTTCCTTCCCCCGCTCCTTTTAGCCACATTCCCGGGTAATCTTCAATGTTAACCTCTGTAACCAGCACATTTACCCCGTCGGATACGAAAAGAGCCGGAAGACTTGCCAGGTGATTCGAGGAGATCGTGTCGAGGGAAGAATAGATAAAGCTGACCTCGTTATGCGACATGAAACTTGTCTCAAGCGGGAACCAGGAAAATGCCGGGGCAGTGAATCTCAGTTCGGAAACCTCATTTCTTACTGTAATTGAATCATCCATAGCGGTCTCGAACCTGTAAGCAATACCATCATTATATGCCCTGAAAACAAGTGAAAATCCCTTGCGGAATGTAAGGGTCATACTGGTATAGTTATCAAGTATTTCTGAATTCTTATAGGCCACCACCGGCCTGATAATATCATTAACATTAGCCAGTACCGGCCTTCTTACTGATTCCTTTTCTCCAAGGATTGTCCCATCGGCAAGGATCATCGCTATCCTGTCTGCCGAAACGACCGTCCTGTTGTCATAAGTGACCGACCAGCTTATCTCACGGTCGATATTAACAGTAACCGCTATCTTTTTGTCAGGTGAACTTATCCTGTAATCCTTACCTGCCATCGTCGTTGCCGATAATAGAATTGCCAGAGCAGTAAAAATTGCTTTATTCATTATATTAACATTTAACTCAGTAATTAACTCACGATCCCTTTTCCTTTCGCTTCTCTATTTCATCCCTTATTTGTGCAGCCCTCTCGTAATCTTCAGTTTTAATAGCCTCGTCTATCATTTTATACAGTTCCTCGTCAGGATAAGAAGAGTATTTTGAACTGGAATCATCAGAGGCAGTATCAGAGTCTTGCTGTGGTTGTTCAGGTGAATCCGTTGGCTGAACTGTTATACCAGCTTTCTCGAGGATCTCCTCTGAAGTATAAATGGGACAGTTAAATCTCAATGCCAGAGCTACTGCATCAGATGTCCTGCTGTCGATTGAGTATTCTTTATCACCATTGCTACAGAAAAGCTTTGAATAGAATACACCGTCTTCAAGCTTATTTATTAATACTTCCAGTACTGATATGTTGAATTCGTCAGCGAAACTTTTAAAAAGATCGTGTGTCAGTGGACGTGGAGGATCAAGGTTTTCCAGCTTAATAATTATTGCCTGTGCTTCAAATCCACCTATGATTATCGGTATTCTTCTCTCCCCGTTTTCCTCTTTCAGAACAAGGGCATACGCCCCTGACTGGGTCTGACTATATGAAATTCCTAAAACATTAAGTTTTATTTTCTTCATTTTAAGAAGTTAATCGCCGTGAAACAGGACAAGTAAATCTGCATTCAGACAAATATAAAGATTAATGATCTATCTCTCCGGCATAAATTATTTTTTTTATCAACTAAAAAACATGCAAGCATCTTGTATTTATCTCATTTTTTATATCTTTGCAGTCCAAAAATAATAAATCCGCCAGGGCAAATTAAAGATGATGGGCACATTGCTTTCACGCCTTACGGAGTAATATAATAAGTATTGAAATGTACGCAATCGTAGAAATTGCCGGACAACAGTTCAAAGTTGAAGAAGGAAAAAAGATTTTTGTTCACAGGCTGGACGCAGAGAGCGGTAAGAAGGTTGAGTTTGACCAGGTTTTACTGATTGAAAATGAAGGTAAAGTTGTTATTGGAGAACCTGTTATCAAAGATGCACTGGTTGAGGCTAATGTTCTTGAACAACTCAGAGGCGACAAGGTAATTGTATTCAAGAAAAAAAGAAGAAAAGGTTACAGGGTACGCAATGGACACAGGCAGTATTTCACGCAAGTTGAAATTGTCAGCATAAAGGAGAAAGTAGCAAGGAAGCCAGTAAAACAGGAGGCAGTTGCTGAACCGGTGGCTGCAGAGGTTAAAAAGGCTGAAGCTGTAGAAAAACAGGTAGCTAAAGAACCTGCTCCTAAAAAACCTGCTCCTAAAAAGGCGACTGCCGTAAAAGCAAGTGGCAAAGCAGAACCTGCTAAAAAACCGGCAGCGAAAAAAACCACTTCAAAAAAGGTTTCCGATAAATAAAAATCTTAACCTAATAAAAACGTAAAAAAATAATAAAATGGCACACAAGAAAGGGGCCGGTAGTTCAAGAAACGGAAGAGATTCTGAAAGCAAAAGGCTTGGGGTTAAGCTTTTTGGCGGACAGAATGTTAAGGCCGGCAGTATAATTGTACGTCAGAGGGGAACAGTACACAATCCAGGATTGAATGTTGGAATGGGCAAAGACCATACCTTATTTGCACTGATTGACGGAGAAGTGGAATTTAAAAGAAAAAAAGACAACCTGTCTTACGTATCCGTTATTCCTCCCAGTAAATAATGTCAGTCCTTTGCTGACAGTTTTTTATCTTCTTCACCGGGAAGACTAATTCACAAGATTTTAATAATTTTACAGCAGGCCCAGGGCCTGCTTTTTTAATTCATTCTCAAAAAAATGCTGACTATTAATCTGATAAGGGAAAAGAGTGATTTCGTAATTGAAAGACTTAAAGTTAAGAATTTCGATGCAGAGCCACACATCAATAAAATACTGGCAACAGACATTAAGCGTCGCGAGATTCAGGTGAGATCAGACAAACTCCTTTCAGAAATGAACAGGATATCCAGGGAGATCGGTATGCTGATGAAAGAAAAGAAGCATAAAGAAGCTGAGGAAGCAAAAAGTAAGACCTTCTCTCTAAAAGAGGAGATAAAGGAACTCTCAGACCTACTTTCAAAATTAGACACGGAACTTAAAAATGATATCCTATTACTGCCAAACCTGCCACATGAGTCGGTAGCTGCCGGACTGGGAGCAGAAAGCAATGTGGTGGTCAGGGAAGGTGGTGAAAAGAAAGATTTACCGGGCGATTCGTTACCTCACTGGGAACTTATAAAGAAATATGATATTATAGACTTTGATCTTGGTATAAAGCTAACCGGCGCAGGATTTCCGGTATATAAAGGTAAGGGAGCCAAGCTCCAGAGGGCATTGATTAACTTCTTTCTTGATGAAGGTGAAAAAGCAGGGTATAAAGAAGTCCTTCCACCAATAGTGGTTAACGAGGACTCTGGTTTCGGAACAGGACAGTTACCGGATAAGGAGGGTCAGATGTATCATGTCACTGCAGATAATTTCTATCTCATTCCGACGGCTGAGGTACCGGTTACAAATATTTACAGAGACCTAATTCTGAACGGGGAGGATCTTCCTGTAAGAAACATAGCATATACACCATGCTTCAGGCGGGAAGCAGGATCATGGGGAGCCCATGTGAGAGGACTCAACAGGCTTCACCAGTTCGATAAGGTGGAAATTGTGCAGGTCACCAGACCTGAAAAATCATACGAATCCCTGGAGGAAATGGTAAACCATGTTGAAGGACTTGTATCAAGACTTCAGCTTCCATACAGGATATTAAGGCTGTGCGGGGGAGATATGTCTTTCACCTCCGCTCTCACCTACGATTTCGAAGTATGGTCGGGCGCCCAGAAGAGATGGCTGGAGGTCAGTTCTGTGTCAAATTTTGAGTCTTTCCAGGCTAACAGACTTAAATGCCGGTATAAAGACAGGGGAGATAAACAGGCTAAGCTGGTCCACACGCTCAACGGGAGTGCTCTTGCCCTCCCGAGGATCGTGGCTGCAATTCTTGAAAACAACCAGACTGAATCTGGAATAACAGTGCCGGAAATTCTTGTCCCCTATACAGGATTCAAATATATCGGCTGATGACAAAAGGCATTTTCCTGATATGAACCGGGTAAAACGATCTTACCTCTATGCAGGGCTTGCGGTATTTTTCTGGGCAACAATTCCGACTGCATTTAAAATAGGACTCGGTGAACTGAATGTAATAACCCTGCTCAGCATCGCCACATTTTCCTCAACTATTTCACTTTTCATTATTATTGTCAGCACGGGGAAAATACATTCGCTCTTAGCCACATCACGAAAAGAGCTGCTTTTTTCAATCATGATGGGGTTTCTTAATCCTTTCATATATTATATTATACTGCTAAAGGCATATCAGCTTCTGCCCGGTCAGATAGCCCAGCCACTGAACATGATATGGCCTATAGTACTGGTATTTCTGGCTGTACCTATACTGGGGCAAAAAATTCCGTTAAGGAGCTTCATGGCTTTGTTCATCAGTTTTATCGGTGTATATATTATCTCTTCGCAGGGACATCCTTTTAAACCAGGCAGCTCAGATCCCCTTGGGATCCTTCTTGCCACAGGAAGTTCCTTCTTCTGGGCCATATATTTTATTTTTAACATGAAAGACAGGAGGGATGAATCAGTCAAACTGTTCACCAATTTTCTTTTCGCATCAGTATTCCTTGTTATCACCCTCCTTATTACAGGCACATGGCAGCATGGAATATCTTTGAAAGGAGGTTTAACAGCCTCTTATGTGGGTCTTTTTGAGATGGGCATAACCTTCTTCTTCTGGTTGAAAGCACTCAGCCTGGCTGAAACAAGCGATAAGGTCAGCAACCTTGTCTACCTGGCTCCCTTTATTTCCATGATCTTCTTATACTTTATAATAAATGAACCCGTTTATTATACTACCCCCATTGGTCTGATACTGATCATAGCAGGGATTTATTTTCAGAACAGAAGAACCGAACAATTGGTATAATTGTTGTAGAATAATGTGTCACTAAAAACAAATAACTGTTACCGTAAGATGAGAAAATATAATATACTGATTATCCTTTTTTTATCCATTATTGTTGCTTCGTGCCAGAAGGATGAAATTCCTCCTGCTGATATCCCGACAGATGACGAAGAAGCCAGGGATGCCCTTTGGGATCTAATGACAGAATGGTATTACTGGTACAAGGAACTTCCTGAAGTTACTCTCTCCGACTATTCAAACCCTGCAGAACTGATGAACGTTCTGCGATACAAACCACTTGACAGATGGAGCTATGTTATTGACTATGAATACTTCAACTCGATACAACAGGGGAGTTTCGTCGGGCATGGTATAAGGATGGGCCTGGACCCGAACGGAAAAGTGAGAATCATAATGATTTACAAAAACTCTCCCCTTTATGAAAAGGGAGTCAGAAGGGGATGGATTGTCAAACAGGTCAATGGTACAGATCTGGCTCCTATTTTTATCGCCGGCGACGGGGCAGCGTACAGTACGCTTATGGGTCCGTCGCAAGCAGGAATAACCAACACTTTCCTGTTTGAGATACCTGACGGCCGCGATTCGACAATAACTTCAACCAAGATCGCCCTACAGGTAAATTCTGTCACATATTATGACACGCTGCAGTTAAAATCAGGGCTCACAGGCTACCTGGTCTTCGATGAATTCATTGATCCTTCAGCTGAAGAGCTTAGTGAAGCCTTCGCCTTTTTCCATGAAAACGATGTAAAGGACCTGATCCTTGACCTCAGGTATAATTCGGGAGGGCTGCTGGATGCAGCTGTTGATCTTGCCAGCTATATCGGCGGATCGTCTCTTGCCAATACTCCGTTTGTAAGAATGGAACATAATGACAAAAAAACGCTATACAATTCCACGAAGTACTTTAAATCGCTTCCTAATTCCCTGAACCTTACGAGGCTGCTTGTAATAACCACCAGGGAGACGGCATCTGCCAGTGAGGAGGTAATTAACGGATTGATACCACATATACAGGTTACAACTGTTGGAGATACAACAAACGGTAAGCCAACGGGTATGTATGCTTTCAGCTACTCGACCCTCTATTACTTTCTGCCAATAACGTTCAAGCTGACAAACTCAGAACTCCAGGGAGATTTCTTCGACGGCTTTGCTCCGGCGAAATATACTACCGATGATATTACACACGACTGGAAAGACAGGAATGAGTCCTGTATTAAAGAGGCTATACAGTACCTTGAAACAGGAAGCTTTTCAACTAAAAGTACCTATCTTGACCAGCCGTCGATACCGTTCGTGGAGAAACCCGACTGGATGCGAAACACAATTGATATTTTCAAAACCAGCGTCAATAAATAGGATCCTTTTTTGAACAAAAAACCTGCAGAACGGATAATACTCGGAATTGATCCCGGTACCAATGCTACCGGTTATGGAGTTATTAGGGCAGAAGGACAACTGCCTTCACTGGTAACTCTGGGAGTTATTGACCTTAAAGGATATACCGACCATTATATTAAGCTGAAACATATCTTCGACAGGACAGTAGGACTGATTGAAGAATACAAGCCTGATGAGCTGGCTATTGAGGCTCCTTTTTACGGTAAGAATGTCCAGTCGATGCTAAAGCTTGGAAGGGCACAGGGAGCGGCAATAGCTGCGGCGCTGTCAAGGTCTGTTCCTATATTTGAATATGCCCCGAGAAAAATAAAAATGTCGATTACCGGACAGGGGGCTGCCTCCAAGGAACAGGTTGCGTCTATGCTGATGAATATACTGAAGTTCAGGGAAGAAGAAATAATACTTGATGCAACCGACGGATTGGCAGCAGCCCTGTGTCATTTCTACCAGAGCAATAATCCTCTTTCCGAAAAGAAATATAATAGCTGGAAAGACTTCATTAATAAGAATCCGCGCAGGTTAAGGTGATTACTGTACTGCAACTGCCAATGCAACAACACTTACTTTAACTCCCTTAATCTTCAACAGTTCGGTGGCACATGCATCTATTGTGGAACCTGTTGTGATAACATCATCGACCAACAAAATATGCTTACCCTCGAACATTTCAGGGCGTTCAACCCTGAATATCCCTTCTACATTCTCCCATCTGCCCATGCGCGACCGGCGGGTCTGTGTCCCTGAACCCGAGATCCTGATCAGGGAACCGGTATCCATACGTATACCTGACACTTCTGCAATACCTGTTGAGATATCCTCGCTCTGGTTGAATCCTCTTTTTCTGAGCTTTTGAGGGTGCAAAGGGACCGGTACAATTATGTCGATATCGGAAAAGAAACCGGAAGATCTGAGGCTGAAAGCATATATCTTGCCCATTTCCGGTCCGATCTCCCTTATCCCGGTATATTTTAAACTATGTATGATCTTCCTGATACGGCTGCCTTTAATATAGAAGGAAAAAGCCGACGCCTTTTCAATTTTACAGCGTCCCCAGAAAAGCTGAGCTACCGGATTATCATCCTGCTCATGGAACCTGGTTCTGGGAATTGTAAGGTGGCATTCCGTACAGATAACCTTTTCATTCCTGACAAGTGCATTTCCACATCCGTAGCAAATGCGTGGAAAAAGGAGACTTATGAAGTCATCCCACAAATCATATAAATATTTCATGCAGCGAGAAACGTATACATCAAAAAGAACAGAAGGGGCAGTCTCAGACTTCCTTTCTTATCTTTTCAGCTATAGCTTTGAATTCGTCAGGTGTGAATTTAAGCTTAGGCCTCATAAAATTTATATCATCCATAGTATTCATCGGAACCAGATGAACATGCACATGAGGCACTTCAAGCCCTACAATAGCAACACCTATTCGATTGCAAGGTACCACTTTTTCGATCGCTCTTGCCACTCTTGCCGAAAACAGCATTAATCCCGACAGTGCTTTATCGTCCAGATCGAAGACATAGTCAACCTCCTGCCTGGGTACAACAAGCGTATGCCCCTCGTTAAGCGGATTAATATCCAGGAAGGCAAAGCAATTTTCATCTTCAGCAATCCTGTAGCAGGGGATCTCACCATTGATGATCTTTGTGAAAATCGTTGCCATCTGCCAGAAATTTATATTATCAGACTGAAATGGATATTATTTCGAATGGAATAACTCCAGAGGGAACCGTTATATCAACCACATCACCTACTTTCTTTCCAATAAGTCCCTGTGCAATAGGTGAGTTGACAGCTATTTTTGCCTGCTTCAGATCCGCCTCGCTCTCAGGTACTAGCTGGTACTCCATAACACTGTTATTTGACTTGTTCCGGATCTTGACCTTGTTAAGAATCCTAACCGATGATGTGTCAATTTTTGACTCATCAAGCACCCTCGATCTTGTAATTGTTTCTTCAAGCCTTGAAATCCTGAATTCCAGCATACTCTGAGCTTCTTTTGCAGCAGCATACTCAGCATTCTCAGAAAGATCACCCTTATCTCTGGCATCAGCTATCTGTCTGGATATCAGAGGTCTTTCGACGTTCCTGAGATGATCCAGCTCCTCCTTCAGCTTCAGGAGGCCCTCTTCTGTTATGTAAATAATGTCCGACATATTGCTTCCCATTATTTAAAAAAAGAGAAGAATTCCGGGGTTTCCGGAACTCTTCATGAAAACAAATGTATGAAATTTTTATTAAAAATCCAAATAATTAATTGTGATTATTTCTATTACAGCTGTTTATAGCAAAAGGGTCTGTTCTCTGCCCTGGCCCCGGACACATTTCATTTCTTATATTTCCTGCCAGCCTTTTTTGAGGCCGCCTTTTCCTTTTTTCTTTTTTCCTTATCCCTGGCCCTGATAGCCTTCCTATCCTGTTTCATCCTCTCCTTCACCTCAGCAGACTGGATACTGAAAGCTCTTTTTCTGGAGTCTTCAACAAATTTATTATATTCTTTTTTTAGTTTTGCCTCATTACGTTCCTGCTTCCTTTTAGCCCTTACGACCGCCCTGGGTTCCCTGACTTTCTTCTGACGGGTGTTGATCGCCTTTCCGAATAGTGCCTTTTCAGGATTCCTCCGCCTTGATTTTGTCTGTGCATTGCAACAGGCTATAGCCAGCGAAAAAACCATTATAATTGTTAATATTTTCTTTACTGAAAATGAAGACATATGGGATTTTTTAAAATAATAAATACTTTATCCCGTTATTTCCGGGTTCATATTAATAACTTTGACACTGATTGTAAAAAGTAATGGCCTTTTTTTCAAAAATAAGGATTTTTTTATTATTGCTCCTTATGCTTCCGGGGTGTGCTTCCTGCAGGAAGGATGTTAACGACGTTATTCCGGACGTTTATGTCGATTTCTATATCAGTCTGAACGATCCACAGTTTTTTAACCTTACCGCCCCTTTGAATTCAGCATGTGTTGACGCCAGCACAAATAATATCGGCCAAAGTGCAGCCGGATTTGACGGAAATGGAATTATAATTTACAGGGCCTCGGAAGATGAGTTCTATGCCTACGACCGTACATGTCCTCACGATTATGCAGTGAATGGCAATAGTGTCGGAGTAAATATTGTTGACCAGATCTATGCTGAATGTCCTGAATGTAAAACAAAATATGCCCTGCCAAATTTCGGCACTCCGGTGTCAGGATCTGTTGGGAGATATCCTCTCAAGAACTATAAGACTTCATTCGATGGCCTGAGAATAAGGGTATGGAATCATCTTTGAAATCAATACCGGTAGTGATCGGGTTTAAAGGGTCCGTATTTTGATACTCCGATATATTCAGCCTGTTCATCTGTCATCTTTGTTAGCTTAACCCCCAGCTGGTCCAGATGCAGCCTTGCCACTTCTTCATCAAGATACTTGGGTAACCTGTAAACCCCGATATCATAGCGGTTCTTCCAGAGATCGATCTGCGCAAGTGTCTGATTACTGAAGGAGTTGCTCATCACAAAAGACGGATGTCCTGTTGCGCATCCGAGGTTGACAAGCCTGCCTTCAGCAAGGATAAATATTGCATGACCGTCAGGGAAAATATATTTATCAACCTGTGGCTTTATGTTTAGCTTTTTTACTGCTGTGTCGTCATTCAGGTTATCAACCTGTATTTCATTGTCGAAATGCCCTATATTGCACACAATGGCCTGATCTTTCATCAGCCGCATGTGCTGCAGTGTTATAACGTCCCTGTTTCCTGTGGCTGTTACAAAGATGTTTCCCTCTTCAAGTGAATCCTCTATGGTCTTTACTTCAAATCCTTCCATTGCAGCCTGCAACGCACAGATAGGATCAATTTCTGTAACGATTACCCTGGCACCGTATGATCTCATGGATTTAGCACAACCCTTTCCGACGTCACCATATCCACATACCACTACCACTTTGCCGGCAATCATAACATCGGTAGCCCTCTTTATTCCGTCGGCCAGAGACTCCCTGCAACCGTACAGATTATCGAATTTTGACTTTGTTACCGAATCATTCACATTAATTGCGGGAACCAGTAATTCTCCAACTTCCATCATCTGGTAAAGCCTGTGTACACCGGTAGTTGTTTCCTCCGAAATACCTTTCATTTCAGTTACGGCGCGATGCCATTTATCAGGATCATCCTGGAATACTTCCCTTAAGGTGGCTTTAATAATAGCTTCTTCCCTGTTAGCAGGTTTCTTATCCAGGATAGAAGGGTCATTCTCCGCCTTGTAACCAAGATGAACAAGCAATGAGGCATCCCCTCCGTCATCAACTATAAGGTTTGGCCCCTTGCCTTCGGGAAATGAAAGTGCCTGAACTGTACACCACCAGTACTCCTCGAGGGTCTCCCCCTTCCAGGCAAAGACCGGTATTCCTCGTTCAGCTATGGCTGCAGCAGCATGATCCTGGGTGGAAAAAATATTACAGCTTGCCCAACGTACATCTGCACCCAGCTCAATAAGCGTTTCGATTAAAACAGCAGTCTGTATCGTCATGTGGAGTGATCCTGTGATTCTGGCTCCATTCAATGGCTTTTCACCTGAATATTTATTCCGGATAGCAAGCAGTCCCGGCATTTCCTTTTCAGCTATCTCAATTTCTTTCCTGCCAAATCCGGCAAGCGAAATGTCTTTAACTTTATATTGCATTGATTCAACAACCTGATTCATAATATTTGATTTTGAGAATGCAAAGTTAGTAAATTATAAGAATCTTTTACCCTAATATTCTTATTGCTTCAAGCCTGTCTGCCTCAATCTGGAGTCTCAGGCTCTCCATGGTATCAAAATACAGTTCATCCCGCAGTCTGAACCTGAATATTATACAAAGCTCCTTACCATATATGTCACGATCAAAGCCGAAAATGTGCACTTCGATACTTCTTGGGCCGGGTCCACTGTTAACTGTCGGATTCAGGCCTATACTTAATACCCCCTTGTATTTTTCGTTCTCCATAATAAGTTCAACCGCATAAACACCGTCCTTGGGTAACAGTTTGCCTTCATCGGAAGGCTTAATATTTGCAGTGGGATACCCAAGCTCTCTCCCCAACCTCTTTCCCCCTATTACGGAACCATGTATGGAATAATCATATCCCAGCTGGCTGTTTGCTTCCTCCAGCCTTCCGCTCTTTAAAGCCTCTCTTATTGCTGATGAACTTATGATTCCATATTCAGAATTGAGTGCATCCACCTGTTCAAGGTAAATATTATGACTTTCCGCACATTTTTTTATAGTCTCAAAATTTCCTTCTCCCCGCTTCCCAAAGTGGTTATTGAAGCCAACAATAAGATAACGGGTTCCTATCTTCTTCAACAGGATATCCTCAACAAAACTACAGGCTGTCTTGTTGCTGAAATCCCTGTCAAATTCAATAATTACCAGGTGATCAACCCCTGTTTTTTCCAGCAGTGATTTTTTTTCTTCAATGCTTGTAAGCAAATCCAAACGGCTGGACTGATTTTTAAGAACCTGCCTGGGGTGCGGATAAAAGGACATAACAACTGATTCTCCTCCCAATTCCCTGGCACGCAGCAGGAGTTTGTCAATCACTATTTTATGCCCACGGTGAACACCATCAAAAATTCCAAGGGTAACCACCGGGGTTTTCAGATCCAGATCCTCATAACCATTATGAACCTGCATTATCCTTCTTTTTTTTGGCAAAAGTAATAAACCCCAATAAAATATCTTGATTTATTTCATAAGCAATACAAAATCATTGGTGACTGCATTACCAATATTTTTGTACATTTAACAAAAGAACACCTTACCTGTTTATGAAAAGCAAAGGTTTTTATGATTCGGATCCGTGGCTTGGTCCGTTTAAGCCTATAATAGAAAGAAGATACCTGAAAAGCATCTCCAGGGAAATGGAACTTGCAGGTGAGAAAACTCTTACAGATTTTGCCAGGGGTCACCATTACTATGGATTGAGAAAGGAAGAAACATCCTGGGTATTCAGGGAATGGGCTCCAAATGCCACTTACATATACATTACAGGCACTTTTTCAGACTGGAAGGAGAGACCTGAATACAGGATGAAAAAGATCAATGAGAAGGGTGACTGGGAGATAAGGCTCGATCCTGGTATGATCAGCCATGGTGATCTTTACAAATTATCCGTTCATTGGGAGGGTGGTAAGGGAGAAAGAATTCCGGCATACGCAAACTGGGTGATACAGGACGAGATTACAAAAATATTCAGTGCCCAGGTCTGGGCGCCCGATTCAGTATATCATTGGAAAGAAGACAATTTTATTCAGCCCGGGGGAGTACCAGTCATTTATGAGGCGCACGTAGGAATGGCCACACCAGAAGAAAAAACGGGAACTTACCGCGAGTTTACAAACCGCATTCTTCCTGTTATAGCAAGGGCTGGGTATAACACCGTTCAGCTGATGGCAATACAGGAACATCCTTTCTATGGATCTTTCGGTTACCATGTTTCAAACTTCTTTTCCCCATCTTCCAGGTTCGGAACACCGGAGGATTTAAAGGAACTTATTGATACAGCACACAGCATGGGAATCCGTGTAATAATGGACCTGGTGCATTCCCATAGTGTCAAGAATTATAATGAAGGGCTCGGGCTGCTCGACGGATCTCCTGACCTCTATTTTCATACCGGTGACAGGAGAAACCATATTGCCTGGGATTCGTTATGCTTCGATTATGGCAAACCCGGAGTACTTCATTTTCTGCTTTCAAATTGCCGCTACTGGCTTGAAGAATTCCGGTTCGATGGTTACCGGTTCGACGGCATTACAAGCATGATCTATTATGATCATGGTCTGGGTAAAAATTTCGTCTCATATGAAGATTATTTCAATGACAATCAGGATGAAGATGCCCTTACTTACCTTTTTCTTGCCAACAAATTAATTCATCAATTCAAACCAGGGGCAATAACCATTGCCGAGGAGATGAGTGGTATGCCGGGAATCGCTGCAGATCTGGAAAGCAAAGGATTTGGATTTAATTACCGTTTATCAATGGGTGTTCCCGACTACTGGATCAAGCTTATCAAGGATACCCCTGACGAACACTGGGATATGGGAGCTGTTATGCACGAACTGACACAGCACAGGCCCGAGGAAAGGGTTATCTCGTACTGTGAGTCGCACGACCAGGCGCTTGTAGGAGATAAAACCCTTATATTCAGAATGATAGATGCCGATATGTATACCGGCATGAATAAAAGCCAGCACAGTGTGCGAATAGACCGCGGCATTGCCCTGCATAAAATGATACGTCTTATTACCTTTACCACGTCTGCAGGAGGCTATCTTAATTTCATGGGTAATGAGTTCGGTCACCCTGAGTGGATTGATTTTCCGAGAGAAGGGAACAACTGGTCATATAAGTACGCAAGAAGACAGTGGCATCTAGCAACCGATGAAAACCTGAAGTATCATTTTCTTTCCGATTTCGACAGGAATATGATTGTGCTGAATACTAATGGAAGGCTTCTTGAGGAAATGTATGTCAACAGGATCATCGAGAACAGTTTTGACAAAGTGATAGCCTATTCAAGAGGAGACTACCTGTTCGTGTATAATTTCCACCCCGAAAAGTCATTCACTGATTATGGCATTCCTGTTGCAGGAAACTACAGGATTGTTCTTGACTCCGACGACCCGTTATATGGTGGATTCGACAGGATAGACAGAAAAACCACATATCGGGCGATTAAGAAAGAAGGCCGGTATACAATAAATACTCCCTTCCAGCTCTTCCTTTACCTGCCATCCCGGACAGTCCTGGTTCTTAAGAAAATCAATATCAGGAGTGTTACTGATATTTAATCAATCCACCTGAGCAGATTAAAATCCTGCCTGTGAGGCAGGTCCTTATGCTTTGGATAAATCCTAATGCCATAGAAGAAAGTCCCCGCTTTTTCAGGAGTCAGTACAGCCCGGTACAGGCATTTCCCTCCTTTACAGCTTACTAGGTTAAATTCCTTGCTGGCTACAAATGTATGTTCGCCGTTTTTGGCCATCTGTGTAATTACAAACTCCACCCCCACATTTTCTTTAGGTATATTATTGACATTCAGTGCTATTTCTGCCTTATAATCTCGCCCTGAATGATAAATATTACCCTCCGGCTTTTCAAAGCCATAATTCAGAAGTTCAATATTATCCCACTCTGAGATCATTGTAATTTTCCATTCCGCAATTGCCTTGGCTTTTTCAAAATTATCTGCCTTAAGCAGCTTGCTCCTCTCCCACAGCTTAGAATAGTATTTTTCGAAGTAATCATCTATCTGCCTCTTCATGGTGAACTCGGGAGCAATTTTTACCATTGTATTCTTTATATGGCTTATCCACTCACTTGGTACTCCATGTTCATTAAAGGAGTAATATGCAGGAATAATCTCATATTCAAGCATATTATAAATGGTTTCCGCATCTACATCATCTTGCAGATCCTGGTTCTCAAACACACGTTTTTTGGGCAATGCCCAGCCGGCAAACGCATGATAACCTTCAACCCACCAGCCGTCGAGGACGCTGAAATGCAGAGTGCCGTTCATCACGGCCTTTTCGCCGCTTGTACCTGAAGCTTCTAGGGGCCTTGTAGGTGTATTGAGCCAGATATCCACGCCCTGGACAAGGTATTTTGCTATTTCAATATCATAATTTTCCAGGAAAATAACCTTACCCGTAAACCGAGGCATCTGTGATATTTCGTATATACGTCTTATCAGATCCTGGCCACCGCCATCATTTGGGTGAGCTTTCCCGGCATAGATAAACTGGACCGGTCGTTCGGGATCATTGACAATTTTTTCAAGCCGTTCAAGGTCCTTGAAAAGCAGATATGCCCTTTTGTAGGTAGCAAACCGTCTTGCAAAACCGATGGTAAGTGATTTCTCGTCGAGATGGGTACTTATATTCAGAAGCTTCCTGGCACTTGCATGCTTATCAATCATCTCCGACTGAAGCTTTTTCCTGATCGTAGCGAATAGTTTCCTTTTCAGTTCCTTTTTGATCTCATATATACTTGCATCATCAGTACCGTAAAGTTTTTCCCATATCGACCTGTCTGTCTGGTCGAAATATCGGGTACCAGTCAGTTCCTCATAAAACAATTGCCACTCTGGTGCCAGCCATGTAGGATAATGAACGCCATTGGTAACATATCCTATGAACAATTCATCCTTTAGGTATCCCGGCCATAGTTTATTGAACATACCCCTGCTTACCTCACCGTGTAATTTACTTACTCCGTTAACCTCCTGCGACATACGTGTTGCAAGGTAGCTCATGTTAAACTTGCGGTCAGAGTCGCCATCACATCGTCCCAATGCCATTAATTCCTCCCATGATATCTTCAGCCTGCTATGGTAATGTGAAATATATTTCCTCAGCAGGTCCTCATCAAACGCATCATGACCAGCCGGTACAGGCGTATGTGTAGTAAAAAGTGTTGATGTCCGCACAACCTCAAGAGCCATAGCAAAAGTCAGGTGATTGTCGTTAATAAGACTTCTTAGTCTTTCAAGGCTTATAAATGCAGAGTGTCCTTCATTACTATGGAACAAATCCGGCTTAATTCCCAGAGCATTAAGGGCTCTCATACCACCTATCCCCAGAACCAGTTCCTGCTTAAGACGGTTTTCATGATCACCTCCATAAAGGTGGTGTGTTATAGTCCTGTCCTCATCCATATTCTCTTCATGATCAGTGTCTAAAAGATAAAGTGACACTTTACCTACCTTGGCTTCCCAGACTCTAATTTTTACTGTTCTACCAGGCCACACAAGACTAACCATCATCTGATTCCCGTCGTCAGCCTTAACCGGGCATATAGGAAGATGAGAGAACTCTTCAGCGTCATAAATCGCGAGTTGTTCACCCTTCGGTCCGAGTTTCTGCTTGAAATAGCCATACCTGTAAAGCAAGCCGATACCGATTATATTAAAATTTGAATCACTGGCTTCTTTAAGGTAGTCACCGGCAAGAATTCCAAGGCCTCCGGAATAAATTTTCAGGCAGGGATGGATTCCGAATTCCATGCTGAAATATGCAATGGATGGCTTGGAATCATCAACAGGACGGGCAATATATTCCTGAAACCTTCCGTAGATACTGTCAACATCCCTGAGGAAATCATCATCCTCAGCAAGTACCAGCAACCTCTTGTAATCAATCTTCTCGAGAAGTAATCGCGGATTATGGTTTACCTTGTCCCATAATGAAGGATCCATCCTTTTAAAAAGGGCCACAGCTTCAACGTTCCACGACCACCACAGGTTACACGCCATTTCTTTCAGCCCGTTCATCCTTTCGGGAACATCACTCTGGATGTAGATGTCTTTCCAGACCGGTATCTGATGCGGCTTCCTGGTTACAAGACCCGGTGTCTCAATTAGTTTCATGAACTCACGTGGTGCCGCCCTTCTCTCGCGACTGACAGAAAGGGCATGGTCGTAAGCCTTGAAGTAATGTTCAACCAGCGTATCCCACATGGCAATCCTTGAAATCTCATGAGCCTTTTCCCTGGCCTGCTGAATCTCTTTGTCGTTAAGATTAATAAATCTCTCAATGAATTCCCTGATGGCTGTTATAACCTCCTTCTCATTATCGTCAGTCCTGTCTATAACTGCAATTCCATTACCAGGATTCTCAAAGTAAGTCCTGACCCAAAGTCCGAATCCTGACAATGATGTTGTCACCGTGGGAATAGAGAACATCAGACTCTCAAGAGGTGTGTATCCCCAGGGTTCATAATACGACGGGAATACAGTGAGATCAAAGCCAATCAGAAGGTCATAGTATGCCAGGTTGAAAATTCCGTCATCCCCGTTAAGATATGAAGGGACAAAAATTATTTTGACCTTGCTTTCAGGGTTATTATGAAGATTATTCTGGCCAATCTTATGAAGCACAGGATCAGTTCCGGGATAATGAAGATAGTGTGTCAGATACCTGTCATTTTCAGGCAACGGACCATCATTAAACAGGAACTCCTGTATATCATTTCGCGGGCCCTTGTGATATGCTGGTATCAGGATGAAAGCCACACACTCCTTCTCAAATTTGTTATCAGTGTTAAGTTCCCCAAGAGAATCGATGAAAATATCTATTCCTTTATTTCTGAATTCATATCTTCCGCTGTTGGCTATAAGAACACAATCGTCCTTAAGCTTGTAGCCTAAAACTGCTTCAGCCACGTCGGTAATCCTGCTTCTCGCTGCACTGCGCTTTTCATCAAATTCTTCCGGACCTGGAACAAATGAATCCTCAAATCCGTTCGGAGTGATTATGTCAACTTTCTTGCCAAGGAAATGAGCACACTCACGTGAGGTAATTTCGCTGACAGTAGTAAATACATCAGCTTCAGTGGCTGATATTTTCTCAAGTGATTGCTTTGCAAGTATGTTGAATTCACGAGCGATCTGAGTGGGCAGGTAATCCTCCATATTGCCATAAAGAGGTTTGTTATTACCTGCTATACATCTTCCCAGTACTGTTGCATGCGTGGTAATGGATGTGGCAACCCATGGTGCATGTTTTTTAAGGTGAAGTACTCCCATCCCGGTCATCCATTCGTGAAACTGGGCAACTATATTCTGATCCTCGTGATAAAATGAAGTAAAACTTTCAATTACCTTACCGGCCGCATATCCGAAAAGTGCCGGTTCAACATAATCCCATTGACCGGTAATGCTGTCAAGTTTATATGTTTCCCAGAAATGTGCGAAAATTTCATTCTGCTGGCCGAAATATGGAGTGAAATCAATTAGTATTACTATAGGTTTTCCTGCTATGTTCCATCTCCCGGTTTTTACCCTTAAGCCTTCTGAAATAGCAATATTCTTCCAGTCAATAAAAAGTGAATCATCCTGTAAAAACTCCGGATTTGTTACATCCTCACGCCATACATCAGGTCCTATCAGGATATAGTTACTTCCAAGCTGTTCAATTATATTAAGTACTTTTGTTGAGATAACTGTATGTATTCCACCAACTTTATTGCATACTTCCCAACTGGTTTCAAATAGAAAATCGACCTTCATTCGTGGTTTTTATTAGTTTTTTGGTACGTGAATTATTACTTTGAGATTTTACCTCCCCTTCCTTTTGCTGCAGTCTTACCTGCGGGCTTCACCCTGGAACTGGCTGCCACTTTAACTGTTTTCTTTTCCGTGGTTTTTTTAGCAACACCGGTTTTTGTATCCTTTGCTTTTACGGGTTTCTTTCTTACAGTCGTCTTCGGCTTAAGTCTTTCAACTTTCCTTTTGAGAGCCTCTATTTCTTCAGCCTGTTTTGTTAAATCTTCATTCCTTGCTTTCAGCATTGATTCAAGTTTGAGTATCTTGATCTCGTCGTCAGAAGCAGGGCAAATTCTGTTTATCCGGATCTCGAAATCGCTCAATATATTCATATAATTCATGAATGCATCGTAAGGAGTTTCGTACGGATTGAAATAAGCATGAACTGCACCGTCGGAAAAAAACTTGGTACACATATAATAAAGATGATCGCTTGATTGAAGATAAGTCCAGTCCCTTTTTATCTGGTCATACGGACATTTATTGACCTTATCCGATAGTTCATATATCTTTTCAAATGCAGACATCTGGAGTTCATTACCCAGCCATGCAGTAAGGTCACGCTCCTCATCAGCCCAGGAAATGGGTGTGGGGATGTTTATTGCTGAAACAGGCTGAAGTGTATCAGCAACACCTGAAGAAGTGTCAAACCGCCAGGGTGTTTTTTTTAGTACTGCGGAAGGAAGATGTGCAAGAAAATCGAATATGCCGGTTTCACCCGACTGATGCTCTCCAAATGTCTCGTAATCAATGAATATATTTACGAGCTCATCCTTATGTGCTATCTTGTTCAGCCAGGACGTATATTTTTCAGTGGTTAATGGCCATTGATTCCATCCTTTATTTGAAAATCTGAAAGCAATGTCGTCACTCAGGATGAAATTTCTCAGAAGTATCTTCAGTCTCGGATTTAATGCATTACAATACAGGTAATTAGGGCTCTTCCATCCAAGTACGTGCTTGGCACCTTCAGTCAGCATGGCCTTAAAACCCATATCGGCTACCCACGATCCAATCTCATCCGAATAAATCAGTTCGGTATTCCTGAAGGAAGTAGGTTCAATATCGAATTGCTCCTTTATGATATTCCTGTGGTTATTTACCTGCCTGGTAAATTCCTCCCTGTTCCTCAATGATGACAGTGAGTGTGAATCTGTCTCAGCCAGAAATTCGACCATGCCTGTCTGTGCAAGACGTTTAAAGGATTCCAGTACTTCCGGTGCATAAAGTTTGAACTGGTCAATCACTATTCCAGATAATGAAAAGGTAAGTTTGAACTTGCCTTTATGCTTGGTAATCAGGTTAAGGATTATCTCGTTGGCGGGGAGGTAACACCTTTCCGCAACTTTTCTCATTATGGACTCATTGGTATAATCATCGTAATAGTAATGATCGTGACCAAGATCAAAAAACCTGTAACGTTTCAGCCTGAAAGGCTGATGAACCTCAAAATACAGGCAAATCGTTTTTTTCTGTGCTGAGCTCATATGCTATCGATTGTGGTTCATTATTACATCTTCATAAACATTTCGTACGTGTCGGGCAGAATTTTCCCATTTTATCCTTATAACTTCTTCCTTGCCATTCCTGATAAACATCTTCGAGAGAGCAGGATATGTCAGGATACCATAAATAGCATCGGCCATAGCATCAATATCCCAGAAATCGACCTTAACGGCGTGGGTCAGTATTTCTGCAACACCTGATTGCTTACTTATTATCACAGGAACACTTGATTGAATAGCTTCGAGGGGAGATATTCCAAAAGGTTCTGATACTGATGGCATAATATAGACATCACTCATGGCAAGCATGGAGAAAACATCATTACCGCGCAGAAATCCTGTGAAATGAAACCTGTCTGTTATTTTTAGTGCTGCTGCCCGGCGCATCATCCTCTCCATCATGTCGCCCGAGCCTGCCATAACGAACCTGACATTCTTCATAACCTGCAAGACTTTATAAGCTGCCTCAATGAAATATTCGGGGCCCTTCTGCAAGGTTATCCTTCCAAGAAATGTGACAATTTTTTCGTCAAAGCCCTTTTTAATATGGATATCTTCAGATATTACTACCGGTTCAACAGCATTATAAACTGTTTCAACTTTTTCAGGATCTATGTTATACTTATTTACTACTATGTCGCGGGTAAGATTGCTGACCGTTATTATTTTTGAGGCGGCATCCATTCCTCGTTTTTCAATCCAGTACACATCAGGATTCACATTTCCTCCACTTCTGTCAAAATCAGTGGCATGGACATGGATTACAAGCGGCTTGCCAGAAACCTCCATTGCAGCAATGCCTGCAGGATAGGCGAGCCAGTCGTGCGCATGTATGACATCAAAATCGTTCTCTTCAGCTATCACGGAAGCCACTATCGAGTATTTATAAATCTCGTCAAGCAGGTTTGTGTCGTAACGGCCTGAAAAATCAACACTACCCTGCTCATTTGTCTGGACAAAGATGTTATACTTATGAGCTTCAGATCTTGTCACCTTCCAGAAATCCTCAGGATCTGTATAAGGTACAATTTTTGAGGAGACCTCAATTTTTTCAATCGCTTGTCTGGCCCCCTTATAATATACCTGTCTGAATGCAACCGGTATCCTGTTAGCACCTATAAGCCTCACCATTGACTGATCTTCATCCCCCCATTCTTTGGGAACGACGAAGATAACTTCCATATCTTTCATTGAAGTCATCCCCTTGGTAAGACCGTAACTTGCAGTACCGAGTCCCCCGGAAATATGTGGAGGGAATTCCCACCCGAACATCAAGACACGCATAATTTCCTTTTGTTATAATATATCAGGGTACCTTGTTTCAATAATATTAATTACTCGTATTATTTCTCCCACGCTCCAGGCCTGGGAGATTGCTCCACGTGCCGCATGAGGCGGATCTCCGTCGTAGATCTCGGAGATCGTGCTCACTCCATGTTCGTTCATGACTTCTTCAAAGCCATATATCAGTTTCCTTACTTTCTGCACACCCTGCTTACCATACACCTTAAGCCAGCCATCGCAGAAAGGTCCAAGCAACCAGGGCCATACTGTGCCCTGATGATAAGCCTTATCACGCTCTTCCTGGCTGCCAAAATAAATTCCCTTGTAATTTGGATTACTTGGAGATAGTGTACGCAGGCCTCTCGGGGTTACCAGGTATTGATCAACAACATCCAGTACCTTTTTCATCTTTTCACAATCAAGCATTGAATAAGGCAGGGAAGCAGCCAGTATCATGTTTGGCCTCACGAAGGTATTTGCACCTTCTTCATCGTTTACATAATCGGCCAGGTATCCCACTTTTTCATCCCAGAAAATATCCAGGAAAGACTGCCTGATAAGTGAAGGTAATGCTTCATTTTCCTTGAAAAAGCTCCTGTCTCTTGCTTTACGGCTCATTTCAAGTGCAAAGCAGACAGCATTATACCATAAAGCATTAATCTCAACAGCATATCCGTTCCTGGGAGTAACGGGAACTCCGTATACTACCGCATCCATCCACGTGAGTGCTTTCCCGGGAGAATCTGAATAGATAAGTCCATTATCACGCATTTGTATGTTGAATGCAGTACCAGTTTTAAATGCTGTTACAATTGCTTTGCATGCTGCCCCATATCTTTTCCATGCGTCGTCTTCTCCACCATTCTCATAATAATTCTGAACACTCCAGAAAAACCAAAGAGGTGCATCTATGGAATTGTATGCTGGATTATCGTTGCTGCCCATATTAGGGAACAAACCATTCTTCAGTTTCCTGACCTGGGTGTCGAGAACTTCGGTATATAGTTCCAGCCTGTCCCTGGCAAGAGCAAGTCCAGGCAAAGAGATGAAAGTATCACGCCCCCATGCTCCGAACCATGGATAGCCTGCAATAATAAGGGTTGAATCGCCTCTCTTCTCAATAAATTGTTGCGCTGCATTCTGGAGACAGTTTATGTAACTGTTCCTTGGTACTTTATTGGTGACGGTTGTTGTAAATTTCTTTTTGAACCCTGAAGGTTTCTCTTCTTTTGTCGATGCTGAAAATACAATAACATCTCCCTGCTTTGCCTGGAATTCAAAAAATCCAGGGACAAAAAGGTCTTCTGAATAATCATAGCCCCTTTTCTGTTCCTCAGGATATTCTACGCCGTAATACCAGTCAGGAACCGGAACAAAATCTGATTTGGCCGATAATTGCATATGAAGCCACGGGAATTTGTCATATAACCTGGTCCTGATACCGTTATTAATATATTCAACCCTCGTATTGGCATCCATATTGGCATGAGTGAGATGATGAATATTTCTGAATGCCAGCAAAGGCCGTATCTGGATTTTCATCGGTTCGCTGGCCTCCACTACTGTAAACCTTACAAGAAATTGCTCCTCATAATGAACGAGAATCCTTTCCTGCTTAAGAATTACGCCTCCGACCCTGTAGCTCATCATAGGTATAACTTCAGTGTCGAAGTCCTCAATATATTTATGGCCTTTGGGGCTGAAATAGTCGCCCATATATTTTCTCAGTCCAATGTTGAATGAACTTTCATTATTGACAACAGTTACATCAAGGGATGACAAAAGCACAAACCTTTCTCCTCCCAGCTCATTTATAGGACAAACGAGTAATCCATGGTATTTCCTCGTATTACATCCGACTATGGTCGTTGAAGAATATGAACCAGCCCTGTTTGTTCTTAAAATCTCCCTGCTAAGGGAATATTCAAGATTAACTACCTTTGATTTTTCAAACTTAATATAGCCCATATAACCATTTTTTTTCTTTTTTAAAACTCTATTAAGTTAACTCTTTTTATTAATCCCTGCAAGCCGATTTATTTTCACATTCATTTTTTAACATGTTTGTAACATTCTGAATTACAGGGCAAATATCACAATAATTATTAAATTATTCAATATGCTCTCCCCTTAAAAAAATGAATAACTTTGCAGTCAATAAAAAAGTACTAATTATTAAAGAAATCCTGATGAAAATAAAGTTATTAATTATACTGGTCTTCCCGGTCCTTTTATCCGGCTGCAAAGATAATACAATAGTAATTTCAGGCAAGTTAGAAGAGCCCGTTTTAAATGAATATATCTACCTTGATGAACTAAAATCGACTAACCTTGAACCTGTTGATTCTGTACAGCTCTCAGGAGATGGCCAGTTTACGTTTACCAGAGAAATTAAGATGCCGACCTTCTTCCTTTTAAGGACTGACATAAGTAACTTCTTCACAATACTGGCATCACCAGGTGAAAAGATAAATATCCAGGCAGGTTTCTCATCGCTCAATGAACCTGAATCTGTTACCGGTTCTGAGGATACGGAGAAAATGATGGAATATAATAAAGCTCTTAAGAATACGATAGATAAAATATCCGGGCTAAGCCGTATCTATTCAGAAAATACTGACAATCCTGATCTGCCGGACGTAATAGCAACTCTCGACAGTATGGCACAGGAGTATCTTGGAGAAATAAACAGTTATACGAAAAAATATATAGACGATAATATGACATCACTTGTGAGCCTGGTTGCCCTTTATCAGCAGATAACGGACAGAGTTTATGTACTGGATCCCATCGATGATATTGATTATTTTATCAAAGTTGATTCTTCACTATTCTCCCTATACCCTGAATCAGAACCTGTAATTGCATTGCATGAACAGGTTCAGCAGCTGGTTGAGGGAGTAAGTGCGCAAACAGGTTCCAGCCCCGGGCTTGAAATCGGAGATGTTGCACCTGAAATAGCCCTTGCGTCACCTGATGGTGAAATTATTAAACTGTCATCTACCAGGGGTAAAGTAGTCCTGCTGGATTTCTGGGCTGCCTGGTGCCCTCCCTGCAGGGCCGAAAACCCGAATCTCGTATCCGCATACACGAAATATGCAAGCAAGGGATTCGAGATATTCCAGGTATCGCTTGATAAAACCAAGGAGGATTGGGTAAAAGGGATTGAGGATGATAAGCTTGGAAGATGGATCCACGTAAGTGATCTTAAATACTGGAATTCTTCAGTTGTGACACTGTATAAATTTAACGGCATACCTTTTAATTTACTTCTCGACAAGGATGGCAGGATAATTGCCAAAGACCTGAGAGGTCAAAAACTAGAAACAACACTTGCATCAGTATTGGAGTAAAACTTATCCTTATGCCAAAGAAATTATCTTTCAGAGACCCGGTAATCAGATTAAAAATTCAGGCCTTACGGATAATCAGCTTAATGGCAATTGCTCTCTTGCCAGGTTGTTCCGGGGATAAATCCTTCACAATTACCGGCCAACTGGAGAGTAACAAAATCAAAAATATATCGGTAAGCTGGATTGAAGTAGACAAACCTGTTTTTATCGATTCAACAAAGGTGAGAGGAAATGGTTCTTTCCGTTTCCGGATAAAGGCGGATGAACCAGGGTTTTACCAGATAAGTGCCTCAAAGTCAGATTTTATTACGGTGCTGGCCGAACCGGGTGAGAAAATAAACCTTACATTTAAAGGTGAATATCTTTCACAGGGTTTTGATGTTGAAGGTTCTCCGGGAACTGTAAAAATAATGTCGCTTGATTCAGCTCTTGCTGAAACGAAGAGGAGGGTAGATTCGCTCGGAAAAGTTCTTGAGAATGAACAGGGTAAGCCAGGTTACGAAGCTCTATCCCAGGAGGTGAGCGACAAATATGTTGATCTCCTGAAAAAACAGCGCATGTATAACATAAAATTCATTCTTGACAACCTCTACTCGTATGCCTCCATTAAAGCCCTGTACCAGCAAATAGATGGCAATATATACGTATTATATGATTATCGTGACATTCAGTACATGAAAATAATCAGTGATACTCTCTCGCGTTATCATCCTGATTCCAAGCAGGTGAAAGCCCTGATATCAAATTTTAACAGGGAGCTGAATGCCATAAACGTGAACAGGATCGAGGAGATTGCGAAAAATGCAACGGAAAAAAATCTTGATCCGACACTGGAGGATATTAATGGGAACCGCATCAGTCTTTCCTCCTTAAAGGGCAAATATGTGCTTGTCGCATTCTGGTCGGCTGCATCATCAAGTTGCGTCGAAGAGAATCTCCAGCTTAAGAATCTTTATCACAAGTATAGAAGCCATGGATTCGAGATATACCAGATAAACCTCGATGTTAATGAGGATACCTGGAGAAATGCAGTTAAATATGATGAACTGCCATGGATAAGTGTCAGGGAAGATGATCCTTTGAAACCGGAGAATGCTATTCTTTATAATGTAAGGGGACTGCCGGCAAATTACCTTTATGACAAAACTGGAACTATCATTGCTTCAAACCTTCATAACAGAGCGCTCCAGATAAAACTGGTTCAGCTTTTTGGCAACTAAGGATACAATTTTGACTTTAAAAGAAAAAATATTTTTTGCGTCCGATTTTCACCTGGGACTTCCCGCAGGATCGGATCCGCGCGATCGTGAAAAAAGAGTCGTGGAATGGCTTGAGGAAATTGCTGGTGAAGCCAAAGAAATATACCTGCTGGGTGACATTTTTGATTTCTGGTGGGAATATAAGCGTGTTGTACCTAAAGGTTTTACGAGATTCTTGGGTGCCATATCCCTGATAACCGACTCGGGATTACCGATACATTTATTTACAGGTAATCATGATATGTGGATGGGAACATATCTGGCTGATGAATGCGGAGTAGTGATCCATAATGATCCGTGCATCACCAGTTTCAACGGCAAGAAATTCTACCTTGCCCACGGGGAGGGCCTGGGATCAGGAGACAGAGGGTATAAAATCCTGCTGGCCATGTTCAGGAGCAAGACCCTCAGAAAGCTGTACTCGTCAATTCATCCCGCAATAGGCATATGGATCGGTCATAAATGGTCGCTGAACAGCCGGCTCGGCAAAGGAATATCCCTCGAATACATGGGAGAGGATAAAGAAGATCTTTTCAGACATTCAAAACAGATCCTTGAGAAGGAAAAAATCGACTACTTTATTTACGGCCACAGGCATCTGCCGATGATGGCCGAAATCGGGCATGGATCTGTAATTACAATCCTGGGGGATTGGATAAAGGGTGGTTCTTATGCTGTATGGGACGGAGATCAGCTCCGGATGGGAACAACCGGGTAGTCAGGGAAGACCTTTTACCTTAAGTGTAAGCATGTAATACGAATACCTGTCATTTATCCTGTCAAAGTTATATATAAGTTTACCACCGGATTTCCTGGCCATTTCAATTAATCCCAGATTCCCGGTGCTGTCGGTTTCGATAGTCTGCTTCATAAGTGCTTCCTTGAAAAGCTGCATAAGACCCGCTTTATCACACTTATTTATGGTATCCAGCTTTTCGGCAAGCGAAACTACATTGCCGTTCTCAATAAGATTACCCGTTGTGACAGTATACACTCTGCCTTCAAGACGGATCATTGCCACGGGCATGCCAAATTTTTCTTCAGGTTCGAGACCCGGACTGTACTTGGCGACATTATCGAGAGCCTCGACCAGGATACTGAATACTTTACGCCTCAAACCGGCATCCACATCTTCTTCGGAAAGTTTCGTTTCTGTAAATGAAATTACTTCCTTTCCTATATCCGGAGACAAATGACCCGACCAGATCAGATAAACATTGTTTTCAGCCATCAGACGTTCAAGCTGAGCAACGGCCTTCCCCCTGAATCTATGCTCACCAGAGCCATGCATACCTACGCCACCGGAATCCACGGTTTTGCTCAGAACGAAATATGACAGTTTATCATCAAGCCCGATGAAATCATAATCAAGCTTATTGCCTGTCTTTTTTGCCATCTCAATTAATCCCAACCCGGCTCCGCCTTTATTGCTGAATTCAGCATTGCTTAGCATTTGCCTGTAAACTGAACGTATCTCTCCCGATTTAAGATTATTAATTTCATCCAGCTTGCTCTTCAGGCTTTCTATTCTTTCAGTCTCAATAACATTTCCGGTTGAGACTGTATATCCATTATCTGTTTTAGAATAGACAACCAGCGACATCTCAGCATGATCATTAATGTCGCCATGCCGGGAAACATTCTGAAGACTCTCCAGAACGAACATGAAGAGTCTCTTTCGTCCGAGGAAACCAAATTCAGAACTTTCCATTTCCTTCTCAAGAAGCATCAGGAGAGACGAGGAATTCTCACTTGTAACTACACCCCTGTAGACAAACATAAGGCGTTCCTGCATCATTTTATCCCTAATTCTGCTGGTCAGATCCATTATTGATAAAGAGAATGATTCAATAACTGGTTTAAATTTATGAATAAACCATTACAATGCAAATAAAAATATCTTATGATCAAAGCCATCATTGCCTGTAATAATTTAAAATGATATTATTTTATCTTTACCTGCTGGTAACAAGAAGCATTTTAAGGGAGCCAAAAACAATAAATAAGCATAAATACCCATTGCCCCGTAAGTGTTTTATGTTATTTGGCTAACACTAATAATTTTTCATCGCTAAATATTAACTAATCAGTTCTCAGAAAAGATTATTTGACGTAATTTCATAAAAATAAGCACCACAATTTCCTAATCAGACATTGGCAATCACAGCAATATGTTCTTCAAATTTTTAACTTTCATACTTCCCCCCTTTGGATTCAGGGTGTATTTCAGGCGGATTTTTTACTCAAATCTGAAGAAGGTTCCTTTAGAGAAGCCGTTGCTTTTAGCCGGGAATCATCAGAACTCTTTTATGGACGGGATGCTGGTTGGAGCCTACCTTACTCAACCAATTAATTTTCTGATGAGAGCTGATATGTTCAGGAATCCGGTTGCACGATTTTCGTTACAGGAACTAAATGTATCTCCGGTCTACCGTCTCGAAGAGGGATTGGAAAACGTACATAAGAATCTCGATACATTTAAGTATATCTATAATGTGCTGAAAAGAAACGGTAATTATGTGGTTTTTGCGGAAGGCATTTGTGTGCAGGAGAAAAGGCTTCAAAAATTGAGAAAGGGCACAGCGAGGATGGCTTTTGGCGCTGAGGAGGCATTTGGACTTGATGTTAATATTGTACCAGTCGGGGTTAATTACACGTACCCTGCAAAGTTTCGATCTGAAGTCCTGATCAACTTTGATGATCCGTTCAGCATCAAGGATCTGAAGGAGCTTTATGATAAACATCCTGCTAAAGCCCTGCTGGGTTTTAACCAGAAAGTAGAAGAAGGACTCAGGAGACAGGTGATAATAGTTGAAAATCCTGCTAATGACTGGCTCGCAGAACAACTGCTGGTAATAGGCAGAAACAATACAATCCTTCCATTCTTCAAATGGCGGTTTGATTCTGAAGACCGTCTTTTGATGGAAAAAGGGATTTGCGATAAAATAAATCACCTGTCAAATAATTCTCCTGAGGAACTTGATTCACTGAAATCAAAGGTTAAATCATATTCTGATCTGTTGACCGGCAAACAACTTAAAGACGAGAATATTGCAAGAAAGCTTGATTACGGCTTCCTTCGTTATCTGACAGTAATTCTTGGATTGCCAATTTTTATTGCCGGATACCTGACTAACCTGATCCCTTTTGTAGTACCCAGACTGATATGTAGTACGATGATCAAGGATTTAAGATTTTATACTTCGGTATATACGGGTATCGGAACCATGCTTTACCTTATTTACTTCCCAGTAATACTGATACTTGCAGGTATATTTCTCGGATGGCCCGGGTTACTTGCAGGATTACTTGTGCCCGTCCTGGGCTACCTTGTTCTATATTATCAGGAAGTGGCAAAGGAGAGATTCCATACCCTCCGCTACTGGCTGAAAAAAATAAAAAATCCTGATCTCATTTCCGATTTGAGAAAGCAAAGGGCTGATATTTTGAGTGATCTGGGTAAAGTCATTATAAAAAACTAACCATCAGGTTATTTAGCCACAAAGATCAACCAGAGTCAAAGTGAGCGGAGTCGAGCTCATCCTGCCCACCCTTCCCTGTCGAGGTTACGGTAATTGATAGCCTCTGAAATATGTTCGGCTCTTATGCTATCAGATGCATCCAGATCAGCTATTGTCCTGGACACTTTGAGTATTCTGTCATATGCCCTGGCTGATAATCCGCGTACATCCATAGCGGTCTTTAGAAGTCTGCTCCCTTGTTCATCGAGATAACAGTACTTTTTCTGCATCGAGGATGTCATCTGGGCATTAGAATATATCCCGTTAATCCCCTTAAAGCGCGCAGATTGTATCTCTCGTGCCCCGATCACCCTTTCCCTTACAGTTTCGGAGCTTTCCGTTTTACCAGTGTCAGAGAGCTTATCATACTTAACAGGAACTACTTCAATATGTATGTCAATCCTGTCGAGTAGCGGGCCTGATATCCTGTTAAGATATTTCTGTACCATCCCTGTTGAGCACATACATTCCTTTTCTGGGTGATTGTGGAATCCGCAGGGACATGGATTCATGGATGCAACTAGCATGAAGCTGGCCGGGTAGTCAACAGTGAATTTTGCTCTTGAAATAGTAATGACCCTGTCTTCGAGCGGCTGGCGGAGCACCTCCAGAACTGTTCTCTTGAATTCAGGCAATTCATCGAGGAAAAGGACGCCATTATGGGCCAGTGAAATTTCTCCCGGCTGAGGGTACGTACCCCCGCCGACCAAAGCCACGTCGGATATGGTATGATGGGGTGACCTGAACGGGCGCCTGGTCATCAGAGAAGTGTTATTATCTATCTTGCCGGCAACGGAATGGATTTTGGTCGTCTCAAGTGCCTCATCCAGCATTAACGGCGGTATTATCGTGGGAAGTCTTTTTGCGAGCATCGTCTTACCGGCACCTGGAGGGCCAATCATTATAACGTTATGACCTCCCGCTGCTGCCACCTCAAGTGCCCTCTTCACGCTTTCCTGTCCTCTCACATCCGAAAAATCGACTTCATAAAGATTTGCTTCCCGAATGAATATCTCATTCAGATCTACCTTAACCGGCTCGAAGTGACGTGAACCATTCAGCAGGTCAATTACCTCACCCAGGTTCTTAAGACCGTATACATCAAGCCCGTTAACCACTGCAGCTTCCCTGGCATTTTTTTCAGGCACTATCAGACCGCGAAATCCCTCATCCTTGGCCCTGAGTGCAATAGGCAGAATCCCTTTGACTGGCTGAAGAGATCCGTCAAGCGACAACTCCCCCATAATCAAAAATGAATCGATTTTTTCACCCGATATTTTCTCGCCGGCAGCGAGGATCCCTACTGCCAGTGGCAGATCATATGATGATCCCTCTTTCCTGATGTCTGCAGGTGCCATATTTATAACAACCTGCTTTCCAGGCCACCTGAATCCCAGTGTCCTGAACGCGGATTCTATCCTCTGCTGACTTTCCTTAACAGCAATATCCGGTAACCCGACAAGGAAGAAACGGATGCCCTGCGAGACATTAACTTCAATAGTAACTGTTACGGCGTCAATACCTGTAACGGCACTTGCATAGGTTTTTACTAACATGATGACACATTTTTAAGCACAACTGGAAATGCATATCAAATATAATGAAAAAATAAAAGCTGAATAAAAAGAAAAAGCCCGGATCTGTTGATCACGGGCAAAAAAAACTAATCAACCAACCTAACTTGAAAAAATCATATTGCAGTACCTCCTCTTTCTCCTGTACGTATGCGGATGCATTCTTCCAGCGGAGTAATAAAGATTTTTCCGTCACCCACGTTTCCTTCTCCATTAGTTCTGGCTGCCAGAAGTATAGTATCAACCGTTATCTTAACAAACTCGTCATTTACAGCTATTTCGATTTTAACCTTGGGAATCAGATCAGGAATTATTACCTGTCCCCTGTACATTTCCTCGATCCTTTGCTGTCCGTGACCTGACACGCGGCTGACGGTAATCCTTTTTATTTCAGCCTCTATCAGAGCCTGTCTTACCTGGTCGAGTTTTGTTTCTCTTATTATTGCAGTAATTAGTTTCATTTCATTCTTTAGTTAGGATTAAGCATTCCATATGCACGTTCACCGTGGTAAGACCGATCGAGACCTGCCATCTCTTCTGATTCGGTTGATTTGAATTTAAATAGTTTATCTATCACAAAAATAATTACCAGGGTCATCAGCGCTGTATAGACTATAGCAATCGCCACAGCAGCTGCCTGCACACCAAGCTGGCTCCAGATCGTCCAGCCTGATTTTGCAGTTGCCGCATCACTCATCCAGGAACTTCTTATAAAGAATGTCAGAAGAATAGCCCCGGTAATACCACCAATTCCATGTATGCCGAAAGCATCAAGGCTATCATCATAACCAAGCCTGTTCTTCATCTGGATGGCCATATAGCATATAAGTGAGGCAACAATTCCGATAATCATTGCACCATATGGTTGCACAACACCGGCAGCAGGAGTTACTGCAACAAGCCCAGCAAGAATGCCGCTAGCAAATCCAAGGGCTGTTGCTTTCCCCTGGTGATATCCCTCGATTATCATCCAGGTCAGTGCACCGGAGGCAGCCGCAACCTGTGTAGCCGTAAGAGCCTGTGCTGTACTCAGTCCGCTTGAGATACTGCTGCCTGCATTAAAACCGAACCAGCCTACCCACAATAAGCCCGCACCAAGCATGGTGATAACCAGGTTGTTTGGTCTTATGACCTGGAATGGGTAACCCCGTCTGGCACCAAGGTACAACACCGCCACAAGGCCGCTGATTCCTGCAGAAATATGAACCACGGTGCCACCGGCAAAATCTATCGCTCCTTTGGCACCCAGGTTGTATAGAAATCCGTCAGATGCCCATACCCAATGACAGAGAGGATTATAAACCAGCAGGCTCCAGACTGCTATAAAAAAAGCATACGCTCTGAAAGACACCCGCTCAGCAAAGGCACCTGCAATAAGTGCAGGGGTAATTATCGCAAACTTTCCCTGGAACATAGAGAATACATACTCCGGGATGCCGGCTTCCATCATATTGTCATCGATCCCTTTCAGGAAAAAATAATCACTGTTCCATCCGAACCATCCTCCCAGGACATTCTTTCCAAAGCTCATACTGTAGCCGACAATCACCCACAAAACACTGATAATTCCCATCGCTACAAAACTGTGCATGACAGTCCCCAGAACATTCTTTGTCCTGACAAGTCCACCATAAAACATCGCAAGACCCGGTACCATTAACAGGACCAGCGCTGTTGAAGTAAGCATCCATGCAGTAGCCCCGGTATCTATTGCAGAATTACTGGCTGCAAGCGAATCAGCTCCTCCGGTTAAAAATATCAAGAAGACCAGGCCTATTATTTTAAATATTTTCCTCATTTATTTTATCAGGCTTATATATTACAACTTGATTTTCGTGCAAAATTATACGGTTTTTTGTTATCTGCAAATATATTTTGTATTTATTTTGATATACCCCCCCTATATTGTTATACCTAAACTGCCTTTTTTATATTTTTTATTGTTTTTACCCCATTATTTTACTATATTTCCTTTATATATTATATTTTTTTCAACACATACCCATTATAATTGCAAATACAGGCATTGTATTTTACATATTTCAGATATACAGAAAAAATATAATCAGGATGCTGTAATTAAGCAACAAGTTTGTTTACCAAACCAAATATTATTAGTATTTTCTGACATTCATTTAACCGGAGCCAGTGGATAGCGAAAGTGTTACGCC
>CAZQRQ010000004.1:37938-101060 GCA_964595725.1 uncultured Rikenellaceae bacterium | reverse complement strand
CTCAACATTCAGCTCTCCTGTCCCGTAAAGGTTTATATTGTACCTTTTTTCCTTCATCCCTATAAAAGAGAACTGCAGAAGATGATTCCCCCTTGGCAGACTGAGTGAAAAAAATCCATAATTATTTGATATTGAGCCGGTTGAAAGCCTCTGAACATAAACTGTCACTCCTGAAACAGGTTCCTTAGTATCCCTGTCGGTGATATAGCCAGAAATTACAACTTCGCCAGGTTTTGATTTATCTGCCGGGTTACCTATTTCAATTATCTGGCCTTCAGATAATTCATTATCTTCTTCTGTGACAAAAAAATCAGAGGGAGGAATGAACATGGTATCCGAAGCTACTTTCTGTTCCCTGAACTTTACCGCAAAACCCTTGGTTATAACTACATTACCGCCATTATCAATATAATAATAAAGAGAAGCATCACCGAGAAGATCATCCAGGAAAGCACGCAGAGATGTTTTTCCGGGATAATTACCAGGTTTAAGATCCTCAATCCAGATGTCTTTAAAGAAGAACCTGACCTTAAGATGACTTTCTGCCTGGTTAACGAATTCACTGAAAGAGAGGTTAGTATAGTCCCATGAAATCTGGTATTGTTCCTGTGCCCTGGTGAGTTGGGAGAGGAAAATCAGAAAGACTGTTATGAATATTCTCCTGTACATTTTCAATAATCAGTTTTCAAGAGTGTCGCAAAACGCAATCAATGGTACAAAGCTTTCGGGTATTTCCTTCCTCACTTTAAGTCTGTTACTTCTTAAGAATTCCTTTATTTTCTGCTTATCGTCAGGAAAAAGTTGTATTATATCTTTCTTGCTGTTAACCATAGACATTGACCCGTTTTTCACGACGTACATCCGGTGCACCTGGAAGAAATTGTCATATTCCTTGAAGGCTGAGACAGGGTTGATCTTCTTCATGTACTTTACAATCAGATAGATATTCCCCCGGTAAAGAATATCCACATATCCGGTAACGACCGAGGAGCTGTCTTTCCTGATCTGCATGAAATGATGAATTGAATTGAAATAGTCTATTCTGAAACTGTCAACCATTTCCTTGTTAAGCTGGATAATGATATCCTTATTACTGGTAGTAAGGATTTCGTCGTTAAAAATATCGTATTTCAGGTATATTCCACCGTAGGTTAAACCTTCTATCGAGACTGATCCCGGCAAGAATTCATCGGCAATTAAAAACTGATTTCCTTCAATCTTCCTGTAAAGGTTTCTCCAAATCCTTCCCCTGTACAAAATCTGATTCTCGCTGACTGTATCAGAGATTTCACCATTGGAGGAAGATAACAGACTGCCCGACAAGGGCCTAATATTCATTACCATTACAGCCAGGGAAAAGACAAAAAACAGTTTCCAGGCGGGCTTTCTCATTAATTTGGTATTCACAATCAGAGTATACTACTTAACCTACAAGGCTTAACAAACAGGTGCTAAATACTATCTACTCAGAATAATTAGTGCTTTTCATTAACATAATCCACGCAAACACCCGTTAATTTCCAAGTAGATTTTCAATGCAATATTGTAAAAAGAAATTAAATAGAATGTGCAATAACTCATTTTCTTGAATTAAGAACCTGTTTACAACATTTTTTAACATTTCCGGCTTTTAACAGCTGGCTTTTAGCATTATCTTTCATGGTTATATGGTGACATTCCCGGATGCTATTCTCATTTTGTTTAATTTTGGAGAAACATCGCCATTTGTGGTTCTTCAATCATAAAATGGTATCGAAAAAGTAAATAGCCTTCATTTAGTTGCCGATCTGAATTATCAATAGTGAGTGTTTGCCTTAAAGACCCAAAACATAAATAATAATGCAGAAAAAACTATCTGTTATCCCAATAGTACTTTTACTATCATTGAATATCTCTGCTCAGCTAAGCTGGCCACAAACAAGTTATGAGACCAAACCGTGGGCAAGGTGGTGGTGGCCCGGTAGCATAGTCAATGAAAAAGATCTTAAAGTGGTACTTACGGAATACTCAGAAGCAGGTCTTGGGGGATTGGAATTAACAGTCATTTACGGTGTTAAAGGCCAAGAAGACAAGTTCATCAAGTTTCTTTCTGATGATTGGATGGAAATGTTCACATATACTTTGCTGGAAGCAGAGAGGCTTGGCCTGGGGATAGACCTGGCAAATGCTTCAAGCTGGCCTTTCGGAGGCCCATGGGTAACAAGTGATGATGCCTCAAAATATGTAATATTCAGGGAATATTCTCTCCAGGCAGGTGAGACTCTCGATGAACCAGTCACCTGTGTGCAGGAACCATATATCAGGTATAATGGGATCTACAGACCGGATATCAGCTCGCTTAAGGATCCCGTATATCTCAATGATAGCCTGCAACTTCTTGCCATCGACCAGGTAAGGTTCGAGAAACCTGTTCCTTTGCAGGTACTTATGGCGTATTCTGATAAAGGGCAGATACTGGATATAACTGACAGTGTTGATCTTTCAGGTATGTTGAGATGGAGAGCTCCGGAGGGAAAGTGGACCTTATACGCGGTATTCCAGGGCTGGCATGGAAAGATGGTTGAAAGAGCAGGCCCGGGGGGGGAAGGCTATGCAATTGATCATTTTTCACCGAAGGCCACACGCGATTATCTTAACCATTTTGATGAAGCTTTCAGTGATTACGATATAAGTTATTTACGAGGGTTTTTTAACGATTCGTATGAAGTTGACGATGCACGCGGACAGGCTGACTGGACTCCTGACTTTTTTAAAGAGTTCAGCAAGAGGAGGGGCTATGACCTCAGGGAAAACCTCCCGGCGCTTTTCCAGAAAGATATACCGGATAAAAATGCCGGAGTGTTGTGTGACTACCGCCAGACAATATCCGACCTGCTGCTTGACTCCTTCACGAAAGAGTGGACAGGCTGGGCTCATGAACAGGGTAAGATCACCAGGAACCAGGCTCATGGTTCACCGGGAAATATTCTCGACCTGTATGCCGCAGCCGATATACCTGAGACGGAAGGAACAGACATAATGAGAGCAAAATTTGCCTCTTCAGCTGCTAATGTAACTGCCAGGAGACTTGTATCGGCAGAGGCATCAACCTGGCTTGGAGAACACTTTTCATCCTCTCTTGCAGATATTAAGAAAAATGTTGACCATTATTTCATTGCCGGGATAAACCATATAGTGTATCATGGTATATGTTATTCTCCGCCAGGTGAACCATGGCCCGGCTTTCAGTTTTACGCTGCTGTCGAATTTTCTCCTTCGAATACCATCTGGAGCGACTTCCCCGTGCTGAACAGCTATGTAACCCGAGTTCAGTCGTTCCTGCAATCCGGGAAGCCGGATAATGATGTTCTTCTATACTTCCCGATTTCGGACCGGTTCTCCGATTATAGCAATATGATGCTGGATCACTTTGATGGGATCAGCCCGGAATTCGACGGTTCTTCTTTCCAAAAGGCTGCTGACTATATGCAGGAAGAAGGTTACTCTTTCGACTTTGTGTCGGATATCCAGCTTAAAAATGCATCAAATACAGGAGAACTGGTAATGACTGAAGTAGATGCGATGTACAGGACGGTTGTTCTGCCAGCATGTAAATATATACCTGTTCTAACGTTTAATAAATTAAATAACCTTGCCGAGAAAGGAGCAACTATCATATTATACGAAAATTTGCCTGAGAAGGTTGCCGGGTGGGGTAATTTACAATACGATGATGAGATTTACCGGTATCTGCTCGACCAGATTGAATTTCACAATACAGATGAAAAGGATATCAGGCAGGCTGATATCGGATCGGGGAGTTTTCTTTTGGGATCAGATCTCGGCAAAATGCTGGAAATGGCTGGTATTAAAAGGGAACAGATGGCAAATCAGGGATTACAGTTCAACAGGCGCCGCATAAATAACGGCTACAGTTATTTCATTCTTAATCCGTCAGATGAAAAATTTGAAGGATGGATACCTTTGTCAGTTAAAACCAGGTCAGCGTCTATATATAATCCTATGACAGAAGTCTCGGGATATGGTAAAATTCGTTCAGGGAAAAACGGCAACACCGAGGTTTTTGCTGTCATCAGTCCTCATGAATCACTGATGATCCTCGCAGGACAGGGCAGGTCATCAGTGCCGAAGTATAATTTTTACAAAACAGAGTCTCCGGGTAGCCGTATTGAAGGCTCCTGGAACGTGGAATTTACTGAGGGAGGACCATCATTGCCGGCAGCAAGAAAAATTGACCAGACCGGATCCTGGACACTACTGGAGGGAAATGATGTGAAGAATTTCTCAGGTAAGGCAACATATTCGATCAACTTTCCAAAGCCAAAAGGCAAAAGTGACGCCTGGATAATTGACCTGGGGAAGGTGTGCGAAAGTGCAAGCGTATACCTGAACGGGGCCCGGATAGCAGGATTAACAGGACCTGAATACCAGGTCATCGTCAAGAAAAATCAACTTAAAAATGTAAACCGTCTTGACATTACGGTTTCAAACCTGGCTGCAAACAGGATTGCCTGGCTTGACCGGAATAATGTTGAATGGAAGAAATTCTACAATACTAACTTCCCCTCGCGCTTTCCTCAAAACAAGAAAAACGGCCTGTTCGATGCATCGTTATGGCCGGCCAAGGAATCGGGACTGATAGGACCGGTATATATCAGGCCCGCAAAAAGAATCAGGTAGTACTATTTCTATCTCAATCTATAGATCTCCGTCCCTGCCAGCAGGAAGCACCCCAATCCGAAATCCTCGAAATCCGGGACAATATCGTATCCTACAGGCTGACCGTCTTCAGGTTCCTTGCCTGTTCCCTGGACATAACCCAGGAATCCATCCGGATGGACACATTCCCTGACCATCGAATTCCATGCGTTGGTAACTACAGGCAAATATTTCTTTCTTCTCAGAATACCGGTATTTATTCCCCAGGTCATTCCATATACAAACAGGGATGTGCCTGTCATTTCCTTTCCTCCGAAATTATCAGGATCATGCAGGCTCACATTCCAGAAGCCATCTTCTCTCTGCCATGCAACAAGGGCATCTGTCATCTCTCTGAACGTGTTAAGGAACTCCGGTCTGTAGGGGCTGTTCTCCGGAAGAAACTCAAGAGTTCTGACAAGGGCTGTATAAACCCAGCCGTTTCCACGTGACCAGAAGCAATCCTCGCCGTTGGGTTCGGTATATGGTGGGTCAAAATCCCCATCACGCCACCAGAGGTGATCATCCCTGCTATACAGACCCTTTGTCCCATGCTTTGTTTTTGTATACATGTACATCTCGTACATACGGTCATAATACCTTTTATCCTTATATATATATCCCAGCCTGGCAAAAACAGGCATCGCCATCTGAATTGCATCTATCCAGCTCCAGTCGTCAATCTTATCTGAAGTCATCATCAGGTCAATGCTCGCCTTAATATCCCTTATCCTTTCTACCTTCGATGGATCGATCATGAACAGATCGATATAAGTCTGTCCGCAACACTGGTTATCAGCGTTACGCGTCTGTATGCCGTCGCGCAGACTCCAGTTGTGGTGCGCTCCCCATCGTACTGCATAGTCCAGATACGTTGGATCAGGATTCAGCCTATATAATGCCATCAATCCTTCATAATATACTCCCCTTGTCCAGATATTACTGGGTCTCTCACTGTCAGTAACAATTGTTCTCCCGACATCAGGCCATTTATCCATGAAGTATTTGTTAGCCAGGACCATGGCGTGCATAGTCTCTGATTTCGAGACAGATTGTGCTGAAAGGCTGTCATAATTGCCCGTAAGCAAAGTCAATAGCAAAATTGCTGATATTCTGCATTCTATTTTCATACCAGCCTTATTTTACAATATGTGAAAGCAGAAGGTTGGCCAGATTCTCAGCGGCCTTCCTGTTCTGGAAACTGTCCGGCAGCCTGTCATGATCAATATATTCGTTATATATCCAGGGATCGCCGATAGCAAAAACATACCCTTTACCATAATTGCATTCAGCCATCAGGATATTCCCATTTTCATTCAGTACGGGTTTTGCCCTGCCCCGGACAATGAGTGACGAGACCTCCTTGATATATATTTTTGAAATACCCTTAAACAGTGGATGGTCCGGCAAACCTGTGCAGGCACCCATCTCCCAATGGTTACCTGTAACAGGGTGCAGGGTTACATGATTGAATGTAATCCCGAATTGTGAAGTGAACTTATTCAGATGGGTAAACTCACAGTTCGGAGCATCATTCGCGAGTATTGCAAGAACTCCGCCTCTTTTTACCCATTTTCCGATTTCTCTGGAATCTTCTTTAAGTATATAATTTGGTGAAGTTGACTCAGTTGTAGTGTCCGGATCTACAATAATATAAACATCTATCTTATTTAATGTTGCAGCATCCGGCTTATTGACCGTGGTTATTTCCGCCCCCCTGGCAGTGAATATTTCCCCCCATCTGGAATAACCGCTCCACTCTGTATCGCTCCAGAGATAATGGTATGGTTTTCCGGTCGTGGAGTTTGTTTCCCTGTTGAACCAGTTATCTAGACCAACAACAACCTGGGCATCAGCTTCCATGCACAAAAATCCTGTGATCAGAAGCAATATAGTAACTGCAGCTTCCCGTTTCATAATATTGAAGTTAAGTACTTCAAAAATATGAAACATTAATTATCATTTCACCCTATTCTCGTAAAATGCCATCGATAAATGTCAAAACTTTAGCATTACAATAGCCTTCAGATTGCATATCTTTACCCGGTAATTATGTAAAATTGCCATGGATGAAGAATCTCTTCTATGTTTTGCTTATGGCTGCCTGTCGAATGGAAAGACGGGAAACCGCTACTCAGAACACATTTAATGCTATTTTTTTTTACCATAAAGGCATAAATCACACAAATATGAAAACCGGAAATTTATTTAAAGCTACATTAGTGATATCTTTGATAATCAATACATCGTGCAATAGCCAATGGACCAACATGATAAAAAGTGATCTTAGTAACTGGGAGGAGCTTAACGGTTCTGCGCCATTTGAAATTGCAGATAATACGATTATTGGTACAACAGTTCCTGACTCACCAAACTCTTTTCTCTGTTCAAAAGAAAAATACGGGGATTTTATCCTGGAATTTGATACCTGGTTTGATCCTCAGATGAATTCCGGTGTTCAGATCAGAAGCGAAAGCAGCACTGATTATCAGAATGGTCGCGTACACGGTTACCAGATAGAACTTGATCCATCCGACAGGGCCTGGTCAGGTGGTATATACGACGAAGCAAGAAGAGGATGGTTATATACCCTTGATATTAATCCTGAAGCCCGGAAAGCCCTCAGAAATAATGACTGGAACCATTACAGAATTGAAGCCATAGGTAATTCGATACGCACCTGGGTAAACGGTGAGCCCTGTGCTGATCTTATTGATGATATGACCCCATCCGGTTTTATTGCACTGCAGGTGCACAGCATAGGCAATGATTCAGAACTGGAAGGAATGCATGTCAAATGGAAGAACATAAGGATTATCACGCGTAATCCTGAGAAATATGCCACACCATACGAACCGGTTATTCCACAGGTAAGCTACCTTACAAATAAATTATCCGATCGAGAGATCAGGGATGGATGGAAACTGTTGTTCAACGGATCTACCCCGGAAGGCTGGATGAATGCAAGGACAAAGTCATTTCCCGAAAGCGGGTGGGAAATAAAAGATGGAATGCTCTCAATCAATCCGGCCACAATGGAAAGAGGTGGAGGAGGTGACATTGTAACCAAGGATATAGTAAGGAATTTCGAGCTTTCGGCCGATTTTATGTATACCAGGGGGGCCAACAGCGGAATAAAATACTTCGTTGATATCGATTCAGATAACGGCAAACTAGCCTCTATAGGATGCGAATACCAGATTCTTGACGACAGGAACCATACGGATGCAAAAGCGGGTATTAATGGAAACAGGACATTGGCCGGATTATACGATCTTATTCCGCCGGTTAACAAGAGGGATAATGGCATTGACAGCTGGAACAGAGCTGTTATTAAGGTTAACGGTCAGAAAGTCGAGCACTGGCTTAACGGACAGATGACCCTGAGCTATGAAAGAGGCACAGACCAATGGAGGGAACTGGTTGCCACATCTAAATTTAAAAATTACTCCGGTTTCGGAGAAGTTGAGGAAGGGCATATACTCTTACAGGATCATGGAAATCTTGTACATTTCAGGAATATCAAGATAAAAACATTGAATTAAGGCGGCAGAAGGTACAAATGTGCGATGGTTTGAAGATTCGCAGGTTTTAAGGATAAATGACCGCATTACAATAACATATTTTAACATCGGGCGCTATGAAAAATGTGATATTATTTATGATTCTTACTGTTTCCCTGATATTTGCCTGCAAGAAAGATGAAAAATCTGAAAGATTTCTTCTTCTTACAGGTCATTCCTGGGTAAGCGACAGCCTGCTTATGAATGGTGTTGATGCAAGTGATCCGGGAGAGCCGCTTGAGAAGTTCAAGGGGAATATCGAATTCAGGGAGGACGGAACAGGATATTTCGGTCAATATACCGGAACCTGGAGATTCTCATATAATGAAACTCAACTTGTTATTGAATCGGATTCACTGGATGTACCACTGGCGGCATTTATAGATGAACTTACTGAAACGTCTCTAAAAATTAACACCAGTTTCCCAAACCTGATTGATCCACAGAATCCGTTTGACATAAGAATGACATTCAAACCGAAATAATGCGTTTTTGTCTTGTAACAGCAATCCTGATAATTACCCTTTCTGCAGAATCAGTCTTTTCCCAGGGTAAGGTCGCCGGTAAAGTTACAGATGTTGAAACCGGAGAACCTCTTCCGGGCGTTTATGTTATATACGGAAGAAATGAAGGGACAGTTACCGGCAATAACGGACTTTATAGCTTCTTTGCCGATACCGGAGAGATAACCATTACTTTCCAGTTCATAGGTTACAGGACACTGTCAAAAACTGTCAGTCTTAAAAATGGCGATGAAGTTCGGCTTGACATTGCCTTGCAGACAGAGACTCATGAAATAGACCAGGTAGTTGTGAGCGCCGACAGAATGGAACATAAAGTATCTGAACTTACAGTATCCATTGACGTAATAAAATCTGACTTTCTTTCCAGCAACCATATAACTGATGCTCAGGAACTTATTAACAAAACCTCTGGAATAGAGGTTCTTGACGGGCAGGCTTCAATAAGGGGAGGAAGCGGGTTCAGCTATGGTGTTGGCAGCAGGGTGCTTGCGCTTGTCGACGGCTTGCCGATGATGGCCGCTGACGGAGGTAACATAAAATGGAATTTCCTGCCTGTTGAGAACCTTTCCCAGGTTGAAATAATAAAGGGTGCATCTTCAGTTTTATATGGATCGTCCGCATTGAACGGGATTATTAATTTCCGGAGCGCAGATGCTTCCAATATTCCCGTCACTAAATTCTTTGTCGAAGCAGGAATATATGGCAAACCCCGTAACAAAAACTGGTTATGGTGGGATAATCCCAGGATCTATTCAAGTGCATCCTTTTCACATCTTCGGAAAGCTGGCAAAAATGACTTCGGTATAGGAATACACCTGCTTGCAGATAACGGTTACAGGAAATATAATGATGAAAAGCTGGGAAGGTTAAACCTAAGGTTCAAACACCACAGCAGGACAGAAGGACTGAGTTACGGGTTCAATATTAATACAGGACGGACAAAAAAAACGGATTTTCTACTCTGGGAAAGCGCTGATAGCGGAGCGCTGGTGCAAGATACATCATCGGTATCAGAGCTCTATAGCAATTATTTCTCAATAGACCCATTCATCTCGATGTCAAAAAATGGCTCCACCAGGCACGACCTGAAGACCAGGATTCAGTATTCTGAAAATATATTTCCGGTAAGAAAACAAAATGATGCACGCGCCTTTTCAGTGTACGCAGAATACCAGCTAGGGTATAAGCTAACCGATTTCCTCGATATTACCAGTGGATTATCAGGCTATTACAGCAGTATAACATCCATGTTCTTCGGGGATCATAACGGCAGCAATGTTGCAGTATTCACACAGCTCGAAATCAGGCCGATCAGCAGGCTTAAGGTTGTTGCTGGCATACGCCTGGAGCAGAACTCCCTGGATAAGGTTAACGACAAGGTTGTCCCGGTTTTCAGGGCAGGCATTAATTACCGGGCAGCAGAGTACACATTCCTGAGAGCGTCGTTCGGGCAGGGTTACAGGTATCCGTCAATAGCTGAGAAGCATGCTGCGACGACCCTGGGGTCTGTAAGGATATTCCCAAATCCGTACGTTGGATCTGAATCAGGCTGGAGCTCAGAGATAGGCATCAAACAGGGAATTGCTGTCGGGGGTGCAACGGGGCAGGCTGACCTTTCACTATTCTACTCTAGAAACAATGACATGATTGAGTATATCTTCGGGCTGTACCCTGAAGGACTTGGCTTTCAGGCTACCAATATCGAACAGGCAACTATATACGGGGCAGAAATCGAGATGGGGCTAAATGAAAAATTCGGAGACCTGAAGACTGACTTCTCTGCAGGATATACATATATCTACCCCGTGGAATATAATTCCTTTGACAACAAAAACACGGAGGTTTACCTGAAATACAGGAGAAAGCATAGCCTTAAAACCAGTCTTAACGCTGAGCTTAAGAGATTTAATTTTGGTCTTGTCTTTTATGTGCGATCGAAAATTCTTAACATAGATGATGTATTCCTTAACCCTGTTTCGCGGGAAACTATACTGCCAGGTTTCTTTGATTACTGGGGCAACCACAATAATGGATATTTTCTTGCTGACGGGAATATCGGTTTCAGAATAACTGGGAAAATGGATATATCATTTGCCGTCAAAAACATAACCAATACGGAATACATGGGCCGTCCCGGTGATATCCAGCCTCATCGCAATTGCAGCATAAGATTAACCGGGAAATTTTAATAGTTGAATATTTTCTACCTTTAAGCGGATAACATTTTCATATTATGAATTCATACTACCTGAAGATAATTTTTATTGCAACGCCGGTTCTTCTTACAGGCTGTTCGGGCAATAACAAAGAATCAATCTCTGCCGACAGGCCAAACATACTCATTGCGATGGGAGATGATATTTCTTTTCCGCATATGGGAGCCTATGGAACGCAATGGATAAAAACTCCCGGTTTCGACAGGGTGGCCAGGGAAGGGATACTTTTCGGAAATGCATACACTCCCAACGCCAAATCGTCTCCGTCCAGGGCCTGTTTCCTGACCGGCCGGAACAGCTGGCAGCTTGAAGATGCCTGTAACCATATTCCATACTTCCCTGCTAAATTCAGGTCGTTTATGGAGGCTCTGGAGGAGCACGGGTACCATACAGGACACGTACAAAAAGGATGGGCTCCTGGTGTCGCGCTCGATCCTGCCGGTAATCCCCGCAACCTGACAGGCAAAGCTTACAACACAAGGAGGCTTACACCTCCTACTACCGGCATCTCATCCAACAATTATGCCGGTAATTTTGAGGCATTCCTAAATGCCAGTACAGGAGATGAACCATTTTGCTTCTGGTACGGTTCCGTGGAACCTCACCGGGGATATGAATATGGGTCAGGGGTAAAAAAAGGAGGTAAAAAACGGGATGAGATCCCGTATGTATTCGATTTCTGGCCAAACGATGATATCGTAAAGACGGACCTCCTTGATTATGCCTATGAGATAGAATATTTTGACAGTCACCTGGTTAAGATGATAAACCTCCTGGAAGAGAAGGGAGAACTGGATAATACTATCATTATCGCGACAGCTGATAATGGCATGCCTTTCCCCAGGGTAAAAGGACAGGTTTATTCATTCTCAAATCATATGCCCCTGGCAATAATGTGGGGAAGAGGTATAAAGAACCCTGGAAGGGTGATCTACGACTTTATCAGCTTCATTGATTTTGCCCCCACCCTTCTTGAAGTTGCGGGAGTGGAACAATCGGAGTCGGGCATGCAACCAATACAGGGAAAAAGCTTCACCGACATCTTCAGATCAAGAAAAGATGGAATCCTTGATAAAAGCCGTGACCATGTTCTCATCGGAAAGGAAAGGCATGATGTAGGCAGGCCGGATGATGAAGGATACCCGGTGAGAGGAATAATCAAGAACGGATACCTCCTTCTTAGGAATTATAAACCCAGCCGCTATCCTGCCGGAAATCCTGAGACAGGGTACCTAAACTGTGACGGTAGCCCTACCAAAACTGATATTCTTAGGCTTCACAGATACGGCCTGGATACAAAATACTGGAATCTCAGCTTCGGTTTGAGACCCGAAGATGAACTATATGATCTTGGGAAGGATCCTGATTGCATGAACAACCTGGCATCTGATCCAGGGTATAATAATGCACGCCTTCTTCTCTACGAGCAACTATATGACGAACTGGTGGAACAAAATGATCCCAGGATACTGGGTAATGGGGATGTCTTTGACCTTTACCCCTACGCACAGGAAAACACAGCCAACTTTTACAACAGGTATATGAAAGGGGAACTCACACGAAAAAGTGCCGGGTGGGTGGATTCGACCGATTTTGAAGTACCCCGACAATCGAGAAGATAAACTTAGTATAACATGAGGTCAATAACAATAATATTAAGCATCTGCTTACTCTCATCTATGCATCTGAATGCACAGAGGGACTACTCCACCTCTGAGACCACCAAGGTGGTTATGCTCGGGACGGGCAATCCGAATCCATCGCCTTCACAGTCGGGATGTTCAGTTGCAATTGTGGTAAATGATATCCCATACATAGTGGATTTCGGTCCCGGCCTGATAAGAAAGGCTGCTGCCATGTCGCCTTCCTATGGTGGCAGCATAAAGGGACTTGAGGTTCAAAACATTAAAACAGCATTCCTCACCCATCTGCATTCGGACCATACAACAGGTTATCCCGACCTTATCCTTACTCCGTGGGTGACGGGCCGCGATGAACCTCTTGAAGTATTTGGGCCTGAAGGGATAAAGGATATGACCGAAAATATTATCAAGGCATATGATGCCGACATAAAATACCGCATCTATGGCGATGAGCCCGGAAATAATACCGGATGGAGAGTAAAATGTCATGAGTTCTCAAAAGAAGGTGTAATATATCAGGACGAAAACGTCAGGGTTGAAGCATTCCCTTCAAAACACGGGACATGGCCCAATGCATTTGGTTTCAGGTTTACAACTCCCGACAGGGTAATAGTGATCTCTGGCGACACGAGACCTAACGATAAGGTGGTTGAATATGCCTCAGGTGCAGATGTTCTTATCCATGAAGTATATAGCAGGAAGGGATTCGAAACAAAAAGTGACGAATGGAAAAGGTATCATTCGGAGCATCATACATCGACTGCGGAACTTGGTGAAATAGCTTCGAAGTGTCAACCCGGGCTCCTTGTTCTCTACCATATATTATTCTGGGGATCATCCGAGGAAGAAATAGTAAATGAGATTGCTGAAGAATATTCAGGGAAGGTAATATCAGGTCGTGATCTCGACATCTATTATCAATATATTTACAGGAGGTCTGATCCGAGCGGGAAAGACCACCGTTAAAATACTATGATCAGAAGGCAGATTTCACAATAATACATTAAATAATTTCAGAGTTTTTAACCATAATTGCAGAACTTTCTTACATTAGCACATTATTAATGTAAGAATCAACAAGGGTAGATTCATGGCCATCATTCATGAAAACGCTCTAAAACTTAACCTTAACTCAGTGAATATGAAAAAACTATTGATGATTTTCATGGCTGCTCTGATAACAGGTACACTGATTGCCGGAGGACTGGTGACCAATACCAACCAGAGTGCTGCATGGGTTCGTCTGCCTGCCAGGAATGCATCTGTCGATATTGATGCTGTATATTTTAATCCGGCCGGGCTGATGAAACTTGAAAACGGCTTCCATATCTCTGTATCAAACCAGACCATTTCCCAGACCAAAGATGTGGAAAACTTCTATTCTGGACCCGGGGGTATGTATGGTTTGAAGGAAAACCTGTTCACAGGCAATGTTTCAGCGCCCTTATTCCCCAGTATTTATGCTGTTTACAAGATGGAAAAGCTGGCCTTCTCGGTTGGCTTCAATCCAGTTGGCGGAGGTGGAGGTGCTGAATACAAGAGAGGATTGCCTTCATTTGAAATGGGGCCGTCGGATCTTGTACCATCTCTTGCCGCTTCGCAGGGAGCCACAGACTACAGGCTTGACGCCTATCTGAAAGGTTCATCAGTTTACTTTGGAATTCAGGGAGGTATCTCATATAAAGTAAACGATTGGTTATCAGTTGCTGCAGGGGTCAGGTATGTTACTGCCAAGAATTCATACTTCGGTCATCTTAAAGATATAGAAGTAATGTTACCAGGCGGATGGACCAGGGCCGATGCCATAATGACATCCATAGCTGGCAGTGCAAGCACAGCAGCATCCAGCACAACTGCTCTTATTTCAGGTGGTGCCGGGTCACTTACACTTGCCCAGGCTGAGGGTCTGGGAATAATTACCGCCCCCGAGAGGGCCCTGCTCGAAGGTGCTCTTACAGCTTTCGGTTCACCTACAACCGTAACCATCTCTGAGGCTGATGCAGTGTTCAGTGGAGCCTATGCAAAATATACTGCCACAGCCACCATGCTTGGTGACCAGACAATACCGGAAGATGAAGCTGTTGAACAGACTGGATCTGGTATAACTCCTATTTTCAGCATTAACATTTCACCTTCGGAGAACCTGAATATTGCTGTCAAATATGAATTGGCAACAAAGATGGAACTTGCCAACAAAACGACAAAAGATTTTCTCGTTGGCTTCACTGCAACAGGTGCACCAATTACCATGTTCCCGGATGGGGAAGAAACTCCCAGCGATATGCCAGCTTTATTGTCAATTGGTGTTGATTACAGGCTTTGTTCTGCAGCCAAATTATCAGTCGGGACAAACTATTTCTTTGACAAATCGGCTAACTACGGGCATAAGCTTGACCTGGATAACAATCCGGCCACGCCTACAACATTCGTGAGCAATGACGATATTATTGATGATAACGGGCTTAGTCTCTTTGGAGGTATTGAAGTTAATCTCTCCGATAGATTACTCGTAAGCGGAGGTTATGCATGGGCCAACAAGGGTGTTAACAGCAACTACCAGAGTGACCTTACATACGGACTGGCAACACAGACTTTTGGTATCGGTGGTGCGTATAATCTTCTTCACAACCTGCAGATCAACCTGGGAGCAAGCTATACATTATACAAGAGTGATGAGAAAACGATCAATCATGTTTTCTCCGCTACCGGTGCAGTAATACCAGCCCTCGAAACTTATTGCAAGAATGCAATGATCTTTGCCGTGGGCCTTGACTTTAGCTTTTAACCCAACCAACCATACTACAAAGGCTGATCGCAATTGATCAGCCTTTTTTTTAGAATTTTATACCTGTATCGTTCAGGTACTTTAGGTAATGCTGAACATGAGGGATATTAGATAAGGATAGCCGCATATACCATGTCGCAGCTTCATCACTGTTGCCGGTTTCAATGGCAGCATTGATTATGTTAATATAAAGCAGTCCTGCTATTCCCATGTTTTTGCTTCCAATATTTTCCAGGATGCTGCTGAAAACTTTTATATTTTCCTCAGGTGCCGACACTGATGCGGCTGAGAAGGTTTGTTCAAGACGGTTATTTAATTCATTGTCAAGGATTAATCCGTAGAACCAGACACAATCCTGATCACAGTCCTCGACAATATCTATCCAGCCTGTACCGGTTTTCAGTGGCGGGAATGTCAGATTGAAGTTCAGCTTCTCACCTGATGACAGGAACCTGTGGACGTCGGGGCAAACCGGAATACCTGATATGGTGCGTGCCTTCATCCTCGACCCGTCAGGATATACTATGAAAGTATTTTCATCAATACAAAATGAGCCTTCTGGTATCCTGTTTTCTATTGTGAAATAAATAACAGTACTTTCCGGCCCTGCTTCAACCTTCAGAATATCAAGCGTGGGATGACTTTTCATTCCTGGCTGCGGACTAATGAAGACCTGTGAGAACATTGTTCCCGGACCTGACAGTGTCAATAAAGCAAGAAATACCAGTCTCCTCATCTGCATCCTGAATTACAAGCGCAATTTAAGAATAATACTCTTCAATGCGCAGGGCTGTACTCATCTAATTACCTGAACAGGTGAAATGATTGATTTTGAAACCTTTTTGTAACAAAACCTTAATGTTTTTGTATCGGGGTGCACAAATCAATGGGCTTAACTTTGGCCTGTCAAAAAAAACTGAATTTGAAATTATTCAAGGTATAAAATCAAATAATTAAGAAAACAATGAAGAAGTTAATTTTTATCGCACTTATTTCGATCCTTGCAGCCGGGTATGGCTGCAAAAAAGAATATGCACTTCCAACTGTAAGCTCACCCTCTGCAAAAACAATAGAGGTCAGCACAGAAGCGGATGTTACTTTCAATTACACTGCTGAAGCAGGTTTTTCAACCTCATCACTATCTGCTACCGGAGGAACAGCATCAATTAAGACAAACGGCACATCAGGATCCACTACAGGTTCTATAGTGGTTACTTTTACAGCCGGAATCACGGTGGGTGCAGGTTCAGTAATGCTTACTGTTAAAGATGCCGAAGGGCAGTCTGAATCAGGTGTTGCTGTCTTTTCAATTTTTGAGGAAGGTGCTCCTGTGCTTACAGCTCCATCAAATTCTGAAGTAGAGTTATTAAAATCTATCGACATAACATTCCCTTTCACTTCCGAAGGCGGCTATAAATCTTCATCGGCCTCAGCAACAGGTGGAACAGTGGTTGTTAAAACCGAACCTTCGGCAAATGCAACCTCCGGTAATGTTGTGGTCACTTTCACAGCCGCCAGGACAGTCGGTGCCGGCTCAGTGGTCCTGACAATCACCGACAGCAATAATAAAGCCGGCCAGGCAACAGATGTTATTGATATTAAAAACAGGCCTACAGTCTCTGTATCTTCCAATATCAGTACCAATACCACATGGGAAACAGGTAAGATATACATTCTCGAAGGACGCATTTCAGTGCTCGATGGAGCCACTCTGACCATTGAACCCGGTGTAATCGTGAAGGGTAATGCAGGTACCGGCTCAAATGCTACTGCACTTTTAATTGCACGCGGCGGGAAAATAGAGGCAGTTGGGACTGAAGCATCACCGATTATTTTCACATCAATCTCCGACCATATACTTCCCGGCGAAATTCAAAGCCCGAACCTTGTACCAACCAATAACGGACTTTGGGGAGGTCTTCTTGTTCTCGGGAGGGCTCACATATCACCTGGTTCAGGCACAGAATTCACACAGATTGAAGGAATTCCAATTTCTGACCAGAATGGCCTTTATGGCGGCACGGACGATACTGACAACTCAGGTACAATAAAATATGTATCCATCCGTCATGGCGGTGCCAACATTGGTGAAGGTAATGAGATCAACGGCCTCACCCTTGGAGGAGTTGGTTCAGGTACCGTTATTGAAAATGTTGAAATCATAGGCAACCAGGATGATGGAATTGAAATATTCGGCGGCAATGTTAACCTGAAGAATGCTCTTGTCTGGAACTCCTACGATGACGGAATTGACACAGACCAGGCTTGGGGCGGTATGCTCGATAATTTCATAGTGATCGGCACACCTGATTCAGAAACAGCCAACTATACCGACAACGGTCTGGAGATAGACGGTCCTGAAAGCGTAATTTACTCTGCTGCTCATACGGTTAAGAACGGCTCCATCAAGGGCAATACATCAAAGATGAAGCTTGGCACCTTCAAGGCAGATGCAAAGGGAACATTTGAGAATATATATTTCTTCAACTTCGGTGATCCTGCAGCAAGCGGAGGTAAAGGCACACTTGCGGTAACCGATGAAGCTTCCCAAGCCAATTATGCAAATGGAATATTGAATTTCGTTAATCTTGAGTGTACTCCCGCCGCCGGGATTGCTTTAACTTCAATTTTCCTTAATGGTACTGATGTACATGCAACTTCTGTAACAGCAGCAACTAAGACAGTTGGCGCCGATGCAACAAAATTTGCAAACTGGACATGGGCTTCACTTAGTGGTCAGCTTACAGGTTTCTAGGATATTTTAAAAAGAAATCCGCGGGTTACCGGGCCCGCGGATTTATATATTAACAACTAAAATTATTATCTGATTATGTATTTAAAGAACTTACTATTCGCACTTGCTCTTTCACTTATTTCAGTATCACTCAGCGCCCAAAATGGCTTCCTCAGGGGTACTGTATATGATGAGACCCTGGGCGAACCTATGATGAGTGTTTCTGTGGTGGTGGAAGGTACCACAAGAGGCATAATGACCGACCTTGATGGCAAGTTTAACCTGAGCCTGCCAACTGGCACATATAACATAAGGCTCTCATTCGTATCATACGAACCAGTTGTGGTCAATAATGTTACAATAACCGAAGGAGAGGTTACGCTACTCGACAATCTTAAACTCAGGGAAGCTTCGCTTGGACTTGAAGAAGTTGTTGTTACTGCCAGCATGACAAGGAATACAGAGACAGCTATGCTGGCAATGAAGATGTCATCCCCGAACCTGCTTGATGGTATTACCGCGGTAAACTTCAAGAAGATTGGAGATTCAGACGCAGCATCTTCAATGAGAAGGGTAACAGGAGTCTCTGTGGAAGGTGGCAAATATGTTTACGTCAGAGGCCTTGGAGACAGGTACACAAAGACAATTGTAAACGGGGTTGATGTACCAGGTCTTGATCCAGACCGTAATACCATGCAGTTGGATATTTTCCCTACCAATATCATTGATAATATTATGGTCCATAAGTCGTTCAGCGCAGAACTGCCGGCAGATTTCACGGGTGGCATGATCGACATTGCCATCAAAGACTTTCCGGAAGATAAAACTCTCAACGTTTCTGTGGGCTCGGCATATAACCCGGATTATCATTTCAGGTCTGACTATTTAACATATAAAGGCGGATCGCTTGATTTTCTCGGTTTTGATGATGGCACCAGGAAAATTCCGGCAGTAGATAATATTCCGTTTTACGCGAATGTTCTGGCTGATCCATATGGTGAAACAGCTGACAGGTTCAGGAGCATACTCCAGGGTTTTGACCCGGTGATGGCAGCCATGAAACAGACAAGTTTCATTGATTATAACTTTGGGGTTAATTTTGGCAACCAGATCCCAAAAGAAAAGGTAACAATTGGCTATAACCTGGCCTTTTCATATAAGAACAGTACCGAATATTACAAGAATGCCGAGTACGGGCGGTACGGACTTGTTCCTGATCCCGACGTCAGTGAACTGGATGTCAGGGAATTTCAGAAAGGAGACTTCGGAGTTAACAGTGCACTTCTCAGCGGGCTTGCAGGTGTGGCAATTAAAACACGCAAATCAAAATACAGGTTAAACATCATGCACCTGCAGAATGGCGAATCAAAAGCCGGCATATTTGATTATATCGGCCATGACAAGGGGAGTGACTTTACTGCCTACCAGCATAACCTTGAATACAGCCAGAGATCATTGACCAACCTGCTGCTGGACGGTAAGTACTCTCCCGCTAATTCAAGCTGGGAAATCGTTTGGAAAATCTCTCCGACATTATCCAAAATCAATGACCCCGATGCCAGGTTTGTCAGATATGAAACAGATAATAATACGCTCAAGATCGGAACAGAAGCAGGTTTCCCCGAGAGGATATGGAGAGAACTTTCGGAATGGAACCTCGGAAGCGTTATGCATGTAACCAGGGAATTCGGCCAGGGGTCAAGGAAATCAAAACTTCACTTTGGAGGAGCTTACACATACAAGCAAAGAGACTTTGTGATATATAAATATGCTCTTAACATCAGGAATGTACCATTAACAGGTGATCCTGACGAACTATTCCGTCCTGAAAATATCTGGCCGTTAAACGGTACTGATATTAATAAAGGTACCACCTACGAAGCCAATTTCATTCCTTTTAATCCAAACCAGTATAACGCGAATTCCAACAATATTGCAGCATATGTTTCAGGAGAATTCAGTATTGCGAAAAATCTCCGGAGCATTATAGGAGTACGTATGGAGAAATTCGTCCAGAGATATACCGGCCGCGATCAGCTTGGCATCAATGTACTTGATAATGATAAGGTCCTTGACGACATCAACTTCTTCCCTTCTGTGAACCTTGTGTACAGTATCACTGACAAACAGAATATAAGGATATCATATGCGCAGACAATAGCCAGACCATCATTCAAGGAAATGTCCTTTGCTGAAATCTACGACCCTCTTAGCGGCAGGACATTTATTGGTGGTATGTTCCGTGATGCCAATGATCTTGAAGGCATTGAGTACTGGGACGGTAATCTTACCAGCACCAGCATACATAACCTCGACCTCAGGTGGGAATTATTCCAGGCAAACGGCCAGATGATATCATTAAGCGGATTTTATAAGAATTTTATCCGGCCTATCGAGATAGTCCAGTATGCAACACAGGTAGGATCATTCCAGCCAAGAAATGTAGGTGACGGAAAAGTCCTGGGAATTGAAGTTGAATTAAGGCAGAACCTCGGTTTCATAAGTGAGACTCTCAGGAATTTCAGCGTTTCAACCAACTTTTCCCTGACAAAATCAAGCATCGAATTGAGCAGCACCGAACTGGCATCAAGGATAGAGAATGCCAGAACAGGACAGGTAATAAAAGACCACAGGGTGATGGCAGGACAGGCACCTTATATTGTAAATGCAGGATTAACCTATGATGGTGGTGAAAATGGATTCTGGAAAGGACTGGAAGCCGGATTATACTACAACGTACAGGGGATAACACTTCAATATGTAGGTATCGCTGACCAGCCGGATATTTTCACGTTACCCTTCAACAGTCTTAACTTCAACGCAAGCAAGGCTCTTGGAAAGAACAAAAAGACCCAGCTTGGCATTAAAGTTGAGAACCTCCTGAATGATAAGAAGGAATCGGTATTTAAATCTTACAGGGTCACAGATCCGTTTTTCACAAAACTGGAACCAGGAATAACTTTTCATATAAAACTCAGTTATTCGGTTTTCTGATAAAATGATTATCAGATACAAGAATTTTTATCATTTTTATTTGTTCGAAACTAGTTACAAATCAGATAATAATTAGTTTACCCGGTGAAGAGGTGCCCTAAAGGGCGCCTTCTTTCCTTTTGGTCAAATATGAACCGGGTATCGCTCCCGGTAATTGTAATAATAATGTAACGCTATTTTAAATAAATGCACTTACTTTTGAATTAAATTATCACAGGCGCAAACCAGGTAAAAGTAAAAAATCTGTTTTATGGACATCAAAGGGAAAAAAATACTTATTGTCGACGATGAAGAGGATCTGTGCGAAATCCTGCAGTATAATCTTGGTAATGAAGGTTATATCACTGAGATCGCCCACTCTGCGGAGGAAGCTGTGAAAAGATCGCTGAACGAATTTGACCTTATCCTCCTGGATGTAATGATGGGGGCTATGTCGGGATTTAAATTTGCCGACAAGCTTCGTAAGGAAATGAAGCTCGATGTTCCGATTATTTTCCTTACCGCAAAAGATACAGAAAATGATATACTTACAGGGTTCAGCCTGGGTGCCGATGATTATATTCCAAAACCATTTTCCATCAATGAGCTAACAGCCAGGATAAAAGCTGTGCTGAAACGTGCCAATGCTGAAAAGAAAAAGAGTGTTACCGTTATTAAATATGGTGATATTGAGCTTGACACAATCAGGAAAAGACTCATTATAAACGATGAGAAGGTTGAATTGACAAAGAAAGAATACGAGATACTCAGACTCCTGCTTGAAAACCAGGGAAAGGTGTTTTCCAGGGATGATATTCTCGACAGGGTATGGGGTAACGACGTCATCGTGACGGAAAGAACCGTTGATGTTAATATCACCAGGCTAAGAACTAAACTTGGTGAGTTCGGAAGCTTTCTTAAAAACAAGACAGGTTACGGTTATTATTTTGAATTCTGAAATACCGACATCAAGACCAGATGTTTACAAAAAACAAATTCAGGAACAATTTATTCTTCTTCTATACAGCACTTTTCGCCATTATAGCCATTCTTATTCTTGCCTACCTGTATTCAAGGGAGAAAGATTACCGCACATCCACGCTTAATGATGAATTGCTTAACATAACACGGATAACCGACAACTATATTAAGGTAAATAATCTTGAGTACTCGGGCAAATACTGCATGATCGACTCCCTGATGACCCTTCTGCCTCAGCCCAACCTGAGGATTACAATAATTGATACAAATGGTATTGTATTATACGACAGCTATGTGAGTAACTGGGCTGAGATGGAAAATCATGCCACACGGCCGGAGATACTTAGATCACAAGAGCATGATTATGGCGCTGTTGTGAGAAGATCGGGGACAACCGGGGAAGAATACTATTATTATGCGAGATTCTTCAAGGACTATTTTGTCAGGGCTGCCCTGGTTTACGATATAACAATATCCAATTTTCTTAAAGCCAGACTTTACTTCCTGCTCATTATTCTCTTATGCTTTATCATAGTTGGTGCAGTTCTGCTGACAGTAACCAACAGGTTCGGGGAGTCAATAACAAGGCTCAAGGACTTTGCTGTCAGTGTCAGCAATAATCAGCCATTTAAATCAGAGTTCCCTAAAAATGAACTTGGTATTATAGGTTCCGAGATCCTTGAGATATACAATAACCTGCTTGAAACAAAGAATGACCTTGCTAACGTAAAGGAAAAACTCTTCAGTCACCTCGATGCCCTCAATGAAGGAATAGCCTTCTTTTCGCCTGACAGAAAAGTGATTTTTTCAAATGACCAGTTTCTTCACCATGTTAATATGATAACGGGTGAACTAGCTCTTTCGCAGTCAGACATATTGCTTATCCCTGAATTTTCCCATGTGAACGATTTCCTTGAGGAGATGCTTGACTCACTTCCAGTAAAGGGTGAGCTACCCAGTACTGAATACCAGATCGGCAAAAACAGTAAATATTTCAGAGTGCAGTGTGTAGCTTTTAACGATCACTCATTCGAAATAATACTAAGCGATATTACCAAAGCTGAGAAGAATAAAATCATAAAGCAGCAGATGACCTCAAATATAGCTCATGAACTGAAAACTCCTGTAGCATCAGTTAAGGGATATCTTGAGACAATGATCAACGAGCCTCAGATGGAAAACAAAACCAGGAAGTATTTCCTCAGGAAGGCGTTGGGTCAGACTGACAGGCTCAGCTGGCTTGTTAACGATATTTCAGTCCTGAACAAGATAGAAGAGGCGGGAAATACTTTTCTTCCTGAGAAGATAAAACTCAGAAAGATTATACGGGATGTAACAAATAACTTTAAATCCGCTATTGAGGCAAAGAAGATGAAGGTCATTTGTGAGATTGATGACAAGATGATTATAAAGGGAAACAAATCCCTCATACTCTCCGTATTCCAGAATCTCATGGAGAACTCCATAAATTATGCCGGGGAGAATACTACCATCACAATAAAATCTTACAGCAAGGATAAAAGGTATTATTACATCTCTTTTTCAAACAATGGGATAGGCATTCCTGACAACCACCTGCCCCGTGTATTTGAAAGATTTTACAGAGTCGATCCCGGCCGTTCGAGAAAAAGCGGCGGTACAGGCTTGGGCCTTGCCATTGTAAAAAACGCTATCCTGCTTCACAAGGGAGAGATAAGCGTTCGAAACAAGGCAGGGGGTGGTACTGAATTTTTGTTTTCACTGCCTAAGAACAATCCATCCTGAAAGGTTATAGATCAATTTACTGTTATCGAATTGCCAACACCCATTTCAACAAAATTATCTCCAAATGCCTTCCTGAACAGATCGATCTGGTGATCTCCCGTGCAGTGTGTTGCGCCACATTTTACCACTCCCATCTCTTTCATGCCGGTAATGATTGAACTCACCTCACCATCTGATTTATCCATCAGGTGAAATCCGCCAAATACCATATAAACATTCTTATTAAAAGACGATTTTATCTCCTTCAGCATCCTTACTATCCCGGGATGCGAACATCCTGTTATTACTACCAGACCACTGGGGGTATTCAGAACAAGGGCCTGCTCCCGGACAGGGCCTGAAAACTCCCCTGATGTATAAAGGTTATCACAGATAGCAGCAGGACTATTCACCAGAATCGGCTCCAGTCCCAACTGTGTGAAGTTGTTTTTGGTTCCAGTGGAAAATGATTGAGGAATGATAACAGGCAAACCCTTTCTCAATTTCATTAATCCCGGTATCCCCCCTGTATGATCACCATGCTCATGCGAGAGTACCAGGTAATCTATCGTTGTAGCATCCAGGTTCATTTTTCTAAAATTGGAAATGAAGATATCCGGGCTGGTACCCGTATCAAAAAGTATTGTCTTTGGCAATCCCGATACAAGAACTGAAAAGCCCCAATCTGCTTCCAGTTCATTATTTTTCAGATAGTTGTCGTAGACAACATGGAAAGTGACGGGTGAGGTTATACCATTTTCACTCGTAATGGCAGCTAATCCACTTGTGTTATCCAGATAGGGGAAATTCTGTCCCGAATTACAACTTACAAGCGCAACCAGGAAGACTAAAATTAACAGGGATCTTTTCATGACTAGGGCATTATTAGTTTACAAGGCTTTATACCTGGCATTAACAATTTCAAAGTTACTGAATTAATACCTATATTTCCAGTATAAATCAAAGATACAGAAAGCAGTGGAAGAAAAATGGCTTCAGTGGGCAACCAGGCTCCAGTCAATAGCACAGGCAGGTCTCACATTCTCAGAAAACAGTTACGACAGGGACAGATACGAGCAGATCAGGGCTCTTTCAGTGGAGATAATGCATGAATATACAGGGGTAAGCCATAAAAAGCTGGGTGATATATTTGCCGGAGAGGAAGGATACCAGACACCCAAGATAGATGTCAGGGCAGCAGTATTCAGGGATGATAAGATCCTTCTGATAAGGGAAAAAGTTGACGGCAAATGGTCACTCCCCGGAGGTTGGGCTGACGTAAACACATCGTTATCCGAATCTGTTACAAGAGAGTGTCTTGAAGAAGCAGGGGCCTCTGTAAATCCAAAAAGGATTATTGCAATACAATTGGCCAACAGGCACAATAACAACAAATTACCTTATACAATCTATAAGGTTTTTGTAGAATGTGATTTGAAATCGATTAGTTTCAAGGAGAACACGGAGACGCTGGAATCAGAATTCTTTTCAGCTGAAAACCTGCCTGGTCTGTCAACAAGCAGGACCACTGAAGCCCAGATCAGAATGTGCTTTAAAGCAAAAAAACACGATCTCTTTGAACCGGAATTTGATTAATATTGAATTCTTTTAAATGTTTTGAGCTTACACAGAGAGACACAGAGAAGAACCCCCGGTCACCGATTATTCGGGGCTCACTCCCAAAATGGCGTAAAACCCTGTATACAGTTTTTGCCCCACTTTAGGGGGTTGGGGGGTTTAAAAAATATATTTTTACTTTATATACCAAATTATCAAATTCATTCTTATGAAATTTCTTACTTTTTTACTAATTGCAGTTCTTTGTTCAGCCAGCCTTTCGGCCCAGCAGACTAAAAGTCCTTTGCTCAGCGGCGAGGAAAAGACAAGACTGTTTGTAAATCAGACAGAGATGCTGCAGAATTCACCTTACAAGGACCTGAAATGGCAGTACATAGGTCCGTCGAATATCAGCGGCCGCTGCACAGATGTGGAAGCAATATCCCCGAGAGGATCCAATTACACTATCTGGGTGGGATCAGCAACCGGCGGAGTATGGAAATCTGTAAACGAGGGAACGACTTTTATTCCAGTATTTGAGGGCCAGCCAACAGCATCCATTGGGGATATAGCCATCGATCCGAAAGACCATGAGGTGGTCTGGGTTGGAACAGGTGAAGCTAACATCTTCAGAAGCTCGAATGCGGGGTGCGGCGTTTTCAAGACAACCGACGGAGGCAACTCATGGAGCCTGATGGGCCTGGAAAATACCTTTACAATCGGCAGGATAAGAATCAACCCGCAGAATACCGACATTGTCTACGTTGCGGCAACAGGGCATGAATGGACGGCAAACAGTGAAAGAGGCCTTTTCAAGACCACGGATGGCGGCAAAACCTGGGACAAGATACTGTACGTGGACCAGAATACAGGCGTCTATGACCTCGTACTGGATCCAAGGAATCCGGATATTATTTATTGCACAACATGGGAGAGAATACGTCTCAAGTGGAATGATCCCAGGACCTACGAAAATACAAGGAAAAACGGTATCTGGAAATCAACCGACGGGGGCAGGAAGTGGGAAAAGATAAATGCGGGCCTCCCCGAAGCGAATAAAAGGGGTCGCATAGGAATTGACGTTGCCATTTCAAATCCGGATGTGCTTTATGCATACGTTGATAATTACGAAGTTGCGCAGAAAGCATTGCCAGGTGATCTTGATTCATACGGCAGGCAGAGAGCTGATATTATCAGGGGTGCAACTGTATACAGGACAGATAATGCAGGAGAAACATGGACACAGGTTAGCGGGCTTACACCCGACCAGAAATCATTTATGGAAAGACATTCTGCAACTTATGGATGGGTATTCGGGCAGGTAAGAGTAGACCCTGCCGATGAGAATACGTTGTACACAATGGGAATCAACCTTAACCAGTCGACCGACGGAGGAAAAACATTCAAAACTCTCAGAGGCCCTCACGCAGATCACCATGGATTATGGATCGATCCTCAAAACCCGAACTACCTTTTAAATGTACAGGATGGAGGACTGACAATATCATACGACAAGGGGAAATCGTGGAAATATCCTATCGAAGAACTTCCTCTTGCACAGTTCTATAATGTTGCCTATGACTTCAGTACACCTTTCAGGATTTTCGGTTCCATTCAGGATCATCACAGCTTCTACGGAACTGTTGACCTTTCAAGAGGCCGCGACAGGATACCCGTACAGGAGTTTAAAAACACCCTTGGTGCTGAAGGAAGTACACATGCTGTAAACCCGGATGATAATAATACAATTTATGCCAGCAGGTTCTACGGAATACTGTCAAGAGCAGAGATTGACACCTACCCTGAAAGCAGTGAGGATCTGCTTCCAAATACACTTCCCGGCGAAGCTCCGCTGAGAGGTGAATGGGTTGCTCCCACTCTTATCTCCCCGCACAACTCAGAGGTAATTTATCATGGTATGCAGTATGTACTCAGGTCAAAGGACAAAGGAGATACGTGGGAGATCATCAGCCCTGACCTCTCATTTAATGATCCGAAGAAAATGGGTGATATAAACTACCAGACCATATCTGTTCTGGATGAATCACCTCTCAGGTTTGGCCTTATCTATGCCGGAACTGACGACGGCAGGATATGGCGGACAAAGGACGGCGGGAAAAACTGGTCTGAAATACGAAATGGCGGAGTTCCGGAGAAGTTTATCTCAAGAATCGTGGCTTCACAGTACGATATCGGCACCGTGTATATGACACAGACAGGGAGAAGGGATGATGATTTCCAGGTATATATTTGGAAATCAACTGATTTTGGCGACACATGGAAAGATATCTCCGGTAATATCCCTGTCGGTCCCGTAAATGTAATAAGAGAGGATCCTGTTAATCCTGAGATACTCTATGCAGGCACCGACGGGGCAGTTTTCGTGTCCAAGGACGGGGGCAATAAATGGGATGTTCTTGGTACTCTTCCATACTCATACGTTCATGATCTTGCAGTCCACCCGCGTGATAATATGATCATAATTGCAACACATGGAAGAGGAATATGGGTAATGGACGCCAACATGGTAAATGAAAAGGATAAAAGAGGCAGGCTTAGAAACTATCAGGAACCATCCGAAGAGATGGAAATGAGGCGATAGAAGAATGATACACCTCTCTTAAAGTCTTCTTTGGATGTTCTTTCATTTATTCCGTGTATCCCGGCCATATCTTCCTGTGTAACTACAATCGGGGCAAACTTGTAAATATTATCAGAGACTATAGAAAAATGCCGGCTATCCGAAGCACCAATCATCATAGTAGGTGCAACTACTGCTTCAGGATATGTTTGCCTGATTGCTGTCAGTATCTTCATGAAACCGTAAGAATCAGACGGTGAAACGGGAGATGGCTCATCTACAAAATCCTGGTAAGCTTCAGCCTTTACCCTGTCGTCACCAACTACCTTTGTTATATGAGCCAGGACATCACCAGATGTCTCTCCGGGTAAAATCCGGAAATTTATAACTGCTTCTGCCCTTGTGGGTATAATGTTGTCTTTGATCCCGGCATTCATCATCGTTGGAGCAGTAGTGGTCCTTACCAGGGCATTTCCCGAACCACTTCCTTCATATATATTTAGCAGGAGGCCCTTAAAAAGCCATTTATTTGCAAATATGGCTCTTGCATAGAAAGGCATCTCAGGCCCTATATACCTTATGAAATCGTTCACAGGGCCTGATATATTTGCTTTCATCTGGTTTTCCACCAAATCGCATACAGCTTTATTAAGAACAGTTATTGCAGATTCCTTTTCCGGTTGTGATGAGTGGCCACCTGGCATCTCAACAGACAGCTTTACTGAGAAGTAACCCTTTTCACAGGTGCCGATAAGAGCTACTGGCTTATTCATCATTGGTATCATTCCTTTTGTTACTGCCATTCCCTCATCGAGGATATATTCAGGATGAATGCCCCTGTCCTTAAGTACTCCGGCGATCGTCTCAGCTCCCCTGGATCCACCAATTTCTTCATCATGACCAAATGATAAATAAATTGTCCGTTGAGGTTCCCATCCCTCGTCCAGGAGTCGTTCTGCTGCTTCAAGAATTGAAATCATTGCAGCCTTATCATCCAGGGTGCCTCTGCCCCATATATAAGTGCCGTCGTCAATCCCTGAGAAGGGCTGTTTCTCCCAGGATGCAGTGTCCCCGACAGGAACGACATCGTAATGTGCCATTAGAACCATGGGTTTAAGGGAAGCATTTGATCCCTTCCAGCGATAAAGAAGACTGAATCTGTTAAATATTTCTTTTTCAAGTTTTGAGTTGATAAGCGGGTAAGTCCGCGCAATAAAATCCAGGTAATTTTCGAAAGCGGCAGTATCAATAGGTGAATCCTCAGAATAAGAAACAGTCGGGAAATTAATCGCTTCTGAAAGATGTTCGGTAACCGAATCTCCAAATGGCTCTGATTCAGCCTTGGCCACTTCAACCTGCTGACTGCTGAAAAGCAAAGCTTTTACTATTACCACAATGAGTAGAAGAGCTACCAGCCAGAGCAGCAAATAAAATATTTTTTTCATAAATGAGTTTTAATTAAAAGTGGGGAATGAAGGATTAATCATTCAAATATAGGTATTTTTCTTTCCTTCCGACCACCTCCCCCACTGCAGATGCATCATTGAATCCTGCCGATTTAATATCTTTTAAAACACTTTCTGCTTTGCTCGCGGGTACGCTCATCAGCAATCCTCCTGATGTCTGGGCATCAAATGCAATCATCTTTAGATTGTATTCAAGATCCGGAGAGGCAAGAAGGTCATTATCACAGTATTCCATATTGGTGAAACAGGCACCCGGGATGCATCCCTGGTCAACAAGGTACCATGTATCACCTAATACCGGAATCTTATTCATATCAATAACAATAGATACATTGCTGGCCCTTGCCATTTTAAGTGCATGACCTGCTATTCCGAACCCTGTTATGTCAGTTGATCCCTTTATCCCGTACTTTCTCATTATATCCGCACCTCCTTTATTCAGAGTCTTCATGAGCACCTTTGCCTTTGAAAGATCACTATCAGATGCCAAACCCAGTCGGTGGCCTGCCATTATAATACCGGAACCCAAAGGTTTTGAAAGGATAAGTATATCTCCCGGTTGTGCTCCGGCATTTGTAATAATTCGCTCGGGATGGACAAATCCTACAACTGCGAGCCCGTATTTCGGAGGTGTATCGTCGATTGTATGTCCACCTATAATCTTCACCCCTGCCTCAGCTGCCTTGGAGAATCCACCCTTAAGTATCTCTCTGTAAGCTTCGACAGGAATATTATCTGCCGGAAACATTACAATGTTAAGGGCAAGTACCGGATCCCCGCCCATTGCATAAACATCACTTATAGAATTTGCAGCTGCAATTTCCCCGAATTCATACGGATCGCTGCATACAGGGGGGAAGAAATCTGTTGTAAATACCAGTGCAAGATCATCGTTTATCCTGTAGACGCCTGCATCGTCGTGAGTATCTATATTGACAAGGATATCCGGATCTTCAGGAATTGGCAGGGATTTCAGAAATTCTTCCAGCTGCTTTGGCGGTATTTTCGAGGAGCAACCGCCCTGTCCTGTAAATTGTAACAGATCTACTTTCATTTCGGATCTTATTTCAGCAAAATCATGGTCTGATTACCTTTACCGACTCGGACAGTTTTGTAATGATAGTAAGCATGTCGCATATCGTACCAACTTTTATTTGTCCACCGAGTTTGAAATGGTCAATGCAAGTACCGCAAATAAGTACTTCAGTACCCTTGAGTTCCATTTCCCTTACAATATCAATAATCCCAGATTCGTATGCCATCAGTTTTACTCCGGAATTATAGAATACTATTACTGATGGTGGCTTTTCCATACAGCTTATTGTGATGAAGAACGATTTCATCAGTTGCCTGCCCAGCTCATCATCACCGGATCCCATATTTTCGGATGTAATTGCGACACCGAATCCTGACTTCCTTGCTTTCGGCGGATCTATTTCGCAGTAGTCTTCGGCCGCGGTAGTTACAACAGCCCCCTCCTTGCTGTTTATTGCAAGGATCCACTTGCCTGAATTCTCAGTCTCGGTGAAGCCGATCCTGTTATCATCAAGAAACCGCTTCACATTTCTTACCGAAGTAGGATTGTCAATTATCACTTCAATCTGTTCATCTGTTCCACTCTCCCTCAGAGCTTTTTTTGTCTCGATTATCGGTTGCGGGCATTTCAGTCCGCTTGTATCCACAACTCTCATTACTATGCTTCTGTATAAACCACAAAATTATTAAAGATTATCAATTTATCGTGACCTGAATCAAATACCCGGAAAGAAGCAAAAAAAACAGAAGTTAAAATTAGTATCTTATATTGTTGAATTATATTTGAAGTTCGATTCCCAAATATTCAAAAACAGATGAAAAATAATAGATTCCTGATCATTCTTTTCTTCACGATCCTGATGTGCTTTCCGGTGCTTTCACAGGATGCTCCGGACAGACCGGATATTCCCGGCACCTGGATGGGAACAATCAGTACAGGGGCATTAGAGCTCAGGCTGGTCTTTAACATCAGAATGGAGAATGGTGATTCTCTTGTAGCAATGCTCGACAGTCCTGACCAGGGGGCAAAAGGTATTCCAATGGGCAATGTAATCTTTGAGTCTGACACGCTGGTTATCTTTGCTCCACTTCTGCTTGGTCAGTACAGGGGACTTATGAGATCAGACACTCTTATAGAAGGATCATGGACACAGAGGGGTCAGACCTTTCCTCTCATTCTGAAGAAGCTACAGGAGCAATTTGTGGTGAACCGGCCGCAAGAGCCAAAGGCACCGTTTCCATATCTTGCAGAGGAGGTAGAATTTCCAAATGAATCATCAAACATCTTTCTTGCCGGCACGCTTACCATACCTGATGGAGATGGTCCATTCCCGGCAGTAATACTTATCACAGGTTCAGGAGCACAGGACAGGGATGAGACCGTAATGGCCCACAAGCCTTTCCTGGTAATAGCCGATTACCTTTCACGCAGGGGAATAGCGGTATTGCGGTACGATGATCGTGGTGTTGCCCAGTCACAGGGAAGCCAGCTTAATGCAACTTCGGCCGATTTTGCCAGTGATGCCGAGGCTGCATTTAATTTTCTGAAGCAGGACAGGCGGATTGACCAGAAGAAAATCGGACTGGCCGGTCATAGTGAGGGTGGACTCATTGCACCCATTGTAGCAAGCAAAAACAGTGGTATCGCATTCATAATATCTCTTGCAGGAACGGGGGTAAGCGGAGAAGAGGTTCTTCTCAGGCAACAGCAGGATATTGCAAAACTAATGGGGGCCGGCGAAGATGAAATCAAGGATTCGCGCGAGATTAATAAAAAGCTATACAAAGTAATTAAGAAAGAGAAAGATAATCAGAAAGCCCAGACAGAAGCCGTGGAAATATACAGAAAGTTACTGAAAAAGAAGGGAATGTCAGACTCCGATATTAACGAGGCCACGGCGCAATTGATTACTCAGCTTGATGTTTCAGCATTAGCCTGGTTCAGATACTTCATATCAACTGATCCCGCCAAGTACTGGAGCAGGGTAAAGTGCCCGGTGCTTGCGCTTAACGGGGAGAAAGACCTCCAGGTAGCAGCCGATGTTAACCTTCCTGCAATTGAAAAAGCCCTGAGATCATCAGGCAACATAAATGTCAGAACAGTTTCCTTTCCGGATCTTAATCACCTTTTTCAACACTGTACAACAGGGCTGCCTTCGGAGTACGGTAAGATTGAAGAGACCTTTTCTCCAGAGGTCCTGGAGATTATTTCTGACTGGATTACCAGCTTACCGGCTACCGGCGGTTTTAACCGCCGGTAAAGGAAGGCGCTCCTTTGTTCAGGACTTTAGTCCTCAAAAAAAGAATTATTTTCTGTCGGATCAGCTCCCTAACGGTATCTCGCTGATCTTCTTCAGGATCATGTTTCCTCGTGCCACAATACCGGCAGAACCATTTTCCATAAGGATCCTGATACTTGTCGCCAGTTCGTTCCCGAGCTCCGGGTAGATAAGTGCCAGTTTATAAAGTATCTCCATTGAATATGCTTTTATGGCAATTGCAGAATCGATATCAGTAAGGCTGGTAAAACAGTAATCAGCAAGCAATCCGTGATTACCTGAAGATAATTTCTCCAGGTCATTAAGCGAAAGAATGCGAAGGAATGACCTTATAACACTTTCGTTGTCAAATTGTGGCAGAGACGCCACTATCTCATCGAGATGAGGCAGGATGATTGCCGGGAACTTGTCGCACACTTTGCTAATAGTCCAGGAAGCCCTGAATGCCAGCTTCTTATCAGTCGAGTAAGAGTACTCCAGGAGCTTTGAAAACAACACCGGGTTTTCCAGGGCTGAAGTGGCAAGCCAGTCGGCTTCCTGCATACTCATCATATTGTTTATCATCAACTTAAGCTCCTCCTCATTTAATCCTGAAGATGCTTCAGGTGCAGAAACAGGGGAGTGTTCTCTTTCCGTCCCCTTTTTGTCAGATTTCCGGAGATACTGAATGGCTACCGGAATATCCGCTTCAGAAAAATCTACTGACAGTAGTTTTTCAGCTGGCAACCATTTATAAGCTGTATGTTCAATCAGGGCAGGTTTTTCATCCAGGGTATCGCAGATGAATGGTATAAGTCGTATCTTTTTATACCCGTAATCGTGTTCAACCGGGTCCATCCTGCCATATATGACTATTCCTATTGAGAGTTCCTCATCAATTTCCCTCACAATGCATTCTTCATCACTTTCATCATCCGTCACCTTACCCCCGGGGAATTCCCATTTTAACGGATGGTCTGTCTTTTCACCCCTTTGTACTACGAGAACTTCGTTCTCTTCATTTCTTATTATTGCACAAGTAACGTCAATCATTGGAATAATGCGGTACAAAAAAACTATTCATTTTCAAGGATCTCTTCATATTGAGGAATAACATTCAGATAGCGCGGTTTATTATTATCAAAATCCATCCTGCAGGCAAAATGGATCAAACCGTTGGTTACTATCAGGTAAGGTACTTTGAACAGAATATTATAAGTTGCTATCTGCTCAAAAACCTCCTCATTCAGGGGTATATCAGGCGATTTGCATTCAACGATCATCCTGGGCTTCCCCGCCCTGTCGTGTATGAGGACATCCACCCTTCGTCGCAGCCTGTTAAGCTTAAACCCAACTTCCACACCTATCAACCCTTCCGGATAATCACCCTCATGTACCAGGTAGCGTATGAAATTTTGCCGCACCCACTCTTCCGGTGTAAGTCTGACATATTTCCTTCTGATCCTGTCGAATATCATTTCGGAGCCGGGTTCGCCGGAAATACTGAATGAATATTCAGGCAGATTTAACTCTTTCAACATTGTTTTGTATTTTTACGGGCCGGAATCTCGTGTTATACCGGTACCATAAAGCTCACTGTAAAGATATTGAGATAAATTTAATCCTGAACTGAAATGAAGACCAAAGAGGATATTGTCAATAACTGGTTGCCCAGGTATACCGGTAAACCACTTGAAGATTTTGGTAAGTATATTATTCTCGTTAATTTCTCCCTTTACGTTGAGTTATTTGCCAAATGGAACGGGGTAGCTGTTGAAGGGAGAGACAGGAATATGCCCAATGCGACGGCTGACGACATCACAATCATGAACTTCGGAATGGGCAGCCCTAATGCTGCGACGGTAATGGATCTGCTGAGTGCCGTTGAGCCGTATGCAGCACTCTTTCTTGGTAAATGCGGAGGGCTTAAAAAGAAGAACAAGCTTGGTGACCTGATCCTTCCCATAGCCGCTATCAGGAGTGACGGAACATCCAACGATTACCTGCCTCAGGAGATTCCTGCCCTGCCTGCATTCAAGATCCAGATTGCTGTTTCTTCGACCATTGTCAAACAGGGACTTGAATATTGGACCGGAACTGTCTACACAACTAACAGGCGAGTTTGGGAATATGACGACAGGTTTAAGAAATACCTTGTAAAGACAAGGGCAATGGCGATAGATATGGAAACAGCCACTATTTTTACTGTAGGTTTTACTAACGAAATACCTGTCGGTGCGCTGCTGCTCGTGACCGATCAACCGATGATCTCAACAGGAATCAAGACAGGTGAAAGCGACAAAAAAGTTACAGATGAATATGTTGAGACTCACCTGAGGGTGGGTATAGAGTCGATGAAAGAGATCAAGAAACAGGGTCTGTCAGTTAAACATCTCAGGTTCTGATCATGCCAGTTACTTTTGAAGAAATAATGTCTGATCTGAGAAACAGGATTTACAAGCCTGTTTATTTCCTTGCCGGTGACGAGCCATATTATATTGATGTAATTACGGAATATATAGAAGATAAATTACTCCCGGAGGAAGAGAAGGCCTTTAACCAGATAATACTGTACGGAGAAGATACAAGCGTTTCCGGCATAAGTGAAACAGCACGCAGGTTTCCGATGATGTCAAACCACCAGGTCGTTATAGTTAAGGAAGCCCAGGCACTAAAGAAAATCGAGGACCTTATTTTTTATGCAGAAAAACCACTTACATCCACAATTCTTGTAATCAACTACAAATACAGGGTGCTTGATAAAAGAACCAAGCTATACAAACTCCTGGAAGACCGCTCCTCATACTTTGAATCGAGCAAGCTCAGGGATTACCAGGTACCGCCCTGGATTGAAAGATACCTGATGGTTAAAGGCATTAAAACGGAACCCGATGCCAGTGCCATGCTTACAGAGTATCTTGGGACCGACCTTCATAAGATAGTCAATGAGCTTGAAAAACTTCTTATCACTCTTCCTGAAGGGAAAAAAGTCATTACAACCGAGCTTATTGAGAAGAATATCGGAATCAGTAAAGACTTCAATAATTTCGAATTGCAAAAGGCAATTGGTGAAAGGAACATATACAAGGCCAATCTTATTGTCCGTCATTTTGCAGAAAACCCGAGGGATAATCCTGTGAATGTTACAGTTGCATCAATTTTCAGCTTCTTCAGCAAACTTCTTACCTATCACTACCTCCCTGATAAATCCAGAAACAATGTTGCTGCGATGCTGAAGATAAATCCGTTTTTTGTTAAGGATTACGAGTCGTCAGCAAGGAAATATAATGCCCGGAAAACCGTGGAAATAATAAGCTTGCTGAGAACTTACGATATGAAGACAAAGGGTTACGGTGACCAAAGCAGCCCGCCCGGCGATTTACTAAAGGAGCTTGTTTATAAAATTCTCCATATCTGATATGAACAGGGCTGTATTTCTCGACAGAGACGGAGTCGTAAATAAAAAAGGAGTCTCCTACTATATCTCCAGGGAAGATGATTTTGAGCTTAATGAAGGGGTGACTGATGCCCTGAAATACTTCTCGTTAAAAGGCTACCTGCTGATAATCATAACCAACCAGGGTGGTATTTCAAAGGGTCGGTTCACGGTATCCCAGTTAGAGAAGCTGCATGACAGGCTCAGGATGTTACTTCTGGATGAAGACATAGAACTGACAGATATTTATTATTGCCCCCATCACCCTGACAATGAAGCATGTAACTGCAGGAAACCTGGAACTCTTCTTTTTGAGCAGGCAGCAAGAAAGTATAATATTGATACAGGCCAGTCGTGGATGATAGGTGACAGCCCGACAGATATAGAGGCTGCAGATAAAATGGGCATCAGGGGCATACTTATTCCTACAAACGGGAATATGTTGGAATTGATTGTTAACAAGGGGATTATCTAGGGGGTGATGATTTCTGATTTCCGGGATTCTGGCAGTTAATCAGGAATTTAAATCAGTTCATTTCTGGTGATTCGGGAAAATCGGCCCAGATACGGTACTTATTATTAAGGCTTTTAAGCACCTTTTTCCAGGTATCACTTCCCGAGTTATCCATAATGATATCCGGACGGATCTTTACAATGACCCATGAGTCTTCCTTGAGTTCTTTTTCGAGCTGACCGGCTGACCAGCCTGAATACCCGAGGAAAAACCTTATTTGTGATTGCTCTACCTTATGAAAAGCAATCAGTGTTCTTATTGTTTCAATGTCGCCTCCCCAATAAATGTTTTCACAAACATGAACACTTTTGGGAACCTTATCTCCAAGCGTATGGAGATAATGAAGCGTATCAGGGGCAACAGGGCCTCCCATGTTAAGTTGTTCATCCCAGTCGTCCAGCCCTTCAATGGCTTCATTTACCTTCAGCTCCAGCTTTTTATTCAGAATAAACCCGACTGATCCTTCATCGGAATGATCTGTGAGGAATACGATACTGCGGTTGAAAAAGGTATCCGGCAGGAAAGGCTCAGCAATCAGTATCTTTCCTTTTTCGGGAATTTTATCTTCAGGCAGTATTGTAAAAAGATCAAGTTCAGGTTGCATATCAGTAAGTTTACATTCACAATTTATAAAAAATATCCCTTTTATTATACCCTTTTATTAAATAACACAAAAATCAGTACTATGTTATAATAACCAGGATGATTTTTAAAATGTCCCGTTACGGGTGAGCAGGTTCGTATCACAAGTCGCAGTATTATTTCTTTGAAAAAAGAAAGAAATAAGGATATATGCAATTTTTCTCATAATCTTTAATTATTTAAACTATTTTGATACAAATTAATAACTCATTATTATTTATTAATGGTTTTTTATAAGCATTGTTGGCTGAAGCCAGAATTAATTTATATTTTTGCCTGAATTTTTTACGACAAAAATGCCAAAGAATAATTTAAAGATTGTAGGGAAAAAAGCTGTTTTGTACATCCGCGGAAGGATGTGTGAAACACCTGAGGAACTGCTTGAGAGCAACAAGTTCAGGATTGTAATTGAACATTGTCTCCGCCAACTGGAAACGAATAACTCACCCTTGCTGGGATTTTTCAAAAGCAAGGTAGTAACCGATAGTGATGTAAAAAACCTCATCAGGACCCTGGTTTTGCTTGAGAAATATGAAAGACCGCTTATTCCTCATATCTTCCCGGAATCTGCGAATTTCCTCAACAACCAGAGGCTGTTAAACGATTTCATTGATTATCTTTATGATTACTGGAGGCATTTTGACAGGTTCATTGTCAATGACTCAGAGGGTGACAGGCTTGACAAGAGGCCTTACCGTACTTTCCACGAGACGATAGAGCAGCTCACTCATCTTATAAGAACAGTATACAGGAGGATACAGGAGAACCTGAGTGGAAGCAGGCCAGCTGTTTACAGGCAGATCCCGGCAGGAGCGGAAATGTCGGTCATCTCAATACCAATGAATATTGACTACAGGAGTGAAATATACAAAAGCCTTAACAGGATACCTGTAATCAGACAAATGCTGATATATCCTCCTCTCGTTATTCAACAGCCAATGAACAAGAGGACAGGCCATTTTAAAAAGATACCGAAGAATCCGCTAAACCTTTTTGAGCTTAACAGCCGGGATTACCTCTGTTATCCTGCAAGGGTTGGAAAGCTGATCATACTGGTATTCTTCCATATCAACTTCTTTGAGCTGGGATTTTCAATGTGCAACCTCTTTGACATAGCCAGCGATGAAGATCTCGGAAAACAACCCGATGGGATATTCGTATATGGTGTTCCGGGAGATGTCCTCGACGGGCTCTCGGATTATCCTACCGTGTTCTATGAGGACCGAGAGAACGGGATATTTGTTGGTGCAGTACCGGACAGGGATGAATTCGGATATTTCGGATATCTGAAAAAGATGATACTGACTCTTCACAACTCGATTATAATGAAATCCGGAAACATGCCGTTCCACGGGGCTATGGTAAAGATATTCCTGCAGGAGGACAAGGAAGCCACCGTATTGATGATAGGTGACACAGGTGCGGGCAAATCGGAAACACTTGAGGCTTTCAGGGTTCTCGGACAGAAATATATCCGTCAGCTTACCATCATTGCAGATGATATGGGATCAATAGAGCTCGACAAAGAAGGAACACCTGTGGGTTATGGTACAGAGATCGGTGCATTCCTAAGACTTGATGATCTACAACCCGGATATGCTTATGGCCACCTCGACAGGTCGATCATCATGAACCCAAACCAGGTTAATGCGAGGATAATAATACCTGTTACAAATTTTGATACTGTGATTAAAGGACACAAGATTGATTTTGTACTTTATGCCAATAACTATGAAGAGATAAATGGCAGCCAGCCAGTTATTGAAAAATTTGGCTCAGTAGCGGAAGCACTCGAGGTATTCAGGACCGGAGCCGTGATGAGCAAGGGTACCACAACCACAAGCGGACTTGTCAACTCGTATTTTGCCAATATATTCGGGCCTCCCGAGTACAAGGACGTTCATGAAAAAATTGCGAAGAAGTTTTTCGAATCATTCTTCAAAAAAGGCATATTCGTGGGCCAGATGAGGACAAGGCTTGGAATACCGGGCTTTGAGACATCAGGTCCAAAAGCAGCAGCTGAAGAGCTGCTCAAACTTATCGGAATATAATTGGAGAGGCATTAGAGAATCCCCGTTCCCGGTTACTCCGGGCAGGGGATCAGGCATACTTTGCTGGCTCTGCCTCCTTCATCATAGCATAGACGGTGTCGAATACATCCTCGGTACTCGGCTTTGAGAAGTAATCACCGTCAGTAGTATAAGCCGGACGATGGTTTTTCCCGGTAAGAGTCTTTGGAGCACTGTCGAGATAATACCAGCCACCCTGCCGTTCAAGAACCTGCTGCATAATATATGCAGTTGTTCCTCCCGGCACATCCTCATCGAGGAAGAGAACCCTGTTGGTCTTCTTAAGTGAATCCAATATCACTCCTTTAAGATCGAAAGGGAGCAGGGTCTGAACATCTATCAATTCGGCATAAATACCATGGAAAGTCAGCTGTTTCACTGCTTCATGTGCAATCCTTACTGTCGACCCGTATGTTACTATGGTCAAATCGGTTCCTTCGCTTATAATCTCGGGTATTCCAAGAGGTAAACGGTATTCACCAATGTTATCTGGAAGCACTTCCTTGAGCCTGTAGCCATTCAAAGGCTCAATAACGATTGAAGGGTCATTTCCTTCAAGAAGGGTGTTGTAAAAACCTGCAGCCCTGGTCATATCTCTCGGGACGCAAACATACATGCCCCTGACGGAGTTTATGAGCATACTTAAAGGTGAGCCGGAATGCCAGATTCCTTCAAGCCTGTGTCCTCTTGTGCTTATTATAACCGGAGCCATCATCCTGCCGGCTGACCTGTAATATGTTGTAGCCACATCGTCGCTCAGAAGCTGCAATGCATACATAAGGTAATCGAGATACTGTATTTCGGCGATAGGCCTCAATCCCCTGAGCGACAAGCCTATACCCTGGCCGAGGATCGTTGCTTCACGTATACCGGTATCGGTTATCCTCAGTTCCCCGTATTTTTTCTGAAGACCTTCGAGCGACTGGTTAACACCTCCTATTCTACCGGTATCTTCACCGAAAGTTACAAGCAGAGGATATTTTGCAAATAATCTGTCATAATTTTCCCTGAGGATCTGACGGCCAGGTACTTCCTGTGTTTTTTCAGAGTATACCGGTGGAATAGGATCAACTTTCAGAACAGAAGTGGGAGTTTCGTTATACAGGTAAGAGTCGAAGCTTTCCTCTGCAGCCTCATAATTCCTGACCAACCAAGCCTGAAGATCCTGCTTGAGGCTGTCTGCCTTCCCGCAGGTTCCACAAACATTCCTCAGTATCTTCCTGGCTGCCATAAAATTATCCTTCCTTATAGGGGCCAGCACCTGCTTAAGGTGTTCAGCGGTACTGTCGACAGCTTCCTCCTTCACTTCCTCAACACACTTACATCCTTTTCCTTCAATGATCCTTACGAGAGCATCTCGCTCATTTTTGATTGGATTGTGATACTTGTCAAAGGCTACTTTTCGTGCTTCCTTTACTTCGTTTTCTGTGTCGGCCACTATCTTATCAAGCTCTTCTTCCGTGGCTATAGCCGACTCAATAATCCATTCCTTCATTTTCTTAATATCATCAAACTCGAGCTCCCATTTCAGTCTCTCATCACTCTTATAGCGCTCATGGGATCCGGAAGTTGAATGGCCAAGCTGCTGTGTGACTTCCTCGATATGAAACAGCACAGGCACATGCTCTTTACGGCATATCTCAATTCCTTCCTTATATAGTTTTACAAGACCCGGATAATCCCATCCCTTACCCTTGAATATCCTTATTCCGGGCTTTCCCTTCTCGCTTTCGAATCCCTTCATTATCTCGGAGATACTTCCCTTTGTTGTCTGGTATTCTTTCGGGACTGAGATTCCATACCCGTCATCATAAACCGTTACGGCCATAGGAACCTGGAGTACCCCGGCTGCATTCATGGTTTCCCAGAAGTGCCCCTCAGACGTACTTGCATCACCTATCGATCCGAAAGCCACCTCGTTACCTTTATCTGACAGTGTTTTGAACTTATGAAGCTCCTTATTCTGCCTGAAGAGTTTTGAAGCATATGCAAGTCCGAGAAGACGAGGCATCTGGCCTGCAGTTGGTGAAATGTCAGCAGATGAATTCTTCTGTTGTGTAAGGTCCAGGAATGCACCTTCGAAATTAACATTTGCCACTGCAAAATGGTTATTGAACACCCTTCCCCCGCTTCCTGTAGGGTTTAAATCACGATCATTATTTCCATAAAGCTGATGCCAGAATTGCTCTGCATCATAAAGATCCATTGCCATCATCCAGGTCTGATCACGATAATACCCCGATCTCCAGTCACCATTCCTGAATTGTTTTGCCATTGCGATCTGAATGACTTCCTTACCGTCGCCAAAAATTCCAAATTTTGCTTTTCCCGACAAAACTTCTTTCCTTCCCATAGTACTCAGATGCCTGCTCAGGTTTGCGAGCCTGAAATCGGCCAGAACCTCATCCTTGTCGAAAATATGATCTTTAGATTTCTCTTCCTGTTTCATTACGAATTTAGTTTGTTCTGTTTGTTTTTACATTAAACAAAAAAAAAGATACGTTGTTTAATCATTATCAACTATTATGATTATTATCTTTGTCAGCACTGCACAAACTGGCAGGTGTGTTTACAATAGCAAAGGTACATAAGGTTGAAAATAAATTGAGTAACATGTTTATAAAAGTATTGATGATAACTTCTGTTTTATTAATAATATCACTGGCAGGTCTTGCAATAAAAATACTTTTCAAAAAGAACGGCAGGTTCCCCAACACGCATGTAGGGAGTAACGCCGAGATGAGAAAAAGGGGTATTACCTGCGCAAAGCGGACTGACATTGGGTGTAATCCCGTCGATAGTTCAGGAACCTGTGCATGTGACCTTCACTGATATTAAATATTTCAGGGTTCCTGGAGCAAATCTTTCATTCCTTCTGTAGTCCATGTATTATACTCCCCGTCGAGACCTGAAAAAATAAAAAACGCATCAATACCGGGTTGCCTTTGCACAAAGTCCTTAGCCTTTTCAAGACCCATGACCATGCAGGCTGTTGCAAGACCATCAGCTGTGGCACAGTCATCAGCGATTAGTGTGGCACTCAGCAGCTGGTTCTTTGATGGATATCCCGTCCGGGGATCTATTGTATGAGAGTATTTCACCCCATTCTCCACATAGAATTTCCTGTAATTACCCGAGGTTGCCAGCGACTTGTCTTTCAAACTGACAATTACCTGTAGGTCAGCTCCCGGTATCATATTGTTGTCGATGGGCCTGTCTATACCTATTCGCCATGATTTTCCACCTTTCGTACCTTTTACACGTACTTCCCCGCCTATTTCTACGAGGTAATCTTTCAAACCCAGGCTGTTGAAATAATCACAAACCACATCAACTGTATATCCCTGGGCTATAGCATTGAAATCAATAGTAATGCCTGGGTTCTGCTTTAACAGCTTACCGTTCCTGATATCAATTTTAGCGTAGCCCACTAGATTTAGCAGAGAATCCAGCTTTGAAGCATCAAAGTTCTTATGGGCGTCAGGTCCGAATCCCCATGCTTTTACGAGGGGACCGACTGTTACATCAAATGCACCCTGCGATATTTGTGATATTTCCTTTGACTTGTTGAAGACGTCAATAAAATATTTGTCCGGTGCTACATCCTCATTCCTGTTTATCCTTGAAATAATGGATGAATCGATATAAAGAGACATTGAGTGGTCGATACGCTGAAACAGGTCAGTAATATTCTCATAAACAATCCCGGTTTTTACTTTATCCGTATCAGCATAAATTATGCTGTAAGTGGTACCCTGTGTAAAGCCGGCTATCCTCCCCAGACCAGGTTGTTTTTTACCGCAACCCGACAGTAAAAGCAGCGATGAGATTAATAACGTTAATGTGACATATTTCATAATAAAAGCTTAAAGGTTAACGATTGGAAAAGCATATTACGGGGCAAAAAACCATTGCTCCTCGAAATTATAGTGTTTATCTAAAAGTTTGTACAGGTAGTCAAAATTAAAATGATATTTAATTAGTATAGATTAAATTTGTGTTACGGTCCTTTAAAAATGATGACATGGATCGTTGACATTCCCTTTCCCCTATTTAATGAAAAACCCCGCCGCCAGGCGGGGTATTTTTCTATATGCCGAAATCGTCGAAGGCGATATTTTCAGGTGGTACGCCAAGATCATTCAGCGTCTTAACTACAGCATTATTCATTTGCGGTGGACCGCAGAAATAGTATTCTATATCTTCCGGTTCTTCATGCTTACTCAGGTATTGGTCGAGAAGCACCTGGTGAATAAAACCGGTAAAGCCTGTCCAGTTATCTTCTTTTAGAGGCTCGGATAGAGCCAGGTTAAACTTGAAGTTGGGGAATTTTTTCTCGATCTCAAGAAATTCATCCATATAGAAAACCTCACGTAATGACCTGGCGCCATACCAGTATGATACTTTCCTGTCGGTCTTCAGTGTTTTGAAAAGATGGAATATGTGGGACCTGAGTGGAGCCATACCTGCACCTCCTCCAATATAAACCATCTCCGCATTGGTGTGTTTAATATGGAATTCACCGTAGGGTCCGGAGATCATAACCTTATCGCCCGGCTTCCTTGAAAAGATATAAGTGGAACAAATTCCGGGAGGGACATTCTTAAACTGGTTTTTATCTTTATCCCAGGGTGGTGTTGCGATCCTTATATTCAGTTTTATCAGGTTCTTCTCGGCCGGGTAATTCGCCATCGAATATGCCCTGTAAGTTTCAGTTGTATTTTTTAACCTGAGATCCCACATGTTGTAGCAATCCCAGTCGGGTCTGAAATGCTTCTCTATCTCGAAATCCCTGAAAGATGCCTCGTATTTAGGCACATCAATCTGGATATACCCACCGGGAACGAAATCAAGCTCTTCTCCTTCCGGAAGCCTGACAACGAATTCCTTGATAAAAGTTGCAACATTCCTGTTTGATACAACTTCGCATTCCCATTTTTTTATTCCCATTACTGATTCAGGTACCTTTATCACCATATCTTCCCTGATTTTCACCTGGCATCCCAATCGCCAGTTGTTAAGCTGCTCCTTTCGAGTAAAGAATCCTGTCTCTGTAGGCAGTATCGATCCGCCACCAGATTCTATCTGACATTTACACATACCGCAGGTACCACCTCCGCCACAGGCGGAAGGCAGGAATATTTCGTTGGAAGTGAGAGTATTAAGAAGGCTTGAGCCCGGAGAAACAGACAGTTCGCGGTCATTTATCTTAAGGGATACTTCTCCCTGCGGAGTTAACTTGGCTTTTGCATAAAGAAGGACACTGACAAGTAGCAATATAACGATCAGAAATACTATTATACTATATAAAATTGTTCCTGCAGTAGTGAGTGCTAATACCATGATTATTAGTTTTCCGGTTAAAGTTTAATACCCATAAATCCCATGAATGCTATTGCCATAAGCCCGGTAAGAATAAATGTAATACCGAGTCCCTTAAGGGGATCTGGGACATTGCTATATCTCAGTTTTTCTCTGATAGCAGCTATTCCAACAATTGCCAGGAACCATCCGATACCTGAGCCCAGGCCGAAAACAGTAGCTTCAGCAAAGCTGGAATATTCCCGTTCCTGCATGAACAATGAAGCACCCAGGATTGCGCAGTTAACTGCAATAAGTGGCAGGAAGATTCCAAGTGAGTTATATAGCGCCGGGCTGAACTTCTCCACTATCATTTCAACAAGCTGTACCATTGCTGCAATTACTGCTATAAAGATCATAAAAGAGAGGAAGCTGAGATCCACATCGGCAAAACCCTCTCCAAGCCACGACAGAGCACCCTTTTTCAAGATATAAGTCTCAATAAGGTAATTGACAGGAACAGTAATAATCAGAACAAAGATTACTGCTATACCCAGACCTACGGAAGTTTTAACAGTCTTAGAGACAGCAAGGTATGAACACATTCCAAGGAAGAATGCGAAAACCATGTTGTCGACAAATATTGACTTAATGAAAATATTTAAGAGATTTTCCATGGTTATCGCTTTTTATTTGTTTTCAATAAGGCTCTTATCCCTGCTTCTCTGCACCCAGATTATCAGTCCCACGACAATAAGAGCCATCGGAGGAAGTATCATCATTCCGTTGTTCTCATATCCTGCCCTGAATAATCCGAGCTTTTCCATAACAGGGAAACCAAGTATTGTACCGGATCCCAGCAATTCCCTGAAGAATGCAACAATTATAAGTATCAGTCCATAACCGGCCCCGTTACCTATTCCGTCAATAAATGAAGGCCATGGTTTATTGGCCATTGCAAATGCCTCCAGCCTCCCCATAATTATACAGTTGGTAATAATAAGACCTACAAAGACTGAAAGCTGTTTACTTACGTCAAATGCATACGCTTTGAGCACCTGGTCGACGATAATTACCAGGGTTGCTATTACGACCAGCTGAACTATGATCCTTATCCTATCAGGAATATAGGACCTCATCAGGGCAATAACCAGGTTGGAAATTGCAATTACTATAGTTACCGACAGGGCCATTACCAGGGCTGGCTTCAGCTTAACTGTAACAGCGAGAGCTGAACAGATACCAAGAACCTGAATGGTTATCGGGTTTTCCTTACCAAGAGGCCTGGTAAGGGTCTGTAAATTCTTTGCCGAGAATAACGGCTCTTTTTCCTTTGTACTCATATATTATTCTGCATTTTTCTTTAAGTAATCTTCGTACTTTACAATACAGTCGTAGAGCATTCGCTGAAGGCCTTTACTTGTGATTGTACCTCCCGAGATGGCATCGACACTATGATGTTCGATCGGTTTTTCATTGCTTTTCAGAACCTGTACCGACACAAATTTCCCGGCATCGAATATTGTCATGCCCTTGAACTGCGATTCAAACCACGAGGTATTTATCTCAGCCCCAAGTCCTGGTGTCTCCCCTTTATGGTCGAATGTGATCCCATAAATTGTATTTAGATCCGGTTTGAGGGAAACATATCCCCATATTGGTCCCCATAATCCTTTGCCTTCCATGGGTATTATCGTCACCCTTTCACCATCGTCAGGAGTAGCGAAAAAGAGGGCAAGGTTTTGCTCACTGACAGGTTTTTTCTGCTCTGCTTTTATTTCAATTGAAAAAGCATCCACTCCGGAAACCTCATCACCTTTGGAGTTAAGGACTATACTCTCCTTTATGTACTTATCATATAGTTCTTCAGCATTCCTGCGGTCGGCTGGAATATTTATTGACTCCAGCATGCTTTTCTTCTTTTCTATCTCCAGGTTCTTCTGCTGACGAGGTTGAAGCAAGGTAGCTGCCATCGACAGGATAGTAGCCACGATGACAACCATTACCGTGGAGAAGATGAAGATATATCTGTTACTGAACTGTTTCATTTCAAAACATTATTATTTAATGCGACTTTGGCTCTTTTTAGTCTTCTCCTGATGTTAGCCTGAACCACATAGTAGTCGATGAGTGGTGCAAAAACATTCATCAGCAGGATGGCCAGCATGACTCCTTCGGGGTAAGCCGGATTAAGCACCCTGAATAGGATTGACAAGACTCCTATGAGGAATCCATATATCCATTTACCTGTTTCTGTTTGTGATGCGGTAACAGGATCGGTTGCCATAAATACAGCTCCGAATGCAAAGCCACCCATTACCAGGTGGTAATAAAACGGCACCTCCATGTAAGGATTTGCGCCGACAGCGTTCAGAAGCAATCCCATAGCCATACCTCCACCGACGACGCTTACTATGATCTTCCAGCTGCCTATGCCTGTAAGAATAAGGATTACTGCCCCTATCAGTATAGCTATTGTAGATGTTTCCCCCACTGATCCCGGGATTGTACCTATAAACATATCCATAAAAGATGGCAACCTGTCTGTAGCGCCTAAAGCCAGCTGTCCAAGAGGCGTTGCACCCGAGAAACCGTCGACGATATTCTGCCCGGCTGTAAGTCCTTCTATCCAGACCCTGTCGCCCGACATCCATCCTGGATAACTGAAGAACAGGAATGCCCTGGCTGTAAGTGCCGGGTTAAGCACATTCATACCGGTACCGCCAAATACCTCTTTACCAATAATAACAGCAAAGGCGGTTGCCACTGCAAGCATCCACAGTGGAACATCGATAGGTACTATCAAAGGGATCAGTATACCGGTAACCAGAAATCCCTCATTGATCTCATGCCCCCTTATCTGGGCTGCAATAAATTCAATTCCAAGTCCGGTGACATAACTCACCACCAGCAGAGGGAGTATCTTAAGAATCCCGAACCAGAACATCTGGAGTATACCTGCATCTATCCCTACAGACCTGAAGTGCTGAAGCCCGGTATTATAGGCCCCGAAGAGCAGCGCCGGTATCAGGGCAATGATCACAACAGTCATCGTCCTCTTCAGGTCGAGACTGTCGCGTATATGAGATCCTTTCTTGGTAACTGCGTCGGGAACAAAAAGGAACGATTCAAATCCTTCAAATACCGACCTGAGCTTTGCAAACTTCCCACCTTCTGTAAAATGGGGTTTGATCTTGTCAATCTTCTTTCGTAAAGAATTCATTATAATAATAACTCAATTTTATTAGTTCATTTCCTTTATCATCAGGTCGAGGCCCTGCCTGACAATAGACTGGATCTCAGTTTTTGAGGCGCAGATAAACTCGCAAAGGGCAAAGTCCTCTTCGGCAATCTCATAAATACCCAGGTTCTCCATCCCGTCGATATCTTCAGCTAGAATAGCTTTGAGAAGTTGCATCGGATAAATATCCATCGGCACTACTTTTTCATACTGTCCTGTAAGAACAAATGCCCTGTGGCCACCATGAAAATTTGTGTCGAATGTGTATTGTTTGCTTGGGAATATTGATGACATAAAAGTCTTTGAGAAGCTGTATTTTTTAAGACCTGGTAATGCCCATCCGAAAAATTCAAAATAGTCTCCTTCGGGAATTACTGTAACCATTGAATCATAAAATCCCAGGTAGCCATCAGGTTGAATCCTGGTTCCTGTCAGAACGTTTCCACTTATGCATCTGGGCTTCTGGTCCGACAGGTTATCTTTCAGCATTTCTGAAACAGATGACCCGGATCTTATCCTGTAATACTGCGGATTAATAACTTCTGAACCTGCCAGGGCGATGATCCTGTCATGCTTGTATACTCCCTCCGTAAATAACTGTCCTATTACTGCAATATCCTGAAGGTTAATAACCCATATCACTTCCCCTTTATTAATAGGATCGATGTGATGTATATGCACCCCGGGATTACCTGCCGGATGTGGTCCTGTGAAGTAGCTGATATCAACACCTCTTGCATTTTGCAGTACTGCCGGAGGTGTAACCTTACCGTCGAGGACCAGGTTGACTTTCCCATCCGTAAGCTTAGCCACTACATCCAGCCCATTCTGAAAGGCCTCAGGATCGGTGTTCGCCATTACGAAAGCAGAATGGGGTGCAAGTGGTGAAGTATCGAATCCTGGAATGAATATAGATTTTGGAGTATCTGCCGGATTTGCAACTATCTGGTAAGGACGCTGTCTGACAACGGGCCACAAACCAGACTCAAGCATCTTCTCCTTTATCTGCTGCCTGGTAATACCGGTAATTGTTTCTTTTCCAAAATCCAGGTAATCATCTCCTGATTTTTCAATGACGATATCAAGTATCCTTCTCTGCTCTCCCCGGTTTACTGCCATGACAGTCCCGCTTACAGGAGAGGCAAATTTAACCTGAGGCCTGGTTTTATTAAAGAAAAGAGTTGTCCCTGCTTTCACCTTATCACCCTGCCTGACAGATAGTTTAGGAGTTAAACCAGGGAAATCTGAAGGTCTGACACCAAAGAGGGCAGCTCCTGCTTCACCGGCAAGTACTTTGGTTGCTGCTCCTTTGATTTTGATATCAAGCCCCTTTTTTAATTTGAATGATCCTGACATTTTTTAGCTAAGACTTTTATAATTAATATCTTATGACAGTCTACTGTTAATTTATTAACAATTGAACGCAAATTTAATCCTATTAAGGCACAAATATTGCAAACTGCTAAATATGATGAAACATATTTGTACATTTATTTTCTTAAAATTGAGCTTTTTTATGAAATTTTTACAAACAACTGTTTTCTTTCTGTTAATTTCTTCACAATTCAACCTGATTTATTCATTCCAGGACAATATCATACCAGACAGAATTTATGATAACAGGATAAAAACCGTCCAGCTTTATCGTTCGGGCTGGAATCTTTCATACCCGCTGATAAAAATAAACAGTCCTGACAAGCTGGAACTGCATTTCGACCTTCTTGATGATGAACCGGAAACATATTACTATACTTTTATTCATTGCGACAAAAACTGGAAAGAATCCTCAATTTTCCCCGGTGATTATATAGATGGTTATCCTGAGGACCCGATAGAGGAATACAGGCCTTCTTTCAATACAAAAATCAACTATTACCATTATAAGCTGGTATTTCCCAATGAGAGAATAAGCCTGAAACTATCAGGTAATTATATTATCAAGGTTTATTTACAGGGTTACCCCGATAAGCCGGTCCTGACAAAGAGATTTATGATTGCTGAAGATGCAGCCGGCATCCAGTCAGATGTTCACCGTCCGCAAATGACAGAATTTTATAATACAGGTCAACAGGTTGATTTCACTGTCAGGTACCAGAGGCTGATGGTAAATGATCCTTACAGGGATATTTCCTGCTCAATCCTTCAAAACGGGAAATGGATTGACGCACACACTGACCTCCCGCCGGATTTCATTGGAAACAACGAGGTCAGGTACAATTCATTATCCACAAAGAATATATTTCCGGGAGGTAATGAATACAGATATTTTGATATAAAAAGTATCAGGTATCAGTCTGAATTTATAAGGATGATTGATTTTGTTGGTTCAAGCTATCATATTTTCCTGGTGCCCTCGGAAAACAGGGAATTCAAACCCTACTTTTACTGGCAGGACTTCAATGGCAAGTATTATGTTGCGGTACAGGAAGGAAGAAACATGGATACTGATGCTGATTACGTATATGTGTATTTTACATTGCCATCAACATACGAGATAAGGGGAGGAGAGGTATATGTATCAGGTGCGCTCAGCAACTGGGAATTCAATTCCGGTAACCGGATGACCTATGATCCGGAAAAAGCGGAATACCAGTGTGCCATGCTGCTTAAGCAGGGATGGTATAATTACGAATATATTTTTATTAAAGACGGAGAAAAAAGTGCAACTTCATCAGTATTCGAAGGCAATCATTATGAAACAGAAAACGACTACTTATTGCTTGTATATTACAGGAATCCCAGGGAGAGATATGACAGGCTTATAGGCAGCCAGCTGACCAGCTCAACCAGGAAAGCGGACAACTAATCCTTACCATGCTTATCTATACCGTAAAGCATCATAATAGAATGCTCAAGGGTCCTGGTTATTTCAGTGAGGTATTCATTAACTGCCCTGACTGATCCGGGAAGTGTATATACCAGGCAATTCCCTATTATCCCGGCAACTCCCCTGCTCAGCAAGGCATTTGGCTTATCTGCTCCGTATCTAATCCTGATATACTCCATCACCCCGGGAATTTCCTTTGTGAGCATAGGCTTTATAGTATCAACGGTAATATCCCTGGGGCCTATCCCGGTCCCGCCGGTAGTAATTATAATATCATAGTTTTCCGGAGCTGATTTCATTTTCTCATATAACAAATCAGCATCATCCGGAAGGAGGACATTCTGTATCTCAGCTTTGAAGTTCAGTGAATGGAAGTAATTAGCAATTATCTCCCTTGCAGCCGGCCCGCTAAGATCCTCATAGTCTCCTCTGAAAGCCCTGTCGCTCATCGTTAGTATAAGTACTTTATATATAGAAGGAAGCTCCAATCCGGTTTGTATTAATTAGTCAAACTTCAAATCAACCTTATTTCCACCTTATCTCCTTTTTTTATCTCATAATGCCCTGTGGCAATCGGTATTATTGCATCCGCCATAGGTATAGATGAAATATGCGCTGACCCATGGTATTCTACAGGTCTTACTTCGCCCTGACCGGTAATTATTACAGGGATCCACCCCGCCCTGTCGGCTGAACGTCGTTGAAAATCCTCAGCTATAGGCAGTACCATTACCGGTGGTTTCCAGCGATGTCCCATTTTTAGGTTTATCAGGGGCCTTACTAGTGTTTCAAATTGCACAAAGGAGGACACCGGATTGCCTGGTAATCCAAATACCACTGCCTTTTCATGTACACCGAATGTAGTCGGCTTTCCGGGTTGAACCCTGACCTGGTCAAAGAGTATTTTCACCCCGGCCCTCTTTAAAACAGCTGGCACAAAATCAAAATCACCCATTGAGACACCACCGGTTAAAATAACTATCTCCTTTTCGCCAATAGCCCGTTTTACCATCTCGTACGTTAAATCTTCGTTGTCAGGAGCAATACCATAATAACCCGGATGACCACCGGCTCTTTCCACCTGGGCCACAAGCTGATAAGCATTACTGTTTCTGATATGTGCCAGATCCGGTTTCCCAGCCGGTTCAACAAGTTCATCCCCGGTACTGATTATACCTACTGACGGCTTCCTGCCAACCAGTACTTCGGTATGTCCGACAGAGGCCATAACGGCAATGTCCTGAGGTTTAATCAATTTACCACGCGCGAGGACCATGTCACCTGTATTAACGTCCTCTCCACGTAATGACAGATTTGATTTTGATGACGAACCATTAAACAGCACTTTGCCGGGAGCCACTTCACGCGAGTCTTCAACCATGAATACCATGTCGCAGCCCTCAGGTACTATCGAGCCGGTCATTATCCTGGCGCACTGGCCTTTACCTGTCTTTTTCCGGGGCACCTGTCCTGCCTGGATCGTTTCAATAACCTCCAATTCAAGGCCAATATCAACCCTGCGGCAGGCAAAGCCATCAACTGCAGCCCTGTTGAACGGGGGCATATCAACATCGCTAAAGACATCTTCAGCAAGTATCCTGTTAAGGGATGAGGTGAAATGAACTTTTTCTTTCCCGGATTCAACGCAGGAATCCATTACAATTTCTAATGCCTCTTCGAATGATATCATTATTTACGCATTCATTTCTGGCTGAAGCATGGTTACTGGTAATTCTCTACCACTTCGATTACTTCGGGAAGGTCCATCCCTATCTTTTTAAGAAATTCTATCCTGGGCACCCCGTTTCTATTCCAGCCGCGCCTGTCATAAACAGCGTCAAGAAGTTTTTCATATTCATCTTCCCTGTATTTACGAAGCACTTTCAACTTTTCCATGACACTTTTCCCTTCAGGATCGTACCCGGCTTTTTCCATCAGCTGCTTATCGTATCTTTCTCTTCTTGACTTATATTCCTCGATTGTTACCGGACCGGCTGCCCTGTAGGGCTGCCGGTCGTATAATCTTGTACCGTAACCGCGTCGCAGGTTAAAGACCCGTTGAAAATTATATACTCTCTCAGAGTCTTCTATCAACTTGCACTTATCAAATTCCAGTCCGGTAACTGCCTTATAAATAGTCACATAGTTATCCACATGCTCCGGCACTTTTGCCGGCTCATCGGTTTCAGCATTATTTTCGGGTTCAACATCATTCCATGGTAGCTTGCATAAACCCACAAGCCCGAACCAGGTCCTGAACATCGGGAAGTAATGGAGTGCTTCTGCCTTATTCTCAAAAGTGGGTATCTGGTTATTTACCATATCCATGAATATAAGCCACGCTTCATCGTGCTGTGGACCTTTATTTGTCATAGCAAAACCACCCTGTTGTGCAAGCGATTCCTTTGATATATACTGGGAATATTCAAGTCCCTTGTTCTCCATGGCGATATCGAATAGCAGGTCAGGATCGCCCCATCCTCTGGCAATAAAAAGCTCCTTCATCTTGCGGGTACCCAGGCCTGCTGTACGGCCAAAACCTTCTCCCCTGGCAACCATATGGAGCAATTCAAGGGCACCCTCAGAATCACCGAAGTGCAATTCGATTCCTTCGGCTCTCTCCCTGTTAAGTATCCCACGCTGAAAGCATTCCATTGTGAATGCGACCAGGGTACTCCATGTAATAGTACATATTCCGTATGTGTCGCAATAGAAGTTTGACTCGATAATGTACCCGGAATCAAAGATTCCGCAGTTTGACCCAAGGCCTGCTGCATTCTCATATTCCGGGCCATCAACCAATACCCTGTAACCTTTGTAAGGTCCTGTCCTGATCTCGAAATTGTCTACACCTTTGCTACACGACATATTACATCCGATCCAGCATCCATCAGGTATGTTTTGTGTAAAATGTTGTTTCCACATAACCGAGTCAATCTTATAAGCTTCCGGGTGGCTTCCATACTGGTAATTATTGGTAGGAAGAAGGTCGTGGTCATTCATAATCTCCATAAGATGCGCAGTACCGACCTGCTTCATCCTGCATTGCTGGTCGTCGAGCTCTCGTATCTCCTTGTTAAAGCGCCTGCCCCTTTCCATAATAGACTCAAGATCAACAACATTATTCAGGTTTCCCTTAACGCCCGGAATCTTACATACAAGAGCTTTGATCTTTTTATTCCTGAAAACAGTCCCTATGCCACCCCTGCCAGCCTGCTTCAGCCTTACTTTTTTCCTTTTCATATCATAAAAGCTGAAGTTTAGCATCCCGATAAGAGAATTCTCTGCCGCGGCACCTGAAGATACCACTCCGACGTTCTTTTTATCGCTGTCACTGTCGGCGAAAATTCCTGTCAGTTCTTCGGCAAGGATATGGCTGTTTGCTTGATCGCCCCTGCTTTCAAAGATCTGAACCCTGTGGTTGATGCCGTCAATATAGATTATTATATCCTGGTCTGATTTTCCCTGCAGTTCCAGGGCATCAAAGCCGGCAAACTTCAGGAAGGGCCCGAAGAATCCGCCGACATTGCTGTCTATCACCGAGTCTGTCTGAGGAGATATACTTACTACCAACGACTTGCCTGTTCCCGAGTATTGGGTAATACCTCCAATCGGACCTGATGAAATTATTATTTCATTATCAGGATCATCCCATTTAGTATCTGGTTTTGTCGCATCCCAGAGGAGCTTTAATCCATACCCTCTGCCACCGATAAATTTCTTCTTCATTTCCGGCGGAACCTGCTTTTCAGCTATTTCCTTTTCTCCGACATTAATATACAGTATCTTATCAGTATAACCACGGGAAAGTGGTTTCCAGTCATATACCCATTCGGCAAGCAGCCTGTGTTTTTTCTTAAACTTGTCTAAATCCATAGTTAAGGATCTGATTTATGTTTCGGATATAAAATACTAAATTAATAAATATCCTTACGTTTTGTGATGATATTGATCAATGTAATAATAAAGTACACGGTACTACTCTAAAAAGCCCGGAAATCTTAACTTTACATACTGAATTGATTTTATATGGAAGAACCGATCTATCATTTTTATAAGAAATCGGGATTTGACAGGTCGCTTATAAAAAAGTATGTTATAGGTGAGAAATTTATATGCATTATGCTCAATGACGGACGCATCGGGATTTGTTCAACACTCGACAGTAAAGTAAAGCCTGGTATGTTTGAAAGGGATGCCTTGCCTGATGCAGGTAATGAAGGAGACCGAATAATTCTTAATGCATATTTTAATGCACTGTATAATTACTCCAATAAATATGAAGGTCATTCTGATATTCTGGATGCCGTTGATTTTTCACGATTCAGCGATATAGTTATGATAGGCTATTTCGAGACCCTGTACTGGAAATTCAGGAGGATCAATCCTGCTTTCCATGTGTTTGACAGGTTGGTCGAAAACGATGATACCGAACCAATCAGCAGGATGTATGATGCACTTGCCAGTACCGAGGCAGTTATTGTAACAGGGACAACATTATTCAACGGGTCACTGCTCGAAATTCTTGACGCTACACGTGATGGATGCAGTGTTTTTCTTCTTGGCCCTTCCAATATACTTCATACTGACATGTTCAAATACAGGAATGTAAAAATGGTTTTTGGTTCAGTATTTGATAGATTTGACCCGGATATTATTAACCAGGTTGAACGTGGAGCCAGCGCCAGGGAATTCCTGAAAATTAAGAATAAAGTATACATAAAAAACAATCATTCAGGTCTTTAATGAAATTCAGTGAGATCAGGGATAGTCTTAAAAGCAAGAGGGTAGGCATTGCAGGAGCAGGAGGCCTTGGTTCAAATTGTGCCGTCGCGCTTGCCCGAAGCGGTGTGGGTACACTTGTGATCTGTGACTTTGACAGGGTTAAAGCCGCAAATCTGAACCGCCAGGCTTACTTTTCAAAACAGGCTGGTATGCTCAAAACTGATGCACTCAAAGAAAATATCCGGAATATTGACCCGGAAATCAGTGTAATAACACGCGAGGAAAGACTTACTCCGGAAAACATCCCCCTCTTTTACAGGCATTGTGACGTTATAGTTGAAGCCCTTGATGAAGCGGATATGAAGGAAATGTTGATCCAAACAGTTCTGGAATGCCTTCCGGGAATTCCATTGATTATTGGATCAGGCATTGCAGGCTGGGGCAACACAAATGCGTTAAGATGCAGAAAAGTTGATGATTTACTTTACGTCTGCGGTGATGAATCCACAGAAGCAGAAAATGATAATCCACCTATAGCCCCCAGGGTTGGCATGGTAGCCAACATGCAGGCCAACACTGTACTTGAATTAATTCTTACAAAGCCCGCAATGAACTTATAATATTATGAAGATTACATTTAATAATATTCAGGAAGAAATAGGAAGGGATAGCATTACTGTAGCTGAATTGCTGGATGAAAAGAGATACACTTTCAGGATGAGAATATTGAAGATCAACGGGATTCTGATACCCAGGAACAAATATGATGAGACAATTATACATGATGGTGATGAGGTCCAGATGATATATCTGATGAGTGGCGGATAATTCAATCAAAAAATCATGTAGGTTTGTACTATGGAACTCAGATTCAAATATGCTGATAAAATACCTCCCTTCTTAAGGAATAAGTATATCCTCACGCTTGTCATTTTTATCATATGGCTGATCCTTCTTGATACCAATAATCTTATAGACAGGTACCGCCAGGTAACGGAGCTCAGGAAGCTAAGGCAGGAAAAAGAGTACCTGATAAAGAAAATTGAGGATGATAAAAAGAAGCTCAGGGAATTACAGACGGACAATGATAACCTTGAAAAGTTTGCCAGGGAACAATACAGGATGAAAGCCAAGGACGAGGACCTTTACATAATTCTCACACCACAGGAAGAAAGAAATCTCAGAAAAGGCAGGGATTAATTCTCTCTGCTGGTTTTCCGGAATAATAGAAGCAATTCGAGCGATGTACCAGGTATTGTATTTGTCCCTGTAATGGCCAGCAGTTCTTTTGCGGCGTCTTCAACCGGAATTTTTCTAAAATCGGTTAAATGAGAATGGTTAAGATATTTGACAACCTTAAACATATTGAACCACTCAAAGAATCGTTTTCTGAAAGATTCTATGCCGGATGTGTTTTCTGATATTTCCGAAACCTTATAAATCCATTCATTTATGTCTATAAATTTCCTTATGGTGACCGGTAACTCATAAAACAATCCTGAAATTACTTTTTCACCTGATTTGAAGGCCCTGCCTGCCATGCTGAATAATTCCTTCAGATCTTTGAACGCCACGGGATTGTACGTAAAATAATTATTATCAACGCCTTGCAACATTTTCGCTATTGTCATGCCAGTACCAAAGGGAACCCTTTCTGATGGCCTTGGGGAAGGATAGACCGTTGTTGAATTAAGGTTAAAATAACCACCTGCAGGCATAAGCTTCTGGACAAAATAGAAATCTTCTCCTGCCTGTCTCCTGTTCATTCCACCCGCAAGCATATATGTCAAAGCCCTGACAGCAATAGATGAGCCCACAGTATGAAAGATATATGGAAAACCAGTGAACCTGAGTGCATTCTGGTAATACCTGAGATGAAGCTCATACAGGACAACAAACCTGTATACTTCCTCAGGAAATTCATCTCCCGTTACCGGGTGCTCGAAGTAGATTGAACATGCTTTTCTTTCAGGATGAAGCAGAAAATCGTTCTCCAGGGCAGTAAAATAATTACTGTCAACAAAACAGTCCGCATCGAGATTGGCAATAACGCCGCCTGGTTTTCCAATACTGTCAAAACGCCGCAATGCTTCATCCATCAATGATTTTCTTGCAAGCCCAATACCCCAGTTCTTAAGCAAAGGTTGCCCCAGGTCAAAGAAGCAGAGTCGGAAGAAGCAATTCTGGTTATCTCCACTCCATGTTTCTAAATCCCTGATAGTATGCTTGTTATTAATAAGGCTTTCCTTTGAGGCGTTAGCCGGGGCATTAACATTGACGATCACTTCTGAGGGGCATTCCGGCGGAAAGCATGCTGCAAGTGAATCCAGTAAACGAATAATACCGGCTTCATCGAATGCCGGTATTACAATTATAATTCCTGTATCTGGATGTGGTGCCTCTCTAACCAGTTGAGGAAAGACGGTACCTGTCTGTAGCCAGGCTGAGGCGAAAGCCATCCGGATTATTTTTTCTCTGACTGGTATTTCTTGTTCAGGCCCGCAATAACCCTGTCAGTAATATCAAGGTCTTTGTCGCTGTAAAGAACGGGTCCGCCAAAGCTTTTACCAAGAATGAACTGGTAATTATACTCGTTTTTGTTTTCCTCAAGGTAAACCGTAATATAATCCATCACCTGCCGGTTCATTACCTGTTCTTCTTCCATGAGATCCGATGTAAGTTGATCCCTGAGTGCCACAAGATCCTGCTGTTGCTGCAGAAGAGCCTGTTCCATATCTGCTGCTGTTGCCCTGGTAACCAGTCCTTTGTTTACTTTATCCTGGTAATCTTTAACTCCTCTCTCATACTGGCTGCTCTTTGAAGTAAGTTCAGCTTCGGCACTTTGCTGTTTGTCGAGCAGATCGTTACGCTTGTCAGTGAACATATCAAAATTATATATTATTGTATCTATGTTTACATAGACCATACCCTCCGACTGAGTGCTAATGGGTTCAGAGGATTCTTTCACCGAGTTTTTCTTTCCTCCTGAAAACTGAAAGAAAAACAGTACAGCCACAGCCAGGAACAGAATAACAAAAAGAATAACAGACAGTTTCTTCATCTTTAAGCATTTATTTGATAATAATCAGGCGCAAATATAAGCAAATATAAGATAAATAAAAGAGGATAACGCGATTAAAACTCCGGACAGGGTATAGCCCTTATCCTGCGTCGCGTTCCGCCGACATTGAATGATGTAAACTCGTAAACGATTGATATCTCGTGAGCTCCGCCTGAAGATGTGATAAGGTTGGATATTGTAAAATCATAGCTGTATCCTATATGTAGATTGTCAGTCTTAATACCTATCAGTCCGATTATTGCATCGCCTGCCTGGGATGTCATAAATGGTATCCCCCGATACCAAAGTCCAAAAATAAGCGGACTCTTATAATAATACAATCCTATATCGGTCTGGTAAAAGCTGCCCTGGGTTTGAAAATTAGTTGCTATTGACAGAGCCTCAACAAGTTTTGTCCTCAGGCGCTGTGTGCCAAGCAGGCGGATACCTCCAAACAAATTGACTTTCACCGGTAATTTCGACTCATCACCATAAAAAGACTGCTTTGGTGTAAAAAGGTGGTCAAGGGTTATTCCGCCCCATATTTCATCATTATAAATAAGGGCAGATGTACAAAAATCGACATCTGCAACATTATCAAAAGGAGGAGGTGTAATTGGGGGAGTTGTTCCACTGCCCGTTATCTGGCTGTTAAAGACCAGTTTGTAAATATCCAGGCCCAGGTAATAGAACTTAAAGCTAACGCCCGGTCTGATATGCCACTCCCTGTTAATATTGAAATCGTATGAATAGATCAGCCCTATGTTGGTTGTGCTGAGATCGCCTGACCCGGCCACATCGTATGTTGCAAGCACTCCGATCCCCGAGTTGAAATTTGGCATCGCCTTGTCAAAGCCAATACTGTAGGTATGAAACACTCCAGGTACAGATGGCCATTGATTCCTGTAGTTTATTGAAAACCTGTATTCTTCCGTGGCTCCGGCAAATGATGGGGCGAGGTACAAAGGATTCGCATAAAACTGTGAGAAAGTAGGGTCCTGGCCATAAAAATCTACAACCACAATATAGAAGAATACAGCCGAGTATAATAATCGCTTCAGCAAATCGGGTGCTGTTAGGTTTCCTTTGACGAAAATAGTTAAAATGAATTTAAAATTCATTAACAGTTAAACGAATTTTTAGATAAAAGGATTCATAAAGCACGATAATTTCAACAATTGCTTAATAATTAAGGACAAAAAGTTCCTTTTTTTAGCTGACTTCGAATGAGAAATTCTCAGGAGATTCAGGTATGCTTATCTCTTCAGCAGAGTAACATCTCCCATCTTAACAAAAGGCTCTCCGTTTTTGTAGGTTCCCCTTACTTTCCAGATATAGACTCCCGACTCACAAAGCTGCCCTTTATGGTATCCATCCCAGCCTACATTTATATCATTGCTTTCAAAAATAAGTATGCCATTCTTGCTGAATATGCTCATCTGGAATTCTGAAACGCCTGAAGTAGCAGGGTGGAATATCTGAGCTCCTTCATCGCTTTTTGCCGTATAATAACCGTCGGAAGGTCCATCCGGGTTGGGTATGAATGCATTCGGAAATTCAACATAACAACCGGATCCTGCAAATGCATCATGAATAGTAAGTGAATCTGAACACCCATGATCTGACCAGACAATCAGCCTGACATCATAAGAACCATATTTATCATATTTATGGTCGGGTTCGAATGTTTCAGAAGAAAGGCCATCTCCAAAATCCCATGTATATTTTACCGCTTCCATTGAATAATTCATGAAACGTATTGCATCATCAGGTATGATCGGGTTTTCGGGATAGAATTCGAATCTTGCTTCAGGCTGCGGGAAAACAGTAATAATAGCTGTTGCCGTTTCCTGCGATCCTTGCTTGCCATATACTGTTAGTGTTACCCTGAATTCACCATCTTTATCGAAAATCCATTCCGGTTCAACCTCATCGGAACTTCCTCCGTCGCCAAAAATCCATCTGCATGAGTCATAAACCTGTGAATTATTCGTAAACGTTACTTTCAGAGGCACACAGCCTGAAGTACCTGATGCAACAAATGAAGCAAATGTATTTCTGTGAAGGGTTACATTATTGCCAGCATCGGAGAGGTTATCCATAACAAGTGTTTTCGTGATTGCCGAATCGGGAAGATCAGCCAAACCAGGCCTTCCCGATTTTGTTACAATCGCGTCGTTATTCTGTACAGTCCCCTGATTATCCGGAACATGGTCAAAAGCTTCTTTCCTGTTTTCCGGTTCCCCGGCTACATTTGATAATCCGGGAAGAGGTTCTTTAATTGTATCTGTTTCGGAAGCAACTACAGGAGTATCGGCAGGAATCGTGATGGTTTTATTATCAAAGGGTTTTGTTACCGGCGCAGGATCCTGTCCTGTTATCATAAGGATAGTAGTAATAATGCCAGCTGCAATTATTCCGCCCAGATAGTAAATATTGAACCTGGAAGGATTAAACCGGACAAATTCTTTCCTGGCCAGCTTCCTCATCAACTGATCTCTGACCTGGCTGCCGGGAACCACCTCGGATTGTTCAAGCACGCTGCTGAACAATTCCTCGAGGTCTATCTTCTTATTTTTTCCCTTTGTCACTACTTTATAATAATAAACTAGTATCTTTTTTTCATCCGGCTTAATTTCTCCAGCTTATCCCTTAATACAGCTTTAGCCCTGCTGTACTGCGATTTTGAAGTATTGGTGTCTATTCCAAGCAAAACTGCAATTTCCTTATGTTTGTATCCTTCAATCGCATAAAGGTTGAAAACCATCCGGTAGCCCGCAGGCAACTCGTTTAATACTTTCTGTAACTCATCCGCCTTAAAAAGATCTTCCTCAAATCCTCCAACACCTGTCTCAACAGATACATACTCCTCAATCTCAATATGATACCTGTACTTCAGGTTTTTATGATAATGAGTTATCGCGGTATTCACTGCTACCTTCCTTAACCAGCCTGCAAAAGAACCTGTTCCTGAAAAGTCCTTGATATTAAAATATATCTTCAAGAAACTATCCTGTAAAATATCTTCAGCTTCTGCCTTGTCTGTGGCATATCTCATACATATACCAAGCAAAAAGCGCGCATACTTGTCGTACAGCATCTGTTGGGCCTTTCGGTCATGTCGGGCACATCCCTCTATTATTTCAAGGTCATTCAACATATAGTCACGACATTTTTAAGACTTGTATAGCAGAACAATGGTTGCACTTTTTGAAAAAAATATTTCACAAATCGGGCAGGCAAGAAATTTAATATATGTGATGTGACAAAGGTCATCAAAAAATTGCATACATCCAGCTTATTTTTGAGCTTTACACCTTACAAATTACTTATTAAAATCTGAAATTGAACTGTATATTTAACGAAACATTTATCCCTGAGCGTATATGTTTAACAAGTTTATTGCAGCAGTACTGCCATATTTTCCGAAGAAATTTATTTGGATATTTTCGCGTCCATACATTTCAGGAGAAACCGTAGAAGATGCATTAAGTGTATCCAAGGACCTGAATAACAAGAACATAAAAGTCACTATTGATGTACTTGGAGAATTTATCAAGAACCTCGATGAGGCTGAGGCAAATAAAAATGAGTACCTTAATCTAATAGATACTGTGCAACGCAGCGGTATTGATGGTAATATATCGCTGAAACCAACCAGTTTCGGGCTCCTGCTTGATAAAGACATTTGCTACAGGCACATCCGGGAGCTGGTGGCAAAAACCTCATCATACGATAACTTCATCAGGGTCGATATGGAAGACTCTCCATGCACTGATCTCGAGATTGAATTGTTCAGGAAACTCAAGGCGGAATTTCCAGATAGTGTTGGTCTTGTTTTGCAGTCTTACCTTAAAAGAACTTATTCAGACATTGAAAGTCTTCTCGACCTTCATGGTAAGGAAAACCCGCTTAATTTCAGATTATGTAAGGGTATCTATGTCGAACCAGAACCTATTGCTTACAAGAAATATGAAGAAATAAACCACCATTTCCTGGAAGATCTTGAATTGATGTTTAAGAATGATATTTATGTGGGGATAGCTACCCACGATAAACCGCTGGTTGAAGGTTCCTACAGACTCATAGAGAAATATAAGGTCCCAAAAAACATGTATGAATTCCAGATGCTGTATGGAGTTACTCCCGGTCTTAGGGAAAGTATTGTAAATAATGGCCATACTATGAGAGTATATGTTCCTTTCGGGAAACAATGGTTCGGATACTCCACTCGAAGGCTCAAAGAGAATCCAAAAATGGCAAGCCATATTATCAAGGCGATATTTTATAAGGGGTAAGGTAGGTCAAGAACGGAGCTAGGAAATAAAAGGCGTAAATGAGTAAGGGCTCAGTTCCTGTTTTTTTTAAAGAAAAGTTCATTAAGTTCATCCAGGTCTTTTTTGCTAATCCTGGGTTCTGGTGTTTGCGGCTGTTCCGGCAGCCCGTTCATGAGGAGGTAAGCTGCAGGAATGAGCATAAAAGGGCTGATGCCAACCATCTTATCCGAAGGGATTCCACCTTTTTCATATGCATCTATCTTCTGTTGCTG
>CAZQRQ010000004.1:0-37928 GCA_964595725.1 uncultured Rikenellaceae bacterium | reverse complement strand
TTGTATTCTATTTTATGTGTTCGAATTTGATCAACTCTGATATGTTTTCTCGCAGTAATTCATAATTTAAACCAGGATCTCCCAGCTTCACCTGGCTGCTTCTTCCCTGGTAAGAAGCAATTGTAATGTTATTCCTTGCATTGGCCATTTGCGTGTTCGCCTCCAGGGCACTGTTCATTATTTCAGTCTTAAGGTTTGTGAATCTTGGAATAATTATCACTTCTCCGATCTCAAGGGTATCAGTCTGCATGTAAATGCCAGTTATAAACTCCCTGGCATTCAGTGTATCACTGACAATAAATTCTTCCGGTCTGTAACCCATCATAGTAAACATTACTGTGTCTCTTTTTTGCGCGAAAAAAGCAAAAGTGCCATCATCTCGACTTATTCCTGCTGCACGCCTGTTAATCACTATCTGAGATCCTGATAATCTCTCCTGTGTAACTGCAGAAACAACAACTCCCCTGAACAGGATCTTTTCATCCTGACTTCCGCTTTCCTGTCCTGACAGGTGTGTTACAAAAGAAAAAACCGTGATTAATATAATGCTCCAGGTCTTCATAAGGGATATTACTTATCAGAGCTTCAATATCAGATCTTCGAGTCGTCTCTTTGGAACATGATGAGTTTGTTCATCATCCCTCCAGTATTTAATATCATCATTCTCAATATCATCTATAATCACTTTCTCAACAGGTTCACCCAATGCAAGGATCAGCAATATCTCAAATTTCTCCGGGATGTTAAATTCCATTCTAAGAGTCTCCCTCCTGATCGATGCTATCATACATCCACCAAAGCCTTTTTCGTTAGCACCGAGCATGATACTCTGGGCCGCTATCCCATGGTCAACTCCAAAATTATTGGTTATGGAAGTGTCTCCAAGTATTATGATATAAGCAGACGGCCTTTCTCCTTCTTCAGGTCCCGGCCAGTCATTAAGATACCCTGCCCACATAGCAGAAGGAAATACTCGTGCACATTCATCAGGCATGTTGTATATCAGGTATTTGAGTGGCTGCCTGTTTGCACCTGATGCTGACAGCCTTGCGAGGTCAATGAATCCTTTCAGAGTTTCATAGTCAATCCTCCTTGATTCATTAAACCTCCTGTAGCTTCTTGTCCTGGCAACCAGTTCCTTTAAATTCATGCGCTTCCCCCGGTCTTAAAATCTTTTCGAAATAATATCCCAGTCCAGAATTTCCCAGAATGATCTTATATATTCAGGTCTTTTATTCCTGTAGTCAATATAATATGCGTGTTCCCATACATCGCATGTCAATATGGGTCTCAATCCTTTTCGGAGCGGATTACCTGCATTAGACTCCTGGATTATTTCAATTTTATCATCATTATTCTTTACAAGCCAGGCCCAGCCCGATCCGAAAAGGGTGGCTGCCGCCTTAGTAAAAGCCTCCATGAATCCTCCGTAGGATCCAAATGATTCAATTATCGAGTCTGCAAGCGCTCCGGCAGGTTCCTTTCTGCCATCACCTGAAAAACTCTCAAAATAGAATGTATGGTTCCAGACCTGAGCGGCATTATTAAAGACCGGACCTTCTGCCTTTTTAATAATTGTCTCAAGATCTGCATTTTCATACGGTGTTCCAGATATCAGGTTATTCAGATTTGTAACATATGCCTGATGGTGTTTGCCATAATGGAAATCAATCGTTTCTTCGCTTATGTGGGGTTCAAGTGCATTACGTTTATAAGGTAATGCGGGTAATTCAAAAACCATAATAATTCGTTATTAAGTTTTAATATTGAAGCATCTGAGCAGAAAAACATAATCTGATATTCAAATTTAGGCAATTTAAGATCTCAGAGCAAGGATGATTGGGAATTAATTTTACCGCTGCCTCTGAAGAATCTGAAGATGAAAAATCCATTTTTTCAATCTGTCAGAAATATTTTCGGTGGTACTTCAGGAACTACTTTTTTGTCAGATGCTATACTTAGCAGCTTTTCCACTGCCATACGCCCCTGCTCACCAAGTGTTATTGTGAATTCATTAACATATAGCTTTATATGGTTGCTTGTGACCTCAGGATCAATCTCTGCTGCATTAGATGTGATAAAACCGGTTGAGGCAGTAGAATCCTTGTAAGCATACTCAAGGCTTCTTCTCAATATTCTGTTAACCTTGCAGGCAATATCAAACGGAATTGACCTGTTGATTGCAATTGTACCGAGAGGTATTGGCAAACCTGTAAGGTTCTGCCAGTATTCTCCCATATCTGCCACTTTCCGCAATCCCTTTCTATGATATGTAAACCTGGTCTCATGGATAATCAGTCCCAGATCCACCTCCTCCTTAATCAGTGCATCTTCAATATCCGAAAAAAGGTATTCTATTTTGTTTTTTGCCTCCGGCCAGGCAATACTGAAAATGAGGTTTGCCGTTGTATAGATACCAGGAATAGCAATTTTAAGATTTTCAATTCCGTCTTTTTCCACCGGTCTCTTACTAATAAGGAGAGGCCCGCTGTTCCATCCCAGCGCACTCCCGGAATCAAGTATGAGGTAATTTCTAGCAGCAAATGCATAAGCATGATAGCTCATCTTTGTAATATCGACTTTCCCCTCAAATGCCCGTCGGTTTAGTTCTTCAACATCAGCCAGGAAATAATTAAATTCAAGTCCCTCTGTATCAATCCTGCCATGTACCATGGCATCAAAAATAAACGTATCGTTCGGACACGGGGAAAATCCCAGGGTTAACTTCATTTCTTCAGTCAAATAACATTAATACTTCATGCATCTTTAATGCCAGGCTGTCAAGAGCTAATGGTATATTCCATGTACGCCTGCTGCCTGGCTCAACCATATTCGACACAGACCTGATAGCGAGGAAAGGGATCTTTTCCACGGCACAAATGTAGAAAAAAGTTGCTCCCTCCATAGTTTCAATATCAGGATTAAATTTATCTCTTATCCGGGTAATTGATCCTGCAGTGCCGGAAGCAGTATTAACGGTGACTGCATTAACTCCCGGCATAAGCTTCAATGCTTCCCTCACAAAAGGATTGTCAGCCTTTATAAAACCTTTCTCAAAGGGGAATTCTGATGGATTTACAATGCCTGCTTCTGAAAGAGTAAGAAACCTGCCCCCGCTTTCAATACCCATGTCTGCAAAACAGTCGCTGACAGGCAAGACGACATCCCCCACCGTGAATCGGTCAATATAACTACCTGCAATGCCGGCATTAACTGACAGAACTGGCAGTGGATTTGAAGAGAACCACTTTTTCATTGCCCAGGCAGTTGATATTCCTCCCACACCTGTCACCAGGACCTTTATCTCCATCTTCTTCCACCAGTATCTGTCCCCATCATTTCTTACTCCGGGAATTTTGTCCAGGGATCCTTTTTCTGTTTCAGTAGCAAATACCAGTAATATGTCTGAAATCATTTTCGCCAGTTAGACCATATTAAATTATGGATAAATATATAGTCTTTAAACACAAAGCTCAATATAAATGGTTAATATTGTATATCAAAATCACTTCAGATGATATACCTAACACGCAGGGAAAGATTCAGTGCTGCTCACAGGATGTTCAAACAGGAGTGGTCTGATGAACAGAACATGGAAGTGTTCGGCAAGTGCTCAAATCCGAACTGGCACGGTCACAACTACATCCTTTTTGTCACTGTAAAAGGTGAACCTGATGCTGAAAACGGTTTTGTTATCAACATGAATACACTGAAAAAGATCATCCATGAAAAGATCATTGTGAAAGTAGATCACAAAAACCTGAATATTGATGTTGATTTCATGAGAGGGCTTATCGCAACTACAGAAAACCTGGCGATTGCAATCTGGGACGAGTTGTCAGAACCTGTCAGGGAAGCAGGAGCAATACTCCACTGCGTAAGAATAGAAGAGACTGAAAACAATTCAATTGAATATTATGGAAAAAAGAATTGAGTCAATAAACAATGGTTATGGAAAGTCAGTGAACGGTTATAATAAAGTTGAGTCGTGGAGCAAGGAAAATGTTGAAAAGCTATCTGAGCATTATTATGAAATCCTTAAGCTTATCGGGGAAGATCCCGATCGCGAAGGATTGAAACAGACTCCTTCCAGAGTTGCCAAAGCGCTATATTATCTTACCAATGGATATGGACAGGATCCATGCCGTATATTAAATTCTGCAAAGTTCAAAGAAGACTACAGGCAGATGGTCCTTGTAAAAGATATAGATGTATTCTCGATGTGCGAGCATCACATGCTCCCTTTTTTCGGCAAAGCACATGTGGCATACATTCCCAACGGTTATATCACAGGCCTCAGTAAAATAGCTAGGGTTGTTGAAGCATTCAGCAGAAGGTTGCAGGTACAGGAACGCCTTACGACCCAGATCCGCGATGTTATTCAATCTTGTCTTGATCCTATGGGAGTGGCAGTGGTTATTGAAGCCAGGCACCTGTGCATGCAGATCAGGGGTGTTCAGAAACAGAACTCTGTAACCACAACCTCAGCATTTACAGGTATTTTCCTCGATCATCTCCATACGAGGGAGGAATTTATGCACCTCATTGGCACAAAACTGCTTTAATTTTTTTCTATTTTTGCCGGGTCGGCACAAACCGGCGAAACCCTAAAATACATTAAGATGAAAGCTTATATATTCCCCGGGCAGGGCGCTCAGTTTATTGGCATGGGAAAGGACCTTTATGATAATGTTACAATTGCCAGGGAGTTATTCGAGAAAGCAAATTCTATCCTTGGATTCAGCATTACAGACATAATGTTCTCGGGAACTGATGAAGACCTTAAGCAGACTAAAGTCACTCAACCGGCAATTTTTCTTCACTCTGCAATTTTAGCAATCGTTATGGGCAGTTACTTTAGGCCGGCCATGGTTGCCGGACACTCCTTGGGAGAATTCTCTGCTCTTACTGCAAGCGGAGCACTTGATTTTGAAGATGGCCTGAAATTAGTGTCAAAAAGAGCCATGGCAATGCAGAAAGCGTGCGAAGTTACTTCTTCTGCAATGGCTGCGATTATTGGCGCGGAAAACAAAATAGTGGAAGATGTATGTACATCTATCAAGGCTGTTGTCGTACCTGCAAATTATAACAGTCCGGGCCAGATTGTAATTTCCGGGTCAGACGAAGGCATTGAACTTGCCATTGATAAATTGAAGGAAATGGGTGTTAAACGAGCTATCAAACTGGCAGTAGGCGGCGCTTTTCATTCACCCCTGATGGAACCTGCAAAGATTGAACTGCAGACTGCTATCGAAAGCACCACTTTCAGTAAGCCTGTTTGCCCCATTTATCAGAATGTGAACGGATTACCGTCGTCCCACGCGGGAGTAATAAAGTCAAATCTCATTGCTCAGCTGACATCCCCGGTCCGATGGACACAAAGTGTACTCAATATGATTGCTGACGGCGCGACAAGCTTTACTGAAGTTGGCCCAGGATCAGTATTACAGGGGCTGGTCAAAAAAATAGATAAGGATGCAGTAATTGAAGCTGTTGTTATATAATGAATGAAATACTATCGAAGTTAAGCAGACAAAATATTTCATGGCTTTTTTATTACACCACGGTGGCTGCGGCCATCAATGATAATCTCTAGAGGGCTGTCAAAACGCACGTGACGCAGGTAATCATCCTCGTAGACCACGTCTTGCTCTCTTAACCATTCTACATCATAGTGTCCTTCCTTAATGTATGGATTGATTGTAAAATATCCCACTCTGAAAGAGGTTATGTTCTGAAAGAAGTGTGTTCCCTGGCTGGGATCAATCCTGTAATTTTTAAGGCCTGATTCCACTATTATTCTTGCAGCTGAAATCTGGGGCCAGGTGACAGGTATCCCGAGCCATGGATCTGTAGATCCCCACCTTCCGGGCCCGATAAGCACATAACTTGTTCCCTCTTTCTGAAAACCACTGTTCAACTGCTCGATATCTAAAGCAATCTTTTCGTTCCGGGCCGGATTAAAGGTTTCTGGTTTGACATAAACCAGGTCACGGATACCCCTGAATATTCCGTTGCCAAGTGCTGTTTCAGAATATAGCAGAGTTTCTGCCGGATCAATATTGTCAATATCAATGTTTTGCCCCTGCTCATTCTGTACTATAGGCCTTATCTGCAGAAAATTGAAGATATTCGGAGCAGGAGGAGGAGTTTCAAGGTTAACAGCAAATTCAACTTCAATAGGATTGTTCATCTCTTCAGATCCTGCCTCAAGCAAAGTATTGAGAATTTCAGCCAGCGGAAATTGATTGTGCTGCAAAATATTCGCAAATGTTATTATCTTTTTTCCTGGTCTGCTTATACCATCGTACAGCATATTATTATTGATATCATAATTAGAAGCCAGATATTTCATAGCGTCATCGTTGTTCGCATCACGGATTTTGATCTTCAGAAGATTCACGCCGTCATCAGTCGACGGGACAAAACTGTCAATATTCAGGTCAAGTGCAAGGAACTCCTTCTGAGTCTCCCTGAGTGCACTATCCGTAGAACTAAGTTGCAGGATTTTCTTTGGATGCTTTGGCGAAAATCTCAACGTGAGACCCCCATCAACTATCAATTTTCCAAGGCCGAAAGCCACATTAGCAATTCCATCTGCAGCGGTCTCAGATCCAATAGGATAGTAGTTAATTGACCTGGCTACTCCTGATATGGTGGGATAATAAAGGTTATCATGACGCTTCCCGCACACTTCCTGCAGGATTATGCCCATCTTCTCCTCATCAATTACATTTGCCGTAGCTGTCATATAAGCTTTGCTGCTCTTATAAAACACAGAAGCATATACTTCCTTGATGGCATCGGATATCAGTCTTACCATAACCCTGTTATCAGGAACACGCGGAATCATATACGTAGAGTATATCCCTGCAAACGGCTGATAATGGGAATCTTCAAGCTTACTTGATGACCGGACAGCAATAGGGTAATCCCGTGACACTGAAAGAAATGCGTAGAAGTCCTGATAAACCCAACCCGGAAGTTCAGCCTCTATGAATCGCTTAAGTATGTCCTCATCCGGAATATCGGATAGAGCAATTGCATAGAGATTATTATTCTCCATGAACTCATCAAAGGCATCTGTACTGAGTACCACTGTCCTGGGTATTGTTATCAGGACTCCGGGGAACCTGTTATAGAGTTTGTTCTTCTTTATTATACTGTTTATGAATGCCAATCCCCTTGCCTTACCTCCTATGGAACCTTCACCGATCCGGGAAAATATCTGATATTCATCAAAACTCGATTTGTCGAACTTGGCTATTACTCCCCGGCCTTTCCCAAGACGAAAGCTGGAAATTGCAACATAAAGAAATTTCCTTATTTCATCCATGCTCTCAAAATCCTCTTTCCTGATATACTTGAACATCTGGGCTACAGGAAATAATGCCCTGGCATTCAGCCACTTGGAAAAATGATTCCGAGTAGCATGATAATCCAGTGAATTATCAGGAATGGTGAGTATCTTATGCTGCAGTGACTGAAGATCGGTAGCTATGGCTATGGGTTCAAGCGTATCCGGATTTCTGAATACAAAAGGACCAAAAGCAAGGTTTTGAATGATGAAGTTTCTCAGCTCAAGAGAAAGTGATTTGGAGTATTTATTTATGAATCCTGCACCCAGCTGTTCTGCTATTTTCTTATGGAGGATGCTTGATGACTGGAGAAGGAAAGGGACATTGTCGTCATCCGTCCTTACAAGCTTACAGAGCTCGATACCTGCATTCTCATCCTGGATTCCATTTCTCCTGTAGCTAATATCAGAAATGACCCCAAGAACATTGTACTTGTATTTCTCATAAAGGTAAACTGCCTCCTCATAGTTCGTTGCCAGTAGTATTTTGGGACGTCCTCTCATCTTCAACATTCGCTGATGCTCATTCAGTGCCTCTTTCTGAAAATCCTGTGACTGTACAAGTACTATCCGGTAGAGATTTGGAAGATAAGAAGATATATAACGAACAGAATTCTCAACCAGAATTATTGCCTGGACACCAATATCCTCTATGTCATGCTCAGCGTTCATCTTGTCTTCCAGAGCCTTTATTATAGCCAGTATGAGGGAGGCGTCGCCAAGCCAGCAGAATACGTAATCTATTGCGCTAAGGTCTTCCTTCTCAAGCTTTTGTGATACCTCTCTAGAAAAGTATGTCATGACCACAATGGGTATTTTTTCATACTTGCCCTTTACTCTTTTTGCCAGGGCAAAAGCATCAGTACCTTTGATGCTCAGCATAGTTATTACCAGATCTACTTTTTCTTCCTCGAGGATCCTGAAAGCATCTTCCGCATTATCAGTCTGGATAAAGGACGGTGGATACCTGAGGTTCAGCGAGACATATTCATTAAATATCTGCTCGTCAATTCTTCCGTCTTCCTCAAGCATATAGTAATCATAATTGCTGCATATGATCAACACACGATGAATCCTTTTCTGCATTAATAAATCAAAAGAAGTATCTGTAAAATCATACTTCTGGAGATCCATTATCCCATCAATTATTGCCATCTATCTGTATATCTGGGTTTTTGGTTGTTATTATCGCCATTCTGTTTTTGCCATCCATCTGAATAAAAAGGGGTTCCGTGAACCTGACATGTGTAAAAAACTGTCCCTGTTCAATAATTTCCTGGGCTTTAAGTTTTTCCCAGTAAACAGATCCGTCCATCGAACCAAAGTTGATTGAGAAATACCCTACGTTCATCGAGGTAACATTATGAAAGAAATGAGATCCCAGCGAGGCATCGAGCGGGAAATCCGGAAGGCTGAGTTCCACAATGATTTTTGCATTTGAAATCTGAGGCCAGGCAACAGGAATCCCTATGAACCTGTCTCTTGTACCCCATCTTCCAGGTCCTATCAATACATAGTGCCTGTCTTCCTTCAGCATTTTCTCATTCATCATATCAATCTCTGAAACCATTTCTTCCGTGAGAAGCTTGTCAAATTTCTGAGGTTCAATAAAAATAACGTCTGTTATATAGTCAATAAGGCCGTTGCCCATACTTTTATTTGTCATGAGGACTACGTCGTCCATATTGATTGAATCAGGATCTATATTATACCCGGCCCCACTGCCAACCAGGGGTTTTATCTGAAGCATGTAGAATGTTGCATTTCCTGATTTATCCTTGTTTAGATCGACAGCAAACTCAATTTCCACAGGTGTTCCGAATGCTTCTTTCACAACATCAAGAATAATCTTAATTGTATTTGAAAGGGGAACATAATCATATTTAAGGATGTCAGAAAAGTTAACCACTCTTGGTCCCGATACGTCTAGTCCGGGTATTATGGAATCATTATCCGGATTATATACTGAAGCGCAGTGTTTAAGAGTTCCGTGTCGCTCTGCATCACTAATTTCAAGAGTTATCAATCCGGCAAATTCACCTTCCAGGAGGTTCAGATTTTTATTTGACATATCAACTGCATAAAAGAAGACCTGGGAGTTTTTATAAAGGTCTTTCTGTGAAATAATATCAAGTGCAGGATATGTCGGAGAGAATCTGTAGGCTTTGTCGCCCTCAACAACATATTGCCCGAGGCCTACTGCTATCACAGCAAAACCGTCCTGGGGAGTCATGTGGGCTACCGGATAAAAGTTAAATGATTGAGCGGTACCGCTGATGTGTGGATAAAATGCATCTTCGAACCTGTTTCCAACGGCTTCCTGAATGACAATAGCCATTTTCTCCTGTTCCACCTTGTAGTTGATTGCCTCAAAGTATGTCCGGGAACTTCTTGAATAGATTGAGGCAAATACCAGCTTAATGGCCTCTTCAAGCTGACGAAGCCTGGTGTCAAATTCCGGGTGATTATTTGGCAGCAGATATGTTCCAAAAATGCCCGAGAAGGGCTGACTCATAGAATCCTCAAAAAGGCTCGATGACCTTACTGCAAGCGGTTTTTCTATAAGCCTTATAAAAATTCTCAGTTCTTTTTCAAGGCTGTAGCTGAGATTTCCGTCCACGAACAAGCGCTGAAGTACATTAAAGTCCTTTTCCTCTTTCACTTTGTCCCACAAATGGTTGCGCTCCATAAACATATCGAACTCATCAGTGCCTATTATTGCAGTGATTGGTGTCTTGATATTAATTCCCGGCGTAAGCCTTCCAAGTTCAAAGCTGTAAATAAGTGTATTGATAAATGCAAGTCCCCTGCCTTTACCTCCAAGGGATCCCCCGGCAAGGCTTACAACATTTGTTTCATCAATAACTGCTGATTCTTCAAAATTAACGACCTTCCCCTTGTTCATTTCCTTCCTGCGCTTTCTGATCACATCCAGGAGGAAAGCCCTTAATTCCGTGAGGCTCTGGAAATCAGAGACTTTCATGGGATTAATCATCTTCGCGATCTTGACCTCTCCCCTGGCCATTAACCATAGCGAAAAGTGATTCTTCATCGCGTGATAAACAAGTGAATCTTCAGGTATCGTTTCAAGGTAAGATTCAAATTCCTTCATCGACTTTGCAACAGCTATCTGCCTCCCCTTATTATCCCTGTAAACAAAATGACCAAATCCCAGGAAATAATTGATGAAAGCTTTCAGATCCTGAAGAAGGCTTTCAGAATTCTTATTAATGAAGCTGGATTTGAGCTTATAGGCATAGCTGGAATTCGATGGATCAGATGATTGGAGAAGTGTTGGCAGGTTTGGCTGGTCATTTTTCACATGCTGAATAAGATCAAAGCCAGCTGTATCATTTAAAACTCCTGATTTCGGGAAACGCATATCCGATATTACACAAAGAAGGTAGTCCTTATACTGGTTATACGTGTGCAATGCTTCCTCGTAGGTATTTGCAAGCAATATCTTAGGTCTTGCCCTGAGCTTCAAAACTTTATACAATTCATCAGTTGACACATCCGCAATCAGTGATTTTGTCTGCTCCAGAACCAGTGTATAGAGCATAGGCAAATAACTGGAATAGTATTCCACTGAATCTTCAACAATAAGGATTACTCTTGTAAGACCTTTCTTTGTATCATTTTCAACATTAACGAGGTCTTCCAGAAGCTTAACCATGGCAAAAAAAACTTTTGATTCTCCCGTCCAGACAAAATAATTATCGAATGGGACCCCGAGGTTTTTTTGTCTCTTCATAAAAGAGACTTCTGCCTGGTTATTCAGCAAGATATAGGTCGGTATATAGGGATATTTTTCCTTTATTTTCCGGCAAAGGTTCATTGGACTCTCCTTATCCACCCCGATCATAATTATTATCATGTCGTAATGCCTTGACCTTAGCCTGCTGAATGCTTCCTCTTCTCCTGATACACCTGTGACCCTGGGTATAGATGTGAGGCTAAGCTGGTAATATTCACCAAGTATATGGTCTGAAAATCTCCCTTCACCTTCAATTGAATAAGCATCGTAAAGGTTAGCAACAAGAAGTATCTCTTTTACCTTAAAAGGCTGAAGATCGTGAAAAACATCACGCTCAGCATTATGACGGTCAAGGAATTTCTGCAACAGCTTCCTGCTTGACACATCGGAAATATCCTCCTCTTCCTGGTCCTGTATCTTACTAAGCCTGAACAGATCGCGGGCCTTCAGGCTGTTTATATAACCTACTATGAGACTGGACAGGTTCAGGATAAGGTCCCTCTCTTCCTTAAGAAAAGGGCCTTCATCCTCCTGTCTGAATTCCTTACTGTAAAAGACTTCTATAGATCCTTTTTCCCCATCAATAGTGTTAAATTCCTGATACATTCTCCATGAAGTCTCCTGGAATGATGCTGTTTCAAATACATTTTCAAGGAATTTTATTCTCGCCATGGTGTACTCCGGATACTGCCACGCTGCAGGAAGCAAAAGGACTATTTGTTGAAGAGTTTCTTCAACAGTTTTCCCTTCTTTAAGAATAGAATTGGTCTGGTTAATGCATGCGAGCTCCTTTAGTCTCTCCTGCTGCTCGTGTAAAAGCTTATTATATTCAGGATCGCTTCTTAACGGTTTTTCCATTGCAAGACTGATTCTCAAACCAGCCTTAAAAGTACTAAATTAGTTTGAGAATAAACTGGTTATTCATTCAACATCCCATACCGCTCCTGAGTTCAGCAAATCATTCATGCACATTATTTGAGATTTTTCCTTAACCTCTTCAATCTGTTTTTCTATCTCTGAATCATATGTTACTCCTTCAACGCACCTTATGACACCAAGGGCAACAGGGTATTCAGGATATTTCATATTTGCCAGCATATACTGTATTCCGGGATTATTTTCATAAGCATCGTGGACAAGAAGATCCTGTTCAGTAATTCCTTCCTCACCAATCCTTACCACCCTGAGCTTCAACCCGTCAAGCACGAGTCCGCTCATGTTATCCTTGCCGAACCTCATTGGCTCTCCGTGCTTAAGGATTATCGTCCTGTCATCCCTTACCTCTTTACTGGTAACTATATCGTGGATACCATCATTAAAAATGACACAATTCTGCAGTACTTCAACTACTGATGTGCCTTTATGTTTTGCCGCCTCAATATAAATCTGGGTTGAAAGGTTAAGATTCCCGTCAATAGTGCGGGCAAAGAATTTACCTTTTGAGCCTATAACCAGTTCGCCCACTGAAAAAGGTTCCTCAACTGTTCCAAACGGCGAGGTTTTAGTAACAAGTCCCTTGTTGGATGTAGGTGAATACTGCCCTTTGGTCAGACCATATATTTCATTATTGAAGAGGATTATATTTATGTCTATATTTCTTCTTATTGCGTGAATAAAATGGTTGCCCCCTATAGCCAGTGAATCTCCATCACCCGTAATTTGCCATACGGACAGAGCGGGATTGGCGGTCTTGACTCCTGAAGCAATAGCGGCAGCTCTTCCGTGTATACCATGAAAACCGTAAGTATTCATGTAGTAGGGAAATCTTGAAGAACAACCGATACCTGAGATAAAAGCAAATTTCTCCTTAGGTATTCCAAGCTCAGCAAGAGCCCGTTGAACAGCTCCCAGTATTGCGTGATCGCCACAGCCAGGGCACCACCTTATTTCCTGGTCGCTCTTAAAATCTTTTGGATTATATTGGATAACCTCTGCTTCGTTCATTTCATTTTCCCCCTAAGAGATTAATACTGTTTTCTTTTATTTCATTTACTGTAAACGGCACACCTTGTACCTTGTTAAGCTGATGATAAGTAAATTCCTGGCAGTTCACCTTAAGATATCCAGCAAACTGACCCAGGTTTATCTCGCATACCAGAATATTCTTAAAACCTCCGAAAATCTCCCTGGTATTTCCAGGCAAAGGCTTAATATAATTGAAATGCGCAAGGCTCACATTATGTCCTTCCATCTGAAGCTCACGTGCAGCGGTTACAAGATGACCATATGTTCCACCCCAGCCTACCAGCAGGAGATCTCCAGATTTCCTTCCGATTATTTTAAGATCAGGGACCTTTTCCACAACCTTCTGCACTTTTTCCTCTCTCATTTTAACCATATATTCATGGTTTTCAGGAACATAAGATACAGTGCCTTTAATCGTCTTTTCAAGTCCTCCTATCCTGTGCTCAAGTCCGGCCATTCCAGGTATTGCCCATTCCCTGTTCAATCTCTTAAGATCACGTTTATATGGTAAATATTGTGACTCGCCGTTTTTTGCGTATGGTACTTTTATTTCTTCCATATCGTCCATACTTGGTATCTTCCATGGTTCGGAGCCATTGGCAAGGTACCCGTCTGTAAGCAGAAGAACAGGTGTCATATGTTCTATAGCTATCCTGGCTGCCTGGAAGGCAAAATAGAAACAGTCGGATGGTGAACTGGCAGCCATGACCACAACCGGAGATTCCCCGTTACGACCATAAAGGGCCTGCATAAGATCTGCCTGTTCAGTCTTCGTTGGCAGACCTGTTGAGGGGCCACCTCTCTGGACATTTACAACAACAATGGGTAGTTCAGCCATGACGGCAAGTCCGATAGCCTCTGATTTGAGGGCCAGTCCCGGTCCTGAAGTTGATGTCACGGCAAGATATCCAGCGAAGCTTGCACCAAGAGCAGTACATATGCCTGCTATTTCGTCTTCAGCCTGGAAGCTCTTGACTCCAAGATCCTTACGTGCAGCAAGCTCTTCAAGTATCCCGGTGGCCGGAGTAATGGGGTAAGAACCTATAAAGAGCTTGAGCCCGGCCTTTTCCGCTGCAGCAATAAAGCCCCAGGCAGTTGCCGTATTACCATTTATGTTCCTGTATTTTCCTGGTGCTATGGGTGCCGGATTAATAATTACCGGTGTAAGTGCCTCTATAGTTTCTGCGTAGTAATACCCGGCGCGCAGTGCAATTTTGTTGGCTTCAGCTATCTCGGGTTTCTTATAAAACTTCTTGTCACAGAAATCCTCAGTATATCCCAGTTTCCTGTTAAACATCCAGTAAACCATACCAAGGGCAAACATATTCTTCGTCCTGAGAACTATTTTAGGATCAAGTCCAAGGTTCTTAAGAGCCTCTTTCACCATAGAAGTGATCGGAGCCTCAATCACATTGTAATCTTCCAGTTTTTCCTCTTTAATAGGATCGGCAATATAACCGGCTTTTTCAATATTCTTGTCGCTGAAATTATCCTTGTCCAGAATGATAGTCCCGCCATGCTTTACCCAGGAAACATTTGCCTTGATAGCTGCCGGATTCATTGCAACCAGAACATCTGCATAATCACCAGGTGTGTTAATTTCCGTATGGCCCAGATGGACAGTAAATCCTGAAACACCTCCAACGGTACCCGAGGGGGCCCGGATTTCAGCAGGATAGTCAGGGAATGTGGCAAGGTCATTGCCATACATAGCAGCAGTATCAGAGAATAAATTCCCCGTTAATTGCATTCCATCACCCGAGTCACCCGAAAATCGAATTACAACTTCTTCTTTTTCGACGACCTGCGAACTTTTACCCATTTCAAACTTAATTTACTTTTTCGATTTATCTTTTCAATATAAAGGCAATGAATAAAATAGATGCATATGCTTGGAACAGCCATATGCATAGTGATTTTCCTATATCAGCGCATTTTTCCTCCGGATACAAGTATAAATTATCATTGTCAAGGAACAAAAGTACATATTTTATTACTTGTTAGTTATGATGCACTTACTAAAACAATATGATTTTGATCATATTTTCAGACTGAATACATGTAATGCATTTTCATTTATTTTTGTTTTATGATAAACTAATAAGATGCCACTTATAAAGAAAGTACGAGGATTTATCCCAGAAATCGGGAGTAACTGCTATCTGGCAGAGAATGCCACAATTATAGGAGACACAATTATTGGCGATGACTGTAGTATCTGGTTTAACACAGTCATCCGGGGAGACGTTAACTCGATAAGGATAGGTAACAGGGTAAACATCCAGGACGGCTCAATCCTGCACTGTCTTTACAGGAAATCTGTAGTTGAGATAGGAAATAATGTTTCAATTGGCCATAATGTGATTATTCATGGTGCAAGGATATGTGATAATGTACTGGTTGGGATGGGAGCAATAATACTTGATAACGCTGTTGTTGGTGAAAATTCGATTATTGCAGCCGGAGCCCTTGTACTTGCTGATACTGTAATTGAACCTGGAAGTATCTGGGGAGGAGTTCCGGCCAGGCTGATTAAGAAAATAGAGCCCGGACAGACCAGGGAAATGATAAATAAAATTGCAGAAAACTACCTGATGTATGCAGGGTGGTATTTGGACAGTTAAGAGAATTAACTCCAGATATCAACTTTCTTTAGAGCTATATCTCTCTCGAAGAACATTTTTGCAATTTTCTCAAAATAATCTGTAAAATCCGATACATAGAACCTGTCATCAGCCTTACCTGAATCATTTAAAAGGTCATTTTCCTCAAGGACACTTTTCAGAGCTGATGATACTATCTTTCCGGAATCGATTATCTCAATATTAAAATTGAAGAATTTGTTGATCTGGTTCTTAATTATAGGGTAATGAGTGCAGCCTAATATCAGCGCTTCTATGTCTGTTAAGGTACTATGCGACAAATAGGTTCTTATTATAGCATTACTTATATCATCAAAAATGAATCCTTCTTCAATCATAGGCACCAGCAGGGGAGTTGCAAGTGATACAAGGGATACTGATGAAGCAGATACCGACAGTTTTTTTTGGTACGTTCCGGAAGTAATGGTTCTTTTCGTTCCTATGACTCCAACTTTTTTATAGTTTTTTGAACCAACATATTCCACGACAGGATCGATTACATCTAGTATTATTGCTTTACCGGTGAAATTATCCTTAATAAACTCGAAAGCTGAAGCAGAGGCTGAATTGCAGGCAATCAGTATTACTTTGGCATTATGCTCAAGCAGAAATTCAGTTATACGGTGTGAATAGCTCCTGATCGCATCCTCCGATTTATCTCCATAGGGAAGATGTGCAGTATCACCAAAATAAACCAGCGATTCGTGAGGAAGTATCTGCTTAATAGCATGTGCAACTGTCAGCCCCCCGACACCTGAGTCAAATATCCCGATTGGTCTTTTTTTCAATTCCTGGTGATAATAAAAAATGACCACCTGTCATCTGGCAGGTGGTCACAGGTTTATGTAATTCAATTATTTAACTCCCAATTTTGTTTTTACCTGCGGCATAATATTGGTACTCTTTGTTTCATCAAAGTAGAGGACCTGGCCCTTTGACTGTGCCACATCAAATACATAGATATAACCTCCCTCCTTACCCACATCCTTGATAGCCTGATCGACTTTTTCAAAGATCGGCTGTGTAAGTTTTACCTGCTCATCCTGGAGTGTTGCCTGAGCCTGGTTCTGGAAGCTTGTTATCCTGTTCTGAAGATCCTGAAGCTCCTGCTGCCTGCTCTGGCGAACCAGATCCGTAAGGGTTTTCTCAACTTTATTATACGAATCAAGTTTATTGTTCAGTTCAACTGACATCAGCTCAAGTGTATTGACAAGTTCGGTTCTTGTCCTCTCAAGCTTGGCCATAGCTGTATCATACTCCGGCAAAGCCTGTATTAATTCATCACTATTTATATGAGCAAACTTGATATTCTGGGCAATAACTGACTGTCCCGCGAAAATCATAATAACAGTCAGAGCTAAAATTCCTGAGAATCGTTTCATTTCAATTGTGTTTTTAATTTAAACAATGAGGTAAAAGTAAATAAATAAATTAATTCTTATATCCCAACTTTTCCAAAACCTGGTCGCTGATGTCATATTTTGGATTCGCAAACAGTACATTACCACCTGCGGCTGTATCAAAAATCACAGCATAGCTGCCATCAAGAGCAATTTCCTTAATAGCCTTTAATATTTCGTCCTGGATGGGCTTCACGAGTTCTTCACGTTTCTTGAAAAGTTCACCCTCCATTCCAAAATACTTATTCTGGAGATCTTTCATCTCCTTTTCCTTATTAATTATTGCTTCTTCTCTCTTGGTTTTCATCTCCTGGGAGAGAAGGACCGATTCGCTCTGATAAGCTTTGTACATCTGTTCCACCACTGCGTACCCATCAGCTACTTCTTTCTCCCACTGCTGTGAGAGGTTATCAAGTTGCTCCTGTGCGGCGTTGAACGCTGGTATGTTCTTCCTTATATATTCGGAATCAACAAAAGCATACTTCTGTGCAACGGCGGATACCGAAGCCAGAACTATTATTGCTGCTATTAATGCTATTCTTTTCATAATTATTTGATTTTAATTAAGATTTTAGAACTGTTGGCCAATCACAAAGTGAAAGTGTGACTTATTTGCATCCGGATTCCCTGGTACCGGATCAAACCCGTAACCCCAGTCGATCCCAAGCAATCCAAACATTGGAAGGTTTGCCCTTACACCTATACCGGCAGACCTGTTCATCCTGAAAGGATTATATTCTTTCAGGGAATACCAGGCTTTACCTGCCTCAAGAAATGACAGAACATATATCGTAGCCTGAGGGTTAAGGGAGATCGGGTATCTCACTTCAAAAGTCATTTTGGAATACACATTCCCCGAAGGTGCTCTCCGTACCGGATCATTCGGTGTTAGAGAACCATTTGTATAACCCCTCAGGGCAATAACTTCCCTTCCATAGAAGCTGTAGCCTGTCATGCCATCACCTCCCAGATAGAAATTCTCGAATGGAGATGGCCCGATATCTTTATTATAGAAACCGAGGTATCCAAATGCGAACTTGGTATTCAGAACAAGCTTGTTATCTGTGCTCAGGGGGAAATAATAATCAGCTTTGAATACCCATTTATGGAATTCTATCCATCTGTATTTTTCCTCATCAATTGCTGTTGAGTAATCTTTCCTGCTAAAAAGAGAATATGGTGCTGTAGCCTGCAGAGAAAGCGAAAATGTTGATCCGCTTCTTGGGTATATAAGGTTAGGGCTTGTAGAAAAGCGGGTTATCCTTGCCGTAAGACTAAGAAGGTTGGAGGTGCCATTTTCGAAAAGGAACCTGTACACGCTATAATTGTTCAGGTTATACCTCTGGTAGCTCAGCTCACCATACAGTGAAAAGAAGTCATCAGGCCATTCGAGACGTTTTCCGAGTCCTATTGTCGCGCCGTCAATAATCATTGACTGGCGTCCGTCACTTTCTTTCTTTTGCCCGTTGGTCATCAGAGAACGGTATAAGGAAACAGAAAAAGTATTGGGTTTTTTACCCCCCAGCCATGGTTCAACAAAAGAGAGGTTATAGGACTGGTATATCCTGCCGTTTGACTGGGCCCTGATACTTAGTGATTGTCCGTCTCCCGATGGATAAGGCTTCCACTCGTGAAGTTTCAGGAAATTCTTCATTGCGAAGTTATTGAATCTTACTCCCACTGTTCCGATAAGCATTCCAGCTCCCCAGCCACCTGATACCTCAAACTGATCATTTGCCCTTTCTTCGAGCTTGTAAAGAAGATCTACAGTACCATTGGAAGGATCGGCAATCGGTTCAGGATTGATTTTTTCAGGATCGAAATGACCCAGAACCCCCAGCTGACGTACTGACCTGATTATATCCTCCTTGCTGAAAAGATCTCCCGGCAGTGTATAGAGTTCTCTCCGGGCAACGTGTTCATTTGTCCTGGTATTACCACTTATTATTATATTGTTCAGGTATGCCTGATCTCCTTCATATATCCTTATTTCAAGGTCGATCGAATCCCCATCCACCTTGGCTTCAACCGGTATCATTTTTGAGAACAGATACCCGTTATCGAGATATAATGAACTTACAGCGTCCTCATCAATATTCAAGCGTTTATCGATAAGTGTCTGGTTATAGATTGTTCCTTTTTCAATGTTGAGCTTACCATCCAGAAGCTCTGTAGGGTAGATGCTGTTACCTATCCAGTTTATGTTTCTGAGATAATATTGATTACCCTCATCAATCTTAATGACAAGGCCTACTCTTTCATCATTTATTCTGTAAATTGAGTCGGATATTATGTCAAAATCCTTGAATCCATTCTCATTATAAAATGTATAAAGCTTTTCTTTGTCTTCTTCAAATTTATCGCCGATAAACTTTGAAGCCTTAAAAAAGTTCAGGTTCTTTTGCTTGGTACCTTTCATTTGCCTCCTCAGCTTCTTGTCCTGAAAAGCTTCATTACCAATGAAGGTTATATCCTCAATCTTGACCCTTTCATTTTTATTGACATTTATTGTCAGGATCACATTATTTGGCCGGTCAGGATCATCTTTCTGTATAAAATCAACCGTTGCATTAAGAAATCCTTTTTCGACATAATGATCCTTTATGATCTTTTCGGTGTTATTCAGAATGAAAGCTGTAACCTGAGATCCGTTAGAGAGGCTGATTTTATCTATCAAATCCTGTGTTTCGGACTTTCTGATACCATTAATCTTTAAAGAAGAGAGCCGGGGACGTTCCTGGAAAAAGATATCAAGGTAGACCTTATCGTCTTCAATCTTTGTAATGGTTATTCTGATATCTGAAAATAATCCCTGATCCCATAGTTTTTGCACAGCTGATGTAATCTGCTCGCCGGGTATAGTAATCTCCTGGCCGACCCGCAGACCTGAAATACCTATCAGAGCATTGGTATCCAAGTACTTAACCCCCGAGATCGTGATGCCATCAATGACATAATCTCCCGGTGACATATAATCGTAGATACCAGTTTCTTCCTGACCATAAATACCAAGAGAAAAGATCAACAGTGCAAATACTGTAAAAAAGCTCTTCATTCCAATCTTAAACATCTTTCTATATATTTTCCTCAACCTGCTCACTCGTTTTTCCAAATCTTCTTTCCCTTTTCTGGTAATCCATAATAGCCTCGTAAAAACTCTCCTTACCAAAATCAGGCCAAAGAATATCTGTAAAATACAATTCCGTATAAGCCATTTGCCAAAGCAGGAAATTACTTATTCTAAGTTCACCACTTGTTCTGATCATAAGTTCGGGATCAGGTATACCATATGTCGATAAATATTTTTCAAATTCATTTTCATTTAATAAAGACGGATCAAGATTACCTCCGGTTACGTCATTTATTAATTTCTTAACAGCTTCAATAATTTCCCATCGAGAGCTGTAGCTTAAAGCCACTATTAAGGTTAGGCCTGTAGATCCTGATGTCAGCCTGATCGTTTCATACAATTTACCTTTAACATCATTTGTCAGCCTCTCAATATCTCCTATTGCGGTAAGCCTGATATTATTCTTAAGAAGGTTATCGGTCTCATCCTTAAGTGACTGGACCATAATACCCATAAGAGCTGAAACCTCGTCCCCTGGTCTGTTCCAGTTTTCTGTCGAGAAGGTGTAAAGTGTAAGATACCTGAGACCTAACTCAGCTGCACATTCAATTACTTCGCGTACTGCATTAACACCCTTATGATGACCAAACACCCTCTCATGTCCGCGCTGTCTGGCCCACCTCCCGTTTCCATCCATTATAATAGCTACATGAACTGGTAGTTTGCTGGTATTAATCTGCTCCCTTAAAGGCATTTATCTATGTTTTCTTTTTCTATCAACATCGTCATAAGCAGGGCATCCTGCAAGCCGGTTATACATTTTCCAGGTAAGGCAGATGCCTGTAAATGAATACCAGTCGTTATTGTGAAGCCACCCATAGTCAGCCGGATCAGTGAAATCATTTAAGCCGTCAAAGTTATCATAAAATGTTTTACGAAAACCATACTCTGCTTCCAAACCAAGATTTTTGTAAAGGTTGATTTTAAATCCTACTGAAAATGGAAGTACGGGAACATAGGTAAAAACCACGGTATTGATAAAGGCAATCCCTGCACCTGCTGCAATATAGGGAGAATAAGTCCAGCGTTTACCCTGAGTCGAGTATTGAAAGAAATTAAATTCAAATTGTGCTGACCATTCAAGAACTTCACCTGAAAAAGAAGCAGCTCGTGTCTGTTGAAAATCGTTGTTAAAATCAAGATCGTCTGCTCCCAGCATCCCAATAAACAGGTTGGTTCTGATTGCCTGCCTTGGATGAAAGTTATACCTGTAGAATATTCCGGCTGCAGGACGAGGTGAATACATCAACCTGTTGGGATTGATATCACCGATATAGGATGATGTTCCTCCAAATACACCTATATCTGCATTTCTCTGGGCAAAAGCAGGATTATAAAGACACAGTAAAAAAGTCAGTAAGAATAAATTTTTCATTCAAAAAGAGCCCAGTTCAAAATCTTCTTCTATTTCTATTAAAATTCAAAAATTCCGGCAGGCCGTTCGAACCTGTCAGGATTTTGTACGTAAACGTGAAGTTAACAAAGTAGTAAACGTCGTTTGAACTGGAATATTGCGATGTGAAACCATCCAGATAATCAGAAAAACAGTACCGGCCACCAATTTCAAAACCAAGGTTAAAATCAGGGTTTATTAATAATGAAGCACCCACACCTAATGGTATAACTGCTGAGAAGCCGCTGTTAACCATACCCCTGTCAATCAGTGCATCGTTACCTTCTACCTTGAAGCTTACTCCCCCGATTCCCCCGAAAGCGAAAATATCTATTGAGGACAAAAAGGAGCCTCGACTTCCACTCCTACCTCTTTGAAACAGGAAGCTGTTTTCATTATTACTTTTTATGAAAGAATATTCTGCTATTATCGCCGGTTCAAAAATTGTTGTTCTGGCTTCATAGTCCCTGGTTTCATTTGAGCCACGTTCGTCAGTTGCATGAAGCATACCGTAGGCAAAACTCAATCTAACACTCAGATCTTCATATATTCTGTACTTAAGCCCCAGATTCACATCGAATCTTGTCTGCCTGAAACTTAAATCTTTAAAGCCAAGTATGTTCTTCTTGGGTGTAAATCCCCCGACATCTCCAAAGAACTGGGAGGGTCCAAAACCAACATATGCTTCATATCTTTTCCTTCTCCACAGATCCTGTGAGTACATTATTTGACCTGCGACGATGAATAATATGAAAAGCATGAATATTCTCTTCATGACTTTGAAAATTTAGATTTCATCCAACAAATATACTAAATCATTCATTATAACGTAAAAGGCAGGTTTTGAATTGCATCAGTTACGTTTATCGGCGCCCCACATAAGTTTGCTTCGAAGCGTCCCGTAAAAATCCCTGTCATTCAGCATTACGGTCTTAAGCTTCCTGGAAGACCGGACAATAGATATCTCCTCCCTGAAAGGGAGCTTTTTCCACCTGAAATCACATGTAGCAAGGTATACCTCGCTCCTCCCCTCCACGACAAGCTTCAGTCTGCTATTTCCGGATACAATAATAGGACGTATTGTAAGGTTATGCGGTGAAATGGGTGAGATAATTATGCTTTCATCTTCCGGTGAAAGGATCGGTCCGCCGGCACTAAGATTATAAGCTGTTGATCCTGTTGCGGTGGAGATTATCAGACCATCAGCCCAGTATGTGTTCAGGTACCTGTCATCAATATGAACATTAATTGTAATCATACTGAGATCGGATTTTTGTATGGTTATTTCATTAAGTGCCACCGGAGAGCCGTCATTGAAAAGATCGGCAGGTTTTGTAATCTCAAGAAGGCTCCTGCTGAGAATCTCAAATTCTCCTTTATAGAGCATCTCAAGCGACATAATTATTTCATCTTCTGATATATTCGCCAAAAAGCCAAGTCGTCCGGTATTAATACCTGCGACGGGTATACCAAGGTCCCTTACTTTCAGCATAGTCTCAAGGAATGTACCGTCACCACCCACACTGATAACCAGGTCGGGCTTTCCCGAGAGTGAATCAAGATCAGCAAATTTTTCTATCATTGATCCTCTGCATGAACCGTTGTCATCCGACTTTTCATAAATCTGTATATGTATATTATTTCTGCACAGCTCATCAATAAGCCTCTTTATGACTTCTGTTGTTTTAGTACTGTTTTCAGAACTGTAAATGGCAATCCTGCTAAGCATGGTAAAAGATTAAATGTCAAGGTATTTCATTAACATGTCAAATCTTTCGGAATAAAAATTGTCGAGAGCATCATCGTTAGTAAGCCATGTCATCACCTCGTAATTATATCTTTCAAATGTTCTTATAACCGAAGAAAGATCCCTGCTGTTTACCTTAAGAGTCACCTGCAACCTTGTTGAATCAGGAGGAGATGTTATATATAATGAAAGCACCTTTAAATTGTTTCCCTCAACAATCTGGGCGATCTGGGTAAGTGAATAATCTTGTTCAAGCAATTCGAGTACAATGAGTCCTCCCGGTTGATCCATCGATGAAATTCCGGCCAGGTGACGAATAAGATCATTTGTGGTAATAACTCCTTTGTAATGATTGTTATTATCCAGGACCGGAATAAGGGACAGTTTAAGTTTGGCAGCCAGCCCGATTACTTCGAACAGATGCTGTTCCATGCTAACAAAGGGCTTAAAAAGTGTCAGCTTATGGTTGCCTATTGGCTCGTCAGGCTGGTTCATATCATAAATATCCGCATCCGATATCAGTCCGAGGAAGTCAAGGTTGTTGACTATAGGAAGATGCGAAATTCTGAATATTTCCATCCAGTTGAGGGCTGTCTGACCTGTATCGGAGGTTTTAAGCGACGGTATAATTTCAGATATAAGGTCCTTTGCCAGCATATTTTTAAATGATCTTAATTTTCCCGTAAAATAAGAAAAAAAACTGCAGTTGTTGTAATTTTACATGATATTTACGATACATACGACTCTTAAATCACTGAAATGACTAGACTTAGCGTAAACATAAACAAGATTGCCACTATAAGAAATGCAAGAGGGGGCAACATACCTGACGTAAAGCTCGCAGCACTAAACTGCGAGAAGTATGGTGCTGATGGTATTACAGTACATCCCCGTCCCGATGAAAGACATATTAAATACTCGGATGTTCTTGAAATCAAACCTATTATAACAACCGAATTTAATATTGAAGGATACCCGTCCGAAAGTTTCATGAAAATGGTTACATCAGTTAAGCCGGATCAGGTTACCCTGGTACCTGATCCTCCCGGGGCAATTACTTCAAATGCAGGTTGGAACACAAAAACGAACAGGGATTTCCTTACAGACATAATTTCATTGCTTAAGGAGTCTGGAATACGGACTTCCATTTTTGTTGATACAGATCCGGAAAACATTGAAAATGCGTCTAAAACAGGAACAGACCGGATTGAGCTTTATACTGAACCCTACGCAACATACTTCGGTTTAAACAGGGATAAAGCGATAAAGCCATTCGTAAAAGCAGCGGAAATAGCAAGGGCTACCGGACTCGAACTCAATGCCGGACATGACCTTAATCTGGATAACCTGAATTTTTTCATCAACAATATCCCCTGGATTAAGGAGGTATCCATCGGTCATGCCCTTATATCTGATGCATTATATTTCGGGCTGGAAAATACTATACAGATGTACAAACGCCAGCTTGTCGTATAGCTGAATGAAATGAGACTCTACTACAGGAAAGCCGGGCAAGGACCTGCTCTTATAATCCTTCATGGATTATATGGCTCATCGGATAACTGGTTAACGATTGCCAGGGATCTGTCTGACAGATTCACTGTATATCTGCCTGATCTCAGAAATCATGGACAATCACCCCATGATGATGAACATACTTATGAAAGTATGAGTAATGATTTACATGAGATGATAACAGAGGCAGGTGTGGAAAGATTTATCCTTGCCGGTCATAGTATGGGAGGTAAGGTGGCCATGAAATATGCACTAAAATGGCCTGAAAGCTTAAATTCCCTGTTAGTGCTGGATATCTCCCCATTTGGTACCAGAGATCATGAAAATGAATCTTATAGACAACATTGTTCCATCCTGGAGGCATTACTTTCTGTGGACCTGGCAGGATTGAAAACAAGATCAGAAGTTGATAATTTACTTCTGGTGAAAATACCGTCGGAAAGGATAAGAAGCTTCATAATGAAGAACCTTACCAGGAGTAATCACAAACAGTTTTCCTGGAGGCTCAATGCAAGGGCACTTTACGATAACCTGGATAATATCATGGAAGGGATTGTTCCGGATGATGATTTCAATGAACAAGCAACGGGCTTTCCTGTACTTTTCGTCAAAGGAGAGAACTCAGATTATATTATGGAGGATGACATGCCTGAGATAAAAAGAATCTTTCCTGCGGCAGACCTGCGAATAATAAGCAATGCTGGTCACTGGATCAATGCTGAACGTCCGGATGCTTTAATCAGAATTTTTCGAGATCAGATTATCGGTTGATCAGCTAAAAACGGTTGCCGATTCCACCCTGTCATTACTTATTACCGGCCTGTTAATTAATTTGAGGTATATCTGGGCAACAGTAACAACATCTTTTTCACAGTACTGAACAATCCTTCTAAGGTCATGATCCTTCCAGTAAATATCAGCTACCATACTACCATCAATGTCATCTTTTGGAGAAGGTATTCCCAGAATCGCAGATAAAAGGTTAAGCGAAGTATAGCTCTTATAATCACCAAATTTCCAAAGTTCCATTGTATCCAGTAATTTGACCTCCCAGGGCTTCTTACCAGCATTATCCAGCAGATCCGGTATCCTAATGCCGTTAATTATCATTCGTCGAGCTATATAAGGATAGTCAAACTCTTTCCCGTTATGTGCACATAGTAGTAATTCCCTGTTCTTCGAATAATTCGTCAACATAACCGAGAATTCGTTTAGCAATAACAGCTCATCATCACCAAAAAACGATTTGAGTCTGAATCCGTATGGATCCCTGTCCTTAAGCAGTCCAACCGAGATACATATAATTTTACCAAACTCTGCATAAATACCTGCACGCTGATATATTGATGCTGCGTCCTGGTCTTCATTTCTGAAGTTTGAGGACTTCTTATCCCACAGGACCTGCATGTCGGGGGCTAGTTCCTGAAATGATGGCCCGGCAGGAACTGTTTCAATGTCCAGAAAAAGAATATCCTCCGGTTTAATATTTTCAAGCATTTCCTTTAACCTTTTCTTTTAAAAGATGTTGATTTATAATCGTAATCAGAATTTCTATACCTACCTGGTTCTCCCCTCCTCCCGGAATAATAATGTCGGCATATCGTTTTGAAGGCTCAATAAACTGCAGGTGTGATGGTTTAACTGTCTGATGATATCTTTCAAGTACCATATCCACAGACCTTCCCCGCTCAACTATGTCGCGCATAATCACCCGTCCTAAACGATCATCAGCATCCGCATCCACGAATACTTTTATGTCAAGAATATCACGCAGGTTGCTGTCGGTGAGAATAAGTATCCCTTCAACCAGCACAACTCTTGCAGGCTTAACTGTTATAGTCTCCTTCGATCTAAGACAAGTAAGGTAAGAATATACAGGCATCTCAATTGCCAGCCCGGATTTTAGTCTGTTAAGATGCTCTATCAGGAACTGAAATTCAATTGAATCGGGATGGTCAAAATTTATTTTCTGGCGCTCACGAAGGGAGATATGGCTGTTATCACGGTAATAAGCATCCTGTGGCAGTACAATAACTTCCTCGGTTGGAAAAACCTCAACTATCTTATTAACTACGGTTGTCTTTCCTGATCCGGTTCCTCCTGCTATTCCAACGATAAGCATAAATTCATATTTTTGTCATATCTTTCCTTACCAAAAATAATAATTAATACTTCATGATAAAACAATAACTCCTTCTCAGATTAATCACTTTTTCTGGAATCTGGAAAAAGTAAGAACAGCATAGAAAAAATGACTGAATTATATCCCCTTAAGTTTGAACCAATTCTGAAACAAAGAATATGGGGTGGCCATGCCCTGATGGAAAATTATGGAAAGAAGGCGGACAGGGAAGCACTTATTGGGGAAAGCTGGGAATTATCTGCCGTATCCGGTGATATTTCAGTCGTTACAAATGGCTTTCTTGCCGGAAATAACCTTCAGGAGATCGTTGAAGTTTATATGGGTGATATTACCGGTGAAGCGATCTATGAGAAATTCGGTGATGAATTTCCGCTTCTGATAAAACTTATTGAGGCCAGGGAAGTCCTCTCAATCCAGGTACACCCTGATGACAAACTTGCTAAAAAAAGACATAACGCGTACGGCAAAACGGAGATGTGGTACATCCTTGAAGCTGAACGAGATGCAGTGGTCTTCACCGGATTCAGGAATTCCATAACGAAGGAGGATTATAAAAATGCCCTGGCAGATAATAAGCTGCCACACCTCCTTAATACTGAATGCCCCAAAAAGGGGGATGTCCTTTTTACTCCTGCCGGCCGTATTCATGCCATCGGTGCCGGTTTGATACTGGTTGAGATACAGCAAACATCGGATATAACATACAGAATATACGACTGGGGAAGGCTGGCCCCGGACGGTCAGTCAAGGAAATTGCATCTTGATCTGGCCGAGGATACGCTTGATTTCAATGCATCGAGGGATTGCATAATAAGGAAAGAGAGTATTCCGGATACTACAATCAATCTTGTTAATTGCGAGTATTTCGTCACAAATATTCTGTATTTCAATAATCCGGTTGATAAAGACTATAATCTTTTAGATACTTTTGTGATATATATCTGCCTGGAGGGCGAATTTATAATAAAGTGGGACAAAGGATCTGAAATTGTCTTAAAAGGTGAAACAGTTCTTATTCCAGCTGTCCTTGCTGAACTTGCACTTGAACCAAAACCGGAAGCCAAGATTCTGGAAGTATTTATAAATTCTAAACCATTTGATTGATATCTGATATGAAAAGTCTTGCATTATTTACGCTCATCCTGACATTTTTTATACTGGGTTCTGGGTGTCAGAACAGGGGCACCGGGGGTGGGCAGTCAACTGAAGAGGATACTGCTGCTGCAGTACCAGACACTGGTTTTACGGGAATAGGCGTATACCACAGCGGTAATCTTGTTTCTGCCGAGGTAACTATGAAAAACGGTATCCGCCATGGCATTATGAAAACATACTATCCATCCGGGAAACTGCGCCAGACATTCTGGTATGAAAACGGTATGAGAGAGGATACAGCCATTTGGTATCATGAAGATGGTGTTATTTTCAGGAAAACTCCATTCAGGCACGACTCGATTAATGGTATGCAGATTCAGTATTACCGTAACGGGAAGGTAAGGGCAAAGCTGGAATTCTCAGACGGCCTAAGAACGCCATTCCTTGAAGAATTCAATTCAAACGGACAACTGATTACCAGCTATCCGCAGCTTGTTGTAAGAACAGAAGATTACTATAATTCCAATGGCACATATAAGATATTTGTCGAGCTAGACAAGAAAGATGTGAAAGCTAATTATTACCGGGGGGAATTAACAAATAATCTTTTTAATCCGAAAGAGTGCATAAAAATAAATGACACTGAAACAACCGGCTATCTCCAACTCAGGAAAACGGGAAATAACAATCCCGGGTACGTCGGGATAATTGCAGAAATTTTAACAAGCCTTGGTAACAGGAAAATAGTCTATAAAAGGATCGAATTACCTTATAGTGATCTAAACTAGCAGTATCTGTAATGCTTATAAGATCATCTGAATTTATAAAAAGCAGTACTACACTGGAACAATGTCCAAAGGGAATATATCCCGAATTTGCGTTTATTGGAAGGTCTAATGTAGGTAAATCATCGCTGATCAATATGCTTACCGGAAGATCCAGACTGGCAAAAATATCCGGCACGCCTGGCAAAACGAGGACCATCAATCATTTCCTGATAAACACGGATTGGTACCTGGTAGATCTGCCAGGTTACGGGTATGCTCGTTTTTCAAAGAAGCTCAGGGATAAATGGACTGAAGAACTGGAAAGGTACATACTTGAAAGGCAAAACCTGGTTTGCCTGTTCGTACTTATTGATTGCCGGATTCCGCCGCAGGTCTCTGATCTGGAATTCATGGATATGCTGGGTCATAACCGGGTTCCTATTGCCAGAATATTTACTAAATCAGATAAGGTAAGCAGTGTTATGCTCAGCAGGAATATCCTTGCTCATAACAGAATAATGAGTGAAACATGGGAGGAATTGCCTCAGACATTTGTGGCATCGACAGTTAAGAAGGAAGGAAGGGAAGATATACTCGACTTCGTAGAATATTCTATCAACATTTTTAAAAATGGACCATGATTTATACCGGATTTTCTATTTTTGTAACTACAGATAACCTGAAAATAACCAGCTAAATCACTTTTAAATGTTTGGTAAAGCCCCATTGAAGCTATTTGCCTGCCGATCTTCTAAAGCCCTGGCCGAAAAGATTGCAGAAAAACTGGGAATAGAACTTGGCAAAAGTTCAGTAACTACTTTCAGTGATGGTGAATTCCAGCCATGTTACGACGAATCTGTAAGAGGTTGCATGGTATTTATTGTGCAATCAACCAATCCGCCGGCTGATAACCTTTTCGAACTTTTGCTTATGATTGATGCTGCTAAAAGGGCCTCTGCATATAAAGTTATTGCAGTTATTCCCTACTATGGTTTTGCCAGACAGGACAGGAAAGACAGGCCCAGGGTTTCTATTGGGTCCAAACTCTCTGCTGATCTTCTCAGTGCTGCCGGGATTGACAGGATAATAACAATGGATCTGCATGCTGATCAGATCCAGGGTTTTTTCAATGTTCCTGTTGATCACCTTTTCGGGTCAGCAATTTTTGCTCCATATATAGAAAATCTCAACCTCACCAACCTTACCATTTCTGCACCTGACATGGGAGGGTCAAAAAGGGCGAATGCCTATGCAAGGCATCTCCAGGCAGAGATGGTCCTCTGCTACAAGCTCCGAAAGAAACCTAATGTGGTTGAAGAAATGTCAATAATCGGTGAAGTGGAAGACCGTAACGTTATCATCATCGATGATATGGTCGATACTGCAGGTACTCTTGTACTCGCAGCACAAATGATGAAAGAGCGGGGAGCAAGAAGTATCAGGGCTTTTGCAACTCATCCGGTCTTGTCTGGAAATGCAGTTGAACGGATTAACGATTCTCCAATAGAGGAACTCGTAGTTACTGATTCGATGCCTTTCATAAAATACTCACCTAAAATAAAAGTACTTCATACGGCAGAAATTTTTGCCAAAGCAATTGAAGCTGTAAACCTGAATCTTTCAATTAGTACCAGTTTTGTATTTTAAATCCTTTGTCTTATATTTGCGAACCAATTTTTAAATCTTTTATTTTAACCGTGTGATGGGAATTTACCAATTTGGTAAATTTGAGTAACACAACAATTTTAGCAGAAATGAGAACTATCGAGATTACCGGTTCATTCAGAAAAGAACTGGGGAAAAAAAGCTCAAGGGAACTGAGAAATTCTAATAATGTCCCTTGTGTAATCTATGGTGGAAAAGAAAATATACACTTCTACACCCATGAGAACAATTTCAACAAACTCGTATATACACCTGATGCACACCTTGTTAAGCTCAGTATTGAAGGGAAGGAATATGAGGCAGTAATGAAAGAGATCCAATTTCATCCTGTAACAGACAAAATTATCCATATTGATTTTACTGAAGTATCTGATAATAAGCCCATAACAATAAACATTCCCGTCAGGATCACTGGGGATGCAGCGGGTGTAAAGGCAGGAGGGAAACTTCGTCTGAAGATGAGAAGTCTTGCTGTAAGAGGGCTTGTAAATGATATTCCCGATTATCTTACTGTAGATGTTACAGATCTTAAAATACATCAATCTGTCAAAGTCGGAGATTTATCATTCAATAAGATTGAGCTGCTGGATTCCAGGAAATTGATGGTGGTATCCGTAGCTACTTCAAGAGTTGCACAGAAAACCGAAGAAGTTGAAGCAGAGGCAGAAGCTGCTCCTGCTACTGATGGTGCAGAAGCTCCTGCGGAAGAATAATTATTTGTTCGTTTTATAATTAACAGGCAAATTGAAATATCTGATAGTTGGCCTGGGAAATATTGGTGATGAGTATCAGGCTACTCGTCATAATGTTGGTTTTTTAGTATTGGATGCTATGGCGTCAGCATCCAATGCTTTTTTTATTGATAAAAGGTATGGGTCAGTATGCAGCATAAAATACCGGGGCAGAACATTCATCCTCCTGAAGCCTTCCACATATATGAATCTCAGTGGCAATGCTGTGAATTACTGGCTTAAGAAAGAAAAGATAGATATCGGGAATATGCTGGTTATTGTTGATGATCTTGCTCTTCCATTAGGTAGCATAAGGATGCGCCCAAAGGGAAGTGATGGAGGACATAACGGGCTGGCACACATAAATTCAATCCTCGGTACAAGCGATTATTCGCGGATAAGGTTCGGTATAGGAAATAATTTCAAAAAAGGGACTCAGCGCAATTACGTACTTAGTCAATGGAGTGAAGAAGACAAAGATTACATCTCGGAAAGAATAGGAATTGTAATTGAAATGATCAGGTCGTTTGGTACTGTTGGTCTGGATCTTACCATGACCAGGTACAATATATATGGAAAGGAAGAGAGTAAAAAGGGTACTGACGGGACACAGCTAAAGAGTGAATCAGATGAATCCTGAGAAAAGCATAAGAATCGATAAGTTTCTCTGGGCTACCAGAATCTTTAAAACAAGAAGCATGGCTTCCGATGCATGCAGGAAAGGCAGGGTTTTAATTAACAACACATCAGTAAAACCATCATATTCAGTTTCCAGGAATCAGGTAATACAGGTACGTAAATTACCTGTTATATATACTTATGAGGTCCTGAATCTTCTTGAGAAAAGGATACCGGCCAAGGAGGTAGACGAATATATCAGGGATATTACAACTGAAGAAGAGAGAGAAAAACTACTTGCTGTAAAAAATAACGGGTTTGTACTCAGGCCAAAGGGATCGGGCAGGCCAACCAAGAAGGAAAGAAGAATTATTGACAGGTTAAATTTTACTAACTTGCATTCTGCAACAGGTTTAATGTTAATTATTGATTTCTTAGTCGCTTCAATAGGCTGAATTAATGGGTAAAGAGAATATAGAAAAACACTCAACTGCTTACGCAATCCTGAAGAAAATTGCCAATATTTGGCACAACTGGTTCTTTTACAGGAGAGTTATTGTATTAGGCAGGGAAAACATTGAACCCGAAGCCCATCTTATTTATGCCCCTAATCACCAGAACGCCCTGATGGATGCTCTTGCGGTTCTTTTTACTCATAAAGGGCAGCCTGTATTCCTTGCACGAGCTGACATATTCAAAAAGAAATTCATTGCCTCAATACTCTACTTCCTGAAGATCCTTCCTGTTTACAGAATGAGAGACGGTATTGAAAATGTTAAGAGTATGAATGACTGGGTTTTTAACAAAACCGTTGAGGTGATGAGAAACAAAAACGGACTGGTCATACTGCCTGAAGGAAACCTTGAAGCAGTGAGAAGGCTTCGCCAGTTGAAAAACGGGATATGCAGGATAGCTTTCCAGGCTGATGAGGCAACTGATTTCAATCTCAATATAAAAATAATACCTGTTGGAATAGATTTTACTCACTATTCAAGGGTAAGGCAGGTCCTTACAGTTGTTTATGGTAAACCAATTGAATTATCTGAATTCTATTCATCATATAAGAAGTATCCGAGAGGAGCTATGAATGAACTCCGGAACAAATTGTCGGAGGAGATGAAGAAACTTATGGTCCATATTGAATCTAAAGATGACTATGAGGCAATTGATGAGCTCAGAAATATAGTTAATGGCAGGTATAATGATGACATAAAATTTCCCAAATTATTCAGGGACAGGCAGCTTATCAGCCAGTTAAATAACCTCAGGACAAAGTCGCGGGGAGAATATAAAAGAATTTGCCATCTGAGTCTGGAAGTTAAGAACATCTCGGAAAAACTGGGCTTAGGGTATCACCTCCTGCGAAAAAGAAGACATACATTATCTGGTATGATAGCCGGGATATTTGCCCTTGCTCTACTTTTGCCAGTATTTATGTATGGAATGGCATTTAATTACATTTTCTACCTTGTGCCGAAATTATTTCTCAAGAAAGTTCTGGATGTCAATTTTCACAGTTCCGTCGCCTATACTGTCTCATTGATTCTGGCTATTCTTTTCCTTCCGTTATATTTGGTTCTGGCCTTACTGATAATTAAGCCCTGGTGGCTGGCTGTTCTTATATTCCTTTCGATCCCTCTTGCGGGGCTTCTTGCATGGAACTATCACCTCTTCTTTAACAGGGTCATAGGTGGCATAAGAATCAGAAAATACAGAAGGACCGGAAAAGAAGATTATGTCAGGCTTAAGGAAGCCTATGATGAGCTTACTCAATTAGTAAACAATATTCAGAATCAAAATGAGAGATGAGTTCACAGATAAGGTTGTATGGATAACAGGGGCTTCATCAGGAATAGGAGAATCGCTGGTATATGCTTTTATTGGAGAAGGTGCCAAAGTTATTGCCTCTTCGAACGAAACTTCAGGGCTTGAAAAAGTAAAGAAAAACTGTGGTGATTTATCCAGCAAAGTAACCTGTGTATCATTTGATCTCTCAGATACAGAAGGAATAAGTAAAATTGCAGATAAGCAAATAAAGACATTTGGCAGAATAGATTATCTGCTCAATATCGCAGGTATAAGTCAAAGGGCAAGTGTTGAGGAAACCCCGCTCTGGTTGGACAGGCAATTAATGGAAATCAATTATTTCGGCACTATAGCACTCACAAAGGCCATCCTCCCCCAGATGATTAAGCAGAAAAATGGCCATATACTGGTAACAAGCAGCATTTCGGGAAGATTCGGGTTCCCCCTGCGGTCAGCTTATTCAGCCTCCAAACAGGCTTTGCATGGCTTTATCGAGACTCTATATCTTGAAAATAAAAAGAACAATATAAGAGCTTCCGTTATCATTCCTGGAAGGGTAAAGACAAGGATCTCATTCAGGGCTCTGGATAAGGATGGGAAGGAGCATGGTCAGATGGATCCGGGTCAAGAAAAGGGAATAACTCCAGAGCGTGCGGCAAAACAAATAATAAGAGGTATAAAAAGGAACAAAAGGGAAATCCTCGTAGGCTCTGGCGAGCTTATCATGTTATACATTAGAAGATTTCTGCCTTTTATTTTCTTTCGAATCGCAGACAAAATTAAATCATCGTAACAAATCCTGCTTAAAGATATGAAAGATTATATTATCAGTGGAATCCAGCAATTAGGTGTGGGGGTAAAAGACCTTAAGACATCCTGGAAATGGTATAATGAAAAATTCGGTATGGACTGCCCGATATTCGAGGAGGAAGCTGAGGCGAAACTTATGCTTCCCTACACCGGGGGTAAGCCCAGAACAAGGCATGCTGTACTTGTTTACAACCTCCAGAGCGGAGGAGGATTTGAAATATGGCAGTACAAGGGAAGAAAGCCCGTGGAAATAGACCGAGAGCCTGAAATTGGCAACCTGGGTATTTTTGCCGGCAAAATCAAAATTAAATCTATTGATGATGTATCTGCCCATTTCACCGGCAATGGAGCATACTTATTTGGCCAGCCTGAAAAAGATCCTTCCGGACGCAGAACTCTTTTCCTCAAAGATCCTTTCGGTAATATATTCCACATGGTTGAAGCTGACGACTGGTTTAGAAATGAAAACAAGCCAACCGGTGGGTCATACGGTGCTATTATTGGTGTGACTGATATTGAAAAATCAAGAAAAGTATACTCTGATATTCTCGGATATGACAGTGTTGTCTATGACGTTACAGATACATTTTCTGATCTTAAATCCCTTCCCGGAGGTGACAGGAAGCTGAGAAGAATTTTGCTCAGAAAATCGGAGCCACAAGCGGGGCCTTTCAGTAAGTTGTTCGGAAGGAGTGAAATTGAACTTTTAAGCTCAGGAGACATAAATGAACGTAAGATCTACGCCGGGCGTTACTGGGGCGATCCCGGATTTATACATCTTTGCTTCGATATAGTGGGAATGGACAATCTCAAGAACTTTTGCCAGGAGGCTGGATTTCCATTTACTGTCGACAGCAAAATGAGCCATGACGGGAAAAGCTTTGATATGGGGGAAGCGGCAGGTCATTTCTCTTATATTGAAGATCCTGACGGTACACTTATTGAGTTTGTTGAAACCCATAAAGTTCCTATAATAAAAAAACTTGGATGGTATCTGGATCTGAGAAAGAGGGATCCAAGAAAGAAATTGCCCGACTGGATGTTAAAGACACTGAGATTTTCCAGGATCAGTTCCTGAGCAAATAAGTGGCCATTTTCTCAACCCTGGTGAGTACCCGCATTATGTTTCCTCCCCAGATCTTTTCAATATCCTTCCTGGAATAACCCCTTCGTAGCAATTCTATGGTTATATTCTTCATCTGTGAGACATCCCGGCAACCTTCTATGCCTCCACCACCATCAAAATCAGTACCTATACCCACATAGTCAATACCAATGACCTGGACTACATGATCAATATGATCAACGGCATCCTTAACAGTTGCCAGTTTTACATATTTTCTCTGTACATCCCTTATCTCTGCCAGCAACTGATCCCTTTGCTCCGGGGAAAGTTCCGAGATATTTCCATATTTAGCCTGTACTTCCTGTACTTTTTCATTTAATTCCGGATTGGGTTCAGGTGATTTAAGATAGTTACTGAGGATACATATCTGGATAACACCTCCGTTCTCTTTCAAGGCAAGAAGCATATCGTCGTTTATGTTCCTTTTGTTTTCGCAAAGAGCCCTGCACGAAGAATGAGAAGCAATAACGGGTGCCATGGTTGTTTTAAGGACATCATAGAAAGCCTCGTCGGAAATGTGTGAAACATCCACCATCATACCCAGCCTGTTCATGGCATTTACAACTTTTTCCCCGAATTCAGAAAGGCCGTTATGCTCTGGTCCTGACGGGTCTGTGCTGGAATCACATATATCATTGTTACGTGAATGTGATAATGTCATATATCGGGCACCCAGGTTATAATATAGTGCAAGCTTTGAAAGATCCTTGCCAATCGGGTATCCATTCTCAACTCCTATAAAAGCTGCTATCTTACCACTCCTCTTTATTCTGTATGCATCATCGGCAGTGTAAGCTATTTCAGCCATTGAGGAGTTGTTCTCTACATTTTTGTGGATTGCATCGAAAATATCCAGGGCCCTTTCGTTAACAGCATTATACGCAGAATCATTCCTGGGACCCTGCCCTGTAAAAACAGCAAAGAATTCAGCATGCAAGCCACCTTCATTCATTCTGGGAAAGTCAACGCAACCTTCTTCATGCCTGACTCCAAGATCGAAATCGCCTTGCTCAAATTTCATCGGAGTATCACAGTGGGTATCAACTGTCAGTATTTTCCGGTGTATCCGGTCTGCTTCTCTTACAAGACGGGTTTCATAATCACCACATGATGTTATGAATAATAAAATTATTGAATAGATAAAAAGCCGTTTCATAATATCGGATTGTAAATCAAAAACAAAAATAAATAAAATGATTTTGGAGAGACACCCCTTTGGGGGCATAAAGTATCACATTTAACTTTATTTAAGATAATACCTGAAGTCAATTCCCGATAACGCATTAATAATCGGGCAACAGAAAATTAATAGCTTAATGCCGTGTACCACGAATCTGCTATGAGTCTTCCCATATCGTCGACTGGTCCGTCAATATTTTTGAAGAAAACAGGAAGATCGTATGTTTCAACCGGAAGATAGTTTTCATATACTCCGACATGAAGATGTGGGAAATTAAGTGTATTACCTGAATTACCACTAAGAGCTATATGATCACCCTGTTCAACAAATTCTCCGGCTTCCACCGGAACTTCATTCTGCATTAAATGTGCATAAAATGCTACAGTGCCGTCATTATGCCGGATCATTAAGTAATTGTGATCTGAGGCAGTTATCTCACCCCCGTTATCAGGCTGGTCCTCTCTCAGGTCCTTTACTATACCCGATCTCATACAACATACCGTATCACCAAAATACATAGCAAAATCATAGGCCAGCTGATTGCTATGCCCCCCGTCAGGAGTTCAACAGGACTGGCTGAGCACATATCTTTTCCCCGGAGGGAATGGCAATACGTAATCCTCGCTCCCGGGTTTCAGGCTGGAAAACCTCTCGATGCATGATAGCTTATTTACAACAGGTTTCTTTTTTTCGCATGTCTGGTTGAAAAAACTAAAGGCAATAAAAACAAACAAGATGGATAAACTTCTCATCACAGTTTCTTAAAAAAGACGCCCATCATAATCACATGCTGCATCTGATTAGTCTATTCCCCTAATATAATCCCAATTGATTAGCACATTCCATACCAGCCCGGCATCATGCAGGTTTAAATAGCGATGCAATGGATTAAAGGTGAAAGCAATTAGTCTTCCTGATCCGACAGGGACGTTAAATACTGCACCCTGACCGATAATGGCTTCCTCATTTCTGACCATCCCGGAAAGAACATATGGCTGAGCAACAGGGGTAGTATCCTGCTTATTAATCGGGTGTGCAACGGTTTCAGGAAGCCCCATAACCGGACCCTGGTATTCTATTT
>CAZQRQ010000003.1:99996-115406 GCA_964595725.1 uncultured Rikenellaceae bacterium | reverse complement strand
AGCTCAAGTCTCAGTTCATTGTCATTCTTTCTGATCTTAGCTATTTTAATATTCCTGCCTATCGTGTAGTTATTGAAAATAGGAATACTGATCGACGCGCTTATCGACTGGCTGTTGTTATTTTTCAGCTGGGTGGAGAATGAATCCTGGTCAGGTACACCCTCACTGATAACTTTGTAGTATCCCGTGAAGAGTGAACCATTCAATGAAAGCTCCGGGTATATCGATCCTCTCGCAGCAGCCAGTTGTTTCCTGGAGGCAAGTAGCTCATAATTGATAGCTTTCAGCCTTGGTAGAATTTCTGACGCAATATTATATACGCTGTCAGCCCTGTAAATGGAGTATTCGATCATTACATTGTCAAGTTCCGGCATAAGGAGATCAAACGGTGTTCCCGGCTCAAGCTGCAGCAGCTGCCTGAGTGACGTAAGGGCTTGTTTCGTGGAATTCATGGCCACTGTATATGCCAACCTGTCTTCCGATGCCCTGCTTTCCAGCTCATATAATTTTGATACTGCTTCTTTTCCCACATCTACCGTTACCCGCATACGTTCAAGCTGTTCCTCGGATAGGTCAACCTGCATTTTTGCCGCGTCTTCCAGTCCCTTTGCATAAAGAACCTGGTAGTAAGCGCTGAGTACGTTGATAATAAGTGTATTCCTTGCAACCTTTTCATTTTCCAGCCCTGCTTTAAGCATAAATTTGTTTGCAGAAATCGTATTTAGCTGCGTAAACCCGTTAAACAAAGTTATGCTGGAGCTCAGGTTGTAGGAGTTGCTCAGGTTCTGCTTGAAAGTAATAAGGTTTGTAACAGGGTCGATCGACCTTCCAAAACCCACCCTTGCATTAGCTCCGAAATTAAGGTTTGGAAGAACATCCATTTTCGATTTCAGGAGGTTTGCTTCGGCAGTCTCATTCTCCAGCCGCTGCCTCTGGAGCTGCAGGTTGTTACTAACCGCATAGTCAATACAATCCTCGAGAGTCCAATGCTCCTGTGAGTAAACTCCACTGAATGAAAAAATAAATAGTATCGGTATTATAAGTCTTTTAATGTTCATGGTTATGAAAATATATAAATCAAAGGAATCCAAAGAATGTGCCATAAATTTAAATGTCATTTAATCAATATATTAGAATTTAATGGCGAGATCTCACTGTCTAATTATTAGACATAATGCTGTATATATATATGACAGCTTCCGGGAATATACCCGGTTTCAGCAGGGCGCTGGCAGGATTACTGTGGTTCTTAAGTGATATGGGTTACCGGCGGCTTAATGGTGGTCTTTTCGCACGGTTGTCCTTCCATTCTCCGATCGTGTAACGACAGAATGAGTCTTAGATCCTGATCAGGCTTATGAATTTTTTGTAAATTGCTGTTGCATTATTGATCTTAAAAAGCAACAGCGATATGACAGTTACATGCGTTTACATCCATGTAAAACCGGAGTCGGTCGGCAAGTTCATCGAAGCATCAACGGAGAATCACCTGGCTTCGGTTAAAGAGCCCGGTAACCTGAGGTTCGATTTTATTCAGCAGGCAGATGATCCCTGTAGTTTCATGCTCTACGAGGCTTACGTGAATGAAGATGCCGCTGCAGCTCATAAAAACACCCCTCATTATCTCAAATGGAGGGAGACTATAGGTGATATGATGGCTGAACCGCGAAAAGGGATCAGGTATAATATTCTCCAACCGGCAAGGGAAGTATGATTGTTCCATTCAATTTCAGCCGGCTCCCTCTCATCTATTTTGGCGCGGGGAAAATAAATGAATTACCTGCCGCTTTAAGAACATATGGCAAACGGGTATTGCTTGTTACGGGTAGGAGTTCACTTTCAAATAATCCTGCTGCCGGGAGAATACTCGGAAAATTAAAAGATGACGGATTGAAATACCATGTTTTTAACGTTGCAGTTGAGCCTACCCCTGAAATCATCGATGAAGCAGTATCTTTAAATTCATACGAAAAACCCGATGTCATTGTTTCGATAGGAGGAGGCAGCGTTATTGATGCGGGTAAGGCAATCTCGGCAATGATTCCTTCAGGCGGGGGAATAACCGATTATCTTGAAGGCGTTGGTACAAAAGTACATCCCGGTAGTAAAGTTCCTTTTATAGCGGTTCCGACCACATCAGGTACAGGAAGTGAAGCAACAAAGAATGCAGTTATTTCCAGGACGGGCCCCGAAGGATTTAAGAAGTCACTCAGGCATGATAACCTTGTACCCGACATAGCTATAGTGGATCCTGAACTTGCAGTATCATGTCCTGGTGAGATAACCGCATCAAGCGGGATGGACTGTTTCACTCAGCTCACTGAAGCGTACCTGTCAACCAGGTCGAATCCATACACCGATGTTCTGGCTCTTGAGGGCATCAGGATACTAAAAGATTCTTTACCCGCAGTTTACAGAGACGGGGGTAACCTTAAGGCCAGGACTGGCATGGCTTTGGCAGCACTTTCTTCAGGTATATGCCTTGCGAATGCCGGGCTGGGAGCAGTGCATGGATTTGCCTCATCAATAGGGGGCTTGCTTGATATTCCGCATGGTGTTGTTTGCGGAACTCTCATGGCAGCTGCAAATGAGATTAATGTCAGGGTTCTGAGGAGGAAATCGTCGGCAGAAGATCCTTATTACCGAAAATACTCGATTCTCGGCAGTATTTTCAGTGGAAATGCAAGTATGCCGTATGACCATAATGTGGATAAATTTATCAGTTACCTGTACTGGCTGACTGAAGAATTGCAGTTGCCACGGCTAAGTTATTATGGTCTTGATGAACCTTCTCTCTCTTCAGTTTGTAACATTACTGATATTAAAAACAACCCTGTTCATCTTACAAAAGATGATTTGCGTGAGATACTCATGAAAAGACTATAGATGAGTATACAATGAATACTGCCTGGTTCAGATTTTATGAAGAGCTTAATGATTTTCTCCCGTCCAGGTGGAAAAAGCAGGAGTTCCCGTATTCATTCAGGGGTAATCATTCAGTAAAGGATGTTGTTGAAGCAATAGGGGTTCCGCATGTGGAGATTGACCTGATTGTTGTTAACGGCGTATCTGCTGGCTTCAGTCATAAGGTCTTAAATGGTGACCACATTTCTGTATATCCCGTTTTCGAATCGCTTGACATTTCTCCGTTGATAAGACTCAGGAGCAGGCCACTGCGTGAACCCAGGTTTATTGCCGATGTTCACCTTGGAAAACTGACAAGATACCTGAGAATGTGCGGATTTGATACTTATTATGCCACAGACATCGGTGATAATGATATTATTGACATATCCATGTCATCAAGAAGAATAATACTTACAAGGGACCGGGGACTTTTAAAGAATAAGAGGGTAACGCGTGGTTACTGGCTAAGATCTCAGAAATCCCTGGAACAACTTAAGGAAGTAATTATCAGGCTTGATCTGCAAAGGAAGATAGATCCGTTCACAAGATGTATTGAATGTAACAGCAATCTGGAAGAGGTTGAAAAGGAGCATATTGAAGATGCCCTTCAAATGAATACAAAAAAGTATTACAGCAAGTTTAAAAAATGTCCTGGTTGCGGAAAGATTTTCTGGGAGGGCTCGCATTTCGAAAATATGCATAAGCTAATTGACGAATTGAGGGGATGATAAGAAAAAAATATCATATCTTTATGTAGCACCTAACCCCCAACCCCTACCGTAAAATGGGAGGGTCTATGTGACATATATAAAGCAAGTTACCTCCCATCTCCTTCAGGAGAAGGGAGAGAGGGATGAGGTTAAAAAACCGAATCATTAATCAAAAACCTACCTTATATGAAAACGCGAATCCTGTCAATGTTAAGTGTCCTGCTTTTACTGTTAATTGTTTCACAGCAGACGGTTGCCCAGTTGCCAGAAGAGACCGAAGCACAAAAGGCCGCAAGGATGAAATGGTGGACTGAGGCACGTTTCGGGATGTTCATTCACTGGGGATTATATGCATTGCCGGCAAGGCATGAATGGATTAAAAACCGGGAAAGGATGACAAACGAGGAATACCAGAAATACTTCGATATCTTCAATCCTGACCTGTATAATCCGAAGGAATGGGCAAGAATGGCTAAGGAAGCAGGGATGAAGTACGTTGTTCTAACTGCAAAGCATCATGAAGGCTTCTGCCTTTTCGATTCCAGATACACGGATTATAAAGCAACCAATACACCTTTCGGAAGGGATATAATTAAAGAGTATGTTGAAGCTTTCAGAGCTGAGGGATTAAAGGTGGGTTTTTATTATTCGCTTATCGACTGGCATCATCCAGATTATACTATTGACAGACAGCATCCCCAGAGGGCTGAGACCGATGCGGAATATGATAAGCTTAACAAAGGCAGGGATATGAATAAGTACCGCGAGTACATGAAGAACCAGGTCAGGGAGCTTCTTACAAACTACGGTGAAATAAGCATCATCTGGTTTGATTTTTCATTTCCGGGTAAAAATGGAAAAGGCAGGGACGACTGGGATTCTGAGGGATTACTTAAGCTGGCCAGATCATTGCAACCAGGAATTATTGTCGACGACAGGCTCGACCTGAAGGATGTTGAGGGAGGATGGGATTTCACTACTCCCGAACAGGTTAAGGTTGACAAATGGCCGGAATACAATGGAAAGAAGATCCCATGGGAAACCTGCCAGACTTTTTCAGGATCCTGGGGTTATTACAGGGATGAATATACCTGGAAAAGTACTGCCCAGCTACTGGAACTGCTTATCGAATCAGTCAGTAAGGGGGGTAATCTCTTGCTCAATGTCGGACCAACCGCAAGGGGTATGTTTGACTACCGTGCCCAGGAAAGACTTAAGGGCATGGGTGAATGGATGAAGTTTAACAGCCGGTCTGTATACGGGTGTACCGAAGCACCTTCCGAATTTAAGGCACCTGCAAATACTCTTCTCACATATAATCCTGTTACAAAACGATTATATATCCACCTTCTTTCATATCCTTTAGGCAGAATGACGCTGGAAGGAATGGCAGATAAGGTGAAGTACGTTCAATTCCTTCATGATGCTTCAGAAATAAAATTCAGTGAAGGCAGGGGTGAATCTGCAAATGATCTTACGCTTCAGCTGCCGGTTCAGAAACCCCCGACTGAAATACCGGTCATGGAAGTATATCTTAAATAATATTCTATGAGTCCCTCGGGCAGCCTACATGGAACTCTGTTTAACAAAAAATATACACGGAGAGACACAGAGAAGTCACAGAGATCCACAGAGTTAATGAATAATATTGTTTTTGCTATGTATAAAACTTATTTAATACCCCTTTTCTTAATCATTCTTGTTACCGGATGCCGTAACAGGCATGACACTACAAAAGATGAAATTCAGGTGGTAAGCGAGGTCAACAGGCTCGACAGTACATACATTTTCAACGGGGTGGACCTGGACGGTTGGGAGATAACAAATTTCGGCCCCCAGGGCCCGGTCTATGTATCGGGCGGAAGCATAGTACTCGGAATGGGTGACGGAGCAACGGGTATAACATATAATAAGGAATTCCCGGAGATTAACTACGAAGTAACCCTTGAAGCGCGTCGTGTGCAGGGAACAGACTTCTTCTGCGGTATGACGTTCCCTGTAGGCAAGGATCCCTGCACCCTGATAGTAGGCGGGTGGGGAGGCTCGCTTGTCGGTCTCAGCAGCATTAACGGGCGCGATGCCTCGGAAAACGAGACCAAAACCATTCAGAGATTTGAGAACGGCAAATGGTATAAGATAAGGCTGGTGGTGACCACTGAAGGGATAAAAGCCTGGATAGACGATACGAATGTTGTCGACTTCAGGAGAGGAGACAACAGGCTGTCAATAAGGCCGGAAGTAACGCGTTCCAAACCTTTCGGGATTGCATCCTGGTTTACCACGGCTGAACTGAGGAATATCAGGGTGCTGAAGCTCAGTAAATGAACGCCTGCAGCTTAACCGAGGCTACCTGTTATTTTTTCGACCTCTTCAAGAATTTCACACGATTTAACCAGGCTTTTCATCACAGTATGGTCGGGGTATAATGGTCGGTCAATATCCAGGAAATCAACATACTTCCTGATAACATCTTTTGCTTTCTGAACTCCTGATCCGAATTTATACTCACTTTTCCTGAAGTCGAGTGCCTGTGCAGCTGCCATGAACTCAATGCCGAGTATCCCGTATGCATTATCCAGTATCTGGTTATTCTTGATAGCCGTATTCATTCCCATAGAAACGAAATCCTCCTGGTCGGCTGCAGCCGGGATAGATTGAATTGATGCCGGCATTGACAGTATCCTCTGTTCAACAATCATCATGTCGGCAGTATACTGGCTCAGCATAAGTCCGGAGAACATTCCGGCCCCTTTAGTCAGGAAATCAGGGAGACCAACACTTAGTGCCGGGTTATTCAGCCTGTTCATCCTTCTCTCCGACATAACGCTTACCATTGTTATGCATGCACCTGCCATATCCATCGGAACGGAAACAGGTGAAGCCTGGAAATTCGCTCCTGATAAATGCAGGTTCCTGTCGGGAAAGAATATTGGGTTATCACCAACGCCGTTAAGTTCTATCTCAACCTGAGACCTTGCATATTCGAGCATATCATGTGCCGCACCTATTACCTGTGGAGTCGATCGCATAGAATAAGCATCCTGGACCTTACATTTTACCCTTCCATCCTTAAGGTCACCGCCTGTAATACATCTGTTTATCGCATTTGCAGATCTTACCGCCCCTTTGAATCCTCTTGCCTCATGCAGGAGCGGTGTATATGGTTTCATATTTGCCTTCAGTGCTTCTAGTGTCATTGAGGCTGCTATCTCAGCCTGCTTGAGCCACCGGTTGGCATCATATAGCCATATGGCACTCATGGCTGTAAGCATGTTGGCTCCATTGATCGTGGCGAGGCCGTCTCTTGCAAGAAGGCCGGGTACAGGTATTCCGGCTCTTTTCATTGCTTCTGTTCCGTCCAGTAGTTCCCCATTATGGTATGCCTGTCCTTCTCCGAGCATCAATAAAGCTATCTGCGACATGGGTGCAAGATCTCCTGAAGCGCCAACTGAACCCTTCTGGCAAACATAAGGAGTTACACCCTTGTTAAGCATGTCGACAAGGGTTTGTGTAATCTCAAGCCTGTTTCCTGAATTACCATGGGCATGCACGTTTATCCTTCCAAGCATGGAGGCCCTTACCGTCTCTATAGACGCAGGATCGCCGATCCCTGCAGCATGATTATAAACAAGGTAACGCTGGAAATCCTTTATCTGGTCATCGTTTAGCACAACTTCCGAGAACTCTCCTATGCCGGTGTTAACGCCATACATTATTTCATGAGCCTCAATCTTCCTTTCAAGCATTGCCCTGCATTCTTTGATCCTTTTTTTTGCATCAGGGTGAAGTTCTACTTTTTGCATGTGCCGGGCAACATTTACAACATCTTCTATTTTGAGATCGGTCCCTGTAATTATTAGTGTGTTCATTTTTAAGTTGTTTACGGGAATATGTATGTATAAATAATGATAAAAGCTGATATACATCAGATTGGTAACATAAAAGAAATAAATGGGGAGATGTGTTCAGAAACAGAGACCGGAACGGTTGATCTTAATTTTATATTCTAGTAACCAGTTATGTTCCATGATATTTGAACCTGAACTCAAATTTAAGAATTTTATTACTTTTAGGGAAAAATTTCTGAAACAATCGGGAGTAGGTTTAAATATTCATCAATTAACTTGTAACACCAGGAATATGAATGATATACTACAAAAGCTGTCATACTGTGTCGAGATGGGAAAGATAAGCAAAACATCACCTTACCCACCGGCTATGAAGGACCAGGAGGGAGCGGATGAACTTGCAAGGCAGGCTCTGGATGAGGGGACAACTCCTGATGAGATCCTTGAAACAGCACTTATTCCGGCAATGGCAGTTGTCGGGAACAAATTCAGCCGCCAGGAGATATTTGTACCCCAGATGCTGATGTCAGCAAAGGCGATGAGCAGTGCCATGGTTCATCTTAAACCATTTTTCCTGTCAGGAGCCACGAAACGAAAGGGCACGTTTATTATAGGAACGGTGACAGGTGACCTTCACGATATTGGTAAAAATCTTGTTTCCATGATGATAGAAGGAGGAGGATGGGAAGTTATTGACCTGGGTGTTGACGTAAGTGCTGATAAATTCCTGAAAGCAATAGAAGAAAATCCCGGAGCCATTGTTGGTCTCTCTGCACTTCTTACGACAACTATGGAGAATATGAGGAAAATAGTTGAAGCGATAAAAGCAAAATATACTGACAAAACAATTCTTATTGGCGGAGCTCCCGTAACGATGGAATTTTGTAATAAAATAGGAGCAGATTTCTATTCACCTGATCCACAGGGAGCTGTTAATTATCTGAACGGATTTGTTAATTGATAGTGCAAAGAATGGAGACAATTCTGAAAGGTACTTCAAAGGAGATCGTTATCAGCACCGCCGGGCCGGTAGTAATTATTGGTGAAAGCATTAATCCTACAAGGAAAAAGAGGCTGGTATCTACACTTGAGAACCGCAATTTTTCATATGTCCTTGAAATAGCAAAAAGCCAGATAGATGCCATGGCCGATGTTCTGGATGTAAACGTTGGTTACCCTGGTGTTGACGATGTTTCCCTTCTTCCAGAGACCGTGAAACAGTTGCAGGATCATTTCGATATTCCACTCTGTCTCGATTCACCTAATCCAAAAGCCATTGAAGCCGCTCTTAAAGTGGCAAAAGGGAAATGCCTGATAAATTCGGTAAACGGTGAAGAGAAATCCCTTTCTGTCCTGTTGCCTGTGGCAAAAGAATATGGTGCTGCAATAATAGGACTCACAATGGATGACGATGGTATTACTCACGATCCCGTAAAACGTCTTTCCATAGCTGAAAAAATTGTTAACAGGGCTGTGAAAGAAGGCATCAGGGAGGAAGATGTAATAATTGATCCTCTTGCAATGGCCGTAAGCGCAGATCCTGATGCATGCCTGATAACCCTTGAGACAATCAGGCTAGTTCACGACAAACTTGGTCTTAACATCACCCAGGGGGCAAGCAATATTTCTTTTGGTTTGCCGGGAAGAGAGACTCTTAACATAGCATTTATGGTATTGTCGATACATGCGGGACTCACTTGTCCTATTGCTAATCCGGAGAAAATCACGGCAGCTGTCAGGGCAACCGACCTGGTACTGGGGCGTGATGATTACGCTATCAGGTTTATCGAACACTATGAACTGATAAAATAATATGTCACTGTTTACGCCATCCAGGAGATGGCAACCGGCATTCTATCCTTTCAGGAAAGAAAAACTGTCACGACGGTTACTTGCAAGAGTTGAACGTATCGTCAAAGGCCCTCTTTACGGATGCAGAATGTGCGGTAATTGCCTCCTGCAGGAAACAGCGTTTATCTGCCCGATGGAATGCCCCAAGGGACTCAGGAATGGCCCATGCGGTGGTTCTCTTCCGGATAAATGCTATGTTGATGAAACACGCAAATGTATCTGGTACAGTATCTTCGAAAAGTCATTCAGGATGGGCAGGCAGGAAAAACTCATGGAAGTACTTCCACCTCTCGACTGGCTGAAGACCGGAACTGAAACATGGGGAGATGTACTCAGGCAGGTGAAAAAGATAGGGTCTGCCAGGTTCATAAGATCACAGTTCTCACGAAAAAGAGATTATCGCCACGAAATGTGGGAAAATGTATTCCACCCCGTGCGTCAGCCTGACTGGTGGAACGGAGATTCTGACTATCACCCGCCAGGTTACAGTGAACCTGTTTCCCTGCTGGAGAGCAGGCTCAGGAATGGTGAATTCGTTTTCACTACAGAAATTATACCTCCCCTGCATGCAGATACAGAGCGGCTGAAGAAGAATATAGACCTTGTAAAACTCTATGTTACTGCCATAAATTTTACTGATAATTCCTCTGCTGTGCCAAGGATGGCAGGAATGGTGTGTTGTAAAGTAGCCGCTGATAAAAACGCGGAACCTGTCTACCAGGTAACTGCCCGTGATAACAACAGGACCAGCCTCCAGTCAAATGTAATGGGCGCAAATGAACTCGGAATAAGGAATATCCTGTGCATATCAGGAGATAGCCCGGTAATAGGCCCTTCACCCGTTGGAAATATGGGAATGATCGATCTCGATTCGGTACAGATGCTTTGGTTGCTCCGTAAAATGAGAGATGAGGGGAAATACCTCGACGGCCGCACAATAAAAATACCTCCCAGGTTCTTCCTGGGTGCAGCAGCATCTCCTTTTGCTTCAAAGCCCGAATACCAGGCTCTAAGGGAGCATAAAAAAGTAAATGCCGGTGCACAGTTCCTCCAGACCAACCTTGTTTTTGATCCTGACGGCCTTAGCTTATGGCTTGAGCAGCTTGACAAGAGAAATATCCTTGATAAGGTGTTCATAATTATCGGGATTGCCCCTCTGCGAAGCTATAAGATAGCCCTTCACATGCAGAATGAGATTCCGGGTGTAACCATACCGGATAAACTAATGAAAAGAATTGAAAATGCCGGCGATTCTGCATCCGAGGAGGGGATACAGGTTGCCCTGGAGCATATTGATAAGATAAGAAGATTTAAAGGGGTTAACGGGATACATCTGATGACATTCGGATGCGAGGCGACTGTTAAAAGGATTGTTGAAGAATCGGGTATTGCAGATAAAAAAGTATAAGGATCTGTAAAAGTCTTAAATAGTTAATTTTATTGAATAAAAGGACCTTCAATATCAATTTCTCTGACCTTGACCTGGGCCCGGATCAGATTGAAAGAGTGCTAGGCAAAACAGGTGATGAAAGCCGTGAAATGGTTATGGATCTGATTTATGAGGTGCTGGAGGATTCGGCCAGGGTCTGTGACATAAGAGCTGAATACGCCATTTATAAGGGGGTGGAATTCAATAGTGAAATTAAGTCGGTCGCGATAAACGATATACAATTCAACATCGGTAAAATAATCTGGGGGCAGATCAGGAAATCAGAATCCGTTGCTGTGTTCCTGTGCACAGCCGGCGAAGAAATCGGGCACCTTGCCAGGAAGCTGCTTGCGGAGAAGGATTTCCTCAGGGGATATATTTATGATATTGCAGGAAGTGAGATTGTCGAAGCTGCAGCTGACATAATGCAGGAAAAGCTGAGGGAGGAAGCCGGGGCGTTGCAAATGTCCATTACCAACAGGTTCAGCCCCGGATACTGTGGCTGGAACGTATCTGAGCAGCATAATCTTTTCAGGCTGTTGCCAGAAAATTTCTGTAGCATATCACTTACCGAATCAGCACTGATGATCCCGATAAAATCAGTAAGCGGTATTATAGGATTGGGACGGGATGTCCGTTTTCGTCCGTATACATGCAATTTATGTGACAAGGAGAACTGTATATACAGGAATGTAAAACAGAGGCACACAGGCATATAGCTCATATATTCTTATTTGTTTCTATTATAGCTAAATCTCTTATGTGATGAATAATTTCACTAAAATATGGCTGCTGATTTCCACTTTATTATTGCTGACAGCGACCTCCTCATGTAAAAAGGATGAATTTTCAGCAATAGAAGAAAAAATAGAGGAGTACAACCAGTCTGGTGAGGGTTTGAAAGACTTTTATCCGCCCGGTGAGTATTTCAGTATGGGAGTTGCCATTCCCCCGTCATTCATTGATAATCCAAAAAAGGTGAACCTGATGAAGCGTCACTTCAACAGCCTTACTGCGGAGAATGCAATGAAATGGTCATCTCTCCAGTCAGTTGAAGGCAGTTTTACCTATACCGGCGCCGATAAGATTGTCTCATTCGCACAGGCTAACGGGATGAAGGTGAGAGGACACTGCCTCTGCTGGCATAACCAGGTGCCCTCATGGATCTTTCTCGACGGGCAGGCAAATGCATCCAAAGAGCTTGTCCTTCAAAGGCTTCGGGACCATATCACTGCTGTTGTGTCTCATTTCAAGGGAAAAGTATACGCGTGGGATGTCGTGAATGAGGCTATTTCTGATGGCAGTTCTGTTTACAGGGCCTCACAATGGTTTACCATTTGTGGTGAGGACTTTATTTTCGAAGCATTTAAGGCAGCCAGGGAAGCTGATCCTGAAGCGATCCTTTTTTATAATGATTATTCAGCAGTAAATCCGACGAAAAGGGATAAAATCCATGACCTGCTGGTAAAGCTAAAGGACCAGGATCTTGTTGACGGGATCGGACTACAGGGACACTGGAACTTAGACTATCCGTCAAGTTCTCTTTTATTTGATGCACTGGAGAAATATAAATCACTGGATATCGAAATTCAGATTACTGAGCTGGATGTCTCAGTGTATACATCAAACTCAGATCCCCAAAGTGCATATAATGATATTATTTCACAAAAACAGGCACAGTCGTACGACCGGTTCTTTTCAGAATTCCGCTCTTTTAAGGATGTCATTACCGGGGTAACATTCTGGGGACTTGCTGACGATTACACGTGGCTGGACAATTTCCCTGTTACAGGCCGGAAAAACTACCCACTTCTCTTCGATGCGGATAACAAGCCGAAAATGGCATATTTCACAGTAATAGATTTCTGAAATTTTACTTTCTTTAACCTGGTAATTGCGTAAATCAAACATAACAGGCTAAATCATGTGTATCTTAAGAAAACTTTATCTTCTTATCCTTTCAGTCTCTATAACCACTGTTATTACAGGGCAGACTGATTATCAATACTTATTTCAGGATCCTGTACTTTCAGTTGAGGAAAGAGCTGACGACCTGGTGGGCCGGATGACTCTCGAGGAAAAGATCGGCCAGATGATGAACTCGGCCCCGTCTATCGACAGGCTTGGCATACCTCAGTATGACTGGTGGAATGAATGTCTTCATGGAGTCGGAAGAGCCGGACTGGCAACGGTTTTTCCTCAGGCTATCGGTCTGGGAGCAACCTGGAATGAAGACCTCTTTCTCAGGATGTCGACAGTGATTTCAGATGAAGCAAGGGCTAAACATCATGAGTTTTTAAGGAATGATTCAAGGAGAAGATACCAGGGTCTTACATTCTGGACACCAAATATAAACATCTTCAGGGACCCGCGATGGGGCAGGGGACAGGAGACTTACGGCGAAGATCCCTTCCTTACAGGAAAGCTCGGAGTACAGTTTATTAGGGGACTGCAGGGCGATGATCCCAGGTATTTCAAGACCATTGCAACAGTGAAGCATTTTGCCGTGCACAGCGGCCCTGAACCGGAAAGACACTCTTTTGATGCAGTTACCGATGAGAGGGATTTCAGGGAAACATATCTTCCACAGTTTGAAATGGGCATAAAGGAAGGAAAAGCTTATTCCCTGATGTGTGCATATAACAGGTTAAACGGGGAGGCCTGCTGTGCAAGCACAGGTCTTCTAGATGGCATTCTTCGCCTTGAATGGGGCTTTGACGGGTATGTGGTATCAGATTGTGGTGCTATTGCCGATATCTACAGGGGGCATAAGCTTGTGGAAACTCCGGCCGAAGCTGCTGCAATAAGTGTTAGGTCAGGTACGGATCTGGAATGCAACAATGTCTACAGGAATCTTGTGGAAGCCGTTGAAAGAAACCTGATAACAGAGAAAGAAATTGATGTTTCGGTTAAACGTCTTTTTACTGCAAGAATGAAACTTGGTATGTTTGATCCTCCTGAGATGGTTAAATATGCTCAGATACCTTACAGTACACTCGACAGTAAATCACATAAGGACCTGGCACTTGAGGTAGCGCGCGAATCAATGGTATTGCTTAAAAACGAGAACAATATCCTACCCTTAAGCAAAAACATTGGTACTGTGGCTGTTATCGGTCCAAATGCTGACCAGGCTTTCGTCCTTCTTGGCAACTATAGTGGTGAGCCTTCCGATCCGGTCACACCGCTAAGGGGTATTAGGGAAAAACTTGAAGGAAAGTCTGAGGTGCTTTATGCACAGGGAGCCAACTGGGTAACCGGAATGCAGGGGAACAAGCCCGAAGATGAGCTTAAGGCTGAAGCTTTGGCAGTGGCAAAAAAAGCTGATGTTGTAATTATGTGTATGGGCATTACCCCCAGGCTTGAAGGCGAGGAAATGAGAGTAAACGTTGAAGGATTCAGGGGAGGCGACAGAATAAGGATCGACCTTCCGGATGTGCAGCAGGAGCTTATTAAGTCTGTACATGCCCTGGGCAAGCCGGTAATACTGGTACTTCTGAATGGAAGCGCCATTGCAATTAACTGGGAAAATGATAACATACCTGCCATTCTTGAAGCATGGTATCCCGGTCAGGCAGGTGGTACTGCTATAGCTGATGTAATATTCGGTGATTATAACCCGGGCGGACGCCTGCCGGTAACTTTTTACAAATCAGTTGATGATCTGCCTTCGTTCGAAGATTATAGCATGAAGAACCGTACATACAGGTATTTTACAGGAGTACCACTTTACCCTTTTGGATACGGACTGAGCTATACCTCATTCAGGTACAGGAACCTGAAGCTTGATGATACATACGAAACCGACGAAACTGTTACTGTATCTGTCAGTGTGAGGAATTCCGGAAAAGTAGCAGGAGATGAGGTTGTCCAGCTTTATGTTTCCAATCTTTCAGCATCTGTGCCTGTTCCTTTGAAAACACTGAAAGGCTTTAAGCGTATCCATCTTAAGCCCGGCGAAACAAGGGTTGTAACATTTACTCTTCCTCCTGATGCATTTTCCGTTATAGATGAGAACATGAAAAGAGTAGTACAACCAGGCAAGTTTATTATTTCATTGGGCGGCTGTTCTCCTAGGTACGGAGATGATAAAGAGGAAACAGGCATTTTAAAGAAGATGATCACACTTTTGTAATCTTATAATAAGAAGTAACAGAAGAATATTTATTGCACCCAGGTTATTTCTGTGCTTTATATTTCTCAAAAGCAGCAGCTATTCCTGCCTCCGCTGCATCTCCTGAGTGAACAAGGACCCTGTATCTTAAGTTCAGAACAACGCCTTTTTTTATAAAAGTATCACTGTCATTTCCGGGCCAGTACATAGGAGTTGGCGACATGAATCCATAGTCTCTTGTGAACCAGGGGGCTGGATACCATGGATTTGATGGATGCTGCATTATAGCGATACCTTCAACAGAGTTACCTCTTTTACCATAATAATCGATCCAGTCTGATTGTGCCCCAAAGGTTTCCTTCTCACTCTTCAATCCTTCGGCATTGATCATCGTGCCGCCGTTTTTTACTGAGATGTCAGCAGCAATCCTCGCACTGAAAAGGGAATGATTGGTTTTCGTAATATGTACATCCACCAGCATTTCCATCGAGATCATGACATCAAGCTGGTATACGCCGGCTGAAGGGGCCGTGATAATATACTCCCTGGTG
>CAZQRQ010000003.1:57671-99986 GCA_964595725.1 uncultured Rikenellaceae bacterium | reverse complement strand
CTCAAACTTCTCGGTACTCAATGGATTGCACAACTGGTGTCTTTTATGGGTGATATTGCACCGGGTCTGCTCCATATACATTCATCGGTTATTATGCATGTGTCACCTCCCTGCTTCGATATCTCTGCGTTTACTGAAATAATCCTTCCCCTTTCAAGCCCTTCCTGCCACCAGTTACCGCCGTTAACCTGGTCGCATCCGAAGAAAAGAGAACTATGGTGAGGGTACTCTGAATTGCGCATTGATGTTACCGATCCTCCGGAGACAGGTCCGTTAACCGGGTAAAAGAACGGGTATTTCTCATCTTCAGAGAAAATATAGGTTGTAAAAAAGTTACCGTTGATCGTAACATTAATCTTTGATCCGATTTTCACTGCAGTAATCTTTGCAGCAAAAGCAGGGATAGTCAAAGATATCCCAAGGAAGAAAAGTAAGACAGATAAGAATTGAATTCTTTTCATGATAGTCGTTATTACATATAGGATGAATAGTAGTAGTACTCCCGATACGCGTATCGGGAGTACCATCTATATTCCGAGTTTTTATATACTGTAAACTCCTGTGTCAGACTTTAACGTAGTTCGTGCCATAAGGGGCTCTCTGGGGACGGGAAAGCATTGCATTTGCTTCATCATCATTAATGAATCTCTCATTGTCAGGATCCCAGTTAATCTTCCTGCCCAGTTTCATGCCGATATGTACCAGCAGGCAGACACTGCATGCCCGGTGCCCTATTTCCACTGGAGAAATAGGTTCTTTGCGTGATTTTATACACTCGAGCCAGTTTCCCTGCTGATTATCGCTCACGTAAAGATGCACGTCATTTGGTCCGAGAGGAGACAGTATCTTAGGATCACTCGCTGAGAGAGGAGGATCAGATTGTCCCTGTGGTATAGGATCACTGTCGGTAGCCCTGTAATTACCACGGGTAACAAAAATCCATCCATCTGTACCTTCATACCTTACGCCATTGGGGTAACTGCCGCTGGTAAGTTGCCTGATGCCGTTCTTATACTCGGCAATAGAAAAGAAATCGCCGTGGACATCCCATAATCCTGATTTTGGAAATTCGGCCAGTGCATCTATCGAGATCGGCCCGGTGAGCTCGGTATCCATACCCCATGCAGCCGAATCGTAATGGTGTTGCCCCCAGCCGGTTATCATTCCTGCTCCGAACTGCTCGCATCGTAACCAGCCGGGGCGACCGAAATCATTCTGGGGATGAACCCGGATCTCAGTATAATATACCTCGGGTGTGGAACCCAGCCACATATCATAATTAAGGTTGCTGGGTATCGGCATTTCAGGGGCTTCCGGTCCTGCGGGGTCACCGGGCAGTCCTATTTTAACAGTATGAAGCTTCCCGATCCTGCCGCTTCTCACAAGCTCAGCAGCAACCCTGAACTGGGTGCTTGAACGTTGCTGGGTGCCAACCTGGAGAATGATCTTGCTTTTTCTTACAAGGTCGCTAAGCTGCCTTCCTTCCTTAATTGTAAGCGATGTGGGTTTTTCAAGGTAGATATCCTTACCTGCCAGGGCTGCCTCCATAGCGGGCTGTGAATGCCAGTGGTCAGGTGTTGTGATCAGGACAGCATCAATGGATTTGTCTGCCAGCATTTGCTTGTAATCTCCGTACATCTTAACATTGACTGCCTTATTGTCTCCGGTCTGGCGGCTGTAGAAATTTTCCACATACTGTTTCCCCAGGTTCATCCTTTTTGAATCAGTGTCTGAAACCGCTGTAACTATGCAGGAGTCGAATCTCATAGTGCTCATAATATCTCCTCTTCCCTGCCTGCCGTTACCTATCCAACCGATGTTTATCCTGTCATTCTGGGGACTTCTGCCAACAGCGCTGGCAGGTACAATAGTTGGGAGAATGAATGTACCGGCAGCAGCCGTCACTGAATTTGTAATGAATTTTCTTCTTTTCATATTTGTTTATTTATCAGGTTAGTTTTTGAATATTCAATAATACTAGGTATCCAGGCCTCTTAAATGATAAGATTCAGTAGGAAGCTATCGTAATTTTAATATCGGGCGGATTGGTAAAATAATACCATGCACTTTCGGCTTTGTCGCTGTCAGTTTTTCCGTTGAAAACGAGGAACCGGTATTTCAATACGTAATCATTGCCGGGGAGAAGAGGCCAGTTCATATCCTTTGTGGGGCAGAAATTGGCGAACATATCACCCCTTCCATTCTGGTTTTCAGGCCATATCCTAAGAGGTTCAGGATAATTGTAATTAGTTGGGAAAGACATCATTACAACGCCGGCATAGTCATCATCTATTTCACCCTGCACAATGCACCACCTTGCTTTGCTGCCGTCGGCATCCTTCCTGGTCCTGCCTTCTGATGTAAGAACCATGCTGTTCTTGTTGTCCCATTTCTCTGTGGTTCTCCATCCAAGCCCGGCATACCTGTATTCCAGGAGCGTGACAGGGCTTTGATCCGCACAGTTCATCTTAAAATAGAAGTCAACATAGAAGTAATCCCGGCTGTTCCTCGGAAAATATACCCTGGCGCTGTGCAGCTCATTCATAGCCACTTTCACCATCCCATCCTTCTTGAATACTATATGTTCATGAAGTGCTTCAAACTCGGAATATATTGAGCCGTCGACAATGGATTCGAAGTTGACAAAACGAACTGTTGCCTGTTTGGAATTAATGTTCCAGAAATCAATTACATCTCCTTCGTATAATACGTGTGTCCATGGATTCCAGATCCCGTAATGATGGTAGTGGTCGCGGGGCTGTATTCTCGTCAGCGTCTGGCCGTGAGGTGACCATAATGGATGTATGAAACCACTTCTTTTATAGGAAGTGTCGATTCCTTCAGGCGGGTAAACAGTTTTGAAATAATAGGAAAGAAGATCCTTGCTGCCCTGGTGAATCACAAGTGCCCCGTCTCTCTTTGTGGCACTGATCCATACAGGTTGCTTTGCTGGCTTTTTTTCAATTTCATAGACATGTTTTTCACCTGCATTTGTTCCGCCTGTTACGGACCAGTGCAATTTCCTTTCCCTTCCCATTTCGATCTGAAAGGGTATAGCAGTTCTGGCATTGCCCTTTATCTCATACATGCTCAACAGTGTGTCAGCCAGATATGTTATCGCATCGAGATTTACAAAGACAGGTATTTCAAGATCATATGCTGAAACCGGGAGAGTAACTTCTAAGGTGGCTATGTTCTGCCCCCTGGTGTTCTGATAGGCTGAGATAAAGATCACCAGAATGAGTAATCTTCGGATAATAAATTGTGACATACGAAACAAGGTATTTGTTTGGTATATATTTAAGCGATAAGAGATTTGTATTCAATAATATAGATCAAATACTGCTTTGGTCATAAAATATAAAGATAAATATTTTTTTACTTCCGGCAATCGACAGGTCTTTAGTTAAAAATCATTTCCGAATCTCCTAGTTTGTACTAAATTTGTATATCTGGACATAAGAATGAGAACAAAAAAATCACCGGAAAATATGTTGCCAGGTAAATTCAGATTTCTGACAGGGGTCTTTATAAATGAGACGAATACTTTTACCAAGATAAACAAAAATGAAAATATCCTTAGTCATATCGGTACTTTTATTGGCATTAAGTACACTTAATGCAGAAGACGGATACAGTTCGTGGTTAAGGTACGAGGTATCTGACACCGGGCTCCTCAACGATTATAAAGCACTTGTCACGGAATGGATCTGCCAGGGTAAATCTCCTGCCATAGCTGCAACCAGGAAAGTAATTGCTGCAGGCCTTGGCGGGGTATTCGGAGCAGTTATACCCGGGGAAAAATCATTCCACGACCTGGAATATTACAAGAACCATGTTTATACGGACATTCCCGGAGCGTTTAAAAGATCAATAAATTGTATAATTATTTAATTATGAGACATATTATCTGCTTTTTTTCACTTATACTGTTGTTTAGCTGCCTGTCGCCTTCAGCAGCCGAAGACGGTTACCGTTTGTGGCTGAGATATGATAAGATAGCCGACGTGGCACTTCTTGAACAGTATGTAAATAACATTACCGGATTTATGATTGAGGGAAATTCACCTGTCCTTGATGTAGCTTCGGCAGAGCTGCAGAATGGCCTTGGCGGATTGCTTGGTATAAATATTCCTGAACTGTCTCAGATAAGGAAAGACGGGGCTCTCATTGCAGGAACACCCAAGGGTTCTCCGGCAATTGCTTCTTTGAAACTTGATGACAAACTGAAAGGAATTAATGACGAGGGTTATATTATCCTCAGCACAACACTGAAAAGGAGGAAAGTAACTGTCATCGCCGCAAAAAGTGATGTTGGCGTCATGTATGGCATATTTCATTTTCTGAGGTTGATGCAGACTCACCAGCCTTTATCATCACTTGACCTATCCAGCTCACCGAAAACCAGGATAAGACTCCTGAATCACTGGGACAACCTTGACAGGTCGGTGGAAAGGGGATATGCCGGATTGTCGCTGTGGAACTGGGAAGAACTTCCGGATAAGGTCGATCCGCGCTATACAGATTATGCCAGGGCAAATGCATCCATAGGAATTAACGGCTCGGTACTGACAAACGTAAATGCAAATGCACTGATACTTACAAAGGAATACCTTGAAAAGGTAGCAGCTATAGCAAATGTTTTCAGGCCTTACGGGATCAAGGTTTACCTGACTGCCCGCTTCAGTGCCCCTGTTGAAATAGGTAAGCTCAAGACTGCCGATCCGCTCGACAGGGAAGTTATTGACTGGTGGAAAAAGAAGGTGGACGAGATTTATTTATATGTACCTGATTTTGGTGGATTTACAGTAAAAGCAAACTCTGAAGGCCAGCCCGGTCCTCAGAATTACAACCGGACGCATGCAGATGGCGCAAATATGCTTGCAGATGCTCTTTCACCACATAACGGTATAGTAATGTGGCGGGCATTTGTGTACGATAACAACGTGCCTGACGACAGGGCAAAGCAGGCCTATAATGAATTTGTTCCCCTCGATGGCAAATTCAGGGACAATGTGATGGTGCAGGTTAAAAATGGTCCTGTCGATTTCCAGCCGAGGGAGCCTTTCCACCCGTTATTCGGTGCTATGCCCGGGACACCGATTATCCCCGAGTTTCAAATAACTCAGGAATACCTCGGAGCATCAGTTCACCTGGTGTATCTCGCACCTCTTTACGAGGAATGTCTTAAGTCGGATACATGGGCAAAGGGTAAAGGATCATTTGTTGCCAAAGTTGTTGACGGATCACTTGAAAACCATAAGCTGACAGGAATGGCAGGAGTAGCAAATATAGGTAGTGTGGAAAACTGGACAGGCCACCCTTTCGGCCAGGCCAACTGGTATGCATTCGGAAGGCTTGCCTGGGATCCATATGAAGCTTCAGCCGATATTGCTGATGACTGGATAAAGATGACGTTTACATGCGATCCAGGGTTTGTAGCCAGGATCAAGACGATGATGCTCAATTCACGTGAAATAACCGTCAGCTATATGACACCACTCGGTCTGCATCATATAATGTATTCAGGGCATCACTACGGCCCGGGCCCATGGGTTAGCCGGGGGAGACAGGACTGGACTTCAGTGTATTATCACAGGGCGGATTCTGTCGGTATAGGATTTGACCGCACGACGGGCGGCAGCAATGCTGTAAGCCAGTATTTTCCACCGGTGCGAGATATGTACAATAACGTGGAAACATGCCCTGAAAATCTCATTCTCTGGTTCCACCATATGCCATGGGATTACAGGCTCAAATCCGGGAGAACCATCTGGGAGGAAATCTGTTATAAATATAATGACGGTGTTAACTCAGTAAAAAAGATGGAACAGGTATGGCAAAGGGTAAAAGATGTGATTGATGATGAGAGATTCGAAAAAGTAAGCAAACTGCTCTCAATGCAGGAGAGGGATGCCGAAATATGGAGAGATGGGTGTATCCTTTATTTCCAGACATTCTCGCACAGGGAAATTCCGGATGGGCTTGCGAAACCGGAACATCCTCTTCAATATTATATGAATTACCGATATACTGACATACCCGGTATTAGCAGATGAAGAAAAAGGTGGCTTTGATTACAGGTGGGTCATCAGGGATTGGTTATGCCATAGCTTCTAAACTGGTGAGTATGGACATAAAGGTTGTCCTTATAGGGCGTGATGTTGATAAGCTGAGAAAAGCCTGTGCCTCACTGGGTGAACTGTCAGGTTGTATGCAATATGACCTTACCATGCTGGATGGGATACCCGGGATTGTGAAAAAAATAACAGAAAAATTTGGCGAGATAGATATTCTGGTCAATAATGCTGGAGTACATCTAAAGAAAGCTGTTACCGAAGTATCAGATATGGAATTTCAGGCGGTCGTGCTGAGTAACCAGTCGGCGGTTTTTGCACTTACACGGGAAGTGTCACGCTGCATGATAAAAAATATATCAGGCTGTATTCTGAACATAAGTTCGATGGCCTCGCAGTACGGATTGCCAAAGGTAATTGCATATACAGCATCAAAATCAGCTATTGAGGGTATGACCAGGGCCCTGGCTGTAGAACTGGCACCCTTTGGTATAAGAGTTAACTGTATTGCACCCGGATTTATTGAGACGGAGATGTCAGCCTCGGCTCTTGATAAGGACCCGGAAAGAAAAGCAAAGGTGCTTTCAAGAACACCGCTGGGAAGACTTGGTAAACCGGGAGAAATAGCAGAGGCAGCATATTTCCTGGTTTCCGATCCTGCTTCATTTGTGACTGGCGTCGTTCTTCCGGTTGATGGAGGCAATTCAATAGGATTCTAATCGGAACATTATGAAGATAACAGATGCAAAAGTGATAGTGTGCAGTCCTGGCCGGAATTTCGTCACCATTAAAATTATGACTGACCAGGGGGTATACGGTCTTGGTGATGCCACTCTTAACGGTATGGAGAAATCAGTAGTTTCTTACCTCGAAAATTATTGTATCCCATCTCTTATAGGAAGGGATCCTCGTAACATTGAGGATATATGGCAATATTTCTACAGGGGTGTCTACTGGAGAAGGGGAGCTGTTTCAATGACAGCCGTTGCTGCAATAGACCTGGCTTTGTGGGACTTAAAGGGCAAGATGCTGAAAACACCTCTTTATAACCTGATAGGAGGAAAAAGCCGCGAGAAGGTTCTTGTGTACACGCATGCAAACGGAAAAGATGTTGACCATGCAATTGAAAGCACAGGTAGAGAAATAGAAAAAGGCTTCAGGGCAGTAAGGATACAGTGCGGGATTCCGGGAATAAATAAGACGTATGGCGTTCCTGAGGACGTGAAATACTATGAACCTGCAGGCAAAGGCCTTCCCGCTGAGGAGAGCTGGGATACCTCCAGATATCTCCGTTTCATACCCGGGGTTTTCAGAAAGGTACGTGAAGAATTCGGGGATGACGTGCACCTTTTACACGATGTACATAATAGGTGCACCCCGACCGAAGCTGCACGCCTGGCTAAGGAGCTCGAACCATTTCACCTTTTCTGGCTTGAGGATCCTGTATCGGGAGAACTCCAGGAAGGACTCAGGTTCATAAGGCAGCATTCAACTACACCGTTAGCTATCGGAGAGGTTTTCAATACAATATACGATTACTCAACACTCATATCTGAACAGCTTGTTGATTATATAAGGATGCCGCTGGTACATGGAGGTGGTATCACGCATCTCTTGAAAGTGGCGGCATTTGCTTCAGTATATCATATCAGCACCGGATTTCATGGTGCTACCGATCTTTCTCCTGTAAACCTGGCAGCCTCTCTTCATTTCGATTTTGCGGTTAATAACTTCGGTATACAGGAATTTATGCCGCACCAGGAGATTGTTAATGAAGTATTCAAAACAAATTATATATTTGTGGATGGATACATGAAACTGGATGATACACCCGGTATAGGAGTTGATATTGACGAGAAGGCAGCTTCAAAATACCCTTATGCTATGGCGAGGCTTCCGGTTAACAGGAAAAGCGATGGTACGATGTTCAACTGGTAAAGTATCCGGCAAATTTGATTATTGAGCTGATATTAATTTTAACTACTTTTAAATACTGGTATGATACTACTTGGAATAGACCTTGGAAGCTCATCGGTTAAAGCTTCTGTACTTGATGGAGAGAACGGAAAATGCCTTGTTTCAGCAACATATCCTGAACAGGAAATGGAAATACTGGCTCTAAAGCCCGGATGGGCAGAACAGGACCCGGAAAAATGGTGGGAAAACCTGGGAGCCGCTGTGAGGGCATGTATTCAAAAACTGGGAAATCAGAAAGAAGCGATAGGAGCTATCGGCATATCTTACCAGATGCATGGTCTGGTTACTATTGGCAGGGATTTGAAACCCCTGAGACCTTCAATAATATGGTGTGACAGCCGGGCTGTTACGATTGGGGAAAAAGCTCTTTCATCCTTGGGAAAAGGGTATTGCCTGAGTCACCTTCTTAATTCTCCCGGAAACTTTACAGCTTCTAAACTTTCATGGGTAAAAAGCAATGAGCCTGATATTTACAGCAAAATATACAAGATCATGCTTCCTGGGGATTATATTGCCATGCGTATGACAGGTGAGATAAAAACTTCATTTACGGGCCTGTCTGAAGGTATTTTCTGGGATTTCAGTGAAAACCGGATTTCAGACAAGCTGCTTGAATATTACGGCTTCGATAAATCATTTTTCCCCGAAGTGGTCCCTTCTTTTTCAAACCAGGGGAGCCTTACCGGCGATGCGGCCGCTTATCTTGGACTGAAACCTGGTATACCTGTATCATATCGGGCAGGTGATCAACCAAATAATGCGCTCTCCCTTAATGTCCTTTCACCGGGAGAGGTGGCAGCCACAGCTGGCACTTCGGGTGTTATTTATGGCATCACGGATCAGAAAAAGTTCGATACTTTTTCCAGGGTGAACACCTTCCTCCATGTAAATCACTCGGATAACAAGCCACGACTTGGAGTACTCCTGTGCATTAACGGAACTGGAATACTTAATTCATGGGTGCGTCGACATGCCGGTGGAAATATATCCTACGATGAAATGAATGAGATGGCTGATAAAGTAGATCCCGGAAGTAATGATCTTTTTATACTTCCCTTCGGGAATGGCTCAGAAAGGATGCTTCTGAACAAAGATATCGGTGCACAGTTCAGGGGACTTAACTTCAACAGGCACGGGGCAGGACATCTCTTCAGGGCAGCACAGGAGGGAATAGCTTTTTCTTTCCGCTATGGTCTTGATATTATGAAGGAAACGGGGATAAAACCCGGTGTGATGAGAGCTGGAGCTGCCAATATGTTCCAGAGCAAGGTCTTCAGGGAAGCCCTTTCTTGTATTACCAAAACGCCGATTCACTTGTATAATACAGATGGTTCGCTCGGAGCTGCGCGAGGTGCCGGTATCGGGAGCGGGTATTTTGCCTCTGAGAAGGAAGCCTTCAACGGGCTTAAAACAGTGATGATAACTGAACCTGACGAGTCGAGGATTAAACTCTATGAAGAGGCATATATGAAATGGAAAAATTTTCTGCCTGCAACACAGGTACATGATTAGGATATGCTGCTGATAAACAGCATTAACTGAATTTTATAAATCTTATAATATAAAAATTGAAAAAATGGCAAACAAAACATCAAATGAAGCTTATCCCGGGATCGGGAAAATAAAGTATGAAGGAGTTAAGTCAAAGAATCCGTTTGCTTTCAGATGGTACAACCCTGATGAGGTAGTGGGCGGTAAGAAAATGAAGGATCATCTGCGCTTTGCAATTGCATACTGGCATTCTTTCTGCGGTGACGGCTCTGACCCATTTGGCGATGCTACACAGATATTTCCGTGGGACAGTGCAGCAGGAGATGATAAGATAAGGCAAAGGCTTGATGCCGCATTCGAGTTTATAACAAAAATAGGAGCACCATTTTATTGCTTCCATGATACTGATGTTGTTGGAGGAGGCTCGGTCTTCGAAATAGAGAAAAGATTGGAAAAATATGTCCCGGTAATGAAGACCATGCAGGAACAGACAGGTGTCAAGCTGCTGTGGGGTACAGCAAACCTTTTCTCAAACCCCAGGTATATGAATGGTGCTGCAACAAATCCTGATTTCGCTGTTGTCGCCAATGCAGCCACACAGCTCAGAAATGCGATCAAAGCCACCATCGAGCTTGGAGGTCAGAATTATGTGTTCTGGGGCGGCAGGGAAGGATACATGAGCCTTCACAATACCGACATAAAGAGAGAACTCGAACATATGGGTATGATGCTTTCACTCGCCAGGGATTATGGAAGGAAGAACGGATTTAAGGGCACCTTCCTAGTTGAACCTAAACCCATGGAACCATCAAAACACCAGTATGATTATGATGTGGCAACAATTATCGGGTTCCTGAGATATCATGGTCTGGATAAGGATTTCAAACTCAATGTCGAGGTCAATCATGCAACCCTGGCAGGACATACTTTTGCCCATGAATTGCAGGTTGCTGCTGATGCTGGTCTTCTGGGAAGCATAGATGCTAACAAGGGCGATTATCAGAACGGATGGGATACTGATGAATTTCCGACTAATATTTATGAGCTTACGGAGGCAATGATGGTGATACTTCAGGCCGGTGGATTCAAAACAGGAGGTATAAACTTTGATGCAAAAATACGCCGTAATTCAACTGACAAAGAAGATATCTTTATAGCACATGTCAGCGGTATGGATAATTTTGCCAGGGCGCTGGTTATAGCTGATAAGATACTTAAGGAGAGCGACTATCTGAAACTCCGGAAGAAAAGGTATGAATCATTTGACAAAGGTGCCGGTAATGACTTCGAGAAAGGTAAGCTTACTCTTGAAAGACTAAGGGAAATAGCCGATGAGATTGGCGAACCGAATAGAATCAGCGGTAAGCAGGAGATGCTTGAACAGCTTATCAATATGTACATCTGATATATTTAATCAGGTCACTGAAATAATTTAGCCGCAGGGGTTGCAGTATTTTGCGAAGCCTGCGGCTATTTTTCCATGTTATACCTGTCGTACTTCCCTTACCTTTGACGACAGGAATAGCATTGCTGCCAGAGCCATGATTGCCCCGTAACCAAATGCCACGGTACCTCCAAAGCCTGGAAGGAGCCTGTCTGTTATGCTGTAGAGAAAGCCGAAAATAATACTGGCGGGCAGTGCGCCAAGACCGACACAGAAATTGTAAAGGCCATATGCGGTACCCCTCTTATTCTCGTCTGCAAGATCTGCCACAAATGCTTTTTCCGTTCCTTCAGTGAAAGCATAATATAGAGCATATATGGCAAAGAGGATGAATGATGCCGTGACCTGGAAGTTCGCCGGCAGGAATACTATCAACGCAAAGCATATGTAAACGAATGCATAGACAGCCCATCCGGATCTTATTACAACCTTTCTCCCTATCCTGTCTGAAAGTGCACCCAGCGGAGTCGACATAATAACCTTAATTAAGTGGAAAAATGACCAGATAAAAGGCAGGAACAGGATATTGACTATCATTGATCGATTTTCTTCTGTGCCCAATCCTGATACAATCTGATTAAGTACTCCGGACTTTGAAATAAGGCTGGTTAGAGCACCACTTTTCTGGATCGCTTCCTCAATTCTGAAAAGAAGAAACGCATCCGACGAATTGCCCAGAGTAAATAAAATCACCGCAATAAGGTATGACTTGAAATTACTGTCAAATTCATTTAGCCTGAAGGAAAATGAGCTTTTCCCTGTCTTTGGGTGATTATTCACCCTAACAAAAAATAGAATTGTTAAAACAGCCATCAATCCGGGGATGATAGCAATAAGGAAGGTCAGCCTTAGTGCTTTAACCGATTCTGACATTTTGAATCCGCCAATTAAGATAACAAGTACAATAATTGCAAGTAAAGGTCCTATTACAGCTCCGGCATGATCCATCGCCCTGTGGAAACCAAATGACCTGCCTCTTGATGATTCATCGACCGAGGAAGCTATGATAGCATCTCTGGGAGCTGTTCTGATACCTTTCCCTGTGCGGTCCATCATCCTGATGATGATGATCTGCCAGGCGCTGCCAACAATGCCGGTAAGTGGTCTTATAAATGATGAAATCGAATATCCGATGAGGACCAGCAGCTTTCTTCTTCCCGTCCTGTCGGAGATTATACCGCTGAACAGTTTGATCACGGATGCGGTTGTTTCAGCTAATCCCTCAACAATGCCGAGGACTATAGCACCTGAACCCAGTGCCGCGATAAACACCGGGAGCAAAGGGTAGATCATTTCAGAAGCAATATCGGTGAAGAGGCTCACCATTCCGAGCATCACCACAGTAAAAGGTATCTTTTTTATTCTGTTGCCAGCCATGATTTATCTCGCTTTTATAAATATTTGCTCGTCTATTTATTCAGTTCTCTGTCAAGTGTTTTGCCCCTGATCCCCCTGAAAAAGAGAATAAGCGATGTGGAGATAATTACTATTCCGACTATCGTAAGCAAGTCGGGGCTCTCATCAGGTACAAGTATCCAGGAGATAATTGCACCGAAGACAGGAATTATGAATTTCCACAGGTTTAGTTCAGATACCTTTACTTCAGGTCTTTGCAAAAGCCTGTACCATATTGAAAAGGCGAATGCAGATGCAAGGCTCAGCCAAATGAGTACTATCCAGTAACTAACCGGCGGTGTTATCCCCGATTGCTTCTCTGCAGGAAGTGAAACAAGGAAAATAACCAATCCTCCAACCATCAATGAAAAAGAGTTCAGTGCTACCGGATTAATTCCTTTGCTTCTTGTTGACACAAGTACATTGCCCGTTGCAGTGGCCGTACTGGCACAAAGGATAAGTATCACCCCGAGAAGTTCAGAAGCTTCTCCGAGCCTTAAAGCCTGCCTGCCGGCACTAATCAGGATCACCCCGGTAATTCCTGAAATGATGGTAAGGAGCTTTTTCTTGGTAAATGTTTCGTTATCAGTTAATATAGATGCCATTACAGCAGTTACAAGTGGCTGGGAGCCGACGACTACAGCCCCGAGGGCGCCGGGGACTAGGTTCATTCCCAGGTAAAAAAGGATGTAGTTTATAATTATCTGGAGGAGTGTTACGTAAAACACTATTTTAGCGTTATCACGGATCATTTTGATATTATTTCTGAAATTTCCTGTGAAAGGTATTATCAGAAGACCTGCAATAAAGAACCTGGTGCCTGCAAAGTGTAAAGGAGTATCATACCTGAGTCCTATCTTTATGCAAGCATAAGCCGTGGACCATACAAGGCATGTTATTATAGCCAGGAAAATAGTGTTTGATCTTTTCTTCAATTCAAAATACCCGGTTAAATTATCGGATTAATTATTGTTGCTATTCCAGTCAGGAGCATCAGCGCCTAGCAGGTATTTTACGAAAAAGTCGCGTCTTTTCCTTTCACCATAAGTACCCCCGCTGGTATGCCCTGCTCCTGGTATGAATACATACTCGAATTCCTTATTCGCCTTGATAAGGGCATTTACCAGCTGCTCGGTCGATGCAGGATCAACGTTGTAATCCATTTCTCCGTTGATAAGAAGCAGTTTACCTTTAAGCCTGTAAGCATTCTCGATATTTGAAGATTCTGCATATTCTTTACCCACGGGCCACCCCATCCATTGTTCGTTCCACCACATTTTGTCCATCCGGTTATCATGGCATCCGCATGAGGCAACGGCTACCTTGTAGAAATCAGGGTGAAAGAGAACCGCTCCGGCAGCATTTTGTCCTCCGGCAGAAGTACCGTAAATACCAACCCTTGTTGTATCCATATAGGGAAATTCCTTCGCGGCTGCTTTGATCCACAGGATCCTGTCGGGGAATCCTGCATCTTTGATGTTCTTCCAGCAGACATCGTGAAAAGCCCTTGAACGGTTTGAAGTACCCATACCATCAATCTGAACAACAATAAATCCAAGTTCTGCAAGCTGGTGCATGCCTGATATGATCGGACTGAAGCTTTTCGGAACAAATGAACTGTGAGGTCCGGCATATATATTTTCAATGACAGGATACATTTTATTTGGATCGAAGTTAATCGGTTTGACTATTATGCCCCAGATATCCGTCACACCGTCTCTCCCCTTGGCAGTAAAGATTTCGGGTAGCCTTATCCCGGTTGCACGAAGTTGCGATATATCGGCTTCCTCAAGGTCCATAAGTATGCTGCCGTCTTCTGTTTTCCTCAGCACCGATACCGGAGGTACATCCACACTCGACCAGGTGTCGACGAAGAATTTCTTATCAGGTGAAAATGAAGCTTCATGGTTACCATTGTATGATGTCAGCCTTACCAGGTCTGTTCCATCAAAATTGATCCTGTAATAGTTTATAAAATAAGGGTCGCCTTTTTCTCTTCCGCTACCCTGGAATATGAGCTTTCTTTCTCTGCTGTCGACCCATACGACACCACGAATAATCCATTCTCCTTTTGTAATCTGGTTCTTAACTTTACCTGTATTCGAATCGTACAGGTACAGATGATTCCACCCGTCTCTCTCCGAAGCCCATATTATTTCATTGGTTTCTTCGAGGTCGTGCCTGTATCGTTTGCCACTGTAGTCGATAAAGGTAGGAGAGGTCTCATCTATTATTATATTAGACTGTCCTGTTATGGCATCAACCTTAATTACCTGATATCGCTGATGCCCTCGCTGATTATATTCATAGGTAAAATAACTGAGATCCCTGCTCCATTTTATATCATTTATTGCATACTGGTTAGGGATTATGGAATCATCGACCCTGATGTGCTGCTTGTTTTCAACATCAAAAAGCTGTGGATATTTCTGAGGAATGGCATCACCCGGTTTCTGGTATTCATATAAATAATGCCTGGGCTGAAGCTGGTCCTCGGGCGATGATTCTATGTAATGTATAATGTGTTTTTCTGCAGGAATAATCCTGTTCGCAACCAGCTTCCTGGAATCTGATGACCAGACAATGTATGATGAATAATATTCTCCGACACCACCATCGAATGAGAGCTGGTATTCTTTTTTATCCTCGGATGACCTGATAAATACGTTAGAATTTTTAATAAAGGCGGTCCATTTTTTATCGGGTGATTCAACCGGAGGATTGCCTAGTTCATCCCTGAAACCCCAGGACCACAAATCAGCCCTGTTCCTCGCAAAGTCGGAGATCTGATCACCCCTGATGATCCTGTAGTTTCTGAGGTTACATATCCAGTTATAATTTTTATAATTAAATGAAAAGCTCCCAAGTCTTTCAGTAAATATCAGGTTTCTTATCGGAAGGTTACCTGGTTCGAGAGCATCACCCGTTAGATCATTTAATGATTTTGCAAATCTCTTCTGATCGAAAGCAATTCTCTTGGTAAGGTTGCTGGCATCAACGATATAGTATTCCTTCCCGCCGGGAGAGTTACTTTCATAGAGAAACCTGCCAGTGGAATTTATCCACGTCGGTCTGACATTTCCGTAAAAGACTTTATCAGATGCCAGGCTTGTAAGTGAATCTGCCCTCCTGTAATCTTCCGGACCCGGTTGTGGAAATACATCAATACATGTTGCTATTAACAGTAGCCATAATAATTTCTTGAAATCTTTCATAATCTCCCATATGCGCTTTTTGAACTATCCAAAGTTAATATCCTGATTCAAATGAGTGACCACTGACCGCAATTCTTTTTTATGTTTTTGAAACATAACTTTGAACCAGGTCAGTCAGGCTTCATTATGTCCTGTCTATCTTGACAGGTAATCATCAAACAATGTCTGCAGGATTGATTTTCCGTAAGACTCGGCAGCAGAGGGATCCCTGCCTTTCTCAACCATATTGCCTTTCATATTGAGGTCATATATAGCTGTTGCGGTATCTGTGATAAATGCGAAACCTCCCAGGTAAGAATAGAAAGCAAAGGATTTTGATCCTGGAGAAAGGAGGTCTTTGCTGAAAGGAAAATATCCTTTTAGTTTTAGCTGGTCAGCTACCATTAGTGGCAGGTCGTACTGGTTGCCGGTCCTGGTTACCACCGAGTCCTTAACAGCAAGAGCTCCGCCGAGCCACAGCAGCGGAATCCTGAATATTTCTTCAGAGTATACTGGGATATTATTGGAGTATCGCCTGCAATGATCAGCGATAAGTACGATCAGCGTATTGTCCCACCAATCCGATTCCCTGGCCTTTTCGATAAAATCACCAATGCAGCTGTCGGTATAGAATGCCGAGTTTTTAAACCGGCTCACATCGTTGTTCCCGTTAAAGACCGTCTCCATCGGCACTTCAAAAGGTTCATGGCTGCTAAGGGTGAGAACTGCACATGCGAAAGGTTTTTTATATACGGATAGTGAATCACTGAGTTTATCAAGCAGGATATGATCGTGAACACCCCATTTCGAGTTACATTCTTTGGCGCTGAAATTATTTTTTGTTATTATTTTCCTGAAACCTGAGCTCCTGATATAGCTGTTCAGATTTGCAAATTCAAGATCACCTCCATACCAGAAAGCTGTATTGTAATCCAGGCTGTCAAGCATCCTGAAGAGTCCGGGCAGCCTGGTTGATTTACTGGGTTCCTGGAGTATCTTAATATACGGAAGGTTAGGATAGCCGCTTATTATTGCCGGGATTACCTTATCGGTCCTGGAGCCGGTGGCGTATATGTCAGAGAAATAGAGACCTTCGTTTATCAATTCTTTAAATCTCGGAGTAACAACAGTATCCGGGCTTTCCTGATCGACGAGATAGCTTCCGAAGCTTTCAATTACAATAAATATGATATTAGGCCTTTTGTTCTTGATCACGGACACAGGAGACCCGGAATCAGATGTTAAGAAACGGAGGTCATTCCTTGCTTCTTCCGGTCCTTTGAACAGGTATGGATTCTTCAGGGGTTTCCTGTAGATTGAGGTATGCCCGATGTTCCAAACCACATTCAGGGCAGCGTGATTTGGGAAGAGTGAATCAGAGAAATACGCGGAACTAGCATTCAGTGGTACGGTTCCCAGACCTCCGCGGATGGGAATAATAAGCAAAGCAATTATAAAAGCTGTTCCAAGGGCAATTACTGAAGGCATTTTTACCCTGACTGATTCTGAGAAGTATTTTTTAATTAATTTATTGCACAGCAGGATAAATGTCAATGATACCAGCAGGAAGGGTACCAGATATAAAAGGATCTCGCCTTTTCTGAGCGAAGCGGCAGCGTCAGCAGGATTCTTGATATACACAAGTGATGAAAATTCAAGACGATATGCCCAGAAATTATATATCCTCGCATCAGATACCACAATGCCTGAGACTACAACTATTATTATGAATGAATAAGTTTTCAGAAAATGTTTGTACCATTTGCCCGGGAAATAGAGCCAGGGCATGAATGCCAGCAGCGGGACAAGAATGAGGTAGCTCACTGTTGAGATATCAAGCCTGAATCCGTATACAAATGTCATCAGGATAGTAGCTAAACTATATGATGATGCCTCTTTGTGTTGTAATACCAGGAAATAGACCCTGGTAAATTCAAAAAACGCAAGCCAGAACAAAAAATACAGAACAAACCCTATGATCCTTTTTTTCATTCTGATAATATTTTAATTCTTGGAATTGGTTACAAATTAACGCTGAATTATTGAATTTAGAATGGTTCACCTTTAAAAAATAATCTGACTACGGGATATTTTTATAGCTTTACTGCTAACAATTGTAAATGGTATGACAGTTGCCGGGTATGTTGCCTCGAGGCTGGCAGATTTCGGTGTCAGGTATGTCTTCGGGATACCTGGCGGTCCTTCAATACCGTATATTGAGGCCTTCAGATCAGCCGGAATAGATTTTATCCTGACATCACACGAAAGTTCAGCAGCCATAATGGCCGACGTGATGGCGAGACTCACCGGTGTTCCGGGTGTTTGCCATTCAACATTCGGTCCCGGCGCGACAAATATATCGACCGGCACAGGCGGAGCTTATCTTGACAGGTCACCGGTAATTGTCCTCACAAGCGAAATGCCGGATAGCATTATTGACCGGACTGTGCAAATGAATATAGATCATCAGCAGCTATTCAGGCCAATAACCAAGGCAACATTCAGGATAAGCCCTGATAATGCCGTTGAGGTAATCAATGATGCCCTTAGTATCTGCTTTGAGGAGTATCCGGGACCAGTTCATATCGGGCTTCCATCTGATATTGCTGATATGGAGTTTGAAGACTCACATTCTCGGTTTGTAGATACGGAAATTGCTGAATCAGAAACAGATGTGATAAGGATAATCAGTTTGCTGGAGAAATCAAGGCGCCCGTTACTTACCGTAGGGCTCACAGCTGCCAGATTCTGTCTGAGGAAGCGTTTAATGGATTTCCTGGATAAATACCGGATTCCCGTTGTGCTGACTCCTATGGCTAAAGGCATTGTAAATCATGATCATCCATGTTACGCAGGTGTTCTCTTTCACGCATTAAGTGATTATCTGGAGGGTATAATTGAAAAATCGGATCTTGTTATAGGTATCGGTTATGATCCGGTGGAATACAACTATGAATCCTGGATACCGGATATTCCGGTGGTTCATTTTGATACGAGGATCACTGATATGCCCGAAGATTTTGATATTGTTCAGTTCAGGGGAATGCCCGAAGAGTGGTTCAGGATTCTCGAGAACCTTAATGCAGGTTCCCTGGTTTTTGAGTCAGCAGTCATAAGGGGAATACGCGACGAAATGACATCGGTATTTAACGGGTTTCTGAGTCATTATGGCCCGGTTACAGTATTAGGTGTTCTACGTGACTTACTTCCATTAAACACACTAATGACATTTGATGTGGGTTCACATCTTCACCTGGCAGGGCAATTCTGGTATCCTGACTTACCCGAGAAGATGATAATGACAAATGGTTGGTCATCAATGGGTTTTGGAGTACCTGCAGCTATATCGGCAAAGATAGCCAGGCCTGATACCCCTGTTGTTTGCGTTACTGGCGACGGGGGTTTCCTGATGTCTTGCGGTGAGATAATGACAGCAAGACGCCTGAACCTTCCCATAGTATTCGTAGTAATTTCCGATGGTGAGTTAAATCTGATAAAGCTGAAGCAGGGTTGGAAAGGCCTGTATCCCTACGCTACCCGGATAATTTCCGGCAATATGTTTGGGTCTGATACTTTCCTTGGTGTAAAGGTTTACAATGCTGATTCAGAGGAAAAACTTCGTAGCTCAATCGAAAATACCCTCAAACTTAATGAGCTTTCTATAGTCAATGCTATTATCGATCCTGAAGATTATAAATGGCTTATTGTCAGACAAAAATAGCAACTATTATTCTTTGGCCTTTTTCTCTTTAGTAGCTTTTACTTCTTTCTTTTCCTGCTTTTCCTGCTTTTCCCTGACTGGTTTTGCTTCTTTCTTTTCATTAACAACCTTCTTGACCTTAACTTCTTTAACTGTTGTTTTTTCTTCCGGAGCTTTTACTTTTTCAACAGGAGCCTTTATCTCCTCTGCCACCTTTGGTTTTGCTGTTTCTTTTTTCGCTTTGATAACTTTTTTCTCAGGAGCCTCTTTACCCTTTTTTACCTGAATCCTTTTTACCGGCTGTTTCGGTCCTTTTTTTCTGCGGCGCCTGACTCCGTAAGAGCCCAGGATAAATTTACCTCTTTTAGTCTTTCTGTCACCTTTTCCCATAATATAAAATTTAGGTCTGGTTTATTAGTCTTATTGAAGATTATTGGAGCTAAAGTTATAAAAAAGTACGCTACTTTTAAGAAAGAATTTAAACAAACATCTTCAACAGGCCTACAATGAACTGTAAAAGGAAGATAACGGTTATAAAAACATATCAATGACATAGAATAATGAGAAGAGCTGAGCACAAGATAATCGATAAAGGGCTGATTGATTCTGTAATTAAAAAGGCTGATGTATGCAGGATTGGATTTGCTCACGGCAACATTCCTTACATTGTTCCCATGAATTTCGGTTATGAACATGATGAAAAACATGTATTGTACTTTCATTGTGCTGTTAAAGGAAGAAAACTGGAAATGATGGCAAGTAACAATTATGTATGCTTTGAAATAGATACCGATCACATTCTTTTAAATAGTGGCAGGGCGTGTGAATGGAGTATGAAATCAAGGAGCGTGGTCGGATACGGATATCTTTCAATGGTTAATGATTTATCGGAGAGGCAGCTGGGGCTTGACTTAATAATGGAGCATTACGGGGGAACTGGTATCTATGAATATGATGAGAAGGTGCTGCTTAAGACTGTTGTTCTTAAGCTTGAAATATCCGAAATATCCGCAAGATCAACATTGTAACCCTGAAAGGTAAATCAATAAAAAGCCTCTTAAGGACAATATATTATAGAAATTTTTGCATATTATTCGAAAAAAAAATACATCTTTGTCCTGTTTTTATATCCATTTACATTAACAAAAGAATTATGAACATTTATGTCGGAAGCCTGAACTTTAAGATGCAGGAAACAGAATTAAAGGAACTTTTTGAGGAGTTTGGCGAAGTAACCTCAGCAAAAATTATTTTTGACAAGTACACTGGTAAAAGTAAAGGATTTGGTTTCGTAGAGATGCCAAATGAGACTGAAGCTAAAAAAGCAATTGAAGATCTTAACGGAGCTGATGTTGGAGGTAGAACAATTATCGTTAATGAATCTATTGAGAGACAGCAAAGAAGGAATTTTAGAAATGATGACGACAGGAGAACTGGCGGAAACAGAAGGGATAACTACAGGTAGAATATTTTAATTTCAAAATTATGAAAGGTACGGTTAAATGGTATGACAGGGTCAAAGGATATGGATTTATCCAGACTGAAGATGACAAGGATATCTTTGTACATCGTTCAGGACTTGACGATCCTCGTGCCAGGCTCAATACCGGCCAGCCCGTAGAGTTTGATGTTGAGGAACGGGAGAAAGGACCGGTGGCTGTAAAAGTAAAAGTACTAGAGTGATTTTTATCAAAATGACTTAAAAAAAGGGGCCTCAAAAGCCCCTTTTTTATTTAAATTTGTAGATATGGATCCGGGACCTGTTAAAATATTCACTGACAATGATGTACCTCGCCTGCGTTATATTGCGGGAATAATCCTTTCGAACATCATGGGGCTCCAATGGGAACTGGTTAAGGATAAAAGGAAGCTGGGAAGGAATCCTGTTATAAACTATTCAAAACAGCAAATAAAGAATGCATTCAATATCTTTCCTGCAGATTTGCTGTTTGAAGATGACATCAGGGAAACTACACTGTCTGTAACGTACTGGCAGTCGTTGCCGGTTTTTTTTCAGGCTCCCCCTGATTACGACCTGCCTTTCGATATTTTTGCAGCCTCTTTTTTCATGATAAGCAGGTATGAGGAATACCTGCCATTTGAATCTGATGAGCATGGCCGCTTCAGGGGAGCGGATTCCTTTGCTTACAGGAATGGCTTTCTGATGAAGCCAGTGGTTGATCTCTGGGCAAAGGAGTGGGAAAAGTGCCTAATAATGAAGTTTCATAACATTGCCTTTAAGCGTAATGATTTTCATTCTCTTGTTACTTTTGATATTGATCAGCCATTCAAATTCCTGGGCAAGGATATTTTCAGAAGCCTTGGAGGACTTTTTCTCGACCTTGGAAGAAAAACGATAGATGCCGGAGAACGATACAGGATATACACAAAGGGCGAAAAAGATCCATGGGATGTTTTTGAATATATTACAGGCAAGATAAAGGAGAACAGGATTACTGCAAGGTTTTTCGTACCGGTTGGAGACAGGTCAGAGTTCGATGTTCAGCCTTCCTGGCATAATGATGATTACAGGTCGTTGATATTCAGGATTATGGATGAATTTCCCCTAGGTTTGCATCCTTCATACCATGCCTCCGCGGAACTATCAAGGATTATTACCGAAGCAGCAAGACTGAAAGAGATTTCCGGGTCTGAAGTAATATTTTCAAGATTTCATTTCCTGAGGCTCACTATTCCTAAGTCATACCGCAATCTCATTGCCGCAGGAATTTTTGAAGATTATTCTCTTGGTTTTGCTGATGAACCTGGTTTCAGGGCAGGAATCGCAAGACCTTTTTTATTCTACGATCTTATGTCAAATGAAACCACTGACCTTATGGTTGTTCCATTCCAGTCAATGGACGTGACTTTGAGCCGTTACAGGAAAATGGATCATGAAATGGCTCTTGAAACAATCGGGCAGCTTATCAGTGAGGTAAGACATGTTGGTGGCCTCTTTGTCAGCTTATGGCATAACACTACTCTTCTGGAGGATGAAGAAGGAATGAAATGGCGACAGGTTTTTGAAAAAATGATTGCACTACAATCATTATGATAGTCTATCTGAAAAGCAACGAAATTGACAGGATACTATGGGATAGTTGTATTGCAGCTTCGCAAACTCTTAAGCCGTACCCGTATTCGTGGTACCTGGATATTATGGCCCCTGGCTGGGAAGCTCTCATAGACGATGAATACGATTCGGTCTTCCCGGTTCCTGCCCGGTCAAGATTCGGGATCAAATATATTGCCACTCCAATCTTCCTTCAGCAACTGGGGGCATTTTCGCCTGATAAATCGAGTGAAAAATCTATAGATGAATTCCTTGATTACATGCCTGAATTCTACAGGCTTATAGATTTATGCGTCGGGCAATCTATTTACAGGGAGGGATACGCCGTTACCGAGAAATATAACTATGAGCTGGATCTTTCCAGACCTTATGATGCCCTTTGGAATAATTTTCAGAATGCCTGTAAACGAAATATAGAAAAATCAGCAAGAAGAGACATAGAATTCACAGATAATATAACTCCGGATGAACTTGTAAATCTATTCATGGAAGTCAAGGAAAAGGTTATTAAGGGAATAAGGCACCGGGATTTTAAGAGACTCATTAAGCTGATGGAATTTTGCTTGGCAAACAATAAAGGAAGAATAACAGGTGTCAGGGATTCCGGGAAGAAAATCTTATTCGGCCAGTTTTTGATAGAGACTCCCGGATATATTAACCTGTTTTTTGGTGTTAACAGTCAGGAAAGTCGAAGAAGAAGGATCAATTATTTTTTCATAAATGAAATTATAAAGGCTAATGCATCCACAGATACCATCCTTGACTTTGCAGGATCTTCCATCCCTTCGATTGCTGCTTTTATAGAGTCTTTCGGATCAGAAAAATATCCATATTACAGAATTTTCAGAAACATTCTTCCCTGGCCAGTCCGCCTGCTGAAATGATGCCCGGGATGATGAGACAGTACACATTCAGCTTATTAACCTTCCTTAAGGAACTCAAAGATTTACGGACCCATTTCGCCCAGAACTGTTTATTTCGGTATTAATTTGGGAAACCGGTCAGATTAGTTCGATCTCTTCCTCTTCTTTTACAGGTACAAGCTTTCCCTTTTCGCACTTCAGTGTTCTGGAGTTGTATTTTTTCAGAAGAGTATAATTATGTGTTGCCACAATCACCGATCTGCCTGATTTGCTGATTTCAATCAGCAATTTTAGGATGCCTTCCGATGTTTCAGGATCCAGATTGCCCGTTGGCTCATCGGCAAGAATGATTTCAGGATCGTTAAGCAATGCCCTGGCAATCACAACCCGCTGCTGTTCTCCACCTGAAAGCTGGTGAGGCATCTTGTAGCCTTTAAGTCCCAGGCCAACCTTTTCCAGCACCTCACCAATCCTGATGTCTGTTTCCTTCTTGTTTGTCCACCCCGTTGCCTTTAAAACAAATTCAAGGTTCTCATTTACCGGCCGGTCTGTAAGTAGCTGAAAATCCTGGAATACTATTCCGAGTCTCCTCCGCAAATAAGGTATTTCCCTCTTTTTTATACTGGCAAGGTTGTACCCGGCAACATAAGCTTCCCCTGATTTGAGCGGCAGCTGCCTGTTAATGGTCTTTATAAGGCTTGTTTTGCCGCTCCCGACTTTCCCGACAAGATATACAAACTCACCTTTGTCTATTTTAAATGTGACATCAGACAGCACCAGATGATCCTGTTGCCAGATACTGCACTCGCTGAAGTCAATTATTGTATCAAGTGATTTTGTTTCCTGCATAATTGAATAAATTATTCACAAAATAAGGAAAGAATTGATAATTAACATTTGGATGTTGATAAAATCAGTAATAAAGCCCGGAAGACGGCGTTTAATAGTTGTAATTTTACACGTGGTTGGAAAAATTGATTTATTGTTGTATATGGTTTATTACTAAATGATTGCATTGTTTCCTGCTTTTTTGCGGGATTCATTTGTACTATTTAGTCATGAACTGTAAAAAAATAGTTATGAACAGAAAAAGAGGTTTTTTTGTCTTTCTTTGCTACCATATCATCGTCTTAACCGGATTTTCCCAGACATCCTATATGGGAATGGAAATCAGTTCTTCGTTCGACAGGGCTGTGGAACTATATAACAAAGAGAAATACCCTTCAGCGATAAAATTCTTCGATTCATACCTGGCTGAGCCTTCGGATGAAAACGAAACAAGGCTTGCTGATGCGGAATATTTTGCAGCACTTTCATCTCTTAAGCTGTTTAACACTGACGCAGAGTACCGAATGCTCAAGTACATATCGGCTCACCAGGAAAGTCAGAGGCTCAACGATGCATGGCTGGCTCTCGGTGATTATTCTTTTCAGAACAGGAATTACAGGAAGGCTTCAACATATTATGATGCTGTAAACAGGCTTGAGCTTCCATCCGAAAAGCTTCCGGAATATTATTTCAGGAATGGCTACTCGCAGTTTATGCGAGGTGAAAAGAAGAAAGCCCTGGTGATGTTTTCCGAGATCAAGGATATCGACACCGACTACACCCCTCCGGCTATTTATTATTTCTCTCATATAGCATACGAGGATAAAATGTATGAGACAGCTCTGGAAGGTTTTATGAGACTGAAGGATGATGAGACGTTTGGCAGTGTGGTCCCATTCTATATTGTACAGATCCTTTACCTGAAAAAGGATTATGATCAGATACTGACAATAGCCCCGGAACTGCTTAAATCAGCCGGTACGCAAAGAGCTGTTGAGCTGTACAGGTTTATAGGAGATGCTTATTACAATAAAGGAAATTATAACGAAGCAATCAGCTACCTCGAAAAATACTCAGCCGGCGCAAAGGCGAGCGCACGAGAGGATAAATACCAGCTTGGATATTGTTACTACAAAACAGGCGAATACGATAAGGCTGTTGACATATTCCTGGGCCTGACCGCCAGATCCGATATTATGAGCCAGAATATCTGGTGTCTTCTTGGAGACTGCTATCTTCAGATTGGTGATAAGAAAAGGGCTCACTTTGCTTTCGGACAGGCCTCCCTGCTCGATTATGACAAGGATCTTAAAGAAGAGGCGCTTTTCAATTATGCCAAATTATCGTATGAGACCTCATATTCGCCTTTCGGGGAGGCAATACTTGCCTTCCAGGAATATATTGACCTGTACCCCGGATCGGACAGGATTAGTGAAGTATATGATTACCTGGTTGCAACATATTTGCAGCTTAAGAACTATAAGGCAGCTCTTGAATCACTCGACAAGATCAGGATAAAGGATGCCAGGCTTGAGGAGGCGTACCAGCGCGTTGCATTTTACAGGGGGCTGGAACTGTTCCGTAATATGAGCCTGGAATCTGCGGTCAATATGTTTGATAAGTCCCTGAAATATGAAAAGTATAACCGGGCGATACGCGCACAGACTATTTACTGGCGAGGTGAAGCCTGGTACAGGCTGGGTAATTATGATAATGCCCTTTCTGACTACCAGACTTTTATGGGTATTCCCGGATCAATGCTGCTGCCTGAATATAATATGATAAGGTACAATATTGGTTATGCACTCTTTAATAAGAAGGACTATTCCGGAGCCCTGACCAATTTTAAATCGTTTGAGACCAACTCCGCTTCTGAGGATTTGATACCGGCTATACGGGCTGATGCAATGAACAGGATAGCCGATTGTTACTATATGATACCAAATTACCCTCTTGCTATCGAATATTATGACAAGGTTATTGATTATGCTCTGGTTGATACTGACTATGCGCTTTACCAAAAAGGGTTTGCACTTGGACTGATTAACGATTACAAGAGTAAGGTAAACGTTCTGTCGGCTCTGATAACACGATTCGCTTCTTCAAAATATGTGCCCGGAGCGCTTTTTGAGAGAGGCAGGGCTTATGTAGTCCTTAAGAACACACAGCAGGGTGAGGCCGATTTTAACGCTGTTATCAATGATTTTCCAAGCAGCCCCTTTGTGCCAAGGGCAATAGTACAGCTTGGCTTATTATACTTCAATGCTGGTGAAAACCAGAAGGCTATTGCACAGTTTAAAAAGGCTGTCGAGAACTACAAATCAACTCCCGAAGCCAGGTCGGCACTTACCGGACTGCGAAACACCTATGTCGAGATGAATGATGTTGAGCAATATTTTGCTTACATAAAGACCCTTGATGGTTTTGGCGATGTAAATATGGCAGAGAAAGACTCGCTTCTGTACGGTTCAGGAGAAAACCTGTATATGGCAGGTGATTGTGATAAGGCAACAGAGATCTTCAGGGATTATCTTGATGAGTTTAAAAATGGCAGTTTCAGCATTAATGCCAGGTTTTATCTTGCCGAATGTGCGTTATCGAAAGGTAATGATGACGAAGCACTAAAATATTACGAGGAGGTTATAGGGGCCGGTACCAACGTCTTTACCGGGCCGGCGCTTTCTAGTGCAGCAGCCATCATGTTTGAAAATGAAGATTATGCCAGGAGCCTGGACTATTATGGGAAACTTGAGAAAATATCAGTTAGTCCTGAACTGGTAATTGAATCTCTCAGGGGCCAGCTCCGGTCCGCATACCAGGCTGGCGATGCGGAAAAAACTATTACTGTGGCCCGGAAGATAAATGATTCCCCGGGTATTCCCGAAGAGCTTATAATTGAAGCAACATTTATGGAAGCAAAGGCATACTATAGTCTTAACAGGTATGATGAAGCACTCAGGGACTTCAGGAAAACATCTGCTGAGGTATCAAGTGCCGAAGGGGCAGAGTCAAAATACAGGGTAGCGGAAATATTGAATATGAAAGGTCAGACCGCTGATGCCGAAAAAGTGATAAACGAATTTATTTCCCAGAACACACCTCACCAGTACTGGATGGCAAAAATGTTCATCCTTCTTGCCGACATAAGTGTGAAGAAGGGTGACCTGATAATGGCTCGTGCAACTTTGCAGAGTTTAAGGGATAATTATTCTGTGGATTCGGATGGAATACTTGATGAGGTGAGGGAAAAACTTGACGCACTGAACCCCGGGGGAGGCAATGGTGCTGACAGCCTTAAAACGGGACAGCCTGCAGTCCGCACGACTAACTAATTGAAATCTGATGATCATGAGAAACTATATAATATTATTAATCCTGGCAATAGTGCCGGTTCGTATTGCAGGACAGCAAAACCAGGAGACAATCATGAAGAGGGAGATAACTCTTTATAATCCCTATAAGCCGTCACTCCCGGATGTTGTGAAGAAAAGTCCACTGCCCAATATTGTGGATACGACGAAGGTAAGGCATGATTTTTCCTATGAAGTCAATACAACTCCTTTCATGCCTCCATATAACATAAGTCCTGTCAGAGCAGCTTCCCTGGTTCCTGATCCGCTGCCAAAATTATACAACAGCTATGTGAACATTGGATTCGGAAATTATGTAACGCCCCTGGCGGAAATAAGCATTACTAACGAGAGATCTAAGAAAGGCGCTATCGGGCTTTATGCAGGGCATTTCTCAACCAATGGCAAAGTGGAACTTCAGAATCTTGAGAAAGTATTTGCAGGATATATGAATAATGATTTATCGCTGTTCGGAAGGAAATTTTACAGGAGAAGCCAGTTATATGGTTCTCTTGACTTCAACCAGAAGTCGAGGTACGCTTACGGTTATGATACCAGTATTACTGATTATTCAGCTGAAAAAAAGGACATTAAACGCGAATATATAAATACCGGTGCAAATATAGGATATGCCTCCAATCTTCTTGACTCTTCCAAACTGTCATATGATTTCAATATTGATTACAAATTTTTCTATACAAAAAAAGACCTGAACCAGCATAAATTTGAACTTACCGGGAAGATGGCGAAACTTATTAAGGGTTTTTATGCTGGTGCAGAGATGGAACTGGATTTTTACAAGCCCTCAGACTCAATTTCAACATCCTCCAGATACCTTGTTGCACTGAGACCAACTCTCGAGAAAGCTACCTCGGAATGGAATTTCAGGTTGGGATTTCAGGCCGTGATTGATAAAGGACTTGTTGATCCCGAAAAACTGCACCTTTATCCTGATGTAAGTTTTGGATTCAATATAATTCCGGCCTACCTGTCTTTTTTTGCAGAATTAACAGGTAAGCTTGAGCTTAATGATCCTGCTCATGTTGTTGACCTTAATCCATTCGTGATACCTGGGCTATCCCTTTTTAATATAAGAAACACCGACTATTCACTTATCGTGCGGGCAGGATTTAAAGGAGAGACCGGACTGGAAGGGAATTATAGGTTGTCAGCATCATATTCACTTGTAAATAATATGCTGTTCTTCAGTAATTCCGTAATTAGAGACGGGGCTTCAGTGCTGGAGCATGGAAATAACTTCAGGCCTTTATACGACCAGGCAGAGATTTTGAATGTTCATGGTGATATGGGGGGGAAGGTAACCGGTAAACTGTCATTTGAGACTGCAGGAAACTACTACAGATACACTCTTTCTGAGAGTGATTACGCATGGAACAGGCCTCATTGGGATGCTATGGCTGGTATTAGGTACAATTTAAGAAACAAAATACTTGCCGGCGTGAATATTGATGCCCGTGGGAATAGCCAGGCCCTTGTTACATCAACTGAGCCCGGTGTGCCGGGAGTTACGACATATCAGCAGGTAGAACTTCCCGCAAATCTTACCTTTGGAATTAATGCCGAATACCGGTATACTAAAATCCTTTCATTCTGGCTCAGGTTTGACAACATAGCATTCAGCAAGAATTATGAATGGGCATTCTACCCTTCGCAGAGATTTATCTGTTTGGTCGGTTTCTCTTACAGTCTGTAAAAGGGGTAGTTTTATCACTGCGCATAATACTGTTTATTTCTTGTTTAAAAAGTGAATAATTTTTAGTCTCCAGGGACATAAAAAACAGTTAATTTTAGTATATTTACAGCGTTAAATAAAAATCATAAAATCAGTTATTTATAATAAGTTGAGAGAGGTCGGAAAGGTGGGAGAAACTGGGGGGCTGATTTAGACGTTTCCGTGTCGTTTTTTGATCTTTAATCTTGAGGAAAAGTAATAAGAAAATGAGTGATACTGAGAAGAAAGAAGGAGTAAAGAATGAGTATTCTGCAGAGAGCATACAGGTACTTGAGGGGCTGGAGGCAGTACGCAAGAGACCGGCGATGTATATCGGTGATGTTGGGGTAAAAGGACTTCATCACCTCGTTTATGAAGTTGTTGATAATTCAATTGATGAAGCGCTGGGTGGTCACTGTAATAACATTGAAGTAGTGATTCATGAGGACGGGTCCATTTCCATTTCTGACAATGGAAGAGGCATTCCTACAGGCATGCACGAAAAGGAAAAGAAAGATGCCCTTGAAGTTGTTATGACCGTGCTCCATGCCGGGGGTAAATTTGATAAGGATTCCTATAAAGTATCCGGCGGCCTTCACGGGGTTGGAGTATCTGTTGTCAATGGACTCTCAGAGTGGCTTAAGGCAGTTGTATGCAGGCAGGGCAAAATATTTGAACAGGAATATCGCAGAGGTAAACCCTCAACTCCTGTGACAGTGACTGGAGATACTGATAAAAGGGGTACTGTTGTAACATTCAAACCTGACAACCAGATCTTCCAGACAACTGAATTTAACTTCGAGATTCTTTCAGCCCGACTGAAAGAACTGGCTTTCCTCAATAGGAGTATAAAGCTGAGCATTAAAGATATGAGGGAGGAGCAGGAAAATGGTAACGGCGGAAAACCGAGATATGAGGAGTTCTATTCTGAATACGGCCTTCTTGAGTTTGTTAAATACCTTGATGATAACAGGATGCCGCTCATTGAAAAACCGGTTTATACTCTAAGCGACAAGAATGATGTGCCGGTGGAGATTGCCCTGCAGTACAATACCTCTTTTTCGGAGAATGTCCATTCATATGTGAATAACATTAATACAATTGAGGGAGGAACACATCTTGCCGGATTCAGACGGGGACTTACCAGAACGCTTAAAAAGTATGCCGAGGATTCAGGCGCAACAGCCAAGCTGAAATTTGATATTAACGGTGATGATTTCAGGGAGGGACTTACCGCAGTGATATCCATTAAAGTCCAGGAGCCTCAGTTTGAGGGCCAGACAAAGACCAAGCTGGGTAACTCCGAGGTTATGGGCGCAGTTGACCAGGCTATAAGCGCAGCTCTGTCGAATTACCTGGAAGAGAATCCCAAGGATGCACGGCAGATAGTCCAGAAAGTGATCTTGGCTGCAACAGCCAGACATGCTGCCAGGAAAGCCAGGGAACTGGTGCAGCGGAAAAATGTGCTTTCAGGTTCCGGCCTTCCAGGTAAGCTGGCAGACTGCGCTGACCGTGATCCGGTAAACAGCGAGTTATTCCTGGTTGAGGGTGATTCAGCAGGTGGCACAGCCAAGCAGGGACGCGACAGACGTTTCCAGGCCATCTTGCCGCTCAGGGGTAAAATACTGAACGTGGAGAAAGCAATGCAGCATAAGATATTCGATAGCGAGGAAATAAAGAATATTTTCACTGCACTGGGGGTCACAATAGGTACAGAGGAGGATAGTAAAGCGCTTAACATCTCAGGGCTCAGGTATCATAAGATTATTATTATGACCGATGCCGATGTTGACGGATCTCATATTACAACACTGATTATGACTTTCTTCTTCAGGTATATGCAGGATCTTATTAAGGGTGGACATATTTATATTGCTACACCTCCTCTGTACCTGGTAAGGAAAGGTAAAAACGAACGTTACTGCTGGTCGGAGGAGGAACGTGACGAGTATGTAAAAGAATTAGGCCAGGGCAAGGATTCTTCTGTCTCAATTCAGAGATACAAGGGTTTGGGTGAAATGAATGCCGTACAATTGTGGGAAACTACCATGAACCCGGAGACAAGAACGCTGAGGCAGGTTACCATTGAGAGTGCAGCCGAGGCTGACCATATTTTTTCGATGCTTATGGGCGACGAGGTGCCTCCACGAAGAGAGTTTATAGAGAGCCATGCCAGGTATGCTAAAATTGATGTTTGAAAAAAACCGGTTCTGCAATAATTATGCAGCGCCCGAATCTGACCGGGGTGTTACACTCCCGGGGAATTTCGGATTTAATGCTGAAAGAGTAATATCTGAAAAACTTGAGACATTGGCAGTAAAATACTTTGCCCCGCATAATGTCCTTTTATACCCCGAATACTTTTCTCCTTATTTCAATGGCATTGTCCATGCATACTTCACTGCAGCAGAAGCACCTGATACATTTTGAATCTGTCAGTATTATGTGATTGTTTTTCCCGATCATGGGAGATATAGCTCCAACGGGGCATATCCTCACACACTTAAGGCATACCGTGCAGTTGTCGTGTAGAAACACAGGCCTTCTTTCAAGCTTTCTCAGCATCCTGAATCTTTTCATTACAAACTGGAGCGATATATTTACGATGTTGGAGACTGGTATCCTTGTAAAATCACTGATTTTCAATGATTCAGGATCAGGTCCGTTATATTCAATGTCATTCATGTCGTCCAGCCACATTTTCCTGAAATAAGCGGTCCTGTTTGTCGGAATCATCATCGGATCGTACCCGGCCACCGAGGATGCAATTAAATCGAGTGCAAGAGGATTGGTGGACCCGAGTATGAGCCCAACTTTTATAGGCATTCCATTAGCCGGACCAGGTCCTTCCATTCCCATGATGCCGTCCATAAGAAAAAAGTCTGGCAGTACGGCTTCGTTCAGATCAACAAGGAATTCCCCAAACTTATTCCTGTTCTGGTACAATGCATGTTGCTTCCCTTTTACAAAGCCCGGAACAAGTCCGAGGGTGTTCTTGATGGCTCCTGTAAAATAGACCAGTTCGTGATTCTTGAATTTCGGAAGCGAAACAATCAGGTCCACTTCGTCTACTATTGAAGCAACCTTTATCCTTGCTTTCCTCAGCTTTTTGTCAACCGTCTCTTTTCTGAAATCAATCCACCCGGCACCTGTTCTTTTACAAACATCAGCGATGCCTGATTTCTGAGGTGTGAAATTTTGCAGGTGTATTGAAGGAGAATCTCCAATAAGTACCTGAGAACCGCGACCCTGTAAAAACCTGACCGCTGCCTCTATGAATACCGGATTGGTGGTGACACACCTCCCGGGATCCGTGTCAGTAAGTATATTTGGTTTAAGCAGTATTTTCTTACCTGACGGATCAGGCCCTTCAGAAGACCTGTAAATCTCGCTTATCAGCCCGGTAATCTTCTCCAGGTTATATTCCCCGCATTTCCTGACGCTTATCTTCCTGTTCATTCTGTTGGCCTGGAATAAATAAATGATGTCATGCAATAAATCTATTTGAAAGGCCAAAGATATTAATCATGAAATTACATACGAATAAATGTTATTTATTTAATATGGTTTCTTTGAGGATTTCTTCAATGTGTCTTACGATTTCTGCTGACGGTCCTGTGAAATTATTAACAATATAGCAGAATGCCATTTCCCTCCCTGTCATAGTCTCAAAATAGCCGGAGTAAGCTTTGCTCCTCGTCAGGGTTCCGCTCTTTGCCCTTAGCCGACCGGAAAAGACAGGATCCATGAAACAGTCTTTCAGAGTCCCTTCCTTGCCGGCTTCAGGTAACGAACCAAAATACTCATCCCAGTTTTTGCTCTTGCCCTTCATATACATCAGAAGCTTAACCACCTGGCCGGGATTTAACGCATCCTGAGGTGAGAGACCGCTGCCATCGCCTATAAACAAACCTCCAGTATCCAGCCCGATCGATTCAAGAAACTGCCGGATGGCCTTAAGGCCTGCATCTGTTGAGCCTTCACCGGATGTTTCCTTTCCAATCTCTTTAACCAGGTGTTCAGCATACAGGTTTACACTCTCAGTGTTAAGAATTTTTATTATTTCCGACAGTGGTGGTGATGTTATAGTTGTTATTTCCGTGTAGCATTCAAGGTTGTAGCTGTACGATAACCTTACTGTTCCAGGTTCCTGGCTAACAGTAATGCCGGCAGCCTTTAGTCTGCCGGTTAAAATCCTTGAGAGCAGGAGAGGAGGGTCGGGAAGGGAGGCTTTAAGGATAAAATTATCAGAGTTGGCAGGGATCGTTCCGGAAATCCACCCGGAGGAACTGTAAGGAGCCATATATACATATCCCTGGTCAGAATTACCGGAAACCTTAACATAGCTCCTGAAAAAAATCCCGGGATCTCCCGGCTCGGTATATAACATTTCAGGAGCTGTTCCCGGTCCGGATGTTCTGAAATGAATTTTCAGTGTGTTGTCATACAGTGAAATGCCGTATACTCCGGCTCCGTAATAGTTGCCAATATCCTCCCAGTTCCATCCGGGGGGGACGGGTTGGTAGTCGAAGTAGGAGTCGTCGGCAATAACCCTGCCTTTTATTTTCTTTATGCCTGCCGATGCAATTTCCAGTATCCATTCATCCGGGAAATTTCCATAATATTCAGCGAAGTTTTCTGATCCGAGAACAGGATCACCGCCACCCATGATGATGATATCTCCTCTCAGGATTCCGGAACCCTTTTTTACGGTACCCGTATAGCCGATTGTTGTTTCAAACCTGTGATCCGGACCAAGTAACTCAAGAGCTGCAGCACTGGTTATAAGCTTCATAACTGATGCCGGCGTTAGGCTTAAAGACGAATTGCGGTCAGCAATGATTTCACCGTTATTGATATCTACAATAAGAAGAGCGGCAGAACCGCTTTTCAACGAAGGATCTGACAGCATGGTATCTATGGCCCTTTGTTGCGATAGTGCCAGTACCGGTACCAGCATAAGTATCGATATCAGAGTTCTCCTGTTCATATCATGCCATTTTATTTTGTTCTATCGTTGAGAGCAATCCGCATGCAGCCTGTATGTCTTCACCCCTCGAAGCCCTTACAGTCGTGAGAATACCTTTGGCATTCAGTTTTTCCTTGAAAAGTACTGTTTCTCCTGAGTCGGGACTTACAAATGGTGAACCAGGAATAGCATGGAACCTGATAATATTCAGCCTGCACCTGATCCCGTTAAGTAACCTGGAAAGTTCCTTTATGTGCCGGTCGGTATCATTTATACCTTTGAAGAGGATATATTCGAATGAAATCCTTCTCTTGCGGTTAAAATCGAAGGATTTTATCCTGTCCAGGACATCCCTGACAGAATTGGTCCTCTGGATTGGCATTAGCATCTTTCTTTCATAGTCGAAAGGAGAATGCAGGCTTACCGCAAGGTGAACCCGACTTTTCTCCAGAAACTCGCTTATGCTGCTGAGAAGGCCAACCGTGCTTACGGTTATTCTTGTTGGACTCCAGGCATAACCCCATCGTGCCGTGAGTACCTCAAGACTTTTCAGGACTTCACTTAAATTGTCCAGGGGTTCTCCCATACCCATATATACAATATTTGTAAGTGTTTTAAACTCAGGCAGGCTTCTGAACTGGTTCAATATCTCTCCAGCAGAGAGGTTCCCCTGAAATCCCTGTTTCCCTGTCATGCAGAAGACACAACCCATTTTGCATCCTGCCTGTGAGGAGACACATATAGTTGCCCTCTCTTTGTCCGGTATATATGCAGTCTCAATATATTTACTGTTAAGTACTTTATAGAGGTATTTCTTTGTACCGTCTCTGCTGACTGACATGTTAACAGGTCCTGAAAGTCCGATCTCATAATCCGGAGATAACTTTTCCCTCGTCTGCTTCGAGAGGTTTGTCATTTCATCAATGGATGATATCTCCTTCCTGTAAAGCCAGTCAGCGATCTGTCTAGCGCTATAACCGGGCAGGCTTAGGCGTTTGACAACAGTCTCAAGTTCACCCAGCGTTTTCCCGAATAGTTTTTCTTTGTTCATTTATTATCCCAAACCCCGCGCCGGGGGTTTTTCGTTACTTAAATTCTATATGAGCCTCTCTGGCTTATACACCTTCTAATTAAATCCATACCCTGCTTTTTGTAGCTCTTTCACTGATCTGAAAGGCTTTGGCGGAGCCAGGTATTTGTTCAGGTGGTTGTATATTTTAAGTCTTATCTCCTTGGCTTCCATATAGTCCATCCTGTCGAAGGAATGCCCGCCAGGCATGTCCTTAAAGATCTCGTAGGAGAAATTTTTCTTGCCTTCCGCTTTGAGTGATTTTATAAGGTGTTCAACTTCAAGTACGTTAACATCCTCGTCGTTGGTATTGGTATGAATTAACAGGGGTGTATTCTGATATTTGCTTACCTGCCATGCCGGAGATCGCTTCCGATATTCTTCAACATCCTGGTCAGCCGGCTTACCTATTGCCAGCTGTTCTGAATATAGATCGCGATAATCCTGGTCCTTGTATCCCATCCTTGCAATCAGGTCACTGACCGGCACACCCGCAAATGCAACTTTGTAATTATCGGGGTATTCAAAAATATTGAACAGAGTTATTAGTCCGCCGTGGCTCCAGCCGAGTATCCCGACTCTCTCCCTGTCTACTATATTGTAATTATCGATCATGTACTGCCGGCTGGTATTAACATCCTGGACTTCAAGCCCACCGTAGTCGATAATGCTGTACATACCTCTTCCGTAACCGGTCGATCCCCTGTATTCAGCAGCTGTTACAACGTAACCCTGGCTTACAAGTTCCCTTATTATGTGAGTGTAGTATGTGTCAAAATTTGAGTGAACACCACCATGTGGGAAGACCAGCAAAGGGTATTTTTTCGCAGGGTCGGCATCCTTTGGTATAAAAATGTATGTCCAGAATTTAACCGGGTTACCGGCACCCTGTCCTGTTGGATTTCTCTCGACTGCGAGCGGAGGGCCAGTGATATATACCTTGTCAATGTAAGCCACATCGCCGACTTTATCATACCAGTAGATGTCGTCGATCTTTTTCTGCAGAATATCAAATTCATGGCTCAGGTTCTCGACATTTGTGTTTAGACTTTTTATGGCATTCATAATTTCAACCGTTCCCGGCTGAGCAGTCAAGATGTCACTGTATGCCATAATAAGCAATACGGCCATAAGAGATTTAGGAAAAATCTTTTTCATTTCTTTTTGTATTTTATTTACAGGAAGCTATATAATAATGCAAACTATAAACATATCTCCCCTTCACCCCTTCTCCCCTTCATACCTCCACTTCTCCTTCATAGACAAAAGCAGCCGGTCCGCAGAGCCAGACATCAACTATCCTGTGGTTCTCAATCCTGAATTCAACTGACAGGCTTCCGCCAAGAGTCTTTACATTGACAGAATTTGTGTCAAAATGTCCTTCGAGCACTGAAGCAATGGCAGATGCTGTAATTCCTGTGCCACAGGATAGGGTCTCATCTTCAACGCCTCTTTCATAGGTTCTTACGAATATATGGTCATCAGTGACTTCTACAAAATTCACATTCGTGCCCCCGGGAGAAAACTCCCTGCTATTCCTGATTTTCTTTCCTTCATCAAAAACCTTAAAATTTTTAACATTTCTTACAAACCTTACAAAATGTGGTGATCCTGTATCTAAAAAATAATCAGTTCCCGGTGTTTTTATTTCATTAATATTATTCATTTTTAGCCTGATTACATCTCCTTTGATAACAGCTTCGTGAACACCATCGAAAGTCAGGAATCTCTGTTCAAGTCCTGCTATTCCGTATTTGTATGAAAATGCTGCAGCACATCTTCCACCGTTGCCGCACATCGAGCTTTCGTTGCCGTCGGAGTTATAATATTTCATTTCATAATCATAGTCAGCATGTGCCGATATAAGAATGAGTCCGTCGGACCCGATGCCGAACCTCCGTGTGCACAAATTTTTAACAGTTGCAGTGGCAGCTGGATTAAAAACACTATTACGGTTGTCAATAATTATAAAGTCGTTCCCCGTGCCGTGATATTTGTTAAAAGGTATTATCATCTGAGTTAAATTGAAGTTAAAACCATATATCCGGTTGATAATCATTTAAAAAATGCATGATCTTTGTAAACAATAGAACCGGAATTCAGGTTATAAAGATATGAATCTTTTAAAAGGTATATATTTTAAAACAACTGGAAAACTAATATCAACGTCTAATAATAAAATACAAAAGCAATGAAAGCAAAGAATTTAGCAGGAGGCTTATTGATGGCAATACTTGGTGCAGCTATCGCATTGTTTGCCTACTCCAGGATGAATAATGATAACTCTGATCAATTAGCTGATAATACGTCAAATAACAGGATTTATGATGCACAGCCAATGCTTGCATCTTATCAGCAATTACCAGGTCAGATTGATTTTACCTATGCAGCGGAGCAGACGGTGCACGCTGTGGTGCATGTGAGAACAAGCACTGTTTTTGCCGGGCGCAGCAGCAATCCGATAATGGAATGGTTCTACGGTGACTCATACAGGTCTGCCCCCCGTGAAGTAAAAGGTTACGGATCTGGCGTGATTATAACGACAGACGGATATATCATAACAAATAACCACGTTATAGAAGATGCCGAGAAGGTGACTGTTAAACTGAATGATAACCGTGAGTTTGATGCCAGGGTTATAGGAAGTGATCCAAGTACCGACATAGCTCTTCTTAAGATAGATGCAGATAATCTTCCCTTTGTAAAATATGGTGATTCTGACAATATAAAACTGGGTGAATGGGTGCTTGCAGTGGGCAATCCATTTAACCTTACCTCAACGGTTACTGCCGGTATCATTAGCGCAAAAGGAAGAAGCCTGGGTATCCTTGACGACAGGTACAGGATTGAGTCTTTCATACAGACTGATGCAGCCCTTAATATGGGTAACAGTGGGGGAGCATTGGTAAACACATCCGGACAGCTTATCGGGATAACATCAGCTATCATTTCTCCTAGTGGTGCTTATGCAGGTAATTCATTTGCAATACCTGTAAATATTGTGAAGAAAGTTGTTGAAGACCTTAAGGAGTATGGCGAGGTGCAGAGAGCAATAATAGGAGTAAGTAATATAGAGGATGTCAGTTCTGAACTCATCGATAATGAGAATCTCAAGCTTAATGAAGTAAAAGGTGTGTTTGTTGGCGAAGTTGTTCCTGGTAGCTCTGCAGATGACGCCGGAATGAAGGCAAAAGATGTCATAGTAAGATTAAATGGAATTACTGTTTCGACCGTTGCTGAACTGCAGGAGCAGGTTGGTAAATTCCGTCCCGGCGACAGGACAAATATCACCTACATACGTGGTGGCAAGGAAACCACAGTGCCAATAACAATGAAAAATATAGAAAATACTACGTCTCTGGTAAAAGCCGGAGTGGGAGGCGGAGTAGTCTATGGTGCAAAACTGGAACCCCTTACAAGCCAGGAACAAGATCAGTACAGGGTAGATTACGGAGTGAAGGTGACAGAACTAAATGATGGTCTTTTCAGAGATATGGGAATTAGAAGGGGATATGTAATTTTGTCTGTCAATGGTAAGAAAGTCAAAGATGCAACAGATGTACGAGAATCTACAAACAACGAAAAGACTCTTACCTCAATTGAAGGTTACCAGTCAAATGGTACTTACTTCAGCTATAGCTTCAGAAGATAAAAGCAAAGGTTACTTTATATAAAATGTTGTTTAACAGAAGGTTGATAAGTTTCCCCTTCTGTTGACAACATTTGTGATTTTATTTTGTTATTATAATGTATTGAATTAACTTTGCGAAAATTTTTTAGGCTTTAATGAGACAACTTAAGATTACCAAATCAATCACCAACAGAGAAAGTGCATCATTAGACAAGTATCTGCAGGAGATTGGTAAGGAGGAGTTGATATCGGTAGAGGAGGAAGTTGAACTTGCCCAGAGAATTAAAAAGGGAGACAGAGCTGCTCTCGAAAAACTCACCAAAGCAAATCTGCGTTTTGTGGTATCTGTTGCGAAGCAGTACCAGAATCAGGGACTGAGTCTCCCGGATCTTATTAATGAAGGGAATCTCGGACTTATCAAAGCTGCTGAAAAGTTTGATGAGACACGTGGTTTCAAATTCATTTCATACGCGGTATGGTGGATCAGGCAGTCGATTCTGCAGGCTCTGGCAGAACAGTCGAGAATCGTCCGTTTACCCCTGAACCAGGTGGGTTCACTGAACAAGATCAACAAAGCATTCTCAAAGTTTGAGCAGGAGTACGAAAGAACACCTTCCCCGGAAGAACTGGCTGATGTCCTTGAACTTCCAAAGGAAAAGGTTACTGACACACTTAAAGTGTCGGGAAGGCATGTGTCTGTGGATGCTCCTTTCATTGAGGGTGAGGATAACAGCCTTCTGGATGTACTTCCAAATACCGATTCACCTGTTGCCGACAAGCTTCTTCTCGATGAATCACTTTCAAAAGAGATAAGCAGGGCTCTGGCAACCCTTACCGAGCGAGAAAGAGATATTATAAGGTTCTTCTTCGGAATTGCATGTCAGGAGATGACACTCGAGGAGATTGGTGAAAAGTTTGGACTTACCCGTGAAAGGGTCAGACAAATAAAGGAAAAAGCTATCAGAAGACTCAGGCACACTTCAAGAAGCAAGTTGCTTAAGGGCTATCTTGGATAGCAGACAGAAAAAAAGTGAGAAAGGGGCTGTATTGCAGGCCCCTTCTTTTTTTGAATGACCTCATGCAATACAGAGCCTGAATGTTAAGTTACTTTTTAGGAAAAGAAGAGTTATTTTTGAATTCTAAAATTTAAGGAATGAAAAAACTATCCGTACTTATCATTATCCAGCTGGGCATTCTGTTACCTGCATTCCCGCAAAACGATATTCCTTCCGCACGAAACAGTCTTACAATGGTTTTTTACAACGTGGAAAACCTCTTTGACACTGTTGATGACACCTTAACGAATGATGACGAATTTACTCCTGACAGTCCTAAAGAATGGGATGACCAGAAATACCAGGCAAAACTGGCTGACCTGGCAGAAGTACTGTCATCGGTAAATGACAGGGAATTGCCTTCAGTTATCGGCCTGGCTGAAATTGAGAACAGGGCCGTTCTCGACGACCTTGCTAATGAACGGAAGCTGAGAAGGGCAAAATACAGGGTGATACATTTTGACAGCAGGGATGAAAGGGGAATAGATGTCGCACTATTATATAATCCATCGGAAATAGAACTTCTGGATTCAAGAGCAATTCCGGTTGAATTTAACCAGGATACTCAGGATTTTACCCGTGATATTCTGTATGCCAGGATCAGGACCGATGATGGCAAAACCTGCCATGTTTTTGTAAACCACTGGCCGTCACGCAGCCCTGACCAGGATAACTCTGAGATAAAGAGAATAACAGCTGCCATAGCACTTCGTAAGGAAGTCGATCTTATTTTTAATAATGATAAGAGCGCCAGAATAATAATAATGGGTGATTTCAATGATGAACCCACCAACAGAAGCCTGCTGCAGATACTTAATGCTACGAATAAACGGAAGAATATTTACTATCGCGATCTTTTCAACCTGATGTATGACATCCATAATATATCAGGGGAAGGTTCGATAACTTATAACGGTGCCTGGCAGATGTTTGACCAGATTATAGTTTCTTATCCTCTATTTGTAAAAGGTGCTGATTATTACCTGACATACGGGGATGGCAGGATATTCAGGGATGAAAAGATCATAAAGGAAGATGCAGAAAATGGTTCAGAAAGTCCCGACAGAACATATTCAGGCAATACATACACCGGTGGGGCAAGCGATCATCTGCCTGTTTATATCATATTGCGAAAAGAGCGTAACTAAATATGGAATTTAAGCTTGTTTCTGAATTTCAGCCCACAGGGGATCAGCCAGAAGCAATAAAGCAGCTTACAGACGGTCTGAACCAGGGTGTTCCCTTTCAGACCTTGCTGGGTGTAACAGGTTCAGGCAAAACTTTCACTATTGCCAATGTTATTGAGAAAGTACAGAGGCCTGTTCTTGTACTGAGCCATAATAAAACGCTTGCCGCGCAGCTTTATGGTGAGTTCAGGCAGTTCTTTCCGGACAATGCTGTCGAATACTTTGTTTCATACTATGATTATTACCAGCCCGAGGCATATATTCCTGTTACGGATACCTATATCGAAAAGGACCTCTCAATAAACGAGGAAATAGAAAAACTCCGCCTGAGTACAACATCTTCGCTGCTCTCGGGAAGAAGAGATGTTATAGTGGTTTCATCCGTTTCCTGCCTTTACGGCATAGGCAATCCGGATGATTTTCATTCCAACACGGTGCATATCCGTACAGGTCAGAAAACAGGCCGTAATGTCTTTCTGCGCAAGCTGGTTGACAGCCTGTATGCAAGGAATGAAGTTGAGTTCAGGAGGGGGACTTTCAGGGTAAGGGGAGATACCGTGGATATCTTCCCGGCTTATGCTGACATCGCTGTCAGAGTTGTCTTTTTTGGAGATGAAGTGGAAGAGATTAATTCATTTGATCCGTTTGAAGGAGTTAAGACTGGCTCAATGGATGAATATGTTATCTACCCGGCTAACATATTTGTGACTACCAGGGAAAGAATAAACCAGGCTATCCATTCGATCCAGGACGATCTTGCCAGACAGGTTACATATTTTAACGATATCGGTAAGAGGGAGGAGGCGAAGAGACTCGAGCAAAGGGTTATGTATGACCTGGAAATGATTAAGGAGCTCGGATATTGCAGCGGAATTGAGAATTATTCACGTTATTTCGATGGAAGGAAATCAGGCACAAGACCTTTTTGCCTGCTGGATTATTTTCAGGAAGATTTCATAACGATCATCGATGAGAGCCATGTGAGCATGCCACAGATCAGGGCAATGTACGGTGGGGATCATTCGCGTAAGCAAACCCTCGTGGAATATGGATTCAGATTGCCGGCAGCTCTGGATAACAGACCTTTAAGACTTGAGGAGTTCGAGTCACTCACGGGGCAGATCATTTTTGTAAGTGCAACACCGGCGGATTATGAACTGGAAAAGAGTGAGGGCGTCTTTGTTGACCAGGTGATACGGCCCACAGGTCTTCTTGATCCGCCTGTGGATGTACGCCCGAGCCTGAACCAGGTCGATGACCTCATTGCCGAGATCAGAAAG
>CAZQRQ010000003.1:0-57661 GCA_964595725.1 uncultured Rikenellaceae bacterium | reverse complement strand
TGACAACCCTGACTAAAAGGATGGCCGAAGAACTTACCTTGTACCTGTCGAGGTTCGATATCAGGTGCAGGTACATTCATTCCGATATTGATACCCTCGAACGCGTTGAAATAATGGAAGGATTACGTGAAGGTGTCTTCGATGTGCTGATCGGAGTTAACCTTCTCAGGGAAGGATTGGATCTGCCTGAAGTATCTCTTGTTGCGATACTGGACGCAGACAAGGAGGGATTCCTAAGGTCTTCCAGATCGCTTACCCAGACTGCCGGCAGGGCAGCACGCAACCTTAACGGACTGGTAATAATGTATGCCGATAATATTACAGGCAGTATGCAGCAGACTATTGATGAGACAAACAGGCGGCGCGAAAAACAACTCACGTACAATGCAGAAATGGGAATTACCCCGGCCCAGATATACAGGAAAAGCGGGTCTATACTTAAAAGCCTGAGCAGGCAGGGTGTAAAACTTAAAGCATATATAGAACCTGACCGACCTGATGTGGCAGCGGATCCGGTTGTAAAATACATGGACAGGGAGGCGCTGGAGAAAGCTATTGAAAAGACAAGAAGGTCAATGGAAAAAGCCGCATCAGAACTTGATTTCATTGAAGCCGCCCGATACAGGGATGAACTTGCAGACCTCCGGAAGCTTCTTGGAAGCAAATCAAGATAGTGAATATGATTTAGATAAGCCTGGCCACATAGCTGGCTATTGCCAGGGATGATGTAAGTGCCGGTGACTCCATACCGATAAGATTAATAAAACCCGGATAACCTCTTTTACTCTCCTCCTTAATATAGTAATCCCTTAGCGGTTCACCATGCTTCTGCAGCTTGGGCCTTATGCCAGCCATGTCGGGGTATATATCATCGAATTCGAGGAAAGGCAGATATTTTTTTGCCGCCCTGAAAAAAGACTCCTGCTTGCCTGGGGTTACCCTGTAATCGTATTCATTCGATTCAAGGTATTCAAAATCCGGCCCAAGCTTAACTCCTCCAGCCATATCGATAGTAACATGCACTCCGATATGTTCCAGCAAAGGATGGGGCACAGGATATATCAGCCTGTTGACGAGCCTGTTCTTTGGAGGATTTACTCCGAAGTATTCACCTTTGCAAAAGCGGATACTGAGTTTATCGTCATAGATCCCGACCATCCCTGATATCTTATCTGATACCAGGCCACCGGAATTTATTACAATCCGGCTTGTGAAAGTATATGATCTGTCATCACTTTCCGAAACGGTAATCTCATATCCGTCTCCTGCCTTTCTTATTCCGGTTACTTCATTGCCATATGCTATATGACACCCGTTATTTATTGTATTTGTTTCATACTGCTTCATCAAGGAATGAGAGTCAATGATACCTGTTGAAGGGGAGAAAACAGCCTTTAATGCGAATATATTGGGTTCGAGTGATGTTATCTCATCCCTGTCCATAATAACAAGGTCATCGACACCATTCTTTAAGGCTGACTGCCTGACTCCTTCAATAATATGTATCTCATCTTCCCCGGTGGCCACAATAAGTTTGCCGCATTTGTTAAAAGGGACATTATACTTTTTGCAATAGTCATAAAGAAGGTTTTTACCTTCAACACACAACTTTGCCTTAAGAGTATTTTGTGGATAATATATTCCAGCATGAATAACTTCGCTGTTCCTGCAGCTTGTTTCCTGCCCGAAAGTATGATGTCTTTCAACGATAAATATATCACTCGTTTCTTCTGAAAGTTTTTGCCCGATGGCGAGACCAACGACTCCGGCACCGATTACTGTTACATCTGCGTCCATTCCATGTATTTATGGGAGGGGTTAAGAATTATAAAATATGAACATGGCATCAATGATATAATGAAGCATATTATGAACTCATAAAAATATAAGAATATCAGAGATTTGTAATTGGCAGGATGTAATTATTAATGGTTTTCACATTTGTTTGTGTAAACGAAAAGAGCTATTGACATCAGAAAGAAACTGTTAGCTGCATGAAAGAAGTTAACAACATGTCCGAACCCGAACATGATTCTTCCGGTAAGAAGCGATATCAGGGCAAAAAGTACTATAAGAGCCCCGATCGCGGCTGTGATCCATCCGATCCAGGTCAGTATTTTCATTGTATTCGGTTTTAATTTTTGAAACATTCCTTCTCTACCTGGCAAAGGTATCATCATGCTTCATCAATGTCAAAATTTCCTGCATATTTTCTGTTAATCAAATAACAGAATGAAGTTAAATGTAAAATTCCTATGCAGGGGTTAGTTTTTTCTTAATATCGGTGCTATTTTTACATCTGCTTAAACGTACCAGTACCTGGATTGCATTTAAGAATATATAAACGACCTATTTTGAAATTCATGAAAAGAAAAAGAAAATTCGCGGTGATACCTGTAGTGATGTCAGGTATCTTATTTTTTGCAGGGCATCAACCCCTGTCGGGGCAGGAAGAAAATAAGCAAGACCTTCAACAATACCTGTATCCGGAATTTACAAGAAGCAGTGTATTGATGAAAAATGGCAGGACAATGAATGTTATGCTGAATTATAATATGGTGTCAGAGAGGATGGTCTTTGAACAGAAAGGAGAATATTTTGATATCATTAACCCGGAAACGGCCGATACTGTGTACCTGAATGACAATTTGTTCATTTACCATGAAGGTGTATTCCTTGAAGTTGTTCAGAAAGGAAAGCTTCCGTTCTATATCCAGTACAGAGGTGAATTAATACAGCCACCCAGGCCGGCGGGTTATGGAACCACATCTCAGCTTACTTCTTCTAATGTTCTTTCCGGGATCAATACACCGTCAGGTTATTATAACCTGAAGCTCCCTGCAGGTTATAATGTGCGGTCATCATATGCTTACTGGGTGAATATAGATGGCCGGATGGCAGATTTCCTGGGTCAGCGGCAATTCCTGAAGCTCTTCCCGGATAAGGCTTCAAGGCTTAAGAAATTCATCAAAGACTCAAAGATCAGGTTTGATAAGCCTGAAGATATAAAGAAACTTGCCCGGTTCTGCAATACTGAACTATAAAGACGGATCACCGACTTTTCCCATGAAAAGGATAGTGCCGGTTGATATTTCCCTTATAAAGTAAAGGAATGGTCGGTTGATAGTCACGGTGAAAGGTGTGGAAGGACCCATGCTGGTGAGAGTCATTTCCACTACTGTTGCTGCAGCCGCTTCGGTACCTTCTTCATTGGTTTCAATGAATGTCTGGTGAATCACCCTGTTTATCATCATGTCCTGGTCGCTTATGTTGCTGAAATCTGCAAATTCTGTAAAGGCAATTCCCATTCCCAGGTCAATAAGATCGTCGTTCAGGAGTCTCTTGTAGCCATATTTGAAACGGGGCATCTTTAAGTCGACTTTATGTGTATTAACCTCCAGGAGGTCGATCCATTCCTGCCAAAGGGCAGACGTTAGTGAACCAGCTATTTCAGAAGTATTCTGGTTTTCTCCCGGAAGAGCCACCAGCATGGAGTAATTACCCTGTCCGTATGGTAGTTCGATAAGCGTTACACCATTATTTGTTGTAGCTTTAAGATTCTCTGTCTGATGCATCAGTGGAACATCTTTTATCTCGGAGGGTGTTATGTAGAATGGTTCTTCATTAGTCTCTGATTTTTCGAACTGGTATCTCCATTTGCCGTTGAAGTATATCGCATTGATAAGGAGCATTGCAAGGTCAGGATCGAGTTCCTCAAGCATATCCCTGATTTTGTCATGAGTATTGTCAGCAATCCAGTTGTTGACAGTCTGCACCGCATCCGGATCGGTGACATCAATATCTTTTGCCTCAGCTTTATAGAAAGTCTGCAGGTCGGAAATAAATTTCTGCTTTACTGTAAGACGTTTTTCAACCCAAACTGAATTAGCTATGTCAACTGTCACGCGTTTATCTACAGGAACCATTTCTGTCATTAGTTTCAGGTAGGTTCCGTTTATATCTGAAAGGGTTTTTTCATCGAGCCGAAGTGCCTTTCTCATTGCATCGAAGGTTTCGCCAGATGCCCCGTTGAGAGTCATCGACAAAGCACTTGTAATGCTGAAGGGAGATATCAATATATTTTCTCCGCCTTTGGCTTCCGCGACAACAGGCTTAAACAGGTCGAAGGCAAACCTGTTGGCAGAATCAATAACCTCCTTCTGGTACACCTCTGTTGTGATCATTACAGGATCACCAGGCTGGTCATCCGTATCTGTCTTCTCGCATGATGACATGAATATCATCAGTAACATCATAACAAGGTAAAAACTAGAATATAGGATATTTCTTTTCATGATTGGATGGTAAGGTTACTTTATTGAGAACAAAAATTATACCACATTATTTCCTTATCTTTCACCGGCATTGTACTTAATATCATTGACTGGTTTGCTTCTCGCAAAAAAATATCTGGTATTTTTGCAGTGAGGATGATTTGAATTAACGGATCCGTATCGAAAGTAAAATGAAAAAAGTATAATAATATGAAGACTAAAATTATACCGGTACTATTTCTGATAATAATATCAGTATGGGGCTGTAAGAAGGATAACTCGACTCTTTCGGAAGTTGAAACCTTAGATCCTGAATTTGTAGGGTCAAACGCTGTTAATATAGGATGTCATGTTAAATCCGACGGGGGATCTGCTGTACTGGACTGCGGAATTTATATTGGTTTTGAGGCAAATTCTGAATCAACCGGGGAGAAGCTCCAGATGGGTAATGATACAGGATTATGGTATGGCCGGCTTACAGGCCTTGATCCCGAAAAGGAATACTTTATGAAAGCTTATGCTGTCAACAGTGCCGGAGAAAGCTATGGAGAAGAGGTTACTTTTACAACAACAGCAAGGATAAGTGATTATGATGCAAATATATACGAGACAGTTACGATAGGAGGCCAGCTCTGGATGGCTGAAGACTTTCGTTCAACTCATTACCTTAACGGAGATCCGGTAGCGACAACCACTCCGGGTACTCTTGACATATCCCAGGAAAATGAACCTGGTTATCAGTGGTCATACGAAGGTGGCGACGCAAATCTTGAGGATTACGGGAAATTATATACCTGGTATGTTGTTGATGATTCCAGGGATGTCTGCCCTGACGGATGGCATGTACCATCGGATGCAGAGTGGACGACGCTTGAGACACTACTTGGCGGGTACCTGGTAGCAGGCCGATCACTTAAAGAGAGTGGGAATGCTCACTGGATACCGCCATACAATATGGATGCGACAAATATCACCGGATTCACAGCACTTCCTGGAGGCTATCGTGTGGCTGCAGGTACATTCAGCCTTATCCGGAATGAGGGTTACTGGTGGTCAGCAACATCCAGCGAGGCTGCAAAATCGTGGTCACGCAGAATGTCCACATCAAGCTCGGAAGTGACAAGGGTAGGAATGAGCAAAAGCTCAGGCCTTTCAGTACGCTGCATCAAGGACAATTAATCCCCGGGACGGCTTATTGCCTGATAGCTGAATCGCTGTTTGCCAGTTCTATGACCCCTATAAGGAGGATCTGGGCGAGGTCCTCCATAATCTCAGGTTTTATTATATCGATATTATCAAGAGGTATATGATAGTAGTTTTGCGATCCGTATGTACTGAAGCTAAGGCTCGGGACACCCGCCCTCAGGAATATGGCAGCATCCAGCCTCGGTCTTCCCAGGTTGGGAAATGAGCTGCTGTTCATCTGCCTGTGAACATATTTATCGTTAGCCTTTGAGAATGCATCGGCGAGAACAGGGAAGTCAGAACCTGCTGTGATACTTATCCTGTCGCCTATGCCCACGCCATCCATATTTAAAAGAACCGATTTCCCGGTAGGGAAGACTGGTTTTTCAATATATGTTTTTGACCCTATGAGAGCCTGCTCCTCAGATCCGAATGCAAGAAACAGTACTGATCTTTTCAGCCTGATGTTATTTGATGTCAGGGCTTTGGCCACACCCATCATTACCGCTACCGCAGAGGCATTGTCGTTTGCCCCCGGGATAATTTCGTAGCATTTCCCGAGATGATCAAGATGCCCGCCAATAATGATGGTTTCATCCCTTAGCTCCGGGTCAGTGCCTGGCAGCAAGCCGATTACATTTAAACCCCTTCCATCCGGGATATGCTCTGTTGACATTTTTATTGTAACAACCTTACCTGTATTGAATGATCTTGGTTTGAGCTTTTCATTGATTGAATTTATAATTTCTGAATGCTCTTTACCGGTACCAGCGAAAATGTCTTTTACTACTGAATCGCCCACATGAATGTAGATAAAATTTTCATCATAAGCATTATTAGGATTTCCTATCGGCCCGTAGTTGTATATCATTCCTTTTGCCCCGTGCTTAACGGCATTCTGGAGCTTATACTGGTGAAATGAGTACTCATACCATGGATTGAACTTTTCAGCTCCAGCAGACGGTGATACGGGAGCTTCTCTTTCTATCATTATGATCTTGTCTTTGACATCAATACCATTGTAATCATCATAGTCCAGTTCCGGCGCAGTGATGCCATAGCCTGCATATACTACTTCAGCTGTTACTTCCCCGTTGCCGGAGGTCGAACCTGGCATAAACTCAGAAACATATTCATAATGCTTCAGAATCTCCTCTTTCCGCTCCTTAAGGTGGAGTGCCAATCCACAGTCAGGATATATCAGAGTATAAGGCTGGTCGTACTCCTGGTACCATGTCTTATTCTCACCTCCCGGCTCCAGACCGGTTTCTTGAAAGAAACCGGCCAGCCATTCCGCGCATTCCCTGTACTCTCTTGTCCCGGTAAGTCTTCCTGTGTATTTGTCATCTGTTATTGCCTTTACGTAATCAAGCAGATCGTGACTTGATATTGAATGCATGGCAGTAATAATCTGTCTGTCGGTAACCTGTGAGTTTAATGAAAACCATGCAGATACAATGATCCAGCTAATGAGTAAAATTCGTTTCATATTTACATTTTTAATACATCCTGGTATGCAACAGTAATAAAATTATTCTGAAAACAGGTAAAATCAAAGCAAAAAAAAGACCCGCACGATGAAGGGTCTTTAAGTTAATCTTATATTATGCTTAATAACGTATTACCGTTATTCAAATTTAAGGGTATCCAGCCTGTTAAATACTCCTTTGACCACGGAAATATCCTTAAGGGTTGTATCATTGTAAGGAGCCAGGGGCATGAACTCAAGACTGTAATTGCCTTCATATAATCCCCTGAACATATATTTCCCTGAAAGAGTATCCGCGAATACGGTTGAGGTATCTTCTGTTTCCGATATTGCATATATCACGGGTTTGGTGCTGGCAGGGAAAACAACACCCTCTATCCCCCCGGTAACGGCATCGGCAAAGACCTTGATCACCGGCTTAAGGATAAATTTACTGTTTCCTGTTTTCACTATCGATCTGGCTGCATCAAAATCAATAGTATATTCGTACGAAATCCCAGGTGTAATTTGCTGGTGTACATTCAGTTTAAGCCCTGACTGCTGGGCGCTTGGAGTTTTAAGGTCGTATGAATCCTCGCCTATTGTCAGGTTATTGTTCTCTCCCAGTATGAGCCTGACCTGGCTCAGCATTCCTGCAGGCACATAATCTTCTACGATAAGTGTGTCCTTCCCGTTAACGAAATCGAGCAGATTATACACTCCTGCTGAAGTTTCAAGGTCAATTATTGAATCATTGATAATAACCTGGATGCCAACGAGATCAATATTTACCATGTCGTAAACAGCAGGTGCATCTGTCAGATTAAAAGTGAGTTTTGAAAAGTTCTCCTTATCATCAGCTTTTTTACAGCCAATTGCAATAATGAGTAAAACTGCAACTGAAAGTAGCGTTCTTGTTTTCATTGTCGATATTTTTTGTTCTATATTCCTTGATGATTGCATTACGATACTATAATTATTTTACAAATGCCAGGGAAGAAAGTTCAACATATCATATTTTTTTGATGAGCTTTTTAAAACTCAATATGAAGGAATCCAATTTGATGATAAAAATTTTGGTCCAGTCAAGATCCTGATTAATTGCCCTGCCGGCTAGTCCGGGAGAAATTATTAAGAACAAAAGTAGCAAGGATGTTATCTTTCGTGTACACCGCAGCTTCATCAGGTGTTAGCCGGTGACTCCATGGCACCCTGTTTTCTGTTGATGAGCCAGGTCCTGTATTTCCATATTCAGCGTAATATGCTGTTTTGTCACGTGATGTGCCATCCCAGTTTGCCCAGCCCTGGGGCAGTATATGAGGACCCATTTCGCTGTTGATAAAGACAACCCGTGCATAATCCCTCCATGGTCGACCAAGAAAGACCTTATCCACACCTTCATCCGGTAGGATTTTGCATCTTATGAAGACATATCCGAACTTTCTTCCTTCTGGAGTGCTAGCAGCAGTGATATAGGAGTTGCTTTTGCTGATGACGGTGCAGCCTTCGAACAAGACGGTGGCTGCGCCAAAAATGAAATCTGTTGTACCTTCAATATAGCATTCTTCAAAGTACTGGCGGCTGTTTTGACCGGAAGTATATAGTGTGTCCTGGTTTCCAAGAATCCTGCAGTTGCGGATAATACACCGATCGCCTTCTATGTGAAGTGCCACAGCCTGGCCTACCGGACCTGCTGTATTTTCTATAGTCAGATTTTCAGCATAAAAATCATCTGCTTCAATCATTAATGTGTAAGTGTAAAAAGTGCTGTTTCTGCCGCGGTTGATCCTGTCGAAATAATCATCGTATGAGATTACAGTCTTACCGGGATTTTCGCCAATGAGTGACAGCCGGGTGTTACAGGCAGGTATCTTCACTTTTTCATGATAGATACCATCCTTGATATGGATGGTCACTCTTTTATCGGGAAATGCCTTGCTTGCGTCGACTGCATTCTGGATAGTGGTAAAATCCCCGCTTCCGTCTTTCGCTACGGTGTACTCGTAAATCTCCTGGGAGGAGACAGCCGAACCTGTAATTAATACGGTCAATAAATTTATGAACAGGTATTTACTGGCATGCATGAATTATATGGATTTTGTTTAGCTGGAGTGTGAGAAAGAGAGTGAACATGCCTGCTCCCGCTCTTACTCTCACTCTCACTCTTCTGATGTCGGGGTGGCCCGACTCGAACGGGCGACCACTTGCACCCCATGCAAGCACGCTAGCCAACTGCGCCACACCCCGAAAATATGTGTAAAAATAATCAACAATTCTGATATTCCAAGTTGCCAATTTAATTGTTACAATCGGATTAGTATCATTTGGCAGGAAGAAAACAATGTTAATTTTTGGCTTAAATTGCTTGTATTGAATGAAGCATACTGTCTTACAAAAATCTAATATAAATTAAATGACTGTCTTAATTTTTTATGCAGTGATATTTTATTAAAGTTCGGTGGATGAATTCAGATTTAAAATATGAAATAAAACTCTTTGATCCAGATGATTAGTATTAATGAAATATTAATAAAATACTATGCTGTAATAAATATTTATTATATAAAAAATATTGCAAATATCATAGATCATACTGATTTTGGATGAAAAAGATTGAATTTAATGTAAATAAAGTAAAAATAGTTATTAATATTGTAGCCTGTAAAATACGAATATCTGGCTATTCAGTAAACTATAGTCTATTCGTTTAAACCTAAAACCTAAATCGATTATCTATGAAAAAGATTTTGTTGTTTTTTACACTTTTGCTCATTGCAGGAATTTTTGTGAATGCGCAGACAGTGCAAATTACCGGTACTGTGACCAGTTCGGAAGATGGTCTGGGGATACCGGGAGTAACGGTCAGTGTGCCAGGAACCACTGTAGGAACCCTTACCGATCTAGATGGTAAGTATTCTCTCAATGTTCCTGAGGGCTCTAATGTCCTTGCTTTTTCATACGTGGGGATGAAAAGAGTTGAGGAAAATATCACGGGAAGAACCGTCGTCAATGTTGTCATGGAACCGGATGTGGTTGTAATGGGCGAGGTTGTTGTTCTCGGGTATGCCACGAGAGGCAAGAATGAGATTACCGGATCTACAGTCCAGGTTACAGGAGATGCTCTTAAGAACATTCCTGTTGTAACTGTGGACCAGGCACTCCAGGGGAAAGTTGCCGGGGTGACAATTTCCACAACATCGGGTACTCCGGGAGCAACCCAGGATATACGTATCAGGGGTGTCGGCTCAATAACAGGAAGCAATGATCCTCTTATCATTATTGACGGCGCACCTGTTGTTAATGACAACTTTGCCGGGTCATCGGCTCAGAGTTCACTTAGTGCTCTGGCTTCTATTAACAATAACGATATCGAAAGTATTACTGTTCTTAAAGATGCTTCCGCTACAGCTGCCTACGGAGCCAGGGGTTCCAACGGTGTTATTGTTATTACTACCAAGAGAGGAAGGCAGGGAAAGACCAACTTCGACTTTACTGCTTCATCGGGTTTCCAGAACAATGCTGTAAAAGGACGTGTGCCTCTTTCAGGAACGCAGAGAAGAGAGCTGTTCCTGGAGTCTATCTATAACACCTATGGAGTTGCAAACGGCTTTACTGAAGATGAGGCTTATGACTTCATGGTAGCTAATGACCTGGATTATGGAGACCTTCAGAACTGGGACGGAGTTGAGGATCCCTGGAGCGACGCAATGACGAGGAAGAATGCTCCTGTCACCAATATCAGCCTTTCAGCTAATGGCGGAGATGAGAATTCAAGCTTCTATGCTTCGTTGGGCTATAACAAAACAGATGCTACTGTTATCGTGAGTGATTTCCAGAGGATAACGGGTGCACTTAACTATTCCAGGAAGCTGGCCAAGACAGTCAATTTCAGTATTAACGAAAATGTCTCGAATACCTTCCAGAATGCATACCTGGAGCAGGCAGCATATTTTGCCAATCCGAACCTCTCGAAGTACTTCCTGAGTCCATGGTATCATACCAGGCTTTCAGACGGATCACCAAACCTTGACATAGGAGGTCTTTTCAACCCTCTATACCTGTCAAAGAATGATATTCATACCAACGATATGACTCGCGCCCTCACCAGTTCTTCACTGGAATGGACGATAATTAAGGATCTTAAGTTCAAGACATTCATCAGTCTTGATTACGCCCTTACAAGTTATAAGTCATATCAGAACAGGATTCATGGTGATTCAGCCGGGGAGAACGGTACTTCTGAAGCTTCTACGGAAAGGAATTTCAACTATGTGTTCCAGAACTCATTGGATTATACACTGAGGCTTGGTGATCACAACCTGGCTCTTAAGGCCCTTGTTGAGTACCAGAAGAACTCCCGGTGGTATCTTTATGGATACGGAGAGAATTTTCCGGCCGACGGTCTTACCAATATTGCAAGTGCCGGGGCTAATTTTGATGCATCTTCAAACTTTACCGACTGGTCCAATCTCTCGTATCTTGGGATGGCAAATTACAATTATAAAGGAAAATATATTGCTGATTTTACCTTCAGAAGGGAAGGTTCATCACGATTCGCACCCGACCTGAGGTTTGGTAACTTCTGGTCAGCAGGTGCTGCCTGGAATTTAAACGAGGAGGCATTCCTTAAGGGTGTACAGGTTATAAGCAACCTGAGGCTGAGAGCTTCCTATGGATTAAGTGGTAGCAGCGGTGTAGGTCTTAATGCATACCAGGCCCTGCTGGCATACGATGCTGATTATGCAAGTCAGGGTGCTATCTATCCAAGCCAGTATGGTAACGGTAACCTTACCTGGGAGAAGAACCACACACTGGATGTTGGTACAGACTTCGGACTGTTTAAAGACAGGGTCACAGGTTCATTGGCTTATTTTTACAAGAAGACCTTCGACCTGCTTCAGAATGTTCCTATAACCAGGACTTCAGGCCATTCAAATATAACACAGAACGTAGGTACCGTAGAGAACAAGGGATTTGAAGCTACTCTTGATGTACTTATTGTTAACAGGCCTGATCTTAAATGGTCTGTTGCCGGCAACCTTGCAACAGTACATAATGAAGTCCTTGCCCTGGCAAAAGATGGTGCAGGGGAGGATATAGACATTACAAGTGGACAGAGAAAAACTGCGGTTGGACACCCCATTTATGGATGGTACCAGAGGAAATGGGCAGGAGTTAATCCTGATACTGGTCAGCCAATGTGGTATCTTAACAGTAAGGACGGAGCTACAACAACTAACTATTATGATCCTGCACTTACTCTTGACTGGCAGGGCGGAAGCGCATTACCGACGCTTACCGGTGGCCTTTCCACACACTTTGAGTTCAAGGGAGCTTATCTCGATGTCAATTTCTTATATTCTGGCGGAAACAAGGTATTTGAAGACTGGTCATTCTATACTCATCATTCAGGAGTATATACACTCCTGTATTATAACGGGGTAGAAGAACTTATGAACAGGTGGCAGCAGCCGGGCGATGTGACTGATGAACCCATTGTATTGTACAGCAGTACTGCTAATAACGCATCAAGACCATCGACAAGATTCCTCTATGATGGAGATTACATAAGGTTGAAAGACCTGGTTCTCGGATACTCTCTTCCTGCTTCAATTGAGCAGAAGATTGGATTCACTGATATCAATATTTTTGTCAGGGGGACCAATATCTGGACATGGGTAAAAGACAAAGGACTTAAGTATGACCCCGAAGTAAGGGCTGATGGTATGACAAGACTTACCACACCACCAGTTAAGTCGATTGTGTTTGGTGTAAACTTAAAATTCTAAGGACATGAGAAAGACAATTATATTATTCGCAATTGCCCTGATGGGGGTGCTATTTTCATGCAAGAAAGAAGCATTAGACCCCACATTGGCGCAGGCAAAATCTGTTGAAACAAGCATCAGGACCGTCGAGGATGTCCAGGGACTCCTGTATGGTGCTTATAACAGGATGACTCAATCAACGTATTACGGACGTGATTTCATTATTTACGGTGAAGTAAGATCCGATAACTGCTTTTCTAACGGCAACTCGGGCAGATTTGTAACCGTTGGTGCAATGGACCTCGGAAACAACGATGGATATGCAAGCGGAACATGGTCACAGATTTATGCCGTGATCGCTTCAGCAAATATTATCATTGCTACCACTGACATTGAAGGAGATGCAACTCAGCTCAGTCATTTGCAGGGACAGGCTTATGCAATAAGGGCTCTTGCTCATTTTGACCTGCTGAAACTCTTCGGCCAGCAACATGTTACCGGCGGTGACCAGACTCTCGGAGTACCGTATATTACGGTTTATAAAGGAGATGACCTGCTGCCAGCAAGGAACACCGTTGATGAGGTGAAAACAAATATTTATGCTGACCTTACAACAGCTCTTACAATGATGTCAGAATCACTGAATGATGCTTCTGCCCAGATGATAACAACATATGCCGTTAATGCAATCCAGGCAAGAGTAGCTATTTATTTTGGTGACTGGGCAACAGCAAAGACTGCATGCGAAGCTGTAATCAACTCAAATGATTATTCGATTATTCCTGCCGCTTCGTTTTCCACTATATGGGATACTGATTCTCCTGCCAATTCAATATTTGAACTTGCGTTTAGCAGTACCGACAATGCTAATATAAACGGCCTGCAATATATTTACAGGGGAGCACAGTACGGTGATATCCAGACGCTTCAGGATCTTCAGGATATATTTGAAGCAACTGATGTCAGGGGAACTGTTGACGGCATGATCGGTATGGAAGGTGCAAAAATCAGGAATTTAGGCAAATATCCTTCACTCGACTATTCTGATGATGTATTCCTTTTCAGGTACGAAGAAGTGATACTTAACTACGCCGAGGCACTGTTCGAACTGAACAACGCTGATCCTAACGCACTGACTTACCTGAATATGATTCCTTCGAACAGGGGAGCAACTCCTTATGGAGCATGTACTAAAGCAAATATTATGCTTGAAAGACGCAAAGAGCTTTGCTTTGAAGGTTTCAGGTTCGACGACCTTGCAAGGACTCATAGCGATATACCGCTTGTTAGTCCTTTCCAGCAAACTCATGAAGGACCCACATACGGAAACTATAAATATGCATTCCCTATTCCTCTTGTCGAGCTTAACGCGAACTCAGGAATGGTACAGAACTTCGGATACAGTACAACCAAGTAGTTACATGTAACCAGTATATTAAAGAGGGTGCCCTAAAGAAAGGCACCCTTTTTTAATTTATTAGTATATTAGTGATATATTAGTAAACTTAATTACCAGACAAAATGAAAAGAATAGTATTCCGGATTGAACGTAAAATAGTGTTTGTGACACTGATATTTGCTGCTCTTTCAAACGGCCTTATAGCTCAGACAGATCCCAGAATGAATCCTGACCAGTACCTGTTCCCGGAATTCACCGATGGCAGTCTGCTTATGAAGAAGACTGGCAGGGTTATGACCCTGGAACTCAATTACAACATTGTTACCGGGAATATGGTTTTCCTTCAGGACGGGCAGGTATACGACCTTGTAAAATATGCGGACCTTGACACAGTATATATGAATGACAGGAAATTTATTCCTGTGGGAAGTACTTTTTATGAAGTAGGAGTGTTATTGCCTGTTTCACTATACATTCAACATAAGGGCGACGTTAAGCTTCCTCCAAAGCCAGGAGCATATGGCACTACGTCAGAAGTGTCATCATCAACTTATATGAATAACCTTCAGCTGGGCAGCGATGTGGTTAAGCTAAAGCAATATCCTAATCTTGTCATCAGGCACGAGTATGTGTACTGGACCGGCAAGGACCTTGATTCGCTGGACAATTTTATCACGGCGAAGCAACTGAGGAATATATATCCGGAGATAAGCCAGGAGATCAAGCAATATATCAAGAAGAACAGGGTGAAATTTGATAAGCCCGACCAGGTAACCAGCCTGATAAAATATTGCAATACACTCTAGTTTAGGAAAGACAAATCCATCTGTGACTTAAGTCACAAAAGACAGAAATATTTTAAGATAATTTTGTGGTGTTTTAAAATTCTGATTACATGGATGTTTTCAAACCAATGGATATAAGCGATAATTCTCAGGAGGAGGTAATTGAAAGTGTTGAGAAAGTGAGATGTCTTATTATAGGTTCAGGACCAGCTGGTTACACTGCCGCGATATATGCATCCAGGGCAAACCTGAAGCCTGTTCTTTATACTGGATTGCAGATGGGCGGCCAGCTGACAACCACCACAGAAGTTGAAAACTATCCGGGCTACCCGGATGGGATCACAGGACCGGTTATGATGGATGACTTTAAAAAGCAGGCAGAGCGTTTCGGAGCCGACATCAGGTTCGGAATTGCAACTGATGCAGACTTTTCATCAGTCCCGCACAAGATTACAATTGACGGTAGTAAACTGGTAGAAGCTGATACTGTAATAATTTCCACAGGTGCCACGGCAAAGTATCTCGGCATTGAAGCTGAGCAGAAATATGCCGGGATGGGAGTATCAGCGTGCGCTACGTGTGACGGATTCTTCTATAAGGGAAAAGATGTTGCAGTTGTCGGTGGAGGCGATACTGCTGCCGAGGAGGCAACATACCTTGCAGGGCTTTGCAGGAAAGTATATATGATTGTAAGAAGGGATGTCCTTCGTGCATCCAAAGCTATGCAGGAGAGAGTAATGAACACATCCAACATAGAAATTCTCTGGCAGCACCAGGCAGTTGATCTCTTCGGTGAGAATGGTGTTGAAGGCGCCACTCTCGTCAAAAAGAAAGGTACTCCCCACGAGGAAATTGTAAAGATAAAGATAGATGGCTTCTTCCTCGCAATCGGGCATACTCCTAACTCTGAAGTGTTCAGCAAGTTTATCGATACTGATGAAGTTGGATACATAAAGACGGTTCCCGGAACTTCAAAAACAAATGTACCCGGGGTCTTTGCAGCCGGTGATGTTCAGGATCCGCACTACAGGCAGGCTGTTACTGCAGCAGGTTCAGGATGCATGGCCGCTATTGATGCTGAGAGATACCTTGCTGAAACCGGGGATTAAAATGAAGGATTTTAAAAAGACATTCAGGATTAACGCTGAGCCTTCTGATGTATATTCAGCACTGACCAATCCGTATACTATTGAACTGTGGTCAGGCTACCCTGCTGTAATGACAGAGGAGCCAGAATCAGAATTCTCTTTATGGGAGGGGGATATTGTCGGCAGGAATCTTGAATTTATCCCTGACCGGAAAGTAGTACAGGAATGGTACTTCGGTGATCAGGCGGAGAGATCAGTCGTTACCATAACAATACATCCCGATAAAGGTAATTCTTCGGTTACAGTGGAGCATACAAACATTCCTGATGAAGATTTTGCTGAAATTGCTGAAGGCTGGCGGGAATACTATATAGGTGCAATAATCGCATTTTTTAACCCAAATTTTTAACCTTTTAAGAGTTTCCTCCTAATCAACACAGGCAGGGAATTCTTTAATTTAAACCTTCATTACTTTTTTTTAAATTATTTTAACACTTGAAGGCATGATTATTGTCCTGTCAATAGTTGTTATTATGTAACATAGTGATAATATATATTTTACAGAAAAAGCAATTATATGAGAACACGATTAAACACTCATTTATGGATTATATTTTTATTGATTTTCATCTCCGGTAATACTGTTTCCCAGACCGTTACCAGGCATGATCCTGACCAGTTTCTCTTCCCGGGTTTCTCAACCTGTAAGGTTGCAATGAAAGTTGGTGAGGATCTGACTCTGATGATGAATTATAATATTGTGACTGAAAAGATGGTTTTCCTCCAGAATGGTGAAGTATATGAAGTAGTGGATTACAGGAACGTTGATACTATTTACCTTAACCAGATGAAATTTATCCCTGCAGGGGATGTCTTTTACAGGGTGGCAATCGAATCGCCGGAGACCCTGTACATACAGTACAGGGGTAAAATTCCTCTTCCGGAAAAACCAGCTGCATATGGTGGTACGTCTAAAGTGTCATCATCAACAGTAATAAACACCCTGGTGGGAGAAGCCGGTGAGGCTTTCATCATGGAAACTAATGATGACCTGATAGTAGAAAGAGAAAACAGGTACTGGATGGATTTCGATGGGAAAATGTATGATTTTGAGAATTCCAGGCAGTTTTTACGGATATTACCGGAATACAGGTCTGAAATACGATCTTATATTAAGGATAAAAAACCGGATTTTGAGTCTGACGATGATGTCATTATGCTTGTAGACCATTACAATACCCTCCTTGAAGGAAGATTCACTGATTAACTGGGGCCATAAGACTGTAAATGTCTTCTATGCATGCATGTATTAGTGTGCCAATGCCTTTATAGCTTGTCGTGATGGCATTTTGCTGAATATTATCGTTCCACTGAGGTACCCATGAGAGAATGTGCTCATTTATGAATCTCATTATTTCTTTCCTCATTTCAATATTGCACACACTGTCATCAAGTTCAAGATATTTCTCAATCATTATAGTAAGAAACAGAAGCTCAATGCCCAGGTGATCATCAGGTATCTTGTTCTTGAATTTGGAAATCCATCCGTATGACTGGTAAAAATCCCTGACATCAAGTGAGGGCTTACTGAACATAAGGTGATCATTACTTCGATATACAGATTCAAAAGGGGGAGCAAGGGATTTTTCCCGACCGCTGAACATCTGAATATAATCCTCTTTCATCTTTTCATAATTAGTACTGACATCTTCGACTGATGCCCTCAACTGTGATGCTGCCTTTATGAATCTTGGATTACTGCTCTTGACAGGAAGTTTCTTGAGAATTCCGCCTGTCCAGAAATCAAAGATACACTCATGAGAGGGATCGAACATTATCATTGTCCCCGCAAAATAGAGCAGCATATTATATCCCTTCAGGATATTCCTGTGATTTTCACTTAGTGTTTCCGTCATAACCCCGATCTTTCAATCGACAGGAAGAACATGATTCTTCCTGTCAGCTCTCCTGTAAACAATAGTCCGATAGCTATAACCGACCAGAGACCAGAATTGTTCGAAAAGCACCTGATTTTTTTGGTTATAAGGATGATAAGGGCACATAATGGGGATATCATTCTGAAGAATAACAGGAGATTAGCGGGATAATTAACATGAACAAAATATATAGATGAATTTATCAGGGAGGCAAAAACAAAAATTGCTATCAGGATCGTATATCTATTATCAGTAAGATCGGCATCTGACCCATCCATTATGCTTGCTGTCATTATTCCGCAAATAGCGGAAGTCAGAAAGAAGGAGACGGGTGTTGTGGGGTGATACCACGACCTGATCGAAGGCAGCATATAAAGCATCATCATACTGAAGAGAAAAAGTAAAGCCAGTGCTGTCGAGATGTACTTGATAACCTTTACGGTCATGTAGCTGTTACGATCCAGGCTGGAAGAATATACAGGCATAGCCACTATAAGAAGGCACATCAGAAGTATCTCCCTGCTCAGCCAGCTTGTCCTTAAATTGTTGATCGCATTTATTGCGTGAGCGGAATTACCGAGATGGAGAAATGAGATTCCCGCTGCAACAATTAGGAGAATCAGAAGGATTGTTATATTTCTCTTCTTTTTACCGGTATTTTGCACTTTGCCAAACAGTTCAGAAAAGATAAAAGCACCGGCTGCAGACTGAGCTATGACAGTATAAAGTGCTAGCGAAAGAAAATCTTCTTTCATTTCAGATATCCTCTCTTTCGTTGATCAGTGCACCTTCAGTAATTACACGCGCGACATCTTTGTGAGGCTTTATAATCAATCCCGGGCCGGTAAGCTCAGGATCAGGCAATGGGAATACTGTTTGGACCGATCCGTATTTAAATATCATCTCCTCGTAGGGTCCGAAGTCGAGCGCTCTCATAGGACAGGAATCTACACATGATGGTTTAAAACCTTTTTCAATATAGTCTCTGCACATATCGCATTTTGTCATCATTCCTGTTTTCGTGTCAAATTGAGGTACCCCGTACGGGCAGGCCCATTCACAATAACGGCAACCCATGCATAACTCATGGTCTATAACTGTAATTCCAAGGTTATCCTTATGGAAAGCTTTTGTAGGACAAGCTTCTGTGCATCGCGGTTTTTTGCAGTTCATACACGAAATGGAGAGATAATAGGCGAAAGGGACCGATGAATATGCCTGTTCAGTTTTTTCCCATTTTCCTCCTGATATTTCATAAACCTTTCGCCAGTTCATTGAAGGATCAAGGTCATTTTTATCCTTACAGGCAACCTGGCAGGTCTTGCAGCCTGAACAGGCAGATGAGTCTATATAAAATGCATAACGTTGCATTTGCATTTTCAGCTTTTATACTTTTGAACCTCAACCATAATAGTATGCTGGGCGTTACCTTTTGCCAGGGGCGTCCATCTTTCAGAGGACAGCGTATTAATATTGCCGCCGGTATCATAATCATTTTTACCAGGCTTAAACCATGCTCCCTGTGGAATATCGACAACACCGGGCATTATTCTTGCGGTTACCCTGCATTTGATGATAATCACACCCCTGTCGTTCCATACTTTAACCGTATCGCCATTTGATATTTCACGACGGGAAGCGTCTTCAGGATTCATAAATATTCTTTGCGGAAATGAGCTCATCGACCACACATTATTATTGTGCGTGGAATGAACTCTGGGCATATAGTGATGCCCAAGTGCCTGCAGCGGGTATTGTTCAGCCTCCTTACCGAACGGGCTTTCCCATTCCTGTATGTATTTCGGTACAGCAGGTATTTCAGCAGGGTCGTTCATATCCGAAAGTGCTTTTGAAAATAATTCTATTTTGCCGGTAGGGGTGTTCAGACGGTATCTATCCGGATCCCTCCTGAAATTCTTAAAAGATATCCCTGGATTGGTGACCGGTCTGCTGTAAACGCCATTGTTGGATTCTTCCATCATCCTGAATGCTGGCATTTCCGGGAACCATTCCTTACGATACACCTCGTCAATAATCCATTTGACCCATCCTTTTTCGTCCCTGCCGTTTTCAGTGAACTTTTCCCAGACCCCGAATTTTCTCGCCAGGTCGGCACATATCCTGTAATCGCTTTTTGTTTCAAATGGTGGCTCAACTACCTTCGGAAGAAGGAATACCTCCTCACCATATTTCCATCCATCCTGAACCCCCCATGTCTCGAATTGCGTGCAGGCAGGAAGAACAAGGTCTGCATACATTGCAGACGACGTCAGAAAATTATCCTCCACTGCAATAAATTCGACTAGCGACTCATCTTCAAGGATTTTACGTGTCCTGTTGATATTTGCATGCTGATTTACCAGTATATTTGAAGCCACTGCCCAGATCAGCTTTATATTGTTGTCTAGTTTATCAACACCTCTTACGCCATATTCTTTTCCCATATCTCTTCCATGCAATATCGCCTCAGTCCAGAGAAATACGGGGATACGTGCCTTTACTATGTTATCTCCCTCGGGAAAGACAGACCAGAATGGAGCTCCACCGGGTTGATTGGCCAATCCGCTTGCCCATCCTCCGGGCACACCAATATTACCGGTTATTGCTGCCAGCGCGGCTCCGGCTCTTACCACCTGCTCACCATATGCACGTCGTTGCATGCCATAACCCTGGTAAAGTACAGACGGTTTTCCTGTTGCATATTCCCTGGCAATACGTTTGATTGTTTCTGCCGGTACTTTAGTTATTTTTTCGGCCCATTCGGGAGTTTTAGGAACGCCATCGACCGAGCCTGTAATATAATCCCAGTAAGATTCCTGATTCTCACAACCTTCAGGCATCTGGTCCTTATCAAAGCCGGAACAGCATCTTCTTATAAAATCATTGTCGGTAAGATTCTCAGTTATTATTACCCAGGCCATGGCACTCATCATTGCGGCATCTGTCCCCGGCCTTATCGGGATCCATTCGTCTGCAAGTGCAACAGCGCTGAGGCTCATCCTTGGATCAATACAAACCACTCTGGTTCCTTTTTCTCTAGCCTTTTTAATGAAGAAATCACTATTGGTCCCATCTTTCATCTCAGCAGGATTCCATCCCCACATAATGATGTATCTCGAGTTTAACCAATCCTGTCGATGGTTCCCGGTAGTCAGTGTGCCATATACATAAGGAGTTGCAATATTGATACAAGCCCAACTGTAGCTGTTGTAATAACCCAGTGATCCTCCGAGGAGATTCATCAGCCTTGCTGCCGGCCATCTGCCATTTGTATTTGTGTAGGAACCTGTTCCGTAAGGAACGAGTATTGCCGAATTTCCGTATTTTGAAATGACTCGGGATATCTCATTGAACATAATAGTATTTGCCTCATCCCATGAAATCCTCTCAAACCTGCCTTCGCCTCTTTTGCCGGTTCTTTTCATCGGATATTTCAGCCTGTCAGGGCTATACTGCCGTTTTCGATAAGATCTTCCCCGGATACATGCCCTGAGCTGAGGATCTGCAATAGTATCGTCAGGCCTGTCATCACTCTCTATTCGTGTGATGACACCATCCCTGACATACAATTTCAGCAGGCACCTTCCTCCACAGTTATGACCAGGACAACCAGTCCTGATTATTTTTGTCTCGTGGGTTGAATCCGGTCCCGGGCTAGTCCTGTCGAATACTGATTTTCCTGTAAATCCGGCCGCAAGTATTGATCCTCCTGCAAGGCCAGACCATTTTACGAATGCACGCCTGTCAAGTGAAATACTTCCGGGTTTTACTTTTTTAACCAATGATTTTTATTTCGAGAAATCAGCAATTTCGTTTGGATACTCATTGTTGTCGAGTTTTTTCTTGATCTCCCTGAATGCTTTTACAGTATAGGCCACATCCTCTAATGAATGTGAAGAAGTGGGTATTAACCTGAGCATAACAACATCGCGGGGTACGACCGGATATATAACTATTGAGCAGAAGATGCCATAATTTTCCCTCAGGTCATAAATAAGCTGGGTCGTGGCCATCAGGGGACATTTAAAATAAACAGGTGTGACAGGTGATTCCGTTTTTCCAAGATCAAGCCCGGCCTCCCGGAGACCTTTCTGAAGTGCATTGACAATTGTCCATAGTTTCTCCCTGTACTCCGGGTGAGTCTGGATGAGTTCGAGTCTCCTTATTGCCCCGAGCGTCATTGCCATAGGCAGTGATTTCGCATATATCTGGGATCTCAGGTTAAATCTTAGGTATGTAATGACATCCTTGCTGCTGGCAACAAATCCCCCAATGCCGGCCATTGATTTTGCAAAAGTCGCAAAATATACATCAACCTCATCCTGTACTCCGAAATGTTCGCCTGTACCTGCTCCTGTGGCTCCCATGGTTCCAAAACCATGCGCATCATCGACCAGGAACCTGAACTGGTACTTTTTCTTTAGAGATGTTATCTTGTCAAGTTTCCCGAGATCACCTGCCATCCCGAACACTCCTTCAGTTATGACAAGTATCCCGCCACCTGTTTCCTTTACAATTTTAGTAGCTCTCTGAAGCTGTTTCTCACAGCTTTCTATATCGTTATGTGGATATACGAATCTCTTCCCGAAATGGAGCCTTAGGCCATCCATAATACAGGCATGTGCTTCAGAATCATATACTATCACGTCATGCCTGTCAACAAGGGCATTGATTATGGAAACCATGCCCTGGTAGCCATAATTAAGAAGGTAAGCTGATTCTTTATTTACAAATTTGGCGGCCATCCTTTCAAATTCCTCATGTTTGCTTGTCTGGCCAGACATCATCCTGGCTCCCATAGGGTATGCAAGACCATATTGTGAAGCGGCTTCCGCATCAGCTTTTCTTACTTCCGGGTCATTTGCAAGTCCCAGATAATTGTTCAAACTCCAGGTGAGCACCTCTTTACCTCTGAACTTCATCCTCGATGAAATCTCTCCCTCAAGCTTTGGAAACATGAAGTAGCCGTCACCCACTGCTGAGTACTTGCCTAATTCACCTTTGTCTGATCTTATTTTGTCGAAAATGTCCATGATGAATAATTGATTGTTAATACTTTCACAAAAGTATTGAGATTCATTAATTCCTTAATACCTATTTATACCTATTATTCCAAATTATTTCTATTTATGCAATGTAGAGCAGTAATACTGAGTATCAAAATATAAATATTAATCGTCCGTTTATATATGGTGAATTAAAAAATATCAATACCTTTGCAAATCAATTTCATATATGAAGTATAGTTTTTTTATATTGCTGATAGTAAGTCTTTTAGCTACTTCATGCAGTGAATACGGGAAAATACTGAAGAGCACTGACTATGAACTTAAGAAATCAAAAGCCAGGGAGTACTTCGATGAGGGGAAATATGTCAGGGCTTCAGAGCTATTAAGCCAGGTAATACCCCGTTACAGGGCAACTGAGGAGGCAGAGGATCTCGCCTGGTTGAATGCTCAGAGCTATTATGGTATGAAGGATTACTACATGGCAGGGGCTGAATACCGTAAAATAAGCGAACTTTACCATTACGGGTCACATGCGGAGGAAGCAGCATTTATGTCAGCACTTTGCGACTATTACATTTCACCCAGGCCATCTCTTGACCAGACAAATACAAACAGGGCTATTGACGGATTTACTCTGTTCATCAGGAGGTTTCCATCGAGTGACAGAGCAGAGGAGGCAAGTAACTTTATAACAGAGCTGACTGAAAAACTGGTTCAGAAATCTTATATGAGTGCGAAGCTTTATTACGATATGAAACAATATAAAGCAGCTGTTGTGGCCCTTGACAATAGCCTTTTGCGGTATCCTGAGACCAAGTACCGTGAGGAAATGATGTTCCTGAAGCTTAACTCGCTTTTCCTCTATGCTGAAAACAGTGTTGTGGATAAACAGACAGAGAGGTACCAGGAAGCACTGGATGATTATTTCTCGTTTATGGAAGAGTTTCCCGAAACAACATATTCCAGGGATGTGTCAAGAATTTACCAGGCAACAACAACGAGACTGGGACTAGACCCAGCTAATAACCCGTTAATTAATTAAAATAATATGGATTACAGAAAATCAAATGCACCTGTTACTACTGTAACCCGCAACCTTGATATGCTGAACAAGGGAACGGAGAATATCTATGAGACAGTAATTGTTGTGGCGAGACGATCCAACCAGATTGGTGTTGAGATGAAACAGGAGCTGAATAAGAAGCTTGAAGAGTTCGCTTCTTATACTGATAATCTTGAGGAAGTTTTTGAGAACCGTGAACAGATAGAGATATCAAAGTTCTATGAGAGACTTCCGAAACCTACACTTATTGCTCTCCAGGAATTTGAGGAATCAAAGGTGTTCCACAGAAATCCTGAAAAAGAATCCAGGCCGAAGGCTATTTAATCTCTTTATGCTGAAAGGCAAGAAAATACTTGTTGGGATCACAGGAGGTATTGCAGCTTATAAGATAGCAACTGTGGTCAGGCTGCTGGTAAAGGAAGGAGCTTCGGTCAGGGTAATAATGACCGATAGTGCCAGGGACTTTATCACGCCTCTCACAATGGCAACCCTTTCAAAAAATCCTGTGCTTACTGATTTTTTCGACCCTCAGAGCGGCGACTGGAACAGCCATGTTGACCTGGGTATCTGGGCCGACCTTTTCCTGGTTGCACCGGCTACTGCAAACAGCATGGCAAAAATGGCAGGAGGGGTCGCTGATAACCTCTTGCTTACAACATATCTGTCAGCGCGTTGCCCGGTATTTATAGCCCCATCGATGGATCTTGATATGCTGGAACACCCCGCAACAAAAAGAAATATTGAAACTCTCAGGTCTTTTGGCAATAATATACTTGATCCCACCAGCGGCGAACTGGCAAGCGGTCTGACCGGAAAAGGAAGAATGGCAGAACCTGAAGAAATCGTCAGGGAGATTGAAAAATACTTCTCAGGAAAGAAAAAATAGCCCGTTATCTGGTAAAAACCTGCTGATCAATGCAGGCCCCACCCGGGAACCAATCGATCCGGTCCGGTTCATAAGCAACCATTCAACCGGAAAAATGGGAATGGCACTGGCTAATCTTGCTGCAGAACTGGGCGCTAACGTCACCCTGGTTCTTGGACCAGTTTATTTGCCTCCTGTTAAGAAACAAATTAAGGTAATCGATGTGACTACTGCTTCAGATATGGCCACGGAATGCATAAACAGGTTTCCTGGTTGTGATATTGCCATACTCGCTGCCTCGGTAGCAGATTTTACTCCGCTGACTACTTCAGATACCAAGATAAAAAGGACGGGCGATGATCTTGTACTGCGACTTAAACCTACAAAAGACATTGCTGCGAGTCTGGGTGCTGTTAAGAAACCCGGGCAAATTCTTGTAGGTTTCGCACTTGAAACAGATAACGAAATTGAGAACGCAACCGGGAAAATGGTTCGTAAGAACCTTGATCTCATGGTACTGAACTCACTGCGTGATGAAGGAGCAGGATTCGGACACGACACAAACAGGATCACTTTGATTGACAGAAACAATAATATTGATAAATTTGAGTTGAAATCTAAAGTGGACGCTGCAAGGGATATACTCGGAAAGATTGTATCAATTATTGAATCGAAATCTGAATGAGTAAACAAAAAATACTGAAGTATAGCCTGGTGACCCTGATGCTGTTTTATTACATTACAGCCAGCTCACAGGAACTATATTGTAATGTTCAGGTTACAGCACAGAAGATACAGGGTTCCAATCGTCAGGTATTCATCACCATGCAAAGGGATATCTATGAATTTATGAACAATACGATATGGACAAATATGGTTATCAGCTATGCCGAAAGGATCGACTGTAATATCCTGATCAACCTGACAGACCAGTTATCTGCAGATGAATTCAGGGGTACTGTCCAGGTCCAGCTGCGTAGACCGGTTTACAATACAACTTATAATACGACTATGTTGAACTTCATAGATAATAGTTTCCAGTTCAGGTATGTTGAGTTCCAGCCTCTTGAGTTTGATCCTAACGTTCATCGTTCAAACCTGGTTTCAGTACTTGCTTATTATGCATATATTATTATAGGCATGGATTGCGATTCATTTGCCCCGGAAAGCGGAACTGAATTTTTCCAGATGGCCGAAAAAATAGTCTCAAATGCACAAAATGCCCCTGAACCCGGGTGGAAACCCTATGACGGATCAAGGAACAGGAACAGATACTGGCTTGTCAAGAACATTCTGGATAAGGAATATGAAGGTGTCAGGCAGTTCATTTACGATTACCATATTAACGGGCTTGACAGGATGGAATCGCGGACTACAGAAGCCAGAACAAATATTGTGGAGAGTCTCCGGACTCTGCAGGCTGTATACCGGAGCAAACCGGATCCTTTCATGTATTACCTGCAGCTGGTCCTCGATGCAAAATCTGACGAGTTTGTTAATGTTTTCACAGAATCTTTTCCCGAGGAGAAAGGCAGGGTAGTGCAAATCCTTACCGAGATTGATCCGGCTAACAAGTCAAAGTATGAGAAGATTTCTACAGGGGTCAAACCATAATTAACACTTCTATGCTCGTAAAACTGTTTGTTCAGAACTATGCACTTATACAGAAGCTGGATATCAGCTTTGATGAAGGACTGACAGTTATTACAGGGGAAACCGGCGCCGGAAAATCCATTCTGCTCGGGGCTCTGTCTCTTGCCCTCGGCTCAAGGGCAGATACAGGTGTACTGCTGAATAAAAGCATGAAATGTGTTGTGGAGGCAGCATTCAGAATAACTGAATATGACCTGGATGAATACTTCAGCGAGAATGAACTCGATTATGATAATACCACTATTATCAGAAGGGAAATCAATCCGGCCGGCAAATCAAGGGCTTTTATTAATGATACACCGGTTAATCTCCCTGTTCTTAAGGAATTAGGCGACAAACTTATAGATGTGCATTCTCAGCATCAGACCCTGATGCTGAATGAGAGTAAATTCCAGCTGGACGTAATTGATTCTTTTGCTGGCAATTACAAGCTTCTGGTAAATTATATGACTGTATTCCGTAATTATCGTAATCTTAAAAAGGAATACGATATACTGCTTGCAAAGTCGGAAAAAAATAAATCAGATCTGGAATATTTCCAGTTTCAGCTTACTGAACTTGAAGCGGCAAATTTTCGGGACAGTGAGCAGGGAGAGCTTGAAAAAGAGAGAGAAATACTGGAGCATGCCGGTGAAATCATGGCGGCACTTGGCGAATCAGCCGGTCTTCTTCTTGCAGACGAGATGTCATTACTCGGAATGCTGAGGAAGCTCAGGAATAATTTCAGCAGGATTGAACCGTACCTCCCTGAAGCCGGAGAGATATTCTCCAGGATTGAAACGATATATATTGAACTGGATGATATAGCCAATGAAGTAGAAAAGCTTGCTTCTGATGTTGATGCAGATTCAGACAGGCTCTCAGTTGTAACAGAAAGACTTGACCATATATATACTCTTACCCAGAAACACCGGGTAAAAGACCTCTCTGAACTCTTGCAGAAGAAGAATGAACTTGAAGAAATTGTCAACTCGATTGTCACTTCTGATGAAAAGCTTGAAGAAATGACAAAAGAACTAGATCGGCAATTCAGTATGCTGAAGGAACTGGCCGATGAGCTTTCTTCGGGACGAAGATCTGTTACTGAAGAAATTGAGGAAAAAATAACAGGTATGCTCAGGCAGCTTGGCATGCCAAATGCCAGGTTTCTTGTAGATCTGGAAAGGAATAATGATTACACACACACAGGCATAGACAGGGCTGACTTCCTTTTTACAGCCAACAGGCAGGTACAACCTGAAAATATTGCCAGGGTTGCCTCCGGAGGCGAACTTTCGAGGGTAATGCTCAGCCTTAAATCACTTCTGACACGGAATAACAACCTGCCTACTATAATTTTTGATGAGATAGATGCTGGAGTTTCAGGTGAAGTGGCAGATAAAGTGGGTCAGATACTTTCTGAAATGGGCAGGTATATGCAGGTCATTAACATTACACATCTTCCCCAGGTAGCGGCAAGAGGTACAGGTCATTACCATGTTTACAAAGATGACACTGAACATTCAACAATCACACGTGTTAAGCTGTTATCAGGCGAGGAAAGAATAGTTGAAGTTGCAAAATTGCTGAGCGGAAGCGAAGTAACAGAAACAGCAATAAAAAATGCACGGGAATTACTTGGCGTAATGCGTGACTCATAAAATTTGAAAAAAAGAAGAAAAGATAAATTTAACGGTATGAGAGAAGGTTTACTTAAAGGAAAAAAAGGAATAATTTTCGGGGCCCTTAATGAAAAATCAATAGCCTGGCAGGTCGCTTTAAAAGCCCGGGAGAATGGCGCTGAGCTAGTTCTTACCAATTCACCTGTTGCACTCAGGCTGGGTGAGCTGAATGAATTGGCTGAAATTACTGGAAGTAAAATTATTCCTGCAGATGCGACTAAGATGGAAGACATTGAAAACCTTCTGACAGAGAGCATGAAGATTTTAGGAGGTAAATTTGATTTTATACTGCATTCAATAGGTATGTCTCCAAATGTCAGGAAGGGTATACCCTACGAGCAAACCAGCTATGAGAATATGCTGAAGACTTTTGATATTTCTGCCCTCAGCTTTCACAGGGTTCTGCAAACGGCATATAAGCTGGATGCAATAAACGAGTGGGGGTCAGTGGTAGCTTTATCATATGTTGCTGCCCAGAGAACTCTGTATGGCTACAACGATATGGGAGATGCCAAGGCTCTGCTTGAATCTATAGCCAGATCATTTGGATATATTTACGGGAGAGACCGTAAAGTTAGGGTTAATACAGTGTCACAGTCGCCAACTCTTACAACGGCAGGAAGCGGTATATTCGGGTTCGATACACTGTATGACTTTTCCGAAAGGATGTCACCACTGGGAAATGCTTCAGCTGAAGAATGTGCCGAGTATTGTGTCGTACTATTTTCAGACCTGACAAGGAAAGTAACAATGCAAAACCTTTTCCATGATGGGGGATTCTCGAGTATGGGTATGAGTCTCAGGGCAATAGAGCAGTACCAGAAGAGCTTCGAGGAATGTGATTGCGACTGACGACTGGGTATAAATACCTATTTTATTAACGACCTGACCTAACCTCGGGTCGTTTTTTTTATTTTTGGTATAATATATTAAGTGGGCATATGATTAAGATTATTGTTCTGATAGTATTTTTTTTCACTTTTCCGCTGGTCATAATCTACCTTTGCAAAAGGTGGAACTTCTTTAAGAAACTCGGATCTGTCGTAATAGCCTATGGCTTCGGTATTTTACTAAGCATTACCGGTATTATTCCTGAGGGCAGTGAGGCCTATAAAGTGGCTTTGGAGGGAAGAATTGCAATACCTTCAGAAGAAGCGCATACTTTGCTGACTTCCGGCACTATTTCAGAAGATGATATTTTCGTTAACAGGATTGCTTCAACGCAGGATATTATGATATCTGTGATTATTCCTCTCGCATTTCCTCTTCTTTTATTTTCGCTTAATATTAAGAGATGGCTTAAGTATGCAAAGGAGGGATTTTTCTCTATGTTCCTTGCACTTGTTTCAGTAATCGTAATAATATTCTCCGGCTATTTCATCTTTAAGAATATAGTTCCGGATTGCTGGAAGATTGGGGGCATGCTCGTTGGAGTATATACCGGAGGTACACCTAACCTTGTATCTCTCAAGCTTGCTCTTGATGTGGAACCTAACCTATTCATCATGACAAACACTTATGATATGATGACAGGAGCTGCCACGATAATCTTTTTCATAACACTGGGACCATCTCTTTTCAGGAAGATACTGCCCCCTTTCAAGTATGTTGGAAGAAGTGCTGGTGAGATTGACGGACTGGTTAAGGAGACTGAGACTTTTGAGGATTATTCCGGCATGTTCAGGAAAGGCGTTTTGGCAAACCTCCTCAAGGCTCTTGGAATAGCAATACTGATATTCACTGTTTCCGTAGGGATCAGCATGCTCCTTCCACAGGTACCCCAGATGGTGGTAGTGATCCTTTCAATAACTACATTTTCAATTGTTGCATCACTGATCAGGTGGGTGAATAATATTGAAAAGACCTTCCAGCTTGGAATGTATTTCATTCTTGTGTTCTCTCTTGCAGTTGCTTCGATGGCAGATCTAGGGGCGTTTTTCAATATAGGAATGCTTGGGCTGTTTCTGTTCGTAACATGGGCCTACTTCGGCTCACTCGTCCTGCACTTCCTGCTGTCAAAAATATTTAAGATAGATGCGGACAATTTCCTTATAACAACAACTGCCCTCGTATTCTCACCACCCTTTGTCCCGATCGTGGCAGGTGCTCTGAAGAACAAAGAGGTGATCATCACAGGTATCACGGTGGGAATATGCGGATACCTTATCGGCAACTATGCCGGGGTTGCCATGGGATACTTTTTAAGGGGATTATAAATGGATGAGTTTATGAACCTCTAGAAGAGGTAATTCAGTCCTATAGAAACTCCAATATTTCCGTCCTGCGCATTGAATGCCTTTCCTATGTCAACTGCTATTACAAAGTTCTGATTCATGACAGGCATTATGCTTATCCCGGCACACTGGTGAAGCTTTTCGGATCCGGGATTGAAGTAATCAGAGAATTGCTCATCAGGGTAGATCGTGCTGAAGGTGTTCGTGAGCGAAGCTGGAAGGTCTATCTTGTCAGTTATTATACCCATATCATAGAATGCACTCAGACCTATGTAACACTCCTGGTTAAGGAACCTGAAATGTACTGGTTTCCACCTTAATTCAAAATTACCCAGCAGAAATCCATCACCGACGACCCTGTTTCTCAGAACGCCCCTGAGAGTGCTGGCACCACCAAGTCCTTCATTGGTGGCACCGGTGAGCATCGATGTGATCACCTGTGACTGATAGAAAAAAGGAGCCTTGCCGGAGATCGTTGTCTGGTAACCCAGCCTGTATACAAATGCGAGGTCGTTCTCTATCAGGGTAAAATACTGCCTGTGCGTAATATAAAACTTCGCAAATGACCAGTTATTACCCAGGAAAGAAGGAGCAGCTTCGATCCCAAGTTCAGTCCACATACCTTTCATCGGATTCGGACGGTTATCGCGACTGTCCCAGGCAAGACCGGCTTTTATTGTATTTACCCATCCTCCATTGGCCTCTTCAGGAGAAATGATGCCCAGAGCCTGGTATCTTTCGAAGATACCAGGTTGTTCAGTAACCGATGGTAAAAGAACATCCTTTCCTTTATTAAGCTTGTCAATATTCACAGATTTGACTTCAAATTTCTGAAATGCGAAACCTGCACTCCATTGAATATGTTCCCCCGTAAGTTTTCCCTGGAGGTCATTTTTGAACCTGAACTGGTTTCTTTCGAATCTGTAAATCATCCTTGACCTATAGAGATCGTCATCTTCATCCATCCATGCTTTATTGAATACAGATTCATACCCGTTGAATCCGTAAAAATCGGTGGCTTTATCCGGCAGGTAACTAAGGTCTGATGCCAGGTGTACTCCAGGGATAAGGTGATTCGATTCATACATGAACCTGTAGATGCCGCTTCCTTTGGTAAAACGAGATATCTCGGTATAAGTATGATCAAAATAATCAGGATAAGTACTTCCATCTCCATAGTTGAAAAATTCCACAAGTGCACCATACTGGAATCCCAGGTCGGTGCTGAATGTTACTGCAGGCAAAGCGCCACCGAATTTCCATCCTGTTTTTATATTATCCTGCGCGGTTACTGAAAGAAATAATAGCAAAACCAGAAATACAGTAAAAGTCCTTTTCATATGATTGGTATTAAGTGTTCCTAAAGATAAAGAAAAATGGAATTTGCAATCTTCTTTTTCAATATTTGCTACCTTAGGATCACAAAAAGTTCTGCAGTTAACCGATGGACCTTCTTATTAAGAATATCGCATGTATTGTTCAGGTTGAAGAAAACCCTTCCCGTTATGTGGCAGGAAGTAGGATGCGTGAAATTGACATAATAAAAGATGGCTACCTTACAGTAAAGGATGGAATAATAACCGGATTCGGGAATATGTCATCTTTTGTACCAGACACTGAGCCCGGCAATATTATAGATGCTTCCGGAAAATATCTGTTCCCATCTTTCTGTGATTCGCATACGCACATCGTATATGCCGGCAGCAGGGAGAGAGAGTTTGTAAACAGGATAAAGGGACTGTCTTACACTGAGATAGCAAGGCGTGGTGGTGGAATTCTTAATTCTGCAAGGAAACTCGCTAAAGCTCCTGAAGACCAGTTGTACCGGGAAGCTATGATCAGGATAAATGAGGTAATAGGTATGGGAACAGGTGCTGTTGAGATCAAGAGCGGCTATGGATTAACAACAGAGACTGAATTAAAAATGCTGAGGATTATAAGACGGATCAGGGAGAATAGCCTTATCGAAGTTAAGTCAACATTCCTCGGGGCACATGCTCTGCCTGCTGAATACGAGGACAGGAGGAATGAGTATGTTGATCTGGTTATAAACGAAATGATACCTGCAGTAACGGCCGAGGGTCTTGCTGATTATATTGATGTTTTTTGTGATAAGGACTTTTTTACTGTAGAAGAAACAGAACGGATACTGATGGCTGGCATGAAACATGGCTTAAAGGCCAAGCTGCATGCAAATGAACTTGATTTTTCCGGGGGTGTACAGGCGGGAATAAAATATGATGCATTATCAGTCGACCACCTTGAGCATACCGGAGATGAAGAGATTAAGGCATTGCTGGGCTCTGAGACTATGCCGACACTGCTTCCCGGGTCTGTTTTTTTCCTGGGACTACCTGACCCTCCGGTGCGTAAAATGATCGATGCAGGCCTCCCCGTGGCTATGGCCTCCGATTACAATCCGGGTTCATCACCTTCAGGTAATATGAAATTCATTATGTCGCTAGGATGCATTAAACACGGAATGTTACCTGAAGAAGCTGTTAATGCAGTAACAATTAACTCGGCTTACGCAATGGGATTATCAGAGACCCATGGCTCAATCGCCAGGGGCAAGGTGGCCAACTTTTTTCTGACGCGTGAAATACCATCATACGAGTATTTCCCGTATGCTTTTGGAAGTGACCTCATTGATACAGTGGTACTGAAAGGTAAAATAATTGATAATCCCCCGGCCTCCTGAAGGAGGAGCAATTCATTATGTTATTACCTCCTTTAGGGGGGGCGCGGTTATCCGGGACAGGGGGTTGATAAAAAATGTAATTTTGAAGTAACATTGCAATTTAAGATGGATAAGCAGATCATTGAATGCGTACCTAATTTCAGCGAGGGGAGAGATATGTCTGTTATTAAGCAGATTACAGATGTTATTGAATCAGTTGATGGAGTGAAACTACTCGCTGTCGATCCAGGCAAAGATACGAACCGCACAGTTGTTACATTTGTCGGACCACCTAAGGAGGTTTGTGAAGCGGCTTTTCTTGCCGTGAAGGAGGCATATCAGCTGATAGACATGTCAAAGCACCGGGGCGAACACCCCAGGATGGGGGCTACTGATGTATGTCCTCTTGTACCGGTATCAGGTATTTCCATGGAAGAGACGGTTGAATACGCCCGAAAACTTGCAAAGAGAATAGGCGATGAACTCTCCGTTCCGGTTTATTGTTATGAAAACGCGGCATTTATAGAAAAACGAAAGAACCTTGCAAATTGCAGGGCAGGCGAGTACGAGGATCTGCCTGAGAAACTTAAGGACCGTGAATGGAAACCTGACTTCGGCCCTGCAACTTTTAACAGAAGGGCTGGAGCTACAGCAGTGGGAGCAAGGGATTTTCTGGTGGCATACAATATAAATCTGAATACTACCTCCACAAGAAGAGCTAATGCAATAGCTTTCGATGTACGCGAAAAGGGCAGGACTGTAAAGGATGATAAAGGGAAAAAAATAGTTGTTCCTGGGACACTGAAAAATGTCAAGGCCATAGGATGGTATATCGAAGAGTACGGCATAGCCCAGATATCCATGAACCTGACAAATATTTCAGTCACACCCATACATATAGCTTTCGACGAGGTTTGCAGGAAAGCTGATTCAAGAGGAGTAAGGATTACAGGATCAGAACTGATTGGTCTGATACCCCTGAAAGCCATGCTCGATGCAGGAAAATATTTCCTTGCAAAGCAACAGAGGTCTGCTGGAATATCTGACAGTGAAATAATAAAAATTGCTGTAATATCGATGGGTATGAGCGAGATTCATGAATTCAAACCTGAAGAAAAAATTATAGAATACGTTATGGCTGACAAAGACAAAAGAAGACTGGTTGACATGGATCTGAGATCATTTATGGATGAGACTGCTTCGGAGTCGCCTGCTCCGGGAGGCGGTTCTGTATCGGCTTATATGGGAGCATTGGGAACAGCTCTGGGGACAATGGTAGCAAATCTGTCGAGTCATAAAAGGGGCTGGGACGACAGGTGGAAGGAATTTTCCGATTGGGCTGAGAAAGGAAAGGATATTCAGAACCGGCTTTTAAAGATGGTTGATGAGGATACTGATGCATTCAGAAACATAATATCGGCTTATGCTCTTCCCGGGAAAACTGATAAAGAAATAGATGAGAGGTCAAAAGCAATAATAGAAGCCACAATGGAAGCTACCCTTGTTCCACTTAAGGCAATGGAGACTGCAAATGAGGCATTTGACCTGCTGAAGGCAATGGTTGAGACCGGGAATCCCAATTCAGTTACAGATGCAACTGTAGGAGCACTCGCGGTTAACGCATGTATCAGGGGTGCACACCTTAATGTAAAGACAAATGCTTCGAGTATTGATGATAAAGATTTTACCACACCGGTTCTTAAAAAGGCTGCAGCTATTGAGATTGATGCTGCTGATGCTGAGTCTGAAATAATATCTGCAGCTCTCAAAAAGATAAGTAAATAATTATTTTGGCTATGCTTCACCTCTTATCAGGTGTGCTGAAGTGCTTCTCAACATTTGTGAGGACTATTGTTGTAGCGCATCTCCTGATGGTGCACCCGATGCCAGTCCTGCACCTGCTGCAGGGCAGAATCCTGGCAGTTAGCATATTTTCTGATACTTTTTTGTCTGGCAATCAATTAGCCGGCTGATCAGGTTACAGCCAACATTAAATCTTTTAAAGGATACAGTACATTTTCCGTACTTAAATGAATTCTCTTCTCACTCATACCAGGTATTTTCTTAAGGATACCGTCTGACCCTGCCTTGAATAGTTCACCGTTCTTAATCAGAAGGTTTTCACCCGGTAAATTATTCATTATTCCGGCATCGATTGCAATTACCCTGTTGTTCTCAAGTGTTCTTATGGCTGTACCGGTGGTATGATCGACAACTATTTTGGATACATTATTAAGATCAAGGATATTTTCCAGATCCTCTTCGCTTATTCCTTCTTTAGTAAAATATCCCCGGTACCAAAGAGGACCCTGATCACCTGCAAGGAGTGACAACGTATCATTGTCGAAAACAAGATTCTGGTCTTTTCCCGGAATATCGCAGTGAAACATTTTGTTCATATCACTTATACTGACCCCCTTTAAGAATCTCGGGAGATATTCCTCCGTAGACTAACAGTATGTCATTAATTTTTACATCAACAGGTTTTGAGCGAAGCCAGTTTCCCAGAACGCTATTTTCAGAATAGAAATCAGTATAGCTGAGTCTGGTAATTTTTTCCGTTTTCTTGTATTTGGCAGCAATATACCTCAGATCATTGTTTAGTACCATATACTCATGATTGCCAAACAGAACATGAACCTTTCGTCCGGCTTTTGAAGCCTTCTTCTCAAGACCATAAATATGCCAGAGTGACCCGGTTACCTGGCTTCCCCTGTCAAAGATATCCCCAAGTCTTACGAGATGCCCTTTTCCAAAATTCCATCAGAGCCCTTTGTCAAGCACCGACACCCCCTTGAGGAGCCTGATATAACTACCATAGTCTCCATGAGCATCATTTATTATACATATACTGTCGGCTCTGTCGTATTTATATCTGAATCTTGGACTATAACTGAAGGTTCTTTCAAGATCCTTATAATCAAATGAAAATTTGAAATGGGTTTTAATAGTATCTTAATTGGCAGCGACAATAAGCTGATCAAAGAGCACGCCCTCCTCTACCCATATTGCATTAAAGAAATACCAGCTCCTGTTAATTGTTATTATTTGCATTTCGATGCTCTTTGAAGATGATTAACCTGCATAATAAAAGTATTAAGTATCTTTGTGTGATGCATGCTTAAATTCTTTGGCAGTATACTAGTAAATTCCGGGTTTCTAATTCAAAAAGTATTTTATGTCATATCCATTTTATTCTTCCACCTTAATTATTTTTCATTAATTCAGGAAGTGAGGATAATATGAATATTACAAAAATATCTGCCATGTCCCCGGTGTACATACCATCAGACCATAATCTTTTTTATTAACCGGAGATGATGTGAATACTTCCCGGTGTCCTGTTGGAAGATTCCCTGGTGATCAATACGGTCAATCCTTACCCTGCCTGATGCATGGATTACAAGCCCTGTAGAAATTATCATGCCAACATGGTTGATCCGCCCTCTGTCATCATCGAAGAAAACAAGATCGCCAGGTTTCGCATCATTCAGAAAATCTACGTTGTGGCCTGTATCAGCCTGTTTCCAGCTGTCGTGTGGTATGGTAAGGCCGTGTATTTTATACACCAGCTGGGTGAGGCCTGAGCAGTCAATCCCTGATGGTATCCTGCCTCCCCAGATGTACGGACTGTTGATAAGCCTGGTAGCTGTATCCGCCGGCGTACCACTGGGCGATACATAATGATTATTAAAATCATCCGGGGTTTTATATGTCTTGCCTCCGGCAATGAAGCTCTTAGCTTTAAAGTCAGGTTCATATATTTCACAACCTGGTTCAAGTACTATAATGGTACCATCCTCTTTATAGCAAGTTAGGTTTCTGTTCAGCACAAATCCTTTTGAATCTCCATGGTCAGGGATTTGTTTGACATGATCTGAATCAATCCAGCCCTGGTAACTGTCAAAAAGTGACTGGATTTTTGTCCATTTACCAGCAGTATCGGTTATTATATATTTTTCTCCGAACAGAATCTGGCTCAGCATCTCTGCCTTATGAGTGGGCCCTGATCTCAGCGGAATGTATACGTTATCACAGATATATTTCTCCATAATCCCATTACTTGAATTTATTCAGGATATAGATATTTTTACGTAATCCTCCTTAACTTCTCTATCATCACTATAGTACATTCTTCATAAAAAGTAATACCTGCATTCAGCGCATATCAATAACCTCAACTCCCTTGTGCTCTTTTGGATTGAACGTAAAGAAATCCTGGTCGTAGCTGGTCTTCAGATCATAACTGTCCACAATAAGAAATATGGATACTCCGTCTTTACGCCTGTACTCAGCCCCGGTAAGTGTTGCTGCGTTCTTATTTATTGTTAACCTTATCCGTATAAGTTCACTATTTATGTCTTCGGGGTAAAGGTCTATAGTGCATGATGAACTATTCTGTTCAATAAGATGTGTTTTGTACCCGTTTTTGTAAAGTGTGAAAATTGAGGATGGCTTACTCATGAATGAATCATCCTTCCTGTCAGGTTTTGTTATGGTCACCTCTTTTTCGGCAACGAGGTAATTCCACGAAAGAGATCCGTTGAACCATGTAATATTTCCAGGCAATTCCAGCCTGTAATTGTTTTTTGCCATAACTATTGCTCCTGCAGTGGTGTCAATGGAATTTTCTGCGATATTTGCAGTTATTAGCCTGAAATTCATTGATACTGAGGGAGCTGAAAGTGCTGTTGATGAAAACCTGTCCAGTATTTTTTCAGCTTCCGGGTCGGTCTGTCCAAAAGTAATTTGCGACAGAAGTATTGTTAACAGAATAACATTAATTCTTTTCATCTGTTATCGTTTACTCCAGTCTCTTCAAAATCTGTTCCAAAACAGTTATATCATAAACAAGTACATCTCTCGCCTTTGATCCTTCAAAAGGTCCTACTATACCTGCTGCCTCGAGCTGATCGATTATCCTCCCGGCCCGGTTGTATCCAATTGCCAGCTTTCTCTGGATAAGTGACGTGGATCCCTGCTGGTGCTGGACTACTAGCTTTGCTGCGTCGTCAAACATCGGATCTCTCTTTTTCAAGTCTATATCATGTATGCCTGTTTCACTGTCATCAATATATTCCGGCAGGTGCATTGCATCGGGATAACCCTGCTGAGAACCTATGAAATCTGTAAGTTCTTCTATCTCAGGTGTATCTATAAATGCGCACTGTACCCTTACAGGTTCACTGCCTGAGGATACAAGCATATCGCCTCGGCCTACCAGCCTGTCTGCTCCCGTTGCATCAAGGATTGTCCGGGAATCGATTGAAGAAAATACTCTGAATGCAATCCTGGTGGGGAAGTTGGCTTTTATGAATCCTGTAATGATGTTTGTTGATGGCCGCTGAGTAGAAATGATAAGATGAATCCCTATTGCCCTTGCCAGTTGAGCAAGTCTTCCTATAGGGCCTTCAATTTCCCTGCCGGCAGTCATGATTAAATCAGCAAACTCATCAATTATGAGTACTATATAAGGCATATACCTGTGTCCTTTTTCCGGGTTAAGCCTTCTCTGGATGAATTTTTCATTATATTCCTTGATGTTTCTCGTCTGTGCTGCTTTCAGTAGCTCCAGCCTTGAGTCCATCTCGATGCAAAGCGAGTTAAGCGTGTTAATTACTTTCTGCGTATCTGTGATTATAGCATCTTCCTCTCCGGGCAGTTTTGCCAGGAAATGCCTTTCAATCTTGGTATAGAGTGGCAATTCTACCCTTTTGGGATCTATAAGTACAAGCTTTACTTCTGCAGGGTGCTTTTTGTATAGTAATGATGTAATAATGGCATTAATACCGACAGATTTACCCTGGCCCGTAGCACCTGCCACAAGAAGGTGTGGCATTTTAGTCAGATCCAGGATATATGGATCATTGGTTATTGTTCTTCCAAGAGCGATGGCCAGATCATATTTGGTTTCCTGGAAAGCTTTTGAGGTGATCAGTGACCTCATTGACACCATCTCCGGCCTCTTGTTTGGCACCTCAATCCCCACTGTTCCCCTGCCCGGGATAGGTGCAATAATTCTTATTCCCAGAGCCGACAGGTTAAGTGCGATGTCGTTCTCCAGCGATTTAATCCTTGCAAGCCTTACTCCTCTTTCCGGAACAATTTCGTACAGAGTAACTGTCGGACCGACTGTGGCCGATATGTGTCTTATAGGTATCTTGTGGTCAGCCAGTGTTTTTATAATATTCTCCTTATTCTCTATAACCTCGCTGTTGTCAAAAGTGCTTGAAGTCTTATGTTCCTTAAGTATTGACACAGGAGGGAATTTGTATCTTGGAAGGTCGAGCTTTGGATCATAGTTTTCCATGATTCTGTCAACCTCTTCTTCAGAGAGACGGTCAAGCGCTTCCGCTTTGGTGATGTTTATAGGTATGTCCGGTTCTGATTTGCTGCCATCCGGCTCCTTAGTATCGAAATCACGAATAATGGCTCCCCCTTTGGTTGTTATATGGTTATTGTTATCTTCTATGTCAATAAGGTCATTTTCCTGTGATCCGGCATCACTTTTTAAATCTGTAATGTATTCGTCCGTGTGTTGTGGTTCAACTATCGACGTATCAATTGGTGGTTTTCTATCACTCCTGAGAAACCATGGTATCAGATGTCGGAATGCGGAGGGACGTATGCTGAGGGAGAAGATCAGGTAAGTAATGGTAACAAAGACCAGAACAACACCTGTGCCGATCTTACCCATGAATCCGTTCATCCAGTTAGTGATAAGGTAACCATGTGCTCCCCCTGGTCCACTGCCAAGATATCCTTCGGACTCACCAAAGATAAAACCAAGACATAAAGAAAGAATGATAGTGGCAAAAGTAAACCTGAATATCATCTTCCAGACTTTTATCTTAGGGAAGTTCAGAAGGTGTAGTCCAACAGATCCTATAATGAGTGGGATAAAAAAAGCCCCAAGTCCGAAACCTTTATTTATTATGATATAGGCAAACCAAGCGCCGCTTCGCCCTGACCAGTTTTTTACTTCAACGTCCGATCCGGAAATGACCAGGGAAGGATCTAGGCTCTGATCTGTTTTCCACCAGATGAGGTATGCAATAAATGCTACGAGAAGATATACTGCAAAGCCTGTTAATAATATGCCAACAATAAACCTTAACCTTTCATCTGATAGAAATGACTTCTTATTTCCGGTTCCGGTTTTATCTTTCTTTTTCTGTCCTTCAGTATTTTTCTTCATTATCTAATGCAGGATATGATGCAATTCCAAAAATCCCGGGAAAGGGCCGGAACTGATCCTCAAAGGTAATAAATTTATGAAGATGAAAACTTAGATGCGTGACTCTAAAGATTAACCATTCTTGTGATAAGGTCGTCCATGTTATTTTTTGAGACAAGCCTGTATTTTGGCTTCCTGTTGAACGATTTATCTGCTATTTCTTTATCATAAACTGTTTCCGCTTCAAATTTCATTTCGGATCCGCCTAACAGATAATAGAAGCTGAGAAGTACACCGTCAATCTGTACGAAAGGTGTCGATACGTTTGAGTTCTTCACTTTAATCTCATCGGTGTACCAGAAATCGTATATCCTGTCAGGATCTATCGGAAAAACTACCTCGGCATTTTTGCAGTTATACCCGCAGATGACCCTGGTCCGGTCAGTTTTCATTATCTCGGCTCCATTCATGGAACTTAATCCGGGTTGTAATTCACCCTCAGTACCGGCATAATAGTACCTCCCGCCAAACAGGTTGATGTAGGTGTCATATATGTCTTCTTCCGGATTTACAATATTGGTAATGCCCTGGTTGCCTATCGGGGCCAGTATCTCAAAAAGTACCTTGTCATCTTTAAAGGAGACCACAAGGTTTCTTGGTTTGAGCTCAGCTGCCATTGTGCCGGTGCTCTTTATATACTCAATAGTAAAATGTATTTCCCCCTGATCAATAAATCTGCCTCCTCTTTGTTTGCAGGAATAGAATGTAAGTAGCATCACGCCTGCAATAAATGACAATCTTAGAAGTCTCACAATTATTCAAAAAAATAGATTCATCCAAATGTAGTAAAATTTTTTAACTTCATTTCTTTATACTGAGATATATACATTTTATTTCAGAAGCCCATATTATCTTTAACAATTTTATATCTAAATAATAAATCTGTCACGAGAATTTGATAAATTTGTTTTTTATTTTTTACAGGATTTCTGTCTGATTACCGGTCAGACAATTTTTATTATTGCCCGAAAAGAAATATTTATGGGAAGTCAGTTAGCAGTAGTAGCTCTCGGTGGAAATGCAATTTTGAGAGGTGATCAAACAGGTACGATAGAGGAGCAGGAAAAAAACACTACTGAGACTCTGGAAAACCTTCTTTTCCTGATCAGGAATGGTTATGACATTGTGGTTACTCATGGCAACGGACCCCAGGTGGGAAATATACTAATGAGGAATGATGCTGGTGAACAAATATATGGCATAGCTCAGATGCCGATAGATATCTGTGTGGCCGATTCCCAGGGTGGAATTGGTTATATGATAGAGAGGATGTTCCGAAATGTTCTAAACAGGAATGGTATAAGCAGGAATGTGGTTTGTGTGGTAACCCAGGTAATTGTGCACAAAAATGATCCTGCATTCAAAGATCCCCAGAAAAGAATAGGAAAGATTTATACCAGGGATGAAGCAAATACGCTGGAATTGAGTAAAGGATGGATTTTCAAGGAAGAAATAAAAGCGGAAGACGGGTTCAGAAGGGTTGTCCCATCTCCTAAACCTATGAATATTCTTAATTCGGAAATCATTGGTAATCTGGCCAGAACCGGCAATATTGTTATTGCAGCCGGAGGAGGCGGAGTTCCGGTCTATTATGATGAGAACCATAATATAAGAACAACAGAAGCCGTGGTTGATAAAGATATGGCTTCATCTCTGCTTGCTGTTAAAATAAATGCAGATGAGTTTTATATCCTTACCGATGTACCTTATATCTATATCAACTACAAGAAGCCGGATCAGGAGATCATGGAATTCCTTAACTATGCCGACGCACTCCGATACCTGAACGATGGGCAGTTTGCTAAAGGCAGTATGGGTCCAAAGGTGGAGGCGTGTCTCAATTTTATTAAGCATGGTGGCCGAAAAAGCGTAATAACCGAGGCTTTTAAGCTAGCAGACAAGCGCTACGGATCAAAGATAACTATGGAGTACGAGGATTGAAAATGCGTTATTGCCTGTTGTTAAATGAGAAGTATGGTTTTTTAAGACAATGACTTTGTCTATAGATAGTACCCTAAATTCAAAGAAAAAGAAAATGACAGTAAACCTAAAAAACAGGAATTTCCTTAAATTACTTGATTACAGCACAGAAGAGATATCTTACCTGCTTGAATTATCCGTCAGACTTAAAAAATCTACATACGAGGGGCAGGAAACAAAGTATCTTTTCGGTAGAAATATTGCCCTGATTTTTGAGAAAGCATCAACAAGGACAAGGTGTGCTTTTGAGGTGGCAGCCTTTGACCAGGGAGCTCATGTTACCTACATAGGCCCCACTGGCTCCCAGATGGGGCAGAAGGAATCAATGAAAGATACTGCGAGAGTTCTTGGAAGGATGTATGACGGTATAGAGTACCGGGGATTTGGCCAGGAGATTGTGGAGGAGCTGGGAAAATATGCTGGTGTGCCGGTATGGAACGGGCTTACAAATGAATTCCATCCCACACAGATACTTGCAGATCTTATGACCATGTCGGAGCATTGTGCTAAACCGCTTAAAGATATCACTTTCTGCTACCTGGGAGATGCAAGGTATAACATGGGAAATTCGTTAATGGTAGGAGCTGCAAAAATGGGAATGGATTTCAGATCGGCAGCTCCGAAAGAATACCAGCCCTCAGGAGATCTTGTGGATGAATGCAGGAAGATTGCTTCTGGTACAGGCGCAAGTATTACTGTAACAGATAACATCGATGAAGCAGTTAAAGGTGCAGATTTCCTTTACACTGATGTCTGGGTTTCTATGGGTGAACCTGATTCGGTTTGGGAGGAGAGGATTAAGCTTCTTGGCCCTTACCAGGTTAACAATGAAATAGTTAAGAAAACAGGCAATCCGGATCTCAAATTCCTTCATTGTCTTCCTGCTTTCCACAACCGCGAAACAAGGGCCGGTGAGGAGATATATCAGAAATACGGGCTTGATGGTATGGAGGTTACCGAGGATGTGTTTGAGTCGGAAATGTCAATTGTGTTTGATGAAGCGGAGAACCGGATGCATACTATCAAAGCGGTAATGGTTGCCACACTTTCTGGGGAGGTGTAAAGGAGGTTCCCGGTGCTGTGGCGAAAGGATTGAGTTTAAGTAACTGCTATTTTAGAATATCAGTTCCCTGAAGAAATAGAAAGTCATCACAAAGGAAGCCGCCAGTTTAAGACCAACGCCTGTAAGAAAACCCACCAGGCTTCCAAAGCTGGCCTTTATTGCATAGTTGATATCATCCTTAAAGATCATTTCACCCACAAAAGCTCCTATAAGCGGGCCGATAATTATACCTATGGGCCCAAGAAAAAGTCCTATTACCAGTCCAATAGCTGCTCCTCTTGTCCCGTACTTGGAGCCGCCGAATTTCTTTGTTCCCCAGATAGGAACAAGATAATCCAGAACCGTAACTGCAAGGGCTATACCCGCAAATATTATAAGCGTCCACCTGGTGAAGTGGCCAAATTTTGTGAAGTGCAGCATTAATAGTGCAAGAAAACTTAATGGGGGACCTGGAAGAACAGGGACAAGACATCCTATTATTCCAAGTATCATTATGATAACTGAAATAGTAACAATTACATAATCAGTCATTGTATATTGGATTAGGCTTTTTCCTTCCCAAGATCGTCAAAGTCAACATCAGTGAAGTCGCCCGTTGCATATGCATGACTTTCAACTTCCTCTGGTTTTGATTCTTCTAACTCAGTTGAAGAATCAGCCGTTAACCCATTTCCATTACTGATAAATTCAACAGCATCCCTTAGCCCTTCTGTAAATTTCTCAAAATCTTCCTTATAAAGAAAAATCTTGTGTTTCTCATAAAATACCTTACCTTCTTTACCTAGTCTTTTCTTACTTTCGGTGATGGTCAGATAGTAATCTTCATTCCTTGTTGCTTTTACGTCGAAGAAATAGGTCCTTTTTCCAGCTCTCACCACTTTGGTGAAGATCTCTTCTTTAACATTCTTATCCTCATTGTTGGGTATGACTTCCTTAGCTCCGGCTGTATCTTCCATATCTAGGCAGTTTAGTTAAGTCACTTTTAATGAGTTCAAATGTAACAATTATTTTATCAAATCAAAATTTGGGCATCTATTGTGTCGTAAATTTGAATTCTTATTTTGCCAGAAGTGGAAAAAGAGTATTTTTGCACCGGGAAAACAGGGGTTCTTTAATATGATAAGCAGAAGAATACTTCGAATTAAAGCACTGATGGCTCTTTACGCATTCAACCGCAGAGATGATGACAACCTCGTGAAGGCAGAAAAAGAGCTTATATTTAGTATTGAAAAAACATACGAGCTGTATCATCTAATTTTATTGCTTATTGTAGAGATTGCAGATATCGCTATTGGAAAAATAGAACTCGCTCTTAAGAAGAAAATGCCGGATCCTGACGATCTCAGGCCAAACAGGAGATTTATCAGCAACAAGGTTATTGATCAAATCAGAAACAATAAGCAGCTTAACGAATATCTTTCTGGTAAGAAAATTTCATGGGCAAACAACCCTGAAATACCAAGAAAGCTCTACAGCAGCCTGCTGCAGTGGAAACCATTTTATAACTATATGACCTCATCAGACAGTAGTTATGCAGCTGATAAAAAATTCCTTGTAAGAGTTGCAGCCGAGTTCCTGGCCGCCTCAGAGGACCTGGTAGCCGGTCTTGAGGAACAAAGCATATACTGGAATGATGACCTGGAATATGTACTGGCGATGGTTGAGAAGACGCTGAAAAGGTGGAAGCCGGGAGATGATAACTCACCTGATCTGATGCCATTGTATAAGAATGAAGATGACGAAAAATATGTAATCCGACTTTTCAGGAAATCTGTACTGGATGTTGAAAGATGTAATGATCTGATTGACAGGAATACCACCAACTGGGAAATTGAGAGGATAGCACTGATGGATATACTGGTTATGAAGTTAGCAATAACCGAGTTGCTGGAATTTCCTGAAATTCCTGTTAAAGTGACACTAAATGAGTATATTGAAATCGCAAAGTACTATTGTACTTCAAAAAGCAGTACATTTGTGAACGGAATTCTCGATAAAGTAGTAACTGAGATGAGAAACAACAAGATGTTTGTGAAAACCGGGCGGGGTTTGATCGGAGAAACAGGGATACCTGATGAAAATTAATTGATTTAGCCGATGTGTTATACAATAACAAAATATTTGTCCTTGCTTCTGATCATTGCTGGTGCAATGCTTGTATCATGTACCGGTAATTCAAAAGACTCTGGGGCTGGGTATTCAGCGCAGACTTCATCGTTGGATACTGCCAGAATAATCTTCGATGAATACGAACACGATTTTGGCAGGATTGAGGAAGGTGAAAAGGTGGGATGTATCTTTACATTTAAAAATACTGGAACAGGGCCGCTTGTAATTAATTCAGTTGTAACGAGTTGTGGTTGTACTGTCCCGAAATACAGCACCAGGCCACTGGCTCCTGATGATGACGGAACTCTTGAAGTTGAGTTTAATTCTTCCGGATATAACGGACTGCAGACAAAGACAATTACAGTCAGGTCCAATGCCTCGAAACCCCTGGTATTGCTTACAATAAGGGGAGAAGTTTTTAGAGATAATTAAATCAATAAATATTTTAAACATGGGTAATTACATTATTTCATTTTTTCTTGTTCAACCTACTGGAACGACAGGACAAACAAATCCACTGGTTTCATTTCTCCCTTTAATTCTGGTCTTTGTGGTATTCTATTTCTTTATGATAAGGCCACAGATGAGGAAGCAGAAAGAGCTTACAAACTACAGAAATGCACTAAAGAAGGGAGATAAGGTGATAACTACAGGTGGTATATATGGAAAGATAATTGAAGTTAAGGACAACGTAGTTATGGTAGATGTTGGTGGTGATGTCAAACTCAGAATTGATAAAAGTGCCCTGCTGAAGGACCCCTCCGATATCGAACAGAAATAAACTGGCTTCTACCGGCGCAATGATGACCGAAAATAGAAATATCTGGCTGAGGAAGATCTCGACTAAAAGCAAGTCTGTATTTAACAGGGATTTCTTTGTTTTTGCATTCTTTCTGCTGCTCGCATTTATTTTCTGGTATCTGAATGCTCTTAGAAAAAATATTGAGGCTGACCTGAATTATCCTGTGCGTTTTGTAAATCCACCGGCTGGAATGGTGATACTCAACGAACTCCCTTCCAGGCTTACCCTGAACCTTAAAGGACCAGGGTATTCTATCATAATGCTCAAGATATCCGGTAACAGGGCCCCGGTGATTATTGACTTTTCAAATGTCACCCTGGAAAGACTTCCAGGGTACCAGATCAATGACAAATATGTACTGACCAACAGGCTTATTCCTGAATTTTCAAGGCAGCTTAAAGCCGATTTTCAGATTGTCTCAGTAAGGCCTGATACATTGAAAGTTATTTTAGGATCAAAACCGGCTACACCTGGCGAATAATGAGTTTGAAACTGGGGATCACGGGAGGAATAGGCAGTGGTAAGTCGACAGTATGCAAGATTTTTAATGTTCTGGGCATTCCCGTATTCTCAGCAGACGATGAAGCCAGAATAATTATGGACAGTGATCCCGGGGTCATCGGCAGCGTCAATTCAATAGCGGGAATGGACATGTATGAGAATGGTGTGCTTGACAGAAAGCAGCTGGCCAGGCTGATTTTCAATGACAGGAGTCTCCTTGAACAGATTAACACGCTCATCCATCCTGTGGTGCTGGAATCATTTAAAGAATGGGTCAGCATCCAGAAGACCGGATACGTTATTCTTGAATCAGCTATTCTTTTTGAGAGCGGTGCCTCTCAATACCTTGACAGGGTTGCGACAGTTACAGCTCCTGTTGAGGAGAGAATATCCAGAGTCATTAAGCGGAACAAGTTTACCAGGGAGCAGGTGCTTGAACGAATAAATAACCAGGAAGATGATGCTGTTAAGGTTAAAAAATCTGATTTTGTAATCAGTAATGCTGAAAACGATATGGTAATACCGGCGGTTATTGAAATTCATGAGTATTTACTCGAACTAATAAAAAAAGGAAACTGAATGGCAAAATTCGGAAAATGGATAGGAGGGGGCCTCGGGTGGGTAGTAGGAGGTCCGATAGGAGGACTTCTGGGTTTCCTTTTAGGATCTTTCTTCGACGAAGCTAAAGTTGAGAAATATACCTCTGGTGGAAGGAGTGTTACAACTCCCGGTGCTTTTGGAGTCAGCCTGCTTGTACTTATTGCTGCAGTAATGAAATCTGACGGTAAAGTTGTGAAGTCGGAACTTGACTATGTTAAACAGTTTTTTGTCAGACAGTTCGGGCGTGAATCATCTAAGGAAGCCCTCATTATATTACGCGACCTTCTAAAGCAGGAAATACCTTTGCGAGACGTCTGTTCTCAGATAAGCAGGAACATGGATTATGCTTCAAGGCTGCAGTTGATACACCTGCTTTTCGGTGTATCAGGCGCTGATGGCAGGATACATGCTTCCGAGATAACTATCGTGGAAAATATATCGGGATATCTGGGCATATCTTCTTCAGATTTTATTTCGATAAAGAGTATGTTTATCCCTGACACAAATTCCGCGTACAGCATCCTGGAGATCGATCCGTCAGCATCCAATGAGGAAGTGAAGAAGGCCTACAGGAAGATGGCACTTAAATATCATCCGGATAAAGTTAGCCACCTGGGGGAAGATTTCAGGAACTCTGCAGACGAAAAATTCAAGAAGGTCAATGAAGCATACGAAATAATAAAAAAGGAGAGAAATATCAATTAATAGTACTTTTATTCGCACATTTGAAATTTCGAATATAATTTTGCAAGCTAAGAAATAAAAAAAGATGAAGTTAAAAGACTATTTGGCAATTGCCGGAGAACACGGCCTGTTTAAATTCGTTGCCCAGGGAAGAAATGCGATAATAGTTGAGCATCTTGAATCGGGAAAGAGAACCAGCGCACATGCATCTGCAAAGGTTAGCTCTCTAGAAGATATTTCTATTTTTACCGAAAATGAAGACCTTTCTCTCAGCAAGGTCTTTGATACAATATTTGATAAGGAAAACGGAGGCCCTGCACCAGATCCAAAATCGAATATCGAACAACTGAAAAAGTATTTCATTGAAATTGTGCCCGATTATGACACTTCAAGGGTTTATGCTTCTGATATAAAAAAGGTTATTCTCTGGTATAATATTCTTCAGAAACTAAATCTGCTTGTTAAGGAGGAAGAAGGTGAGGTTGAAGAAGAGGGAGGAAGTGAAGGGGATAAAAAAGATAGTAAAACTGAAAATGAAATAAAACCAGCTGCTTCTTCTAAGGCAAAACCAAAATCCAGGCCGAAGCCTGCGAATACTCCAAAGGGAAAAACAGAATCCAAATCTGCTGCAACTATAAGCAAGGGTGCTCCCAAAATTAAATAACAAGTTTTCCGAATTTATTTCATTATGAAAAAGGTCCGGCGATACCTAAGCCAGGCAGTTAATGTATTCTTTATACAAACTGCAAAGGAAGATTCGGCCGGTATTGCAAGATAACAGACCGGGAAAAGAAATACTGCGTTGGTGCCGAGAGTCTGCGTGGTTTCAAACCGGCAGATTTGCATATGAGAGATTTGAGGAACTAACTGGCATTATCTCAGAGCTTAAGGACGAGTAGAAAAAGACTGTCAGAAAGTGAAAAATATGCCTGAATTTTTAAAAAAATGTTATTATTAGTTTATATTTGCATCCCTAATAAAAAATAGTATTAACAACCCAAGATTATTTATGACGTAAATGCAGAATTTTGTTTTGAGAGAGTTACACCCTATGAATTCCATAGAAGGTACTAATTTGTCCCAAAAAGGATTCATCGTCGGAAACCGGATTCCCAAAGACTATTTTGTTACAACCGGGATCGGCGAAAGTGACATCACAATTCATGCAGGATCTTACCACCTGGCGCTGAAAGACGCAGGTATCGAAATGGCAAACATCATGACTTATTCTTCAATTCTTCCCGGAATGGCTACTGAAGTTCCGAGGCCGGAAACTTTTACACATGGCGAAGTAATGGAATCAATCATGGCAGTTGCCAATGGCAACAGGGGCGAGAGAATTTCGGCAGGAATTATTTATGGCTGGCTTAAAGAACGTAAGACTGGTCAGAAATATGGTGGTCTTGTATGTGAGCATAACGGAAATTTCCCGGAGAATGAGCTTGAAAGATTGCTTCATTTAAGTCTTGATGAACTTTATTCGAATGGGTTCAGGGAAGATTACACTCTTGATGACCTTAAATTAATCAAGAGATCCTTTGTGCCCATGAAGACCTACGGGACCGTCCTGGTGGCACTTTGCTTTACCAATTACTTTTATCCAATTTTAGAAACTTTATAAGCACTAATGAATTTCGGAGGAAACGAGGTAGTATACAGCTACCCGGAGTCCGCTATTGTTATTATCCCTGTTCCGTACGACGAGACAAGCACATGGATGAAAGGAGCGGATACCGGGCCGGAAGCTATTATGCAGGCCTCTGTCAACCTCGAGTTCTATGACCCGGAAACCCGCACTGAAGTTCATAAGAAAGGTATATATACACTCGAGCCACTTATGGAGAAGAGTTCACCGGAGGCTCTTGTTGACTCTGTATTTAAGGAAGTGATGTCTCTTCTTAAAGAAAACAAGTTTCCGGTACTCATTGGCGGCAATCATACTGTGAGCATAGGCTCGATAAGGGCTTTCTCAAAATTCTATGAAGATCTTTCTGTTCTTCAGCTTGATGCTCATACGGATCTCAGAGATGAGTATGAGGGTTCTTCATTTAACCATGCCTGCGTGATGGCTCGTGCCATGGAAACATGCAAGACAACCCAGGTGGGCATCCGCAGCATGGCAGCAGAGGAAATAACCCTGGCCGGACGTTCCAGCATTTTCTTTGCCCACGATCTATATTACGATAAAGGACTGTATGACAAAGCTATTGAATCACTGAACAGGGATGTTTATATCACCTTTGATCTTGATGTTCTGGATCCTTCAATAATGCCTTCAACGGGTACACCTGAACCCGGGGGGCCTCATTATTTTGAGATCATGCACTTTATCAGGAAGGTGGCCGAACGAAAAAATATCGTTGGTTTTGATGTTGTTGAATTATGCCCGTCTCCGGTGAACAAAATGCCCGATTTTGTCGCAGCTAAAATCGTTTATCAACTTTTAAGCTATATCTTTTTGAACAGGTAGGGGCAGGTTCACCAAAATCTCTAATCTTCCTTCTTGGCCTCTTCCCATATCACATTCATCTCATCTAACGTCATGTTGTGGAGTGATTTCCCTTTTACCATAGTCTGCTTCTCGAGGTAATTAAACCTTTTAATGAATTTACGGTTTGTCTTTTCAAGAGCAGCCTCCGGGTCAATCCCATAGAGCCGGGATGCATTGATCAGGGAGAAGAATAAATCCCCAAATTCAGATTCGATCTTTTTTGTATCTCCATTCCTTACCTCTTCCCTTAATTCACCGAGTTCTTCAATCACTTTATCCCATATCTGTTCCCTGACCTCCCAGTCGAAACCGACTCCTCTGACCTTTTCCTGTATACGGTTGGCCTTAATCGTAGCAGGCAGAGAGGTAGGAACCCCTGATAAAACAGGTTTGTATGAATGGTTTTCCTTTATTTTAAGCTTTTCCCAGTTTTCTTCAACTTCAGCAGGTCCGTCAACTGAAACATCACCAAATACATGGGGATGCCTGTAAACAAGTTTGTCATTAATCCCTTTCAATATATCCTTAATGCTGAACTTCCCTTTTTCATTCCCAATCTTAGCATAGAATACGATATGTAGCATCAGGTCTCCAAGCTCATCTCTTATTGCATCGTCATCACCCTCAATTATTGCGTCGGCAAGTTCATACGTCTCTTCAATTGTCAGTTTCCTGAGGCTGTCATTTGTCTGCTCCCTGTCCCAAGGACATTTCTGCCTTAGTTCATCAATAATATCAAGCAGCCTTTTAAACTGTTCCAAACGCGGGTCATCTATGCTCATAATCACTTTCTGTTAAAATAGTCTGTCAGGCGATGTTTTACTGTCGCTATTGTCAACTCTTACTGAGGAGCCAACTGAGAGGCTCAATAACTCCGAAATATTGGCCCCGTTAATTGCTAATTCAAGCAGATCCAGTGAATTGAACCTTGCCAGAAGGTCTCCGACCGGTTCATCACAATACCGTTTACTTATATGCTCTGTAAAATGCTTATTGCTCTGAATCTGTATGCGGAAACTGTTCTTCTCAAAAACTCTTGAGAAGACCTCCCGTGTAATATTTGTAATGGCATTACCGTATGAATCGATGAAAATAACACTCCCTATTATGACATTCTTGTCAATTGTTGCCCTGAAAGGCACTTTTTCAGTGAAGTCTTTCTGCTTTTTACCAAGCCCGAAAATTTCTTTTCCTTCTATTACTTCTGAAGCAGCCCTTGCAAACAGGTCCAGTTCATCCTCATTATCCCCGGGCTGCAGACTGATTATCTCATCGGCCGGAGAGTTCAGAATAAGATTGAAGATTCCGTTGTCGGTACCTATGAAAAAGTGTCCACGAGCTTTGACTATAAGATGGTTTCTCTCTTCCGACGATTCTGTATGTACGCATATCACGTGTACCGATCCTTCAGGGTAACTTCGGTAGGTGTTCCTGATAACGAATGATGCGTGTGCTATGTTAAAAACAGGTATACCGGTGGCGTTATCTACTACTGAGATACCCGGGCATAAACTGCATAGTTTGCCTTTAATAATCCCGTAATAAAAATCATTGGTTTTCCACTCTGTTGTTAAGGTTATTACCGGCATCAGGAAAATCTTTTGGCAAAGATAATCTTCTAATGAAAAATAAGCTTACTTTGTGATGGACAATAAAACTATTTTTTATCCTTGAAGCGTTTTTTTATTTTTATAAGCAAAGCGTCGGATAAATATTGAGTGGTGTTGATGACAGAGACAGTAATATTTCTTGAAGACATAAATCCTGTACTTCTTTTCGGTACGAACAATGTCCTGCTTGACAAGATAAAGGATTTCTTTCCCAGAATAAAGATTGTTGCCAGGGGAAATGAAATCAAATGTATGGGAGAGGAGGCAGAAATAGCTGTTTTCGCGGAAAAGCTCAACGATATTGTTGAATATTGCAGGAAGTACAACAGGCTGGAGGAGGAGGATATTGAAAAGTACTTCTTTGATGCCGGGCACATGAAAAATGCTGCAAAAGGCGATTTTGAGGAAGTAATAGTCTTTGGCACGAATGGAAAGCCTGTAAGGGCAAGAACAACCCATCAGCTGCAACTGGTGAAAGATTACAAAACATGCGATCTAATTATAACTGACGGTCCTGCAGGCACGGGCAAGACGTACACTTCTATTGCCCTTGCGGTAAGGGCTCTTAAGAATCGGGAAGTTAAAAAAATAATTCTTACCAGGCCGGCCGTTGAGGCAGGGGAGAGGCTGGGTTTTCTCCCTGGCGATATGAAAGAGAAGCTTGACCCCTATCTTCAGCCTTTATATGATGCACTTCACGATATGATTCCATTTAAAAAACTCGAAACATGGATAGAGGATGGTACAGTCCAGATAGCTCCACTGGCATTTATGAGGGGAAGAACCCTGGAATATGCATTTGTAATTCTGGATGAGGCTCAGAATGCAACAGTGAACCAGTTAAAGATGTTTCTTACAAGGATGGGAGTTAATTCAAAATTTATTATGACAGGGGACACAACCCAGATTGATCTTCCAAGGAAAAGTGATTCAGGGCTGTTACAGGCAATGCGAATACTGGGTAACATTGATGGCATATCGATGATAAAATTTGATGAGAAGGATATTGTCAGACATAAGCTTGTGAAACAGATAGTGAGAGCATATGAATCGGAGGAAAACGGTTCTCCGATCCAGCATGATATTCCGCCTCCTGAAAAGGAAAACAATACAGAAAAAACAAATTAAAAGTAATATGGCAAGGACAATTGTAAAAACAGAATTCAATTTCCCGGGACAAAAGAGTATTTATAAAGGCAAAGTAAGAGATGTATATAACATCAATAATGATTACCTGCTGATGGTAGTATCTGACAGGATTTCGGCTTTTGATGTGGTCCTTCCTAAAGGGATCCCATATAAAGGACAGATTCTAAATCAGATAGCTTCTAAATTCCTTGATGTAACCTTGGATATTGTACCAAACTGGAAGATAGCAAGTCCGGACCCAAATGTAACTTTCGGGCATAAGTGCAAGCCGTATCCGGTAGAAATGATAGTTAGAGCTTACCTTACAGGAAGCTCGTGGAGAACATACAGGTCGGGAGCACGGTCAATCTGCGGAATTTCGTTGCCTGAAGGGATGAAAGAGCATCAGAAATTTGAAAAACCCCTTATAACACCAACCACAAAAGCTGAGCAGGGTCAGCATGATGAAGATATTTCTGCAGAGGAAATAATAGAAAAAGGACTGGTACCTGAAGAGGAGTACAGATTGATCGAAAAGTACACTATGGATGTCTTTAAGAAGGGATCAGAAATTGCGGCAAGGCATGGACTGATACTTGTTGATACAAAATATGAGTTTGGCTGGAAAGATGGTAAGATATATCTTATTGATGAAATAAATACTCCTGATTCATCAAGGTATTTCTATGCTGATGAATACCAGGAACGGTTTGAGAAAGGTTTGCCACAGAAACAGCTTTCAAAGGAATTTGTAAGAGAGTGGCTTATGGCCAATAACTTCCAGGGAAGACCGGGAGATAAAATGCCTGAGATCACAGAAGAATTTGCTGAAGAAGTGTCGGAAAGATATATTGAACTCTATGAACAGATAACGGGTGAAAAATTCAGTAAAGCTGATATAAGTGATGTGGCAGGAAGAATTGAACGCAACTGCCTTGATTTTCTGAAAAGAATCTGACAGGAAAAAATTATTATAGATGCTGAAAAATTTCTGCAAGATTTTAATTCTGCTTACCGGTTTTATACTGTTGTCTGAACTGTTGTCCTACTCACAGGTGGAGGTGGTAAGATCTAAGGACAAGGTGGTTATCTCCGGTAAGCCCTATTATATTCATATCGTCAAAAAAGGTGAGACCGCGTATTCCATCTCTAAGGCGTATGGTATTACTGTTGAAGAGCTTGTAAAAGAAAATCCGGATACTGAACGAGGTATTAAAGAAGGACAGGCTTTGCGTCTTCCTATCGTAGACAACATACCTGAACAAAAGGAACCACAGCTTCTTTTTCAGACTGAGAAAGACGAATCGAGATATATTTATCATAAACTTGCTCCCGGTGAAACGGTTTATTCTCTTGCAAAAAAATACGCGGTCTCGGAGAATGAGATTGTGGAGAGCAATCCTGGGGCTGAAATAAACAAGCTGCCGGTTGGTGCTGAGATAGCAATACCTAAAAGGCAATTTACAAGTACATCAGCCGGGCTTGAGCAACAGGAAAATGGTTATATAACCCACAAAGTGCAAAGAGGAGAATCAATAGCTTCAATAGCAGAAAAATATGGAACGACTGTCAGGGAGATCAGGAGGATCAACAGGGGGCTTATTTTTCCCAGAGTTGATGACTATATAAGGATCCCCGTCGACAGGGTTACGGAACCGGTGGTTGCCGAATTACAAGTTGCGGATACAACAGCCGGTATAAGTGATGAACTTGATTCTCTCTTTATCAGGCCGGTCGAGTATACGGAGGTGAGGAACCTCAGGGGAACTTATGATATTGCTTTGCTATTACCCTTGTATTTTGAAGAGAATTCGAGGAGGACAGAGATCGATTCATCTCAGATTATTAAGGGAAAACCGGTGAAAAAGATTGTCAGGAGACCTGAAGAGTGGATATATGAAGAAAGTGCTCCGTTTATTGAATTATATCAGGGTGTTCTCATTGCTGCAGACACTCTCCGGTCGGTTGGTCTGAATATCAATCTGCATGTTTATGACATACAGAGCGACACAATTGGTGTAACTAAACTGATTGGGTCGGGTGAGTTGCGTGATATGGACCTCATAATAGGACCGATATACTCAAATAACCTTTCTATTGTCGCTGATTACGCAAGCTCGAGACAGATACCTGTTATATCTCCTGTTTCATTAAAGAGTACAGATGTACTGGATGGTAATCCGTATCTTTTTGTGGTAAACCCGTCGCTTGATGTTGCTCAGGAAAGAATAGCGCAAATTGCGAAATCGTATTATAATGATAATTTTATACTAATCTATTCTGATACTGCAAAGTACAAGAGTGAAATAAGGCAGTTCAAAAACTACCTTTTCAGGGAGCTGACAACAGAAATACCTTATGATGAGATCAGGTTCAAGGAAATCCTCTTTTATAACAGGTCGGCACTTAGCAATGACTCAATAAACAGGCTTGGGCATGCGATGTCGGAAAGTTTGAATAATATAATACTCATTGCATCTGAAGATCGTGCAGTTCTCAGTGAATCATTGATGGATATTAATACATTGTCTAAAAAGTATCCTGTGAAGGTAATAGGATACCCGGCAATGAGAGATTTGTATAACCTGGACCCAAAGAACTACTTTGATATCGGAATTGAATTATTATCTCCATACTGGATAGATTACTCCAGTCGCGATGTGATGAACTTCAACAGGGCTTTCCGTAACTATTTTTTTACTGAGCCCGAAGAGATCAGTTTTGCATGGCTGGGATATGACATAACGTACTATTTTGTGAGTGGACTGGCACTGAATGGCAGACGATTCATATCGAATCCCCAGATTCATAATCCGGATCTTTTATCAACTGAGTTTGATTTCAGGCGCGACAGGCGAAGAAATGGTTTTGAAAATTATAAACTGTACCTGATTAAATATACAAAAGATATGGAGGTGGAGTTGTTGGATGAGAGGGTGTTAGGTTTTGATAACTAATCTGTTGCATAAATAAATATAAAATATTTTGATTCTTTGTTAATAAAAATTAACAATACCGGAATAATTCAGGTTTAATAGTTGTCTAACATGAAAAGGCAGGGTGAATCGCTGAGCCAGAAAAATGAAAATGACCTTGTATCAGCTTCTTTAAGCGGCGATAAATCGGCCTTTGGAGAGATAGTTAGCAGGTATCAGGGCATGGTAGCCAGAACAGTCAAGGGAATGCTTGGTGATACGGTATTTGCAGATGATATTGGACAGGAGGTTTTTATTCGGCTTTATCACTCCCTGTCCGAATTCAGAGGTGAAGCTAAACTGTCGACTTACATTCAGAAAATAGCAGTGAATCTTACCCTCAATGAAATAAAAAGACGAAAAAGGTTCTTTTCAATGTTTTCTCAGACCGGTAACAGTGAGATGCAAGAGTTCGATGTGGCAGATCCTGAAGATTACGAACGGATGGATACCAGGGAATTGGTGAACAAGGCTCTCCAGAAACTCGAACCAAAATTTCGTATTATTCTTACAATGAGAATGCTTCATGGTTATTCAACAAAGGAAACTGCAGAGATACTGGAATTACCTGTAGGTACGGTTCTTTCCAGGTTATCAAGGGCGCAGGACCAGATGAGGAATATTTTATTGAATTTATAGGATATGGAAAACTCAGATATTAAGAAATTGATTATTGATTCGCTTTCCCCCGATGTGGAGACAGATTCATTCAGGGAAAAACTTGATCAGGCAGGAGTATCATACTCTTTCCGGAAAGATTTTACTGAAAAGGTGATAGGCCGAATTGTCTGGGGAGGTGTTGTCATTCATCGCGAAATGGATTTCCTGAAATCCATGACCCGCGCGTTTTACAGGATAGCTCTTACAGGAGTAGCTGCAATTGTTATTCTGCTGATATCAATATTCATTATGGAAGGATCCCTGTCGTTCAATTCATTTCTCGGACTGAGCAATAGTTATGATGAGAGCATTGTATGTCTTTTAACCGGTAACTGATATGAAAATTATGAAAGCAAGACCAATAATATTAATAGTGGTTACCCTCATTATAGGTTTTGTACTGGGTATGCTAACATCAGCTCAGATCAGGTTTCACAGGCTTGAACCGGTACGGGTATTTTTCTCGGAAGGCAGATTCAGGGAAGGTTTTTACCAGGTCATTCAGCCGGATGATAAACAGAAAGCAACCATCGATGTGCTGCTTTCAAAGTACGCAAGGCTTAATAGCACTACTCAGAATGATTTCAGGAAAAAACTCGATTCACTTATGAAAGAATTCTGGAAGGAACTGGAACCATCTCTTACCAAGGAACAATTGAGCCGTCTGAATGATATGGAGCAACGAAGAAATGAAATGATTCGTGCTGACAGGAGAAACGCACCCGATTCTCTCAGGTTCAGGGATGGTGAAA
>CAZQRQ010000002.1:86544-121379 GCA_964595725.1 uncultured Rikenellaceae bacterium | reverse complement strand
TTTATAAATCTGATGATTATATCGCAGTTGAATTATTGCCGCGATTTGTAAAATACCTTCTAAAACTTAAGATCCTAAATCTTAAAGGTATAATAGCTCCAAAAGGTATCTATCCTTACGTTATTGCACGAACGAAATATATTGATAGTATTTTTCTCCAAGCAAAAAATTGTGGATTTGAACAAGTAGTAATCTATGGTGCAGGTTTCGATTCAAGAGCAACAAGACTTCTTGATCCAAATAGCGATATAAAAGTCTTTGAAATAGACACATACCATACTTTGAATTCAAAAACCAGGCAATTTAAGAAAAGAAATTTAGCTAAGCCTGCCACGAATATTTATATACCTGTTGATTTTGATAAAGAAGATATTAAAACAAAATTATATAACAGTCAATTAAATACCAATAAGAAAACTCTTTCTATTCTTGAAGGACTGACTATGTATTTATCGCATTCGACTGTTGCTGAAACATTTGAACTTGTTCACGACTATTCTGCTTCTGGAAGTTTAGTTGTTTTCGACTACATATATGCCTCAGTATTAAGGAGAGAGCTAAAATACTATGGAGAAAGTGCAATTTATACCAGGGTGAAAAAGGACAAAGAACAGTGGACTTTTGGCATTGAAGAAGGAGATATTGAGAACTACCTTGGCACCTTTAAGTTTGATCTTATTGAGCATCTAGACTCTAAGAATCTTGAAAAAAAATATTTTCAAGATTCTTCAGGTAAAACTATTACCAAAGTTAACGGGACTCACTGCATTGTTTTAGCAAAAATTAATTAACTATGAAGCATTTTACATAACACGGATAACAAAAATAAATTGCCCGGTCCAATTGCAGGGCCATTAGGCGTCATAGGTTCGACACTACAGAATAACACATTACAAGACTTTATTACAGATAAATGTCATCCGTCTGCCAGGATTAATTCAATTAAGTGATTTGTTAATAATGTTACAGTATGCCAATATCAAATAATAATTCTGCAAACCGGACAAATGACACATTTCTATTTCTTCTAATCCTGTGGAATATAAAAGCTACAACGCCTAACAGAAAGGGTTAAAGATTATGTATCTTCCTATTTTTTTGCTTTGTCTAAAACATTTAATATCAAAACAATGATATCAAAAAGTAACTTTTTCGTCGACAAAGATAAAATCAGAATCGTATTTTTTATAAATTTTAGATGATTTATCTGTTTAATAACTGAATAAAAATTACTGCGAAAGCCTAACAGGGACAATATGGGTAAGTTGTTTCCCGGTGAATCGGGATAACTTGTCCCGTGAAACGGGAAGTTGTCATGACTGCCTGCCCGCCTGTACGCTGGCAGTCGGACAGGGCTACGCCAGCCAGACAGGAGGCTGGCCGTTAGGTGGATTCGTAACAGAACGTGAGCTTTGTCTTTAAAAAACCCGACGTGACGACCGGATACTTCCAAATAAAAGATAACTGCAGATTTGGCTTGATCAAATATCTCGAAAGAGCATTTTCAATAATTCCTGAAATTGATAATCCTAAAATACTGGATATAGGTTGTGGAACTGGTGTCCCAACTCTTTGGTTAGCAGATAAATATTCAGGATCTATTACTGCTATCGATACTGATAAAGATTCTCTTGCCTGGTTAGAAAACAAAGCTAAAAATAGAAATCTTGCCGATAGGTTAACAACCTTGAACATATCCTTTTTCGACTTTAAAACAGATCCGGATTATTTCGATTTAATTCTTGCTGAAGGTTTTCTGAATATTGTTGGATTTGAGATAGGTTTTCCAAAAGTGATTGAGATCCTTAAAAGAAAAAGGCATTTCATAATACATGACGAGCTTAAGGATCATGACAAGAAGTGTGATTTCATCCGAAACAACAATTGCATAATTGTTGATACACTATACTTAGATGAAAACATCTGGTGGAATGATTATTACAGTAAACTTGAAAATGAAATAAATAACAAAGATAATTACCAGATCCAGAATCTATTTAAAAGTGATAAAAAAGAACTAGAATACTACAAAGAAGACTCATCTCTTTTCAGATCAATATATTATATCATAGAAAAACTTTAAAATGACAACACCACATAATACGGATAATAAAGCTAAGTTGTTTCCCGATGAATCGGGATAACTTGTCCCGTGAAACGGGAAGTGGTCACGCCTGCCTGTCCACCTGTACGCTGTCAGTCGTAGAGGGCTGCGCCAGTCAGACAGGCGGCGGGCCGTCAGGTTTCAGAATGCAGCTATACTGGAAAATTCTGCCACAAAAATTAAAAAGGCAGGCCGGTGAGCCAAAGAGAAAAGCAGATGAGGAGCAAACGTTTTACAAGTGTTATTTAATTTAGGCCATGGATACATATATTACCCTTCTCAGAGGCGTTAACATGACTGGACATAATGTAATCAAGATGACCAGTCTTGCCAATATGTTAAAAAACATCGGTTATGCTGATGCAGAAACATACATCCAGAGCGGAAATATTGTTTATACTTGTCACAACAATAATAAGGACAACGTTTCAGCGATGATCAAGAATGCAATTCTCGCTGAACTCAACCTTGACATCGCTGTAATAACTCGTACATCGGATGATCTGACGAAGATAATCTCTGCCAATCCTTTCCTGGAAGAACCAGGTTTTGACCCCTCAAAAATGGCAGTGCTTTTTCTTGAACTAAAGCCATCATATGCACAAATTCAGAAAGTTGCTGGCATAAATTATCCACCTGACAAATTCCGTATAAACGACAGTGAGATATATGTTTACTGCCCAAACGGATTCGGTAAAACGAAGTTATACACTAATTTCTTCGAAGCAAAAATGAAGGTGACAGGAACAGCCCGAAACTGGCGGACTGTAACCAAGCTCCAGGAGATGGCTGAAAAAAAACGCGACCTCAAAAAAACATAGAATACCAGAAAATACAAAAGGGACCGAAAACCTGACACACCGATCAGTAGAAATAAGCTTGGAACTGCTACATTTATCCGGACAGTAAGTTAAGCTAAAATGCTTTAGGTAACGTATAAAAAGAGAATATGAAAATATGTCTCCCGCCTGTCAAATCCCTGCCCCGTGAATGGTATTGCAAATTTTACAGACTGACATTATTAAAGTGATGACAACAATACGGCATGTCATTTGTTAGTGTGTAAACCCAATTGGAATAATGGAAACAAATGTCTCAAATGAACAGCTGTTCAAGATACTTATCGAAGAAGGTTTCAGCAAAGGTGATGTGACAGTATTTGACAAATACGCAGCACAAGATTTTGCAGAACATCAGGATGGTTTTATTCCTCCAAATATGGAAGGTGTAAAGAACTCTGTCAATAACCTCCACAAGGCTTTTCCCGATTTTTCCATGATAATAGAGGACCTGGTCACCTCTGATAATAAAGTCTGGGGACGAATGACAGCTCGTGGTACACATATGGGTCAATTTGGACCAATGCCTCCTACTGGGAAGAAATTTGAGATTACAGTTATTGATGTTATGCATTTTAAAGACGGAAAACTTATTGAACATTGGGGAGTCCCTGATCGTCTTGGATTGATGGAGCAGCTTGGAATGAAACCGCCACCAAAATTCATCATGAAACTATTAAGTTTAACCAGGTGAAACAATAAATTTCACAAGGTAGCCAGTTGGATGCCTGCCAGAACGTATCCGTTGATAATGAGAACTAAACGACTGCGTGGTCAGCATACATTAAGTACAAGGATCAAATCCCGTAAAATATCCCGGTATTTATATTCCAACTGCTTGCCCCATCTCCTTTTAATTATATTATTTATTTGCCATTTAGTACAAAGCAAAAATTCTTTTTGTAGTTTTACAGAAAAGTATGCTTATTTTTTCAGAAACAACAATCGTAAATACTGTAAAGACCTACTATGAAACTTAAACACAAAACATTGGCGCTGGCCGTGGGCTTTGTAATTCTTGCAGGATCAGGATTACAGGGAAGGTCCGCTATATCAGGGGGCAAAATTGATGGTGCCGCCAAAATCGATACTACACTAAGCCTCGCACCTTACTTCACTCCGGCCACAACATCAAAAAAGGCACCGGATTCTGAAGGATTCATTCAACGCTGGTTACTCCTGGAGCCAATTAACAAACCAAACCGTAGCAATACTGTTTTTACAGATAGCTATATAAGAACAGCATTTGCAACCGAGTATTTTCCAAACCAGTTTACTGTTCTTCCCAAAGATGGAGAAAAGGTAAAAGTTGGAGAGCAGGAACTAACGTGGCATGCATTGGAGAGCACAAATTTCAATGTCAAACTATTTCGTTTCGCCTATGGGTTAAGAAAACCTGTTTACGGAGTTCTGTTTTGGGCAGTAACCGTAGTCAACAGTCCGCGAGAAATGAAAAATGTAAGAATGGCAGTAGGGTCAAATTCAGCATCAATGTGGTGGCTAAATGGAAAGGAAGCAGTGATACTCTCCGGGGACAGGCGCATGGTAATGGATGATTGCGTCTCTACTCGCCTGACGCTCAACAAAGGAAAGAATATAATCCGGGGAGCAGTAATCAATGGTCCCGGAATGAGTGATTTCTGCGTTCGTTTCCTTGATGAAAAAGGAGCGCCGATAATAGACCTGACTATAAGTTGTGAATAAAACAGTCAGCCATCCTATTTATATATCAATTGTTTAAGAATTTGAGTTATCATGAAAATAAGAAATAAAATAATGGGCGCAATAGCCCTTTTGACAGCGTTTTTAACAGGCACAGTTACAGCGCAAGTAGGAAGACCGTTTATACATGATCCATCAACAATCATGGAATGCGAAGGAAAGTATTATACATTCGGAACAGGTGGAGGCGGATTAATATCAGAAGACGGCTGGACATGGAACAGTGGTGCAGTAAGACCCGGTGGAGGAGCTGCCCCGGATGCAATAAAAATCGGTGACCGCTACCTTATAACATATGGCGCAACCGGTGGTGGACTGGGAGGCAGACATAATGGAAGGATACTTACAATGTGGAATAAGACTCTCGACCCAAATTCTCCCGATTTTAAATACTCTGAAGCTGTCGAAGTAGCTTCATCCGATGGTGAGGAAGACTGTGATGCAATCGATCCCGGACTTCTTCTGGATCCCACGGATGGACGTTTATGGTGTTCATACGGTACCTTTTTCGGCTTCATCCGCCTTGTAGAACTTGATCCCAAAACAGGCTTTCGTGTCGAAGGTAATGAGGCAATTAATATAGCAATTGATTGTGAAGCTACAGCGTTGTTGTATCGTGACGGATGGTATTATCTTCTTGGCACTCATGGCACCTGCTGCGATGGCGCAAACTCAACTTACAATATAGTTGTTGGCCGTTCCAGGAAAGTGACCGGTCCCTATCTTGATAACATGGGAAGAGACATGTTAAAAGGAGGCGGTAAGATGGTGGTTGCAGCTGGCGGAAGAGTTGTCGGACCAGGACATTTTGGTCTCCTGGACCTGGGTAACGGAGTTCAAAAAATGTCCTGCCATTATGAAGCAGATTTAGATCAGGGAGGACGCAGCGTATTAGGCATCCGTCCGTTACTATGGAAAAATGGATGGCCGGTTGCAGGCGATAATTTCAGGGAAGGAACGTATGAAATTGAATCCGAAAGAAGAGGATATGCCCTGGAATTAGTTGTTGATTTTGTACGAATGGCAGGCGGAATGCGCGGATTCGGACGTAATACCGACGAACCTGTAAAACCTGTTGCTTCCCAGGAACTGGCAGATGTAATTGAAACATGGCCTGCCGGAAACATTGGTGTAAGAATAGGTGATTACATGTTCCGCCCGCATCAGAAATGGACAATCACAGCAGTTCCCAATGCAGGAGGATATCCCGGCGGACCATATTATAAGATTGTAATAGCTGGAACAGACAGGGCTCTGGCAGCTACCGCAGAAGCTGAAGTAATAACAGTTCCAGCATTTACAGGCGCACCGGAACAATTATGGCGAATCGATCAGCTGACTGATGGAACATACAGGATAATACCCAGGGTAGTTCCAAATTCAAAAGAAGAGTTAGCACTGGTCTCTATCGGGGATAGCACTCCGACACTTGCACCGTTTGACATGAATAGTGACAATTCCAAATGGAATTTTAAGGATCACTAGTATAGCCTTTTATGAAATCACATTTAACATGGCTCATCTGTATAATAAGTATCTGTGCAAGCGGACAAAACACTATTCAGAAGGATATTTCATCCCTGCTGATCAAAGACAGTATTTATTCTTCCCTGGATGAGAATCTTCAGGTCTTCTATTATTATAAATCAACCGGCAAAAAACCCAGACCGTTGATTGTACAACTCCATTCCTGGAGCTATACTGCAGAATCTTTACAAACAGTTGGTTTAGATACTGTTGCTATAAGTTATAATTACAATTATATATTCCCCGATTTTCGTGGCGTTAACAATCATCCCAAAGCTTGTTGCAGTGAATTTGTAATTGCTGACATAGACGAAGCAATTGACTGGGCATTAAAAAATATGAATGTCGACAGGAATCGAATTTATATTATAGGATATAGTGGAGGAGGATATGCTACATTGGCAATGTATATGAAGTCACGACATAAAATCAGAGGCTTTTCTGCCTGGGCATCTATCTCTGATTTGGTGGCGTGGTATGGAGAATCTGTTGAAAGAAGAAATAAATATGCTAATCAGATAATCAGATGTATAGGGGCGAATAACGTTTTTGATACATTAAAAGCAGAGGCACGTTCGCCATTGTATTGGACAACTCCGGTTAAAAAACGGAAGAAAAGCAAACTGCAGATTTTTGCAGGTATTCATGATGGCTATTTTAATGGACCTGTACCAATCTCACAATCAATTCATTTTTATAACAAACTTTTATCTGACTCAGGCGAAAAAGATTCTTCAAAATATGTAAAGGATGAAGACCTGAAGATCCTGGTCAATACACAGTCTTTCACATCTTCAAATAGTAACGAAAAAATCGGCGATAGAACTATTCATTATCAAAAAACATCAAAAAAGGTTTTGCTTACCATTTTTGAAGGAGGACATGACATGTTAAGCAAACAAGCAGTAGATTATATTGAACAAAATAGTAGATAAATGGAAAAACTATCAAGTATTAAATTACAGCTCATAGCTTCCATATGCATGTTCATCATTTCAGTCTTCATGTCAATCTCTTACTACATAAAAATCTCAAATAGTGAGGCCGATAGATTAACAGTTATAGCATTTTACGTGTGGATATTTTCAATATTCGCCTGGCTTATTAAGCTAGTTCATGACATCAGGGTTTTTAGAAAATCAAGAACCGGACAAGAAAAAAGCTAAAAGAAACACCACATAACACACCGGTGCTAATAGTTTTGGAAGAACCTTCACAAAAAGCAATCTTCACCATTGGTGGAGTCGTCAGCATGATTTTCATTGCATATTCACTGATCACATTGCTGGTAATTGTCTTAACAGGCGGGCCACCCAGTAATGTCAAGGAGTGTTTCACCATGCTTCAGGAAAACAAATTCCTTGGACTTTTACGACTTGATATCCTGACCGTTTTTACAGTCCCTCTATATTACATTTTATTCTTCAGCTTATTTGTCGCTCTTAAGAGAACAAATTACGGGTTGGTTTCTATTGCCACAATTCTGGTATTTGCCGGTGTGACTCTTTTCCTCTCAATGCCTTCCGTATTTTCTTATTTGAATCTAAGTGATAAATTCGCTTCTGCAACTTCTGACTTTCAAAGAAACCAGTTACTGGCAGCTGGAGAATCAATTTGGGCCTCTGATATCTGGCATGGGACTGGCTCTTTAATAGGTGGGATTCTACTTCAAACCGGAGCCCTCCTATTCTCTGTAGCTATGCTTAAATCTGATGTGTTCAGCAGATTTACAGCCCTGGTTGGCATTGTATTGTATGGCCTGGATCTTTTACATATCATACTGGGATTATTTATCCCTGCCGCCGGAAGTATTTTGTTGTTCATTGCCGGACCTGTTTATCTTCTTTGGTTTCCATTGGTCGGACTAAGGCTTTTCAAACTAAAACATCTGACTGTTTAACTTTTTCAATTCAAAGACTAATATAAAAAATGAAATGTCTGGCATGAACGATTAAACTAAACTAAGAATAAGATATTAATGATAAAAAAGCGAACTGACACAAAAAGACATGAAATCTCAGATTAATAAAATTATTAAGAGGTTTGCAATGATCCCTTATTATGAAAACGTCGTACGTGGGAAGAAGAGAAGGAATAAGCAAAGTAAATCATCCAGATTGTCTGCTCAATGATATTCTTACCAGGATTCTTTATCCCCGGCCTTTAAAGTATTATCCGACATCCGATTTGCCTTGGTGTTCTGATTATGTATATACCAACACCAATTGCCCCTGGGTCATATTGGCGGCTGATTCCGATGGCTACAATTCATCCGGTGACTGTTATTTATTTAACATTATAAGCCTGCTTTTTATTACGGACAGGACAATTAAGGCTATTCGGAGAATACCCGAAGCACTAAGGATAATGGTATTTATATATCGACACAATTTCCTGCACAACAATTAATATATTGAATATTAAATCATTAACTGTTATCTATTTTGCTGTTATTCAAAATTTTCGTTTCTTACTAAAAATTCGATATGAAGACAAATGATGATTTAAAGCTTGCTGTAATTATTGATGCAGATAATGTTCCTTCAACAAATATAAAGGGTATGATGGAAGAGATAGCTAAATATGGTATACCAACCTTTAAAAGAATATATGGAGATTGGACAAAACCTAATTTAGCAGGATGGAAAAGCATACTCCTGGAAAATGCCATTACTCCTGTCCAGCAATATGGATATACGTCGGGTAAAAATTCGACCGATTCCGCAATGATTATTGATGCCATGGATATTTTATATACCGGTAAAGTTGATGGATTCTGTATTGTATCAAGTGATAGCGATTTTACAAAACTGGCAATAAGATTAAGAGAATCCGGGATGAAGGTATTTGGACTTGGGGAAAAGAAAACACCAAATTCATTCATCGTTGCATGTGATAAGTTTATATACCTGGAAATATTAAAAAATAATATGCCTGAAAACCAGGGAGTAAACATTAACAAGTCTGCATTAAACAAAAGGGCTAAAACTCAATCTGTTAAAAAGGAGGCTATTAAAAAGATCGACTCCGAAATGATAAGTCTGATATCTGCCACGGTTGATGACATAGCAGATGAGGACGGATGGGCCTTTTTAGGGGATGTTGGAAACCTGCTTATCAAGAAAAGACCTGATTTTGATTCCAGAAACTATGGTTTTGATAAACTTACCCCATTAATAAAATCACTAAGAAATAACTTTGAGATTGATGAACGAACCACTGACAGAGCATCTATTAAACTGGTTTATATTAAAACAAAAAGATAATAACCTTTTTATATTTGCCAGTAATACCGTCGGTTCTTAACCGGTCAGGGCATTTCGACACGGTGAAACCAATAATAAAAACGTATACTACCTTTACCCCTACTGGCCTGAATGCTAGATAAAATATTTGTGGAAGAACATCGGGGCGTACGAGTGGGAAGAGGGAAAGGTGCCCTTCAGATATGCAATGAAAGCTTCACAAGAAGCCCATGCTGTGGCATGATAATCTTCAGATCCTGTCAGAATTGCAGTAGCAAGAGCCATCGGTCATACGGTTGCCACTGCTCACATGGCAGACCATTCTCCTGGTTCAGCTCTTTGTGCCTTAAAAGCCGCAAGAATTTCAGGCTATTCGGTTGATCAGGAAAGTGTATGGCAAATTGATCAACTTCCATTTGAAATCAGAGAACCTGTAATTTCGGCAATGATCAGTAAAAAAGAACATTTTAAAATTTAATACAATAGCCGGCCTGTGTCTGATCGACCAACGGAAACCACATGGGATGATCTTCAGGATAACGATCTTACCATTCAGCAGGTTAAACAGTGAATTCAATTACTTGCAGAAATGGTAGTCTGCAAGGTAATAATGCCCATCTTTGAATTGTTTTTGCCACTGATCTTAAAATGAGTACAAGGATTTTACTTACAGGAGCAACAGGGACGGTAGGAAGGGAGGTATTGGCCAGGCTGTGTGGACGATCAGCTGATTACTGTGTTACAGTCTTTGAAAAAAAGACAAAATATTCTCAGAGTGTTCTGAAGAATTATGCTCATTGTTGCAGGATTATTTATGGGGATATTTCAATAATTTCCGATATCCGGGAAGCTTGTGCCGGTCAGGATGCAGTGATACATCTTGCAGCGATTATTCCGCCCCTGGCCGATAAAAATCCCGACCTTGCTGAAAAAGTCAATGTCACCGGTACAGGAAATATAATCAGTTGCACAAGAGAATTATCGCCCCAAGCTTTTTTCCTTTATTCTTCCTCGATATCAGTGTATGGCGACAGGAATAAGGATCCCTGGATAAAAACGGAAGATACCCTGCTGCCGAGCGACAGAGATGAATACGCCAGGACAAAAATTGAAGCAGAGAAACTGGTAATGAATTCCGGTTTAAGATGGTCTATCTTCAGGCTTACCGCAATTATGGGAGTTAATAACCACAAGCTATCTTCCCTGATGTTTCATATGCCCATGAGTACACCTATGGAGATTGCCACACCCGGCAACACCGGAGATGCTTTTGTCAAAGCCCTGGATCACCTTGATAAACTTGAAGGTAAGGTCTTTAACCTTTCAGGAGGGGAACGGTGCAGGATCATTTACAAAGATTTTCTTTATAAATCATTTGAGTTGTTCGGATTGGGGAAACCAGATTTCGCGGAGGGCTCCTTTGCAAGAAAGAATTTTCATTGCGGATATTATCTGGATGGTGATCTGCTTGACGATATAATTGGCTTCAGAAAAGATACAATAGATGATTACTTCAAAATACTACAGGATTCTATTAATCCTTTCCGCAGAAGACTGACATATCTTTTTAGAAATATTATTAAGTTAAAGCTCCAGAAGCAATCAGAACCCCTGGCTGCAATTATGAGTGAGAATAAGGTTGATATAGAACACTACTTTTAAAAATCCGGACGAGAAAATTGTGATCTGTTTTACTTAAATCACCTGATAACCTACACTGGTTATGGAATGATTTTTAAGTGAATTACCTGTATGTTATCTTTTATAAATAATACGATGATTGCCCGGTCTTTACATCGGTAATTTTGACAACTTTGCTTGCAACCACACCCCTGTCAGTGCATGAAGTCATATCTGCCAAATAACGCCAGGCATTCAGAACCAGGCGTAAGCTTACAGTAAATTGGATGAACACAAAACCAGATTCATTGTTAAATAGTATATTAAAATTCATTGTACCCCAAACAGAAAAATCATGTCAGACGTTGAAACAAAAAAGGAGCTGTCACGGCAACAGCTGGAAGATCTGCTCGGATCACTGAAAACCCGTTTCACGAATAACATGAACCGGCATAAAGGTCTTGAGTGGGACAAAGTAGAGGCAAAACTGGAAGCTAATACTGCAAAACTGTGGTCGCTTAATGAAATGGAAAATACTGGCGGAGAACCTGATGTTGTTGGTTATGATAATAATACGGACGAATATATTTTTTTCGATTGCTCAGCCGAAAGTCCTAAAGGCCGCAGAAGCCTTTGCTACGACCGCGAAGCGCTGAAGTCGAGGAAAAAACTTAAACCTGCAGATTCTGCAATGGATATGGCAACTGCCATGAGTGTTGAGATTTTATCGGAAGAACAATACCGGGAGTTGCAGAATATTGGAAATTTCGACACGAAAACATCGAGCTGGATCAAAACACCCCCTGAAATCAGAAAACAAGGCGGAGCAGTTTTTTGTGATCGTCGCTACAATACTGTCTTCACTTATCACAATGGGGCAGAATCTTACTATGCAGCCAGGGGGTTCCGGTGCTTAGTAAGGATCTGAAATATGGCTACATTCCTTTACTTTTTAAATATTTGGATAAAATCATATCTTTGTTGTAAGTATTGATAATGACTATCGTCAATCATGGATATTTTGCCCCAAACCGCCTGAAAATCAATATATATACCTCAACCTCAGAGGGAGTAAATTTATGTTTATGATTCCTGAAATTCAATTTATTTACTAAATGAGGCTGATTGAAATTTTTGAAGGTACATTATTCCAGGCCCAGATGGTTAAAAATCTCCTGGACAATGAAGGCATTGAATCCTATCTGAAAGATGAAACCATCGGCACCAGGGGAGGTGAAGTATGGAGGCCGGCCGGAGGAGTAAGAGTAATTATCTCCGACTTCGATTATGACAGAGCAAAAAAAATTGTCGATAAATTTGATAATTAATGAGCTCAAAACAATACGGTAAGAATATGGCCTGGACAGGACAAAAGCCATAATCAGAAATGTAACATTTATTACATTTGTTTAACCCCCGGTAAACATCTAATAACTTATTATTCTGAAAGATGGTAAATGAGGAATATTAGATTGACTGAAATAATACGTAGTGTATTTCACATTATCAGTAATTCTGAGAAATACAATAATTCAAATTTTCCTGTTTCTCTTTTCTTTTTAACATTCTCATCAGTAGTGCTTATAATGGGATGTATTAATACTGAAGGCACTCTTGAATTAAAGGGAAAGGTTATAGATGAGAAGACAAAAGCAGAAATTCCCGGAAGAAAAATTATTGTCCAGGGATTAGTCGAAAGTAACAAAAAGCTGGTAGCCATCGAATCAGGCCAATTTTCAGCTGATACAACTGGTTATTTCTCGTATTCCTTGAAAAAAATCAAGGATGCTTATTACTATAATTTCTGCCTTGTAGGAGATTCTGACTATGCATATTCAGAGAAGAGATTTGGACTCGTAGAACTTACACAGAATGCGCAATATCTGTCATTCTCATTAAGTAAATTACTAAACCTTACGATAAAAATACAGAAAACTAGCGAGATACCTTTCCGTGATACCCTGTACCTTTCCTGGGAATCGGATGGAGTTGAATATAGAAACCTGTATCCCTATAGAATCGAGAATTATGGCATAACAGACAACTCATTTGTGTCATTACCAGGTATAGGTTTGAGATGGATTGGTGGAAATATTAATTCATCCGTTAATGCAAGAGTTTTTGCAGACAAAATGACGAGGATACACTGGGAACTTGTAAGGAATAAAAGAAAGAGGGAATTCACAGACACAATAACATGTAAAAGAGACCTGTCACACATCATTTATTTTACTTATTAGAAAATGAAAAACGGTTATATCATCAAGCATCTTGCCGGCACATTCGTCTTCTTCCTAATACTGTTTATCAGTGCCGGGAAACTAATATACTGGCCAGGGATTATATACGCGATTATTGCGGTAATTATTTCTGTCCTTAACTATACGGTCCTGAAGTTAGATCCTGATCTTCTGGCTGAAAGGTCAAAACCGGGGAATGGAACGAAGAAATGGGATAAGCTGGTACTTGGATTATCATTCCTTGCCACAATGGCAATGTACATTATAGCAGGACTCGATTCAGGCCGTTTTCAATGGTCTCCGGATTTTAACTGGAGCCTTACCATGGCCGGGATTCTCCTGACTGCATCAGGACAACTGATCTTTCTTTTCGCACAAAAGCAAAACAGGTTCTTCTCAAGCACTGTCAGGATTCAGACTGAAAGGGAACATGTTGTTTGCGATACCGGTTTATATGGCTTTATAAGACATCCTGCATACCTGGGGTCAATAATACAGGCATCTGGATTTCCTCTTCTTTTCGGCTCAGTGTGGAGCATAATTCCTTCCGGTATTATTATACTCCTGCAAATAATAAGAACATTTCTGGAGGATAAGACACTAAAGGCAGAACTGAAAGACTATGATAAATATTCTCATAAAACAAGGTACAGGTTAATACCATATTTCTGGTAATATTTAAACAAACTATCTCATTAAACGGAAAAACATCACGATATAATCCGATAAGAGGCTTAAGGCGCAAGGATTTAAAAGTTCTTCAATACTTTGAGTACTTCATTTAAATACAGTAACTGGTGCAGTTGAAAGTAAACTGTGAAACAAATATTGAATAACAGAATCAATAAAACGGCAAGGTATTTAACAGAGATAAAGAATTGCAGTTATATGCCCTGTTCATAAGACACTCCAGGTAACAAAATTAATTAGAAATTGGATTAGAACTTGTACCTTGAAGTCTGAATGGCCTTCAGGCAGATATTATGTTTGCAATAAGCGCAGACGGATACTTGATAAATATGAAACGAAATAAACAAAAGGAAATGAAAAAAAGACTACTAGGAAAAACCGGATTTGAGATCTCTGAAGTTGGATTAGGAACCTGGCAGGTTGGTGGAAAATGGGGTAGCGAATTTAGTCACAGTAATGCTGATGCCATAGTAAATTCTGCTGTCGATAATGGTATCAACTTCATTGACACTGCCGATGTATATGGTGATGGTGAAAGTGAGAAGGCTGTAGGCCGCGTTGTGCGCTCCCGAAAGGAAAGGATATATGTAGCGACAAAATGCGGCCGGAAACTTTCTCCTCACATTGACAAGTCATATGAGGTAAAGGCATTACGTAAATTTGTTGAAGAAAGCCTGAAGAATATGGGCCTGGAAACCCTGGACCTCATTCAGCTGCATTGTCCACCAACCGAAACATTCCATCGTCCTGAAATCTTTGAACTCTTCAGTATGTTGAAAAAAGAAGGCAAAATACTTAATATGGGTGTCAGTGTTGAAAAAATTGATGAAGCCCTGAAGGCTATCGAATATGAAAATGTAACTACTGTACAGATTATCTTCAACATGCTCAGACAACGTCCCGCAGAACAGTTCTTTGCTGAAGCTGCGAAGAAGAACGTAGGAATAATTGCCCGTGTGCCCCTTGCAAGCGGACTATTAACCGGCAAATTTTCACCTTCGACTGAATTCAGCAAACAAGATCATCGTACCTTTAACAGGAATGGGGAGGCATTTGATAAAGGTGAGACATTTTCGGGAGTAGATTATTTAAAAGGCCTCGAAACAGTGGAAGAGATAAAGAAACTCTTTTCTCCTGATACAGACCTGACATTAGTAGCCCTTAAATGGATATTAATGTTCCGGGAAGTCAGCTGTGTCATTCCGGGAGCATCAAGGCCCGATCAGATACTTACTAATATAGCGGCGTCAGAACTACCCGCTTTATCCATTGTACAAATGAATGGTATTAAACGGATTTATGAGAAAAAAATCTGGCCTGATATTTCAGAAGAAAAGTGGTGATTGGCTGATCATAAGCAGAGATAGAATTCTTCATCTCCTTCATTAACAGAAGTAAAAACATCTACGGATTATATAAATCATAAAGAAGAAAAAAATTATGAAAACAAAACTTGTTTTGATCCTGGCAATTCTGATGATCATCCCTACCCCTTTCTTTGCTCAGAAAAAAAACCGGATCCTAAGATGAACCGTACAATGGGTAACTGGTATGTAGCTGAACCTCCTATCAACCGTCCTGAAAACAGGATGGGCCCTGTTGACTGGTTCGGCAGGACAATGGTGGCGAACCTCCCGGAGGAAAACAGGGTTAGCGTGATCAATGTTTCCGTGGCTGGGGCAAAGATCGAACTGTGGGGTAAAGACTCCTATAAAAGTTACCTTGACGGTGAAAGGGACTGGATGAAGGAAATCTGTAAACAGTATGACGGAAACCCCTACAAGAGGCTTGTCGATATGGCTAAGATAGCGCAGCAGGATGGGGTTATCAAAGGCATCCTGATTCACCAGGGTGAATCGAACTCCACCGATCCGGAATGGCCGGATAAGGTGAAGGCTATTTATGACAACCTTATCAGGGATCTCAATCTTAAACCTAAAAAGGTTCCCCTGCTTGCAGGTGAGCTTAAGAGTGCAGAGGAAAATGGTGTGTGTACTTCATTCAATGTCAAAATATTGCCGAATCTTCCCAAAGTACTTCCTAACTCGTATATAATATCTTCCAAAGGAGTAAAAGGGACTCCTGACCAGTTCCATTTCAACACTGCCGGCATGCGTGAGCTAGGCAGGCGATACGCCGTCAGGATGCTGGAAATACAAGGCTTTGAGTATAATGAAAAACTGGGTCCTGCCCCTGCAAACTGATCTGCCACAGGATTGATATGATGTTCACGGACTTATGATGATCCGTCACGCCTCCACTCATTATGCCGGTTCGGGCGAAAGCCAGGTCCGCGCGTTCGTGGAAGCCCCATTCGCATATGATCCCGGAGAGGATGAAACTATCCGGTTTATTTTCGAAGGTGATGAACTGATTCGTGAGCAGGAGGCTCTTCCAGGATCAGGATTGCTGTAAATTGTTACTTAAAGTGGAATACCTGGAAAATAATATGCCCGATATCCGGATTCACTTCAATCAAAGACAAATTAAAATTCCATTAGATTCTTGACTTTCATTCCATAATATCTTACTTTTGTTTATTCTTAAATGATAATTGTTCTCTTTTGATAATACTTTTCCATGAAAGCAGAAGATATCAGTCACAGGCTCATAGAAAAGGGGCTTAAAGTAACACCTCAAAGGATTGCTATTCTTGAGGCTATTTTTAAACTTAACAACCACCCCACCGCTGATAATATTATTGACTATATAAGGAAGAACCATCCAAATATAGCAGTAGCAACTGTTTATAAGGTGCTCGGCACTTTAGCACAAAATAACCTCGTTATCAAAGTGAAAACCGAGAAGGATATAAACAGATATGATGGGATCGTGGAAAGCCATCACCATCTGTATAATTCCGGTTCCGATCGAATTGAGGATTACAGGAATGGAGAGCTTAACATGATACTGGAAGAATATTTTAGGGTTAATGAAATTCCCGGTTTCAAAATTGAAGATATCAAACTTCAGATAATTGGCAAGTTTACAAACGACAATTAATAAAGGTATAAGATTAATATACAAGAATCTATAAAATAATTCTATTATGGAAAACAATACTGAAAAATCAGGTAAATGCCCTGTTACCGGGGCAACCGGAAATCACAGGCTCAGCGGCAGTGGCACAAAGAACCTTGACTGGTGGCCTAATCAATTGAAGTTAAATATGCTCAGGCAACATTCGTCACTATCCAATCCAATGGGTAAAGATTTTAACTATGCTGAGGAATTTAAGAGCCTCGATTATTATGCTTTAAAGAAAGACCTTCATAAGCTAATGACTGATTCTCAAGACTGGTGGCCAGCAGATTTCGGGCATTACGGGCCGTTGTTTATTCGTATGGCATGGCATAGTGCCGGCACATACAGGACAGGCGATGGTCGTGGTGGAGGTGGCAGAGGACAGCAACGTTTTGCACCGCTTAACAGCTGGCCTGATAATGTCAACCTCGACAAGGCCCGAAGGTTGCTATGGCCCATTAAGCATAAATATGGACGGAAAATATCCTGGGCCGACCTGATGATCCTGGCCGGCAATGTAGCCCTTGAATCTATGGGGTTCAAGACATTTGGTTTTGCCGGGGGGCGGGAAGATGTATGGGAACCTGAAGAAGATGTATACTGGGGTTCTGAAGCTGAATGGCTGGGAGGTGACAAAAGATACTCCGGTGAGCGCGACCTTGAAAATCCTCTAGCTGCTGTTCAAATGGGACTAATATACGTGAATCCTGAAGGACCTGACGGGAATCCTGATCCTCTTGCAGCAGCAAAAGACATTCGCGAAACATTTGCCCGTATGGCAATGAATGATGAAGAAACTGTGGCTCTTATTGCAGGGGGACACACTTTTGGCAAGACTCACGGAGCAGGAGACACGACTCATGTAGGACCTGAACCCGAAGCCGCCGGTATTGAAGAACAGGGTCTGGGCTGGAAGAATACGCTGGGAGCAGGTAAAGGAGGTGACACGATAACCAGTGGTATAGAAGTCACATGGACACAGACGCCCGTAAAATGGAGTTATTACTTCTTTGACAACCTGTTTAAATACGAATGGGAATTGACGAAAAGTCCTGCAGGTGCTTATCAATGGGTAGCTAAAAATACTGATAAGGTCGTTCCAGATGCACATGATGCATCAAAGAAGCATTTACCTTCGATGCTTACTACAGACCTGTCATTACGTTTCGATCCGGCATATGAAAAAATTTCCCGGCGATTTTATGAACATCCCCTCGAATTTGCAGATGCCTTTGCCCGTGCCTGGTTTAAGCTGACTCACCGTGATATGGGACCAAGAACACGCTACCTGGGTCCTGAAGTACCGGCGGAAGATTTAATCTGGCAGGATCCGATACCTGCAGTTGATCATGTACTCATTGATGAAAATGATATTCCTTCTTTGAAAGCTGATGTACTTAATTCGGGACTTTCCGTTTCTGAGCTGGCATCTGTGGCCTGGGCATCAGCCTCTACTTTCAGGGGATCCGACAAACGAGGTGGCGCCAATGGTGCCCGCATACGACTCGCTCCACAAAAAGACTGGACGGTTAACAATCCTGCTCAACTGAAAAAAGTACTGGGTAAGCTTGAGAGTATTCAAAATGAATTCAACAATGCTCAGACTAGCGGCAAAAAAGTATCTCTTGCTGACCTGATTGTACTGGCAGGTTGTGCCGCTGTTGAAAAAGCTGCAAAGGATGCGGGTTCCGAGGTGACCGTCCCTTTCACTCCAGGGCGTATGGATGCATCGCAGGAACAAACCGATATTGAATCTTTCGCAGTTCTGGAGCCGGTGGCCGATGGTTTTCGCAACTACCTGAAATCTGAATACTCAATCCATACAGAAGAATTGCTGATCGATAAAGCACAGTTGCTTACATTAACTCCTCCTGAAATGACAGTTCTTATAGGAGGAATGCGTGTGCTGAATACAAATTTTGACCGGTCAGGGCACGGTGTTTTCACTAAACGACCTGAAGTTCTTACCAACGATTTCTTTATGAACCTTCTCGATATGGACACCATCTGGAAACCAATTTCTGAGTCAAAGGAAGAATTCGAGGGACGCGATCGTGTTACCGGTAAGTTAAAATGGACAGGAACCCGGGTTGACCTTATCTTCGGATCAAACTCAGAGCTGAGGGCCCTTGCGGAAGTTTACGGAAGTTCAGATTCCCAGGAAAAATTCGTTACCGATTTTGTAGCAGCATGGAACAAGGTAATGAATCTGGACCGGTTTGATGTTGCCTGATCATCATGATTATAATTAACAATGTCAGGAGTAAGCTAATAATTTAAAAAGTCTTATATTAATGGCTGATTTACCGGCAGTGGCTGAAATCAGGGAAAAAGAAAATAATCTTATTTTTTTTAGTATATTGTCATCCGCCGGGAACAGGCTGGCAAATTCATCTTGAAAAGGAAGTTATAACAATATATAAATCATTAATCTGAGACTATGAAAAACGTAAATTCAAGAAGAGCATTCTTAGGGAAAGCGGCCCTTGCAACTGCTGCGGCTGCTGCCACCCCGTTGGCTGGTTTTGGAAGAGGTTATGAAAATGCCATGCAGGAAAAAGCAGTTAATTCCATTCCTTCTGATCTGAAAATTACCGATGTTAAATGTGGTTATATTGGAGGAAGCCTTTTTGTTAAAATCTTTACCAACCAGGATATTTACGGTTGTGGTGAAGGCGTAGACGCCATCTCCGGAACTTACTACCTTGTCCAGAGCATGGGAAGAAGGCTGAGGAATCAGAGCCCCTTCAATATACACAGGATTTTCGAAGATATCCGCAGGGCAGGCCATTTCGGCGGAGGCCAGTCAGGCATGTACGTTGCCGTCCTTTCAGCTATTGAAACTGCTTTATGGGATCTGGCAGGGAAAGCACTTGGTCTTCCTGTTTACCAATTACTGGGTGGAAAATTCCGCGACAGTGTTAGGGTTTATTGCGACACGGCCATGTACCGTGTAAGGTTCCCTTCACCTAAAGACTTCGCCGATTCTGCCCTTGAAGCAATCAAAACCTATAATTTCAATGCACTTAAATTCGACCTGGATTATGCCGCTGATCCTGACAAATATGACAGGTATAACTGGACTGCCAGCCAGGGTGAGCTGCAGAGAATGTATGACCAGCTGGCTGCCGTAAGGGAAGCCGTGGGTCCCAAGATAGATTTGGCTGTAGATATGCATGGCAGGTACGACCTGAATACAGCCCTGGCTATTTCCAGGAAGGTTGAGCCCCTTAACCTTTTATGGCTGGAAGAACCGGTTCCCGCTGAAAATATAGAAGCTTACAGATTAATTTCACAGGAAACGGGTACCCCTATATCCGCAGGTGAAAATATATACCTGGCTTACGGATTCAGGAAACTGCTGGAAATAGGAGGAGTTGAGGCCGTAATGCCTGATTTACAGAAGTGCGGAGGCCTTGGTGAGGGACAGCGTATTGCCAACCTGGCGAACCTTTACTACATTCCTTTTGCCCCGCATATGGTTGCATCACTGTTAGGTGCAATGGCATGCGCTCATGTAAGTGTAACGGTACCTAATTTCCTGATCATGGAATGGCAATCCTACTTCCATACCAACCCTATGTATAAGGAGATTGTTATTTTTGATGAGGAGAACTGGGTTAAGGACAGTTTTCTTACTGTTTCCAATAAACCAGGAATAGGTGTGGATCTTAATATCGAAGCAATGAAGAAATATGTCAGGGGTGACATGCCTTTTTTTGAATAAAATTAAGCAGTTATAAGCATACTTCGTTAAAAGGTGGTCAATTTGACCACCTTTCCCGTCTCATTGTTATAATACTTACCTTTTTAAGCACATAATCCATCCTTTGATTTTATAATCACAAAATATAATAACCGATAGCCGTTGATGCCTGATTTTAAAAATAAGATACTAATACCAGCCTGTAAAATCCTGAATTTCCCATTAGCAAAAATTCTTATTGGAATTGTTCTGATTAATGTGGGAATATTTATCGTCAGAAGCATGATACAACTGCTGCTGAAATCTTTTCATATCGAGAATAGCCTGATATATGATTCGATAATCTTTATCACAAGGATAATTGCATTAATTTCTCTCTACTGGTTTTTCATCCGGATCTATGAAAAAAGAGAACCAGATGAAATATTATTCAGGGGAAATTCAATTAAGAAAATATTCTTTGGGGCAATTATTGGATTGCTGTGTATCGGAACAGTATTAGTAATCAATATCTTATCTGGCTGGATTTTAGTGATGAACGTGCATGAATCACCGGATATCCTGCAGGGTCTGTACTATACTGCTTTCTACGTATTACTCCAGGATTTTGTATTCTACCTGATTCTGTTCAGGATCACGGAAAAATACCTGGGGACATATCTGACAATTCTAATAACCGGCCTGATATTTGGATTTGAACATCTCTTTTTTCCTGAATATGAGTTTATAAACGGGATTTTTCTGTTCATAAACATCCTGTTTATCTTTTCGGCATTATACCTGCGTTCCAGGACGATATGGGAGATTTTCGGATTTCATCTAATATATAATTTCATTCAGAGTATTGTTTTAGGAGTAACCATTCCCGATGGAATGCAAAGTGTTTTCACTCTACAGATTGATGGGCCTGTCCTACTTACCGGAGATAAATCAGGCTTTGAAAGTTCTGTCATAGCTGCCCTGTTTTGTATAATTACAGGAGGTTATTTACTGATAAAAGAAAAAAGGCAGGGCAAGTTTGTATTACCATTTTGGGCAAAAACTATTAATAATAATCCTTAATCAAGGCGTGCTGCATCCTGACTTTTATTGAGAGAGTATTCCAAATGTGAATCATAATATGAATATTCGTTTTGTTACAAACGAGACACTTTATAAACAGGTTATTGAACCTGTTTCAAAAGCAAGGTCGTTTGTATGGATAGGTACTGCTGATATTAAAGACCTGCATGTGCATCAGAAAGGAACAGTTCAGTCATTCTTAAGTGTACTGGATAGTCTGGCGAGAAGGAAAGTATCCATTCGCCTGTTACATGCAAAAGAACCCGGCATCAACTTCAGAAAGAGTTTTGACAAATACCCCCTTTTATGGAAGAATATTGAGAGGCAGCTATGTCCCAGGGTGCATTTCAAACATATCATCATCGATGGAAAATTTGCCTATTCAGGCTCTGCTAATCTTACAGGTGCGGGATTAGGTATAAAAAGTCCGAATACAAGGAATTTTGAAGCAGGTTTTATAACTACTGATCCCGAAACTGTAAGTTCTATTATGGATCAGTTCGATGAGGTTTGGATGGGCAGTTATTGTAAAGAGTGCAAAAGAAAAGACTATTGCCAGGATCCGATTATTTGATCATTAACCAATAATTCAAAAGAGCTGAATACTCACTCAATATTGTCGCCAATACAAACCTGCACCGATATTGTATCCTGTGTCTTATTTATGTAAGTCATGAATTACTGTAATCATTTCTGGTTAAACACTATATTTATAGTATGAAAATTGATGAAAGGAAGAAAGTGATTGCAATCAATGCATTCCTCATTGCAGCTCTTTTTGGATTAGTCTCCCTGAATAAAGAAATCCTGAGGCCCGCGTCGCAGGATTCAGTCTTCCTGAGCTCATTAACGGGTTGTTTCCCAAACTTTATTGCTGCTTATATTATTAGCACTGCTTTTGTTTCTGCTTCAATAGTCAGAAGGATGAGGCGTGCAAGATTATTAGTATATGCAGGCTCATTTATCGTTTTCCTGGTGCTGACAATTGAAGAAATAAAACCGATGTGGGGAGCAAGCACCTACTTTGATCCCCTGGACATAATCGCCAGCGGGGCAGGATCATTGCTGGCTGTCATTACTTTTGAAGTCCTTAAAAAGGTCATTAATAAACCAGATACAGAAACCCGATAAAGACTTCTGAACTTGTTTATCTTCACTAAAATGACAATCATATATCAGAATTAATTACTGAATGTGAAGATATTATTGTTAGAAAATGGGAAAGGTCAATATAGCCGGAATCAGTCCTGCATTTATTATCTATGATTCTGTTATATGGAACAACGGATTCGATATTATTGAATAAAAAGGTATAACTCTCCGGGAAAAATCATAATTTGTAAATGATTTTAATTTTTTGCATGAACTATGAAAAATTTATCTACTATTACTTCAATTAACCTGTTACTCCTCCCTGTCGTTTTCACTGCCTGTAACGGTACTGAAACGAAGAATAAACCAAACATTATGCTTATTATGGCTGATGATATGGGCTTTTCAGATATGGGAGCCATGGGGAGTGAAATTAAAACTCCGAATCTCGATCGCCTGGCTCAGACCGGGATTCTTTACAAACAGTTTTATAACGGGGCCCGCAGCTGTCCTACCAGGGCATCTCTAATGACCGGCTTATACCCCCACGAGGCTGGCATGGGATGGATGACCATCAGAGATCTTGGAACTGCTAGTTACACCGGTGAGCTTAATCACAATTCTGTAACTATAGCAGAAGTACTTAAAGAAAACGGATACAGAACCTATATGGCGGGAAAGTGGCATTTGTGCAGTGACAAAAACATAAGCCAGGATGGGGATAAAAATGCATGGCCGGTACAGAGAGGATTCGATCGGTTTTTTGGTACCTTACTGGGAGACGGAAGTTACTATAAACCGGCTTCTTTAACATCACAAAATACCTTTATAGAAGCTCCTGAAGGTTTTTATTATACGGATGCAATAAGTGATACTGCCGTTAGTATGATACAGGAAAACAGGTCGACCGGATCTCCCTTCTTCATCTATGTATCCTATACGTCACCTCACTGGCCTTTACATGCACATAAAGAAGACTTTGAACCGTACATCGATACTTATTCGGTCGGATGGGATTCAATCCGCCTGAAACGCTTTGAGCAGCAAAAGGAACTCGGGATTATCAATAAAGACTGGGTATTATCGTTAAGGGATCCTGATGCACCTGCCTGGGATTCACTTTCGGACCAGAGAAAAGAGGAAATGGCACTTCGGATGGCTATTTATGCAGCACAGATTGAAACGATGGATCGTGGAATAGGAAGGATCATTTCAGAACTTGAAAAAGAAGGAGAACTGGATAATACACTGATATTCTTTTTACAGGACAATGGGGCATGTGCAGAGTTCATTGCCGGCCGGAATCTTGATTTGTCTTTACTGGGCACAGATGAATCACATGAGAGTTACCGGCTTCCCTGGGCCAATGCATCAAATACTCCTTTCAGACTATTCAAGCACTGGACTCATGAAGGAGGGATTTCTACTCCACTGATAATCCACTGGCCGGAAGGTGTTGTTAATTCAGGGAGAATGAGCGATCGACCCGGAATCTTAATGGACATTATGGCTACCTGCATCGATGTTAGTGGCGCTGAATATCCGGCACAGTACAAAGGGAATGATATCCATTCGGCTGAAGGAGAATCTCTGCTTCCTTCAATAAAGAATAACAGTGATGAAAGGAATTCTGTGATGTTCTGGGAGCATGAAGCAAACCGCGCCATCAGGTCGGGTGACTGGAAGCTTGTCCTGAAAGCATCTCCGGTATATCCCTTTGATGGAAAATGGGAATTATACAACCTTGCTGCTGACCGCACCGAGATGAATGACCTGGCTGAGACCTACCCTGAAAAAGTTGAAGAAATGAAAACTATGTGGGATGATTGGGCTCAAAGGACCGGTGTCTATCCTTTAGATAATCGCCCATGGAACAGGCGGTTGTCTGATCCTCAAGGAATTACCAGGCTCTATATGGAAACTGAAAAATCAAATAAATAAGGCTGGAGAATAATTTATTGTGTAAAGGTTAACAGTTAGCTTCTTTCGGTAAAATTTTTCCTGTAAGAATCCATGCTATCCTCTATTATTCTGAAAGCATCCTGCTTGCCCAGGAACCGCTCAACAGTAACATTTTTATGTTCCAGTTTCTTATAGTCCTCGAAAAATCTTTTAAGCTTGTTAAGCGTATGAGGCGGTAATTTTGATAGCTCATCAATATAATTTACAGACATGTCATTTTTAGCCACTGCAATAATCTTGGCATCCCTTTCCAGTTCATATTTGCCTTTCGGGCCTTTAGGTATTTCTATAATACAATTTACGATCTCAGGAGCCGATTCTCCTGTCGAAACATCGTGCCAGGGATGATTTCTGTACTCCATATTATGCATCTTTTATTTCCATTCAGATACAAAGATACCTGATATTAAATAAATATCTTGAATTTTAACAGGCCCATCAAGTTATTCAGCTGAGAGGAAGGAATGGTTCTTTAAAAACGGCCTTTGCAGGGAGTTGGAAGTTTATTTGTAACTTGAATATCGTTTAAAATCACTCCTGTATTATGAAAGCATATAGCGGATCTTTAAATACAGCAATATTTTCAAAATGTATGGCCTTATTGGTAATAACAATATCATGCAAATCAACAGGACAAACATCTCTGGTCTGGGATAAGGATTACCTTGCATATAATCCCGAATCTATTGTCTATGATAAAGCCAGGAACTGTTGTTATGTTTCCAATTTCGGTGAAAATCCTTCAAACGGGATGACCTATAACCAGGATTATGTTTCAAAATTCAACCTTGAAGGGGAATTGCTTGAAAAAAAGGCTGTTCGAAATCTTACCGCCCCTACCGGTCTTTGCATCCATAATGACAAGCTTTATATTGTGGAAAGATTCGGCATTGTAAAATTTGATCTTAAGAAGAATGAGGAGGTTAAAAGGTACAGGATAACAGGCCCTGGATTCCTGAATGATGTTGCCATCGATTCCGACGAAAACATATATGTTACGGTAAGCGACACGGATATAGTATACAGGATTGAGGATGGCATGGTAGAAAAGTGGTTTGAAGATCCACAGATCAGCAATCCGAACGCAATTATGTATGATGGAGGTCACATCATTATTGGTGTCTGCAGTGACAATACCCTGAAGTCAATTTCAATTTCTGATAAGAAACTGGAGATCATTGCAGTCGCTGGAAAAGGATTTGCTGTTATTGACGGGCTTAAGAAATTTGGCAATGATTATTTTATATCCCATTACGAGGGAACTATACTATTGCTTCACAGCAATGGCACGATTACCGAGGTATTGGATACAAGCAAGGAAGGGATATTTTGTGCCGATTTTGAATTTATTGAAGACCAGAATCTTTTTGTGATACCAACTCTGAAGAACAACAGGGTAAGCCTTTATAAATACAATCCTCTGAAAAACTGAAGTTAAACAAAAACGGGGCACCTTAACGAGCCAATGATTAACTTCTACCGGATTTTTCTTATCTTGAAATGATCATCAAAATAACCTGACCAATGAAAATATTAAAAAGAATTTTTCTGGGCTTGCTTATATTTATCGGACTGCTCGTTATAGCATTTTTTATACTGAGAATCAATCCTAAACCTGATATCATTCACCTCGAACGGAGGGTTCTCGCTGAGGCGGAAATCGACAGAATGGCGATGGAAGCAGTCGGACAGATGACAACCGGGGAGAAGGTTCAGATGATGTCGGCAAGACTTAAAAGCGGACTTAAATTTGCACTGGAAATGATCAGCGACGGCGGAAGGTATAACCATCGCTCTTACCAGGCAGGAGGCAATGAGCGGCTTGGAATACCGACTGTAAGGTTCTTCGATGGACCTCGTGGCCTGGTCAGCGGGGAGGCAACATGCTTCCCGGCCTCTATAGGCCGTTCAGCCTCTTTCGATCCGGATCTTGAGTACAGAATTGGCAAAGCAATCGGTGAGGAAGTTAGGGCAAACGAAGGAAACTATTTCGGTGGAGTATGTATCAATATTATGCGCTATCCTGCAGGGGGAAGGGCCCAGGAAGGATATGGAGAAGATACATACCTGACCGGCATGATGGGCAAATCACTTATGCTGGGAGTACAGTCCAATAATGTTATGGCCTGTATAAAGCACTATACTGTAAATAACCAGGAAAACACAAGGTTCAGGGTCAATGTAGAAGTCGATGAAAGAACCCTCAGGGAAATATACCTGCCCCAGTTCAGAGAATGCGCTGATAACGGGGCTGCAAGCGTTATGGCAGCCTACAACAGGTTCAGGGGCGACCAGGCCTGCGAAAACAAATACCTGCTGAGTGATATCCTTAAAGGCGAATGGGGCTTCAATGGTTTCATAATCAGCGATTTCTTCATGGGAGTGCGCGACGGTGAAAAAGCAGCAATCGCCGGTCTTGATATTGAAATGCCTTGCATCAGGTTCTACGGGAAAAAGCTGCTTGAGGCAGTTGAGAACGGGGCCGTACCTGAAGAATATATCGACGAAAGCGCTTACCGTATTGCAAAGACTGTCCTGAAATATGAGACAGCTCCGGATCCCCTGCCCGGGTACCCGGAAACGCTGATCGGCAGCAAGGAACATATTGCCATTGCCCTTGAAGCTGCAGAGAAATCGATCGTTCTGCTTAAGAATGAATCTTCCGTCCTGCCTCTTGATAAGAACAGTGTTAAGAATGTTGTGGTTGCAGGTAAGCTGGCTGATTTTGAAAATATCGGCGATCATGGTTCCAGCAGGGTTTACCCTGAATACGTTGTAACACCAATGGAAGGCCTGGTAAGCCAGTACGGATCATCTGTCAATTTTAATTATGAGGGTACAGAAGATACTACTGGTCTGAGTGTAAAAATCAGGAATGCCGATGCAGTGATATTTGTTGTAGGGTATAATTACAAGGATGAAGAAGAAGGTGTTGACAGGAAAAGTCTTCGGCTGCATGCTGACGAGAGCAGGATGCTTCAGGATTACGGGGCATTAAATCATAATTCCGTCGCGGTACTTATTAACGGAGGTCCTGTAATAATTGAGGAATGGAAAGACAGGGTTAACGGGATCCTGGAAGCCTTTTACCCGGGTATGGAAGGAGGAACAGCTATCGCCAAAGCCCTATTCGGAGATATCAACCCGGGAGGTAAGCTGCCATTCTCTGTGGCAACAGTCGAAAGTCACTACCCCGATTTTAACAGTGAAGCCACTGAGGTGACATATGACAGGTATCACGGATATTTCAGGATGGAACATAATGGGAACAAAGCTGCCTACCCTTTCGGTTACGGGCTTTCTTACACGCAGTTTGAACAGGACAGCCTGCTGGTTGAGACCGGTGATAATCAGTTTACAGCTTCAGTAAGGGTCACAAATACAGGAGACAGAACCGGTGACCAGGTGATTCAGCTTTATGTGGGCTTCAACAATTCATCTGTAGAGAGGGAACATAAGGCGCTCAGGGGATTTGAACGTGTAATCCTTGATCCCGGGGAAAGTAAACGCATAACTTTAACATGTCCGTTTGACAAACTAACATATTATGATCCCGAAACAGGCAGCTGGAAGCTTGAAAAAATAGAATACCAGGTTTACATGGGTTCCAGCAGTGATGAGACTGAACTAATCATGGATTCCTTTAAAATTGAGTAGAGCCTCAATACCGGTTCCGGAACATCCTGGTAATAAAAATGCAACAGCAGGTTATGAACTTATCTGATGTTTCAAAAACAGCAATTGTTACGCTCAGAAGTCGTGTCATTGAATCGGAAAAAATCAGGCATATGATTGCTGATCCGATGGCTCGGTTTTGCCTTGACAAAATACTTTCTCTGGCCTCAGGACAGGATCATGAACAGATTTTAAAAAGGAAACTGTCATCCGTACTTACCCTTCATATTGCGTTAAGAGCAAGGAAATACGACTCAATAGTAAACAGGTATATAACTGAAAATCCAGGTTGTATCGTTATTAACCTGGGATGCGGATTCGATACCAGGTACTGGAGAATAAATAACAGGGATTGTGAATATATTGAACTCGATTTACCGGAAGTCATTGAACTGAAAAAAGATATTCTGGGTGAAAAACTCTGCTACGAATTATTAGGCATCTCTGTCCTTGATACATCCTGGATTGACCTGATAACAAAGAAGAGTGTCCGGAACATTCTCCTTGCAGCAGAAGGACTGTTCATGTACCTTGAAAAGAAAGATGTGATTGATCTCTTCAGAGTCTTCGCCACCAGGTTTTTCAGATCGCAGATGGTCCTTGAGGTTGTTACGGAGAAATATACAAGGGGATTCTGGAAAAGGATGGCCGAAATAAAAATGAACCGGGAACTGGGGCTTAAGGCTGGTTCTTCATATAATTTTGGAATAAAAGATGCCCATGAACTTGAAACATTTGCTGATGGTATTAAGGTTATCGATGAATGGTCATACTTCGAAGATCCCGATATCCGTCCCCTGATCTTAAAGTACCTGGGGCTTCCCAGGACACAATGGACTGTTACTGCAACTATCAACTAAAAAAAGAGCAAGATCACCAGTTGATCTCCTAACTCGCTCTCGACCCCACCCTCACTCTCACTCAACAGAGAAGCCCCGCGGATGCGGGGCTTCTCTGTTGACCCACCAGGACTCGAACCTGGACTCTGCGGAACCAAAATCCGTTGTGTTACCATTACACCATGGGTCAATCGTACCTTAAAAGGTCGTGCAAAAATAGGAAAAAATTTAAATTGCTATATTTGCCTCACTAAATTTGCAACCCTCAAATATACTGACAATTGATAACTTCTGAACAGACAACGGCTATCATAAGACTGCTGGAAGCCGCCGGCAGGGAGATTATGATAATATACAATTCGAACGATTTCGGAACCAGAATTAAGGAAGATAACAGTCCCGTTACCATAGCTGACCTGGAAGCTGATCGTATTATCAAGGAAGGATTGAAGAAAATCACACCGGGGATCCATGTTTTCAGCGAGGAAACTAAAGATATCGATTATTCATTTCGATCAACATGGGAACCCCTGTGGATACTCGACCCGATCGACGGAACCAGGGAGTTTATTGCCCGTAACGGTGAGTTCTGCATATCTCTTGCACTTTGCTCCGGCCATAAGATTGTGGCCGGATTTATCTACTCGCCTGTTTCAGGTGATATTTGGTATTCTCTGAGTAATAAAGGCGCATGGAAAGAAAAGGACGGGGAAAGAACAAGACTGCCACTGGGTAAAACTTCAGGTGCATATCATGTCAATATAAGCCGCAGTCATTTCACAGAAAGTGAAGAGCTTTGGATCAGTAAGCTCAGGAAGAATCATGATATAATTATCGATATACATGGAAGTGCCATAAAATTCTGCAAAATAGCTGAAGGAGTATCAGACATATACCCTAAATTCAGCAAGATCCATGAGTGGGATATGGCAGCCGGGCAATTAATTCTTGAAGAATCGGGGGGAATGATAGTAGAGGCCGCCAGCATGAAGCCTCCTGTATATAACAAGGAATCATATTATCAGCCCGCATTTATTGCCTTCAGCAAAAGAATAAGTGACTGGAAAAAATTACTTGATATTCTGAACAACGATCAGGCCTGACTGAAATCGAATTTGTCAATATCGCTGACCTCAACTATTTTAAACGGACATAGAACCAGTGATCTCAGAATAAGTCCCAGATCGCACATGTCATCATCACCTTCCTCGTAGTACCAGTTTATACTTGCCCTGAGCGAAAGGTTGGGAATTCTTGCCAACTCCTTAAGAATAGCGTAAATCCATTTAATTGATGTCGTATTTATGAATTCAAAGCCCAGATGGATAACGGTCATGCCGGTGCTTTCCTCGGCATATTCAGCAACCCATTCATGGATTGGCCTGTAAAATTCTGCCGGATTTTCAGAAATAGATCTTCCAACAATAAGGACTCGCCCAGGCTCGAGAACTAGCCAGGGAGTTTTCTTTGTGGGTTCAATTATGAGGCTTTTAACACTCATTGCAGGAATTCTGACGTTCTGGCTTCAAAGCAATTACAACCTGTGGGCCAAGCTGAAGATACCAAGTGATTACATTCATACAAATACTTCAGCAGAGGTTGTAAAATTATAAAATTGGAGATATTCTCCAAATCTTATTTTAATATATTCTGATTAAAAAGGGTGGGTTCGCTTTCTTCCCACAATGTAGGATGCTCATCCTCAAATCTTTTAAGGATAGCTTTCATGATTGTCGATCTCATGAATTCAGATTTGTTTTTCACCCGGTACCTGTTGCAGTAAATGCTGAGAGCTCTCAGCTCCCTGTTGTTAAGCATGAGCGACAACCTGTTGCTTCTTTTTTGCCTCTCTTCCTTATAAGCGGTACGCTTCACCTCTTTATTTCTCCGATTCTTTGCTAATTTAGGATTCTCCGGATACAATGGGAGAAATACTTTTTAACATAACAAAAACAGACAACCTTTATCCGGTTGTCTGTTAATGTATTATATTCTTTACAACTTTCAATGACAGGGATCAAAGCCTGTTCAGGGCGTTAAGATCCGCAAATGCCTCCTTAAGTCTTTGTACGAATGCTTCCTCTCCTTTTCTCAACCACATTCGAGGATCATAATATTTCTTGTTAGGCTTATCTTTACCTTCAGGATTACCAATCTGACTCTGCAGATAGCCCGATTTTTCCTTGCTGTACATGTTAACCCCTGACCAGAATGCCCATTGCATATCGGTATCAAGATTCATCTTGATAGCCCCGTATTTTATAGCTTCCTTAATAAGGTGCTTTTCTGAACCTGAGCCACCGTGAAATACAAAATTAACAGGATTGGGGCCGGTCTTGAATTTCTTTTGAATATACTCCTGGGAATTCTTCAGGATAATCGGTTTAAGCTCAACATTCCCCGGGGCATAAACACCATGCACGTTACCAAAAGAAGCTGCAATGGTGAAACGGTCACTTATCTTCATCATCTCCTCGTATGCAAAAGCCACATCTTCAGGCTGTGTATATAATCTTGAGCTTGATACGCCAGTATTATCAACTCCGTCCTCTTCACCCCCGGTCACTCCCAGTTCAATCTCCAGTGTCATTCCGATTCTGCTCATTCGTTCGAGATATTTGCAGCATATCTCAATATTCTCATTGAGTGGCTCTTCCGACAGGTCCAACATGTGAGAACTGTAAAGAGGTTTCCCGTACGATTCAAAATGCCTCTCACCGGCATCAAGAAGTGCATCTATCCAGGGAAGCAGCTTTTTGGCAGCATGGTCTGTGTGCAGGATGACAGGAACATCATAATACTTAGCTACATTATGCACGTGATAGGCTCCAGAGATCGCCCCGGCAATCGCGCCTGTCTGACCATCCTTAGGCAAGGACTGACCGCCGAAAAAATGGGCACCCCCATTTGAAAACTGAACGATAACCGTTGAATTAACAGTCTTTGCTGTCTCAAGAACTGCGTTTACACTATTGGTCCCAACTACATTGACTGCGGGAATTGCAAAATCATTTTTATTTGCATAGTCAAAAAGAGTTTTTACATCATCACCTGATAATACACCTGCTTCCAGCTTTAAATTATTGTTACTCATTAGATTATTTTTAATTAGACAACCTTGTTTTCAGAAGAACAAAGATAAAAAAAATTTATGGGAACGTAGAATAGTCCGAAAGAGTTAATTTCACATCCGGACATATCCTGATGTGTTAATAATCCTTACCAGTTTAACATATAATAATTATCTTCGTAGCTTTGTTTTAAGATTTTCCAGTCTGATAAATATGAAAAAGCTCTTAATTTTTGTTTTACTGTTCATAGTAGCTCTCCCATCCATTCTGTACTCGCAGGAAAAAGTATGGACTCTTGAGGAGTGTATCCTGTATGCTATCGATAACAATATCCAGATCAAACAGCAGGTGATACAGACAAATTACCAGAAGAATGCTCTTGATCTTGCGAAACTGAGGCTTCTGCCAACCCTTAACGGATCAGCAACACATAATTATTCATTCGGGCGTGCACTTGATGAAACAACTTACCAGTTTACAGAACATGAGAATGTCCAGTCGAATAATTTCTATCTTGGGGGGAGTTTAACACTGTTCAACGGATTACAGAACCTGAACTCGATCCGTAAAAGCAGGTACGATCTGCTTGCCAGTGAAGAGGATCTTCAAAGCATTAAGGATAACATTGCATTGAATGTTGCACTCGGATACCTCCAGATACTCCTTAATAAAGAGCTGGTAGCTACTACTGAGAACCAGCTTCAGATTACTCTTCTTCAGATATCACGAACCCGAAGACTGGTGGAAGCCGGTAGTGCTGCTATGGGCGACCTCCTGCAGATAGAGTCACAGGCAGCACAGGAAGAAGTTCAGCTGATAAACCTTCAAAATCAGCTTGAAAGTTCATACCTTACTCTTACCCAGCTCCTTGAACTTCAGACTCCTGAGGGCTTTGAGGTTATTGCCCCTTCTTTCAATATTGACACAGCATCAGTAATAACAGGAAATATTGATGATATTTTTAACCTGGCAATCGGAACCAGGCCTGAAATAAAGAGTTCGGAATTTTCACTGACCGCATCTGAATTCGACCTCAAGATATCATCGGGAGCAAAAATGCCGCGTATTACCATGAACCATTCATTCAGCACCGGTTACTCTGATATAAGGAAAAGGATACTCAGCATTGATCCGGTTACAGGTCCAGTATACGGGAAATACTCTTTTGCCGACCAGGTGAGTGATAATATAAATTACGGCATAGGATTTACTATGTCTGTACCAATCCTTAACGGCTGGCAGGTAAACAAGAACGTCTCTAATTCAAGATTGCGGATCGAGAATAACAAATATGCTCTTGAAGGGACAAAAAAGCAGCTCTACAAGAACATACAGCAGTCATATACTGATGCTGTTGCAGCATTAAAGAAATATACTGCAAGCCAGAAGGCCGTTGCTGCTTCTGAAGAGTCTTTCAGGTATGCAGAACAGAAATTCAACGTGGGTCTTGTTACTCCCGTTGACTATAATGCAGCAAAGAATCAGCTTTTAAATGCCCAGTCAGGTCTTACACAGGCTAAATATGAGTTCCTTTTCAAAACCAAGGTGCTCGATTTCTATAAAGGAATACCTATCACTCTGCCAGAATAAAAACAATTAATAAGTTCAAAATGAAGAATAACAAGTTATTGAAGATACTTGTACCTGTCGTCCTAATTCTTATAATATTCGCTGTTATAGGCAAAAATCAGGGCTGGTTTGGTAAAGCAGTTACCGTCAAGGTTGCTGTAGAAAAAGCAGAATCCCGTAGCATTACGGAGACCATTACTGCAAACGGAAAGATACAGCCCGAGAAAGAGGTCAAAATCTCACCGGATGTCTCAGGAGAAATTGTTGAACTCAATGTTAAAGAAGGAGATCCGGTTGAAAAAGGTCAGCTTTTATGCAGGATCAAGCCCGATACATATATTTCACAAAGAGACAGGTCGCTGGCTGCCATTAGCTCGGCAAAAGCCAGGCAGGCACAAAGTGAGGCACAATTCATCCAGGCTGAACTATCCTTTAAAAGGAACCAGCAGCTTTTTAATGAACAAACCATATCAGAATCGGAATTTGAACAGGCTCAGGCATCATATCAGGTAGCCAAAGCTGAAGTGGATGCCGCACGGTACTCAGTTATAAGTGCTGAAGCATCATTGAAGGAAGCCGAGGAAAACCTTTTAAAGACAAATATATATGCCCCTATGTCGGGAACAGTCTCAATGCTGCTTGTCGAACTGGGTGAAAGAGTCGTTGGTACAAGCATGATGACAGGTACTGAAATGATGAGGGTGGCGGACCTTTCCCGCATGGAAGCACAGGTTGATGTGAACGAAAATGATATCGTCCGTGTAAAAGAAGGCGATACTGCCATTGTGGAAGTCGATGCCTACATGGATCATAAATTCATGGGTATTGTAACAGAAATTGCCAGCTCT
>CAZQRQ010000002.1:76556-86534 GCA_964595725.1 uncultured Rikenellaceae bacterium | reverse complement strand
TAACGACAGGAGTGTCGGCTGACCAGGTTACAAATTTTGATGTTAAGATCCTGATACTTCCCGAATCATACAACGACCTCATAGACGACAGAAATCCGAATCCCCTGAGACCCGGTATGTCTACCACTGTGGATATCCAGACTGTTACTAAAAATGAGATTGTAGCTGTACCTATCCAGTCTGTTACCACCAGGAATGATACAGCAAATACTCAGCTAACCACTGTTATTGATGATATAAGGACACTGGTCTTTATCACTGATGGCACATACGCATTTGCGAAAGATGTGAAAACCGGAATCCAGGATAATAGCTACATTGAAATCTTGTCCGGGATAAGTATCGGTGACCAGGTAATCAGTGCTCCATTCAGTGCGATCAGTAAAAAGCTCTCGGATAGCACACTTATTCAAATTGTAAGCAAAGACGATCTTTACGCTGAAAATTAAGTCCTGATACATGTTATCTTATGATCCTGTGTATTGAAACAGCTACTCCTGTGTGTTCAGTTGCGCTGTGTGACAGGGCAGGTATCGTTGCCTTAAATGAAAGCAGCGAGGAACGGTCACATGCGACCCAACTGACAGTATTAATCAATAATTTGCTGGCTTCAGAAGGGATCAATATAAACAGTCTGGAGGCTGTAGCAGTAAGCAAGGGACCCGGGTCATACACAGGGCTCAGGATAGGCGTTTCAGTTGCTAAGGGCATTGCTTATGGGGCTTCTGTCCCGCTTATAGGCATTGAAACAACAAGATCGATGTTTTACGGACTTAAAAAGGATTTTGATGATCAGTACGGAGCTGTAACGGATACCATCTTTTGCCCGATGCTTGACGCCAGGAGGATGGAAGTTTATTACTGCCTTTACAACAATAACGGCAGGATCATCAGGGATATTTCAGCTGAAGTGATTTACAGGGATTCATTCAAGGACATTCCCGGGCCGGTGCGACTTGTGTTCTTTGGTACCGGGGCTGCAAAATGCAAAACAGTGGTTGAGCACGATAATTCCATATTTATTGACAATTTCAATGTTTCGGCATCATTTATGCTTTTACCTGCTTACGAAGCTGTGGATAAAAATAAATTTGAGGATGTGGCGTACTTTGAACCTTTTTATCTGAAGGATTTTATTGCTACTATCCCAAAAAAGAACATAATCGGGTAAAAATCTAACGGCTCTGTTTCCGTTATAACAAGAGATGAAAAGATTATTTACTGTAATATCAATTTTAATATCTCTTGCCAGTTTATTCGCAAGGAGCCAGGGTACTCCATATAAATCAGGAGAAAAGATCACCTATGACATACATTATGGAATAATAACCGCAGGGATTGCTACCCTGGAATTAATATCGACTGAAGAAGACGGGCAGGAAGCTCTGCATTCCTATTTCCTGGCAAAGACAACAGGACTGGCAGATGTCCTTTTTAAAGTCAGGGACGTTTACCAGAGTTATATAAACCCTCATACAGAGCTTCCGTTTAAATCCATAAGGGACATATCCGAGGGCAGGTACAAGAAATATAATGTTGTTCTTTTTGATCATGATACCAGAAAAGATTCAGCTATATTAAGCAGCGATCTCACAGGTGAACATATCACCCAGAAAGGAATACACGATATCCTGTCGTGTTTCTATTATTTCAGGAAACACTACCTGGCAAGCAATTATCCCTTCAAGAAAGGGGAAATGATCACCATTATGACATGGTTCACCGACGAACTATACCCTATTAAGCTGATATATGCTGGCACTGAAGAAGTTAAGACCAGGGCGGGAAAGATCAAATGCTATAAGTTCAATCCTGTAACTGAGGTCGGCAGATTGTTCAAAACTGAGGAAGATGTCTCTTTCTGGTTTTCAGCTGATAAAAATTATTTACCGGTTAAGATACGATTTGATATATTTGTAGGGGCATTTACAGTGGATGTCACCGAATATGAAGGCCTTGCATATCCACTTGAGATAAAAACCAGAAAAGACTAATTAACAGATTCTAATAACATATATGGCAACAACCCAGGATTTCAGGAACGGATTGGTTATTGAATATAATAATGACCTTTATACGATTGTGCAGTTCCAGCACGTAAAACCAGGAAAAGGACCTGCGTTTGTCCGCACAAAACTTAAAAACATTAAAACAGGCAGGGTAATAGACAATACCTTTTCATCAGGCGTAAAGATAAATGTGGCCAGGGTTGAAAGAAGGCCATACCAGTATCTTTATAAAGATGATCTGGGGTATAATTTCATGCACATGGAGACATTTGAGCAGATATCTGTGCCTGAACATATGATAGAAAATCCTGATCTTCTTCTTGAAGGGCAGAGTGTCGAGATCGTTGTTCACGCGGAAACAGAATCAATCATGAGTGTTGATCTCCCTCCTTTTGTGGTGATGGAGGTAACATATACAGAGCCGGGTCTCAGGGGCGATACTGCAACTAATACCCTGAAACCTGCAACTGTGGATACAGGGGCTTCGGTAATGGTTCCGCTTTTTGTTAATACAGGCGATAAAATAAAAATTGACACCCGCGACAGGACCTATGTTGAACGCGTGAAGTTGTAAAACTGAAAATGGAAGAGACAAAATCCTCAAAAGACAGGCTTAGATTATCCAAATTCAAGCTAAATGCACTGCTCGACATTACTTTGTCGATCAACGCGAACCTGCCTACTGAAGAATTGCTCTCCAAATATGAGTCGATCCTGCGGAATAATCTCGGTATTGGCAAAATACTTATCTTCAAATACCAGGAACACTGGGAATGCATTCTTAATGCAGGCTTCCCTGCCGAGATGGAAAGTTCAATTGATGTATCTGAAAATTTGTCGGGATTCAGCGAAATTGAGATAGTCACAAACAATCCCGACTTCGAGGCAGTTGACATTATCATTCCTGTATTCAATAACCTTGTTCCCCTGGCCTATATCTTCATAGGCGATATTGAGGAGGAGGGTGAAGGAATGAGCCCGGTACTCAAGCATCTCAATTTCATCCAGACCATATCAAGCATAATAATCGTTGCTATTGAGAATATAAGGCTTTTCAAAGAGAGCCTCAGGCAGGAGGCACTTAAGAAAGAGCTTGAACTTGCTGCGCGGATGCAAACCATGCTTATCCCGCGGGATGACCAGTTTCCCTCCTCTCCCTCAATTACAGTGAATGGATTCTATCATCCCCATTATGAAGTTGGTGGTGATTATTACGACTGCTTATCACTACGCGATAATAAAACAGGATTCTGTATAGCAGATGTTTCAGGGAAAGGTATCTCAGCGGCTATCCTTATGTCAAATTTCCAGGCCAGCTTCAGGGCTTTATTCACCTCCGATATTAATCTTGAAACTCTTGTAAGGAAACTTAACGAGATAGTAATCAGAAATGCAGCCGGAGAGAAATTTATAACCTTCTTTGTTGCACGCTATGACCACACTACAGGTATTCTTGAATATGTGAACGCAGCTCATAACCCTCCTGTTGTTTACAACACAGATACGAGGGAAATAAGTCTTCTCAAAGCTGGCAGCGTTGGAGTGGGAATGCTTGACGAGATACCATTAATCGAAAAAAAGGAAATTATTGTAGTCAAGTATTCCAAGATTATCTGTTACACCGATGGATTGTCGGAACTTAAGGATGATAAAGGAAAAGATGTTGGCACCGATATAATTGTGAAACATATTTCCAATAAAAAAAATGTCAGAGATAATATATCCAACCTCATAGCGGAACTGGGAATTCCGGATAATAATCCTGGCCTTTTCGATGATGTATCAATTATTGCTGCCGACCTTAGGCTATGATGCTTCGGATTCATATTCCTTCTTTCTAACATCAATGGCAACAATGGCTGCTATCATTCCCCAGAAGAGTGCGGAAATTTTATCCGAATCAAGGAAATTGTTTAACCCCCCGTGTATAATATAGGTCACCAGCCCTGCCATCAGGGCCAATGTAATAAACCTGATGCTTCTGTCAGGATGGTATTTCCATACAGCAATAGCTCTTTTCATTACTAAGTATAACAGGAATATGTAAAAAAGTATCCCGGGGATGCCCGATTCAGAAAGCGCACCGAGGTATTCGCTGTGAGCATTCCCTCCCTCACCATAATTAGTGCTTATTATTGTCTTTTCCGTTGATACCTGGAAAGGAGCATAGTTAAACTGGTAGGTCCCCGGTCCCCACCCGAGCAGTGGTCTTTCCTCCGACATCCGCAATGCAGCTTTCCACCTGTTGACCCTTTCCATATTCGATGCATCAGACCTGATATTCGTTATCGACCGGATGTGCCTGGTCATATCAGCAGATGATTCCTGCCTGTTCTCGTTAAGTCTGATGATAATTTCTGTCCATGAGGTTGCTATTGTGACAATGATTAGTGTAACACTGGTCATTACTATCTTCCAGGATATACCTGATAGGAACACCAGAGTGGTCAGACCTGCAATGACGAGGCTTATCCAGGCTGCCCTGCTGTACGAAAGGATGAAAGCTGCAGTAAAAAGTATTAGCTGTATGGCTAAAAGCAACCTGAGGGCAGAGGGAGTATCTTTTCTGAAAAGGAAATATAGAATTAACGGGATCAGGAATGCCAGTCCGGCGCCAATGGCGGTATGATCAAGGAAAAAAGGTTTCGGAGCACTGTAAGCAGCTGCCTGGTTAAATATTCCGGATTGCCACATTCTTACCAGGAAATAAATAACTACAGGGGTCATACCGGCAGAATAGGTAAGAAAGTACTTTCTGATCTGCCTGTGATCTTTGAATATCTCAGATGCGAGAAAATAGAATGATGCAACATACCATATCTTTGCTGCAAGATTCTTAAATGAGACAACAGGAAGCGTACTTGTAACAGATGTTACAAATATCCAGGCAAGAAGGCAGTATACCACAACGGAAACAGGATGATGCAGGATCTCTCTATCAATATCCCGCGAGACAAATATCCTATAGGCAATTAATACCAGCATAGCCAGAAGCATTAATTCAGTTGGAAGAAAGATGTCGAAAGGGGGTTCAGGAACCAGGAATCTCAGCTGAACTGACATGGGCACAAGAAATACCGTGATCAGAAGGAACTTTTCGAGCGATGTGAATAATAAGAAAAGAAGCAATAGAGCAGGTGGTATCAGAAAAAACAGAACGTTACCATACCCTGCAACCCTGACACTGAGAAAAGCATAAACCAGTGCTGTGATAACAGACACCAGCACCCAGATTTTTTTCCTGCCGCAAGACCGGTATTCAGGATTGCTTTTCATCCTTCACTATCACTTCAGATAAGGCAAGCACGAAGAGCATTAGTAAAAGAGCTGTGAAAGTCGACGCAATGACAATGTAAGATCTCCTTGGCAAAGCCTTTTTCTCCGAAACCCTGGCTTTATTTATAATATGTATGTAAGGTAGATCCTGTTCAGCCAACATTTTAGCCTCGGTTAGCTTACCCCTTATATCAGAAAGGTTTTCATTCTCAGACTCAAACATATTCATCAGCCTGAGAAACTCAGGATCCGACCTGTTAAATGAAGCAGCCCACGGCGAGTTACCCGAGCCGGCCCTGAAGCTAATATTTAGTGATCCAGTGGTATTTACATCATTTATATCAAGTGAATCTTCAAGTGCTTTTACTCTTGCATATTGGTCTGAGTAGCTGTTGCTGATCGCGATTAAAGCTTTTTTGCCTGCCTCCTTTACAATCTGGTTAAAAACTGTATCTATCTGCACAGCTATATCATTGGCCATGGTGGCAGCTGTAACCGGATCAGCATCAAGCACACTGATTTCAACTGAATTATACTGTGTTTTCCTTGATACAATATATTTAGTCATTTTCTTTGCAAGCAAAGTGTACTTAAACCTGGCATTCTGGTCAATTCCATAATGATTCATCAAGTCATACCTGCTCACAAGGTAATCGCGTATCTGGTCCGATCTTAATATCTGCAACACCTTTTCTGTTGCTGATTCGTCTCCGAAAAGCGGTGTGGCATCTCCCTGAATACCGAACAGGGTCTGGGTTTCAACAACATTTGTTGTGGGATAAAGCACAACGGTCGATCTGAAAAGAGGCTTTATGGTAAGCGATATAATGGCAGAGAGAACAAAGATGCCTATTCCTGAGAACAGCAACACCTTCCAGAATTTCACAATCAGGTTTATAAAACTGAAAGAGTCAGATTTAAAATGAACCATAGTAGTATTTTTCATAGGTTCTTTTATTGTTAAACGTAAATATACAATTATTATCAGAGCTGTGGATAGAGCATAATCTATCTAAGTGAGTTCAAAACTACCTTAATACATCTTAAATGCAGTGCACGCGGGAATTTTTATCAGAGAACGCAGGGATAAATTTCCACTGATTCCTCGGTATTCTCAGCGTACTACTTTGCGTACTCTGTGGTTTATAAAAAATCAAACCAATCTTATAAGGAAATAATTCTTCTTCCCTTTCTGTATTAGGATATATTTACCGTTTAGGACATTATCAGGACCAATAATCATTTCAGGATTTACTGCCTTTTCTTTGTTGATGCTCAGTCCTCCGCCTTGTACCATTCTACGAAGTTCTCCCTTGGAAGTGAAAATTGCTGTCTGAACAGAGCAAAGGTCTGTAACAGTAACACCATGCTCTATCAACTCTTTCTTCAGGTCATATACCGGAACACCCTCAAAAACAGAAAGGAATATATTCTCTTTCATTTTTTTAAGCGATTCCGTTGTACCTTTGCCAAAAAGGATCTGAGAGGCTTCCACAGCCCCATTGTAATCCTCACGTGAATGGACCATCAGCGTTACTTCCTCAGCAAGTCTTTTTTGCAGGATTCGTTCTCCGGGATTTTGATTATGCCTTGAGATAAGTTCCTCTATTAAGTTTTTATCCAGGGTAGTAAATATTTTAATATATTTCACAGCATCATCATCGGACACGTTGAGCCAGAACTGGTAAAACTGGTAGGGAGTGGTTTTTTCCGGATCGAGCCAGACAGAACCTGATTCAGTTTTTCCGAATTTCGATCCATCAGATTTTGTTATGAGGGGGCATGTGAGTGCAAAGGCCTCTCCCCCTGCTTTTCTGCGTATAAGTTCAGTACCCGTAACAATATTTCCCCACTGGTCAGATCCGCCCATCTGTATCTTGCAATTATGACTTTTGTAGAGATGAAAGAAATCCGTACCCTGGACGAGCTGGTAAGTAAACTCTGTAAACGACATGCCTTCTTTGGACTCCGAACCAAACCTCTTCTTTACAGAATCTTTAGCCATCATATAATTAACGGTAATGTGTTTCCCGATATCACGGATAAAACCCAGGAAAGAATACTCCTTCATCCAGTCGTAATTGTTGACCATTATGGCTTTGTTTGGCCGATCGGAATTGAAATCCAGGAATTTTGAGAGCTGCTTCCTGATAGCCTCCTGATTATTCTTCAATGTCTCCTCATCCAGAAGAGATCTCTCCTCAGACTTGCCTGAAGGATCTCCAATCATACCGGTTGCACCACCTACAAGTGCTATCGGGGTATGACCTGCCCTCTGAAAATGGACTAGCATCATCACCTGAACCATATGTCCGATATGCAATGAATCTGCAGTAGGATCAAATCCTATATAACCGGAAGTCTTTTCCCTGTTCAGCAATTCTTCCGTTCCTGGCATGATATCGTGTATCATTCCTCTCCATTTCAGTTCTTCAATAAGGTTCATAATTCAGATTTTGGAATCGCAAATATAGCAAAATGGGTCATAATGTGACTCCCTCAGGCTCCTTTTTAAATCTTTCGAAGCTCTGGTAATCACCTCCTTCGCCTATTATGGGAAATAAAGCTGGCGCTATATCTGATATAGGTTTATATAACATTGAAGTCTCTATTCTCTCATTTGGCAGAAAAGGTCGTCTGGCATCAATTGCATTAAGAACCACAAAAATAACGCTCAGAATCAGGACCGCCTTTATTAATCCAAATGCTATCCCCAGCAGTCTGTTGACAAATCCCAATGCAACTGCTTTCATGAGCTTATCAACAATTATCCCGGCAAAATGTATCCCAATAGCAATTACTGCAAAGGTCACAACAAAGGATATGATCCCTACATATTTCCCGGTCATGTCAAAATAATCGTATAGCTTTTCGGCGGTGAAACTGGAAAACCTGATAGCTCCCCATACTCCCAGGACGAGGGCTGCCAGTGAAGCTATCTCCTTTATAAAGCCGTTGACGAATCCCGTGACCATCGAAATCACCAGGATTATAAGTATTAGAACATCTATGTAATTCATAACAGGTTGGTAACAATATTGAAGCAAGAAAGATAGTTGTTTTTTGAAAGAGGTAAAAGGAGTACTGATTGTAATTTGCTTTGGTGAATAAAATGATATATTTTTGCGCTGCTTTGGTCCCATAGTTCAATGGATAGAACGGAGGTTTCCTAAACCTTAAATCCAGGTTCGATTCCTGGTGGGACTACTAGAACAGTGTGAGGGTGAGAGTGAGAATGAGAGTGAGAGATATTGCGAAAATCTCATATCGTTCTGCAAAATCCATTCTGGCACTCACTCGCCTGCTGACACTTAGATAATTTCGTGCCGGGAATACTTGCCTGGCAATAACCTCAAAACTTTCTTATATAATTCAGCAGTAAGCTTTTAATTACATAATTTCCCGCGTAATCATAGGCAGTCTTGCCTGCACTGTCTCTCAGGTCTGCATTCACTCCTGCGTCCAGTAATACTCTCACAACCTCTGTGTGCCCGTTCTTGGCAGCATATATAAGGGCTGAGCTTCCGTTATCTGTCTGCAAATTAATATTTGCCCCCCGGTCTATCAAAGTATGTACTATCTCCTGATGCCCGTTCAGGGAAGCAAGCATGACAGCATTTAATCCATCGATCCGCTTAACGTCAGGATCCTCACCATTATCCAGCAGCACTTCAACTAGTTCAGTGTTCCCGTTTATGGAAGCCTGCATAAAGGTACTTATGCTTTCATCTGCCTGCAAATCCAGCCTGTATCCTTCTTCGAGAAACACCTTAACAGTCTCATAATTCCTTGTAAGATAAGCTGTTTTCAGGGCTACGGGAACGCCAATATGGTCAGGATCATTATTACTGTTTTTTTCTAAAAGTTGTTTCACAACCGCTGTATTCCCGGTCTGTGCTGCCATGGTCAATGCTGTCAGGCCGCCAGAATCCCGCAAGCCGGCATCGGCCCCATTTTCCAGGAGAAGCGTTACCGTTTCGGCATGCCCCTTTAATGAAGCCCACATCAATGAAGTAATCCCTTTCTTATTTGCATGATTAACATCTGCTCCCTGTCCCAGTAATAGTTTTATTATTCCGGAATTTCCGTTTTGGGATGCGAAAATCAAAGCGGTTGTTCCATCAGTGAGCTGGAAATCAATATTTTTGTCACTTTCAAGCAGAAGCTTAACAATTTCTTCATGCCCGTTTATCGAAGCTACCATAAGGGCAGAGTATATGTCAGTATTTGATAAATCAAATCCGGAACCCCTGCCTTGCTGCACTTTAACGATATTTATTTCACCACTGCGGGACGATCTTATAAATGAAGTTACTTTATTCTGATTCTTCTGCATTTCCGTGTCAGCTCTATAATCTGCTGCTAATTTAACAGCTCTCAGATTCCCGTCTGTCATAGCTGAAATCAGCACTCTCACGCCGTCCGCTTTTAATATACCGGGATTATATCTTGCATTGAGCAATGATTTCAGTCTTTCCGAGAGTTCATCGTTTGCGTTTATTAATAAAGCCTTTGTTCCTTCATATTGAGAATCAACAGAAGCACCCCTTTCAAGCAATAGCCTGACTATATCAGTATGACCGTAAAACGAAGCTATGAACAGGGCATCTGATCCGTCCCTGCATTTTTGACTTAATTCCGCCCCTTTATCTAAAAGCAATCTGACAATTTCGGTATGCCCGTACATCGATGC
>CAZQRQ010000002.1:59352-76546 GCA_964595725.1 uncultured Rikenellaceae bacterium | reverse complement strand
TAAACAACGCCGTTGAACCGTCAGTACACTGCAGGTTAAGGTCCGGCTTCCATTCCAGAAGCACTTTTATTACGCTGGTATATCCTGTCATGGAAGCCTGCGTCAGTGCAGTAGTATTGAAAGTAAAATTCTGTGCATTAATTTTAGCCCCCCTTTCAAGCAATAACTCGACCACGTCAGGGTATCCGTTCTGAGCTGCAAGCATTAAGGCTGTGAAACCATCGATTGTTTGCAATTCAATATTTGCGCCTTCATTCAGTAAAAGCTCTGCAGTTTCTTTAAATCCGTTCTGGGCAGCCACCATCAGTGCTGTATAACCGTCTTCTGTCTGCAGATCGATGTCTGCTCCTTTTTCAGTAAGCATCTGGACTATTCCGGTATGGCCGTTATAAGCTGCATAAATTATTGCTGAAGTACCATTGTCTTCCTGAAGGTTCGGATCTGCCCCCTGTCTTAACAATATCCTGCATCCCCGCTTATAACCAAGCGCCGATGCATTCATCAGCAATGACCTGCCATAATAATCTATGTAATCAGCATTGGGCGTATTCCTCAGGGTTTCAAGGAAAATCCTGCGTTCTCCAGCGGTAAGTGACAATGAAAGGTTATCAGGCTGCGGCCTCCCCTGCGCCTGCATTTCAGCTGTGCATAACAGAAGAAATAAACCAATCACTGTTAGGTTAAATAGTATTTTTACATGACTGGCAAACGTGGACTTCATATGTTATAACAATTTGTCATAATGAAATTAATAAAAAACAAGGATAAAAATGCTTTTCCCTTTTTAAAATGTATCCCTGTATTTATTTAATATATCAACCAGTCTGATAATATCCTTACAGGAAGTACTATAATTTGTTATGCAGACTCTGATCGTTCCGTACCCGTTTACCGGATACAGTGAGACCCATGCCTCACCAGACCTGACAATCTTATCACAGAGGTTTCTTGTAAAGGAATGATCAGTCATTCTTTTGGCATCAGTAAAACAGACCAGGGGAAGTGGTGTGCTGTTCAGTACCCTCCATCCGCTATCAGCAAGCTTCCTTCTGAGCAGGTTACCCATCTCAATCTGGTGTGCTATTACTTCAGAGTAACCATCCCATCCGAAAACCATGAGTGACAGAAAAAGCTTCAGCCCGATAAACCTTCTTGACCATTGTATGGAATGCGTATATGGATCAATAATATCCATATTCTCTGCATCTTTTGGCATATAATCTGTAGTGATCCTGAAGGTTTTTCCCAGTATATCCCTGTGTTTCGTGATAAACATTGACGCACTCATCGGAACCGACATCCATTTATGTACATCAAGAGTTACAGAATCAGCGCTTTCAATTCCTCCTATCCATGTTCTGGCAACAGGATTCAGAACAGCAGCTCCACCCCATGCAGAGTCGATATGATACCACAGGCCATATTTCCCTGCGATCCTTTTTATTCCGCAAAGGTCGTCAATTGATCCTGACCCGGTCGTGCCTGCAGTACCGATAACCATGAACGGTTTTAATCCTTTAGCAATATCAGAATCTATTGTCTCCTCCAATTCCCTGATATTCATCTCCAGTCTGTGATTTACTGAGGTTATTCTTACAGAATCTTTCCCGAGCCCGGAAGTCCTGGCTGCCCTCACAACAGAATGATGAGCTTCTGAAGAACAGTAGACCACAGGCCTTCCCTTAATCCCGGGCAAACCTTCATTTGCAAATTCAGGAAATGCATTATTCAAGGCACACAGCATTGCTGTTATATTGGCTTCAGCTCCTCCTGTAGCAAATACACCATCAATTTCTCCTTCGGGAAGTCCAAGCTTCTTGCCAAATTCGGTTATCAGGTAATTTTCAACCTCCGATGCATATGGTGAATGGCTCCATGCAGCAAGCTGAGGGTTGAAATATGCAGATATCAGATCTGCCATTATCGATGGGAAATTGGGCCTCGGATTAAAAAGCCCGTAATACATGGGATGGGTAATATGTACAATATATTCTCTCAGGGATTCAGTAACACTCTGCACCGCATTCTTAATATCTTCAGGTTTTCCGAAATCGGTGCTCCTGATATGATTACGGATCATCTCAGCATCCAGGTGTGGAGTCACCCTGAGGCTTGCTGTATTTTCATAATAATCCTCTAGTTCCGGTATCAACATATCAAGCAATTCAGCCCTTTGTTCTTTTGTAAGATCGAAGTTGGTCATGTTTCCTGGTTTTTTGTCTTATGGTCATCCCCCCAGCCCTTCTTGAGGGCACTTTTTCAATATCAATGCTCCTTAGAGGATCTCTGTGTTACTTTTTTCATAATTTATCATTCACATCATTCAAAAGACAGTGCCTTTCCTTCAGCAATCTTTCTGCTTCAGCTATAGGAACTAATTTGAAGTATACCTTTTCTCCTGGAATCATTTGCGCAATAAGTGTGATATCTACACTTATTATGCCGGCTATCCTGGGATACCCACCCGTTGTCTGGCGATCTGCTAAAAGCACTATCGGCTGGCCGTTACCGGGTATTTGAATTGTCCCCAGGGTAACACCCGATGAAATAATTTCGGAACGTCCAGGTTTATGACTGACATGAGGACCGGAAAGCCGGTATCCCATACGATCACTCTCGCCTGTTATGACGTATCCCGATTCAAAGAAATCCTGTATCCCTTCTCTCTCAAAACAATCAGTATCAGGGCCTTTAATCACTCTCACTATCTGCTCAGGCAGGTATTCCGGGATCAGACCAGCAGGGATCTCCCATGTGGATGGCTTTTTAACCGATAATCCGAGAGACAGCTCATCTCCTGTCCTCAAAGCCCTGCCCTCATATCCACCCAATTTTCCGCGAATGTAGGTTGACCGACTCCCCATCACTACCGGAACATCTATCCCTCCCGAAAATGCGATATAAGTCCGGCATCCTCTTTTTAATCCCGAGAAGCTTAGCAGGTCCCCTGCATCTACTTCAACCGGGCAGTATCCAGGTATTTCCCGGCCATTTATTGCCGGATCCATATCGGCTCCTGTAATAGCAATAATGGCCGGATAATTAAATGATACTTCTGGTCCGGTAAAAGTGGCTTCGAGACAAGCATAATCTGGCGGATTGCCGGCGAGTTTATTTGCCATTCGAACCGAAAAGGAGTCCATTGCTCCTGATACAGGCATGCCGTAACCCTGGTACCCGTATCTGCCGGTATCCTGGACAGTGGTGAAAAGTCCTGCTGACCTGATCTTTATACTCCTCTCACCCATTGTTTTTTAATATTTTCACGCTGAATTTTCCGGAGTTAACCTCTTCGTCGATGTTCTTATACTCTTCTTCACTTACAGAACAGAACCTGATCCAGTCGCCGGCTTTAAAGAGGAATTCCGGCTTTCCACATGGATCGAAAAGTCTAAGCGGGGTTCTCCCGATAATCTGCCACCCTCCGGGACTTTCCACAGAGTATATTCCTGTCTGATTGCCTGCTATACCAACTGATCCTGCAAGCACTTTTAATCTTGGTTCTTTCTTCCTGGCAGCAGCAATCCGTTTGTCGAGGCTGCCCAGATAACAGAAGCCCGGGGTAAATCCAAGCATATAAACAAGATAATCCTGTCCGGTATGAAGAGATACAACATCCTCGTTTTTCATCCTGGCATTCTGAGCAACCTCTTCCAGGTCAGGACCCCATTCTCCTCCATATAGTACCGGTACTTCCCAGGTAATACCGGAAATGATCTCCGCGGAGCCAGTATCTGCTTCAAATGACCTGACATTTTCAATAAGTTTCTCATACCCGGTTATTACCGGATCAAAAACTATCATTAGCTCATTGTATGATTGAATGAAGTCGGTAACGCCAGGGATTTTTGCCCTTTCAAGTCCTGTACATATTTCCCTGATCTTCCTGTTAACCTCTATGGAAATTTCATTACCGGCTTTAATAATAACTGCAGAATCGCCCGATGGAAAATATTTAAGCATAATTTTATCCCCGGATCATTGGATTTACGATAATTCCTTCCTCCCTGAAAGCTGCCACGAGATCCCTGGCAAACACAGGAGCCATTTCGTTATCACCATGAATACACATAGTGTCAGGGTCAACAGGAATTACTTTACCATTAATTGATTCAACACTCCTGTTCCTGATCATTCCAATTGCCCTCGAGATGACCATTCCTGTATCATGCAGAACAGATCCCGGTACCGAACGGGATATGAGAGTACCATCTTCATTATATGCCCTGTCAGCAAAAACTTCCGATGCATACGGTATCCCTGTTGTTTTTGCTGCACTGATAAGCTCTGATCCTGATAATCCGACAAGGATCAGAGAAGGATCCAGTTCCTTTACAGATTCCGCAATCACAAGCGCCATGTCATAATCGGAGGATGCACTGTTATAAAGTGCCCCGTGCGGTTTCACATGCTGTAATTTCTGCCCGTATCTGCGTGTAATTTCCGACAGTGCTTCAACCTGTTCTATTATAAGCTCACGGAGCTCTTCTCCAGTGGTCCTGACCGGTATTCTTCCGAAATTTTTCCTGTCGTGATATCCGGGGTGGGCTCCTATCTTAACTCCGTATTTAATTGCCAGCCTGACAGTTATTTCCATGGTTTTTCTATTTCCGGCATGGTATCCGCAGGCAATATTAGCGGATGAAATATAAGACATTATTTCCTCATCACTATTCCTGCCAGCAATCTCTCCCAGGTCACAATTCAGGTCTACTGTCATTAATCAGTTCATTTATATTAATCCTAAGATATGCAGAATTGTTCTTAATCCCAGTCCAAGTGACACAATTACTACCAGCAATCCCAGGATATTTGACACCATTTTATTCGAATTATCACCCATAATACCCTTGTTATTCATTACCATGAGAAGAAAGAGAGCTATCAGTGGAAGGAGTATACCATTAGCTGCCTGGGCAAAGAGTATCACCTCAACAGGTTTGAAACCTATCAATGCAAAGATTACTCCTATTAAAAGGATGACTATCCAAACCAGTCTGAAGCGCCACGACCTGATATCATTCTTCCAGCCTAAAATCCCCGCGGTTGCATATCCTGCTGCAAGCGGGGCTGTTATTGCTGAGGATATTCCAGCAGCAAAGAGACCTGTTCCAATAAAATAATCCGACCATTCCCCCAGCAATGGTTCAAGCTGTGAAGCCAGGTCAGCACCCGAACTTATTGCCTTTCCCGTTCCGAAAAATGCCACGGAAGATGTTATGACTATAGCCATTGAAATGAATCCTCCCAGTATAACGGACACTGAAATATCTGTTCTGGCATCGCGCAGGTCATCGGGTTTTTCCCACTTCTCCTGTACCGCTGAAGCATGGAGAAACAGGTTATAAGGCACAACTGTTGTTCCTATCAGGCCTACCAGTGCCACAACCGAGCCTCGCGGCAGTGTCGGGATAACCATACCTTTTAATACTTCTGACAATTTGGGTCCTACAATTACAACGGTCAGGATGAAAGTAATGCTCATCATTACCACCAGCCCTATCAGCACTCTCTCAATTATCCTGTAACTACCGATAAACAAAAGAATAAACGCAATAATGCCTGCAACGAGGGCAAAATAAGGCACTGATTCTGAACCGGTCCCTGCAAAAGACTGCAGACCCAGTGAAGCCCCGAGAAGGTTTCCTGTTTCAAAAGCGGCATTGCCGACCACTATGGCTGAGACTACAAGAAGAATGGTTATAAACCTGCCAAAAGGATTACCAAAATGTTTACGCAGGGCTTCGCCCAGCCCCTGACGGGCAATTATTCCCAGCCTGGCTGACATCTCCTGAAGTACAATTGTTGCAATCACCGAAAATATCAGGCCCCACAGCAGAGCATAGCCGAATCCTGCCCCGGCTATTGAACAGGTAGTAATAGTTCCGGGACCTATAAATGCAGCTGTGACGAGAGCCCCGGGGCCTAACTTAAATCTGGCACATTTCCTTTTATCTGCCATTTCCTGTTCACAATTATTCACTCAAAAATAGCCAATATTTATGGTCCCGTAATAATATTCTATGACGCCATATATACCACAAGGACACCATACCCCCTGACAAATGAATTTACAGGTTTTAACCCGGCTTTTTCAGTAAAGAAATGCAGGCCTCCCTTATTCATAAAGACCCTGAAATTCCGGTAATGCTCTCCCCCTGCCAGCCATTCTATGAACCATGCAAACCATTTTGAGAATCCGGCCGGCATGGGATAATTATAATCTGCAATTACCACCCTGGAAGCAATCCTTTTCATTTCACTCAATATATTTATTGCAATACCTGCATCAAACTGGTGAACAGCCATGGACGTTACAGCAACATCAAATTGCTTATCTATGAAATCTGAAAGATCCGTGGCATCCCTGTTTATGAAATTAAGATTAACTGCAACTTTCCTGGATGCCCTCCTTCTTGCAGAACCCAGCATCTCATCATCGATATCAATCGCTGTAACATATGCAGCTTTGGCAGCCAGAAGCATGGACAGGGATCCTGGTCCGCAACCAATGTCAATCACTTTGTCGGATGATAAAACAGTACGGACAACTTCCCGGTGCAGCCCTGCCACCAGGGGGTCGATAAAAGTCGTATAAATAAAGTATCTGAATGAAGAAGCCATCTGTTTTTTCAGGCAGTAAACATAACTTTTTCACTGGATTTAATTTAGCTTTATAGATAAATCTTACAAATTAGGTCTATGAAGCATCTCAATATAATATCTATATTTCTTCTGCTGACGGTGTTTACTATGACGGCACAGGTGCCTTCATCCGGGGAAACAATATTCAATCTTCCTGATTATACCCAAAAATATAACCGGACTGTCCTTGGACCGGGTGTTTTTGTTTTTGAGCCCGGCATGGATATGAATGAGATCCAGGGTCTTCTTGATACCGTCTTTGCAAGTATGACTATACACCGTAGCGAGTTTACCAATAGCCGTATTGCCATCATGTTCAAACCCGGTAAGTATAACCTTGATGTGAGACTGGATTACTATATGCAGGTATTGGGACTTGGCAATTCCCCGGAAGATGTTATAATAGAAGGAGCTGTAAGATCAAATACAACTCATGGAAATAGTGTGCTTACCAACTTCTGGCGTTCAGTTGAAAATCTAACGGTCACCCCCACAGGGGATTCAACCATGGTCTGGGCTGTGTCTCAGGCTGCTCCTTTAAGAAGAATATGGGTTAAAGGTGACCTTCAGCTTTTCGATAAGGGCTATGCCAGTGGAGGTTTCCTTGCTGATTCAAGAATTGACGGGGAGGTCCTGTCCGGGCCTCAGCAGCAATGGTTCACACGAAACACATGTATGAAAGAGTGGGTGGGCGGAGTATGGAATATGACCTTCCTTGGGGTTGAAGGGGCTCGTGCAGAAAACTGGCCGGAGAAACCATATACAACGATAGGCTGTACACCTGTTATCAGGGAAAAACCATGGCTGGTGTTTGAAAACAATGAATTTTTTATTAAGATTCCTGTATTAAAGAGAAGCAGTTCCGGGCCGGAATGGCTTTCTGATGAAAAGCCTGAAAAAACTCTGGGCATGGACAGGATATATATTGCTCATGCCGATGCTGACAATTCAGAAACACTTAACGAAGCACTGAAGGAGGGAAAGAGTCTTTTACTTACCCCGGGAAGGTACCTGCTTGACAATAGCCTAAAAGTAGCAAAAGATGGGGCAATGATCATGGGTACAGGATTCGCCACACTCATCCCCCAAAAAGGGAATGCTGCAGTTGAGATTGACGATGTCAGTGGGGTAATTATTTGCGGTCTCACAATAGATGCAGGACCTGTTTACTCCGAGAAACTATTTGTGACTGGCAATCCCGGATCAGGAAAATCCCACTTGTCGGATCCTGTTTTCCTTTATGACATTTTCTTCCGGGTAGGCGGACCAGCTGAAGGATCAGCAGGAACATGCCTTGAGATTAACAGCAGGGATGTAATAGTTGACCACACCTGGTTGTGGAGGGCAGATCATGGCAATGGTGTGGGCTGGGAAAAGAACAAAGGGGCTCATGGACTGGTCGTAAATGGAGATAATGTTACAATTTACGGGCTATTCATTGAACACTTTCAGGAGTACCAGACTATCTGGAACGGAAACAATGGAAAAGTATATTTCTATCAGAGCGAGATGCCATATGATCCACCGTCTGTTGAATCGTGGAAACATGGTGATATATACGGTTATGCTTCATATAAGGTTGCCGATCATGTTAAAACGCATGAGGCATGGGGAGTGGGAATCTATAGCTATTTCCGGGATGCGCCCATAATTGTTGACAACGCTATAGAAACCCCTCCGGGGATTGAAGACAATATGCACCACCTTGTCATTTACTGGCTCAACGGCAATAAGGATAGTGTAGTGAAAAGCATTATAAATGGTAAAGGTGGACATATCGATTTAAATAAGCGGAAAGAAGTGAGGTGAAGGAGAAGGTCAATCAATGGTAATCCGTGGTAACTCATGGTAATTGACAACTGAATAACAGCCACAGGCTGTTTTTTAAAACTTTTAACATTTTTATTGATTTTAGTATAAAAATATTGTCATATGTTATAATTTTGCATTTTTCTATAACCTTAAGGATGCATACACATAAATATTCACTCGACAAAAAGAAAATCAAGGTACTGTTACTGGAAGGAATACATGAAAATGCAGTAAGCTATTTCAAAGAGAACGGGTATACCCATATTGAATGTATAAAAGAATCTTTACCCGAGAAGGAACTATCAAAGAAAATGCAAGAGACTCATATCATTGGGATCAGGAGTCGTACCGAGCTTAAAAGGGAATTGATACTCAATGCACCGAGGTTGCTTGCAATAGGATGTTTCAGTATAGGCACCAACCAGGTTGACCTGCAGGCTGCAAGGATACTTGGGATTCCAGTATTCAATGCTCCCTTTTCAAACACAAGGTCAGTCGCGGAGCTGGTTATTGCAGAGTGTATTATGCTGATGCGAGGGATACCTGAGAGAAACGCCAAAGCCCATAATAAGAAATGGATGAAATCAGTAAATAATTCAGTTGAGGTAAGGGGCAAGGTTCTTGGTGTTATCGGATACGGTCATATAGGCTCACAGGTGTCAATACTTGCCGAGAGCTTTGGCATGATAGTTTATTATTATGATATAGAAAAAAAGCTTAGCCTGGGTAATGCAAGACCGGTAAATAATCTCAGGGAACTATTGAAACTATCCGATACTGTCACTCTCCATGTTCCTTCAACTGATCTTACGAGGAATATGATCTCAACTACTGAAGTGGCAGCAATGAAAGAAGGAGCGTGCCTTATCAATGCATCGCGTGGCGATGTTGTCGACTACAGGGCAGTTGCTGAGGGGCTTAGAAAAAATCACCTGGCAGGTGTGGCAGCCGACGTCTTCCCTAAAGAACCGGCGTCCAATGACGAACCTTTTGAAACAGATCTCCAGGAATTCGAAAACGTGATCCTTACCCCGCATATCGGGGGTAATACATTAGAGGCACAGGCTAACATCGGATTTGAAGTAGCAGAAAAACTTGTTAAATACAGTGATACTGGAGCAACAATCGGGGCCGTGAACTTTCCTGAAATTGCTCTCCAGCCAAATAATTCAAAACAGAGATTCCTCCATATCCACGAAAATGTCCCCGGGGTACTTCGAGAGGTAAACAACTTTTTCTCAACCAAGGGGATCAACATTTCGGCAGAATATCTTCAGACAGATCCGGGTGTCGGTTATGTGATACTGGAAACCGACAGTGATCTCGATCCTAATGTACTGGAGGACCTTAAGAAGATACCTCACACTATCAGGGCAAGGATGATTTATTAGTCTGGTAGTCCTTTTGCTGTTGATCTTTTAGTCTTTCTATCTTACAGGAGTAAAAGACAAAATAATCTTAGTAGCCATTATTAATGAGATGTAAATCACATAATTATTTTGTGTTTAAAAATATTGTTGCGAAATTTAGGCGTCAATAATCAACACATATATGAATTATAAACGACGTGAATTTGTAAAGCTAGGTGGTATAACTGTAGCAGGCACTGTGCTCGTACCACCATTTCTGAATTCCTGCGGGAAAGCACCAGTGTCAAATAGTATCGCAGGCTACCTTGATCATTTTGAGGTGACCAGAAAAATGCTGCAGGATGTTATTAATACAGCCATGGAAAAGGGAGGTGATTATGCGGATCTGTACTTTGAACATACGCTCACTAACCACAGTACCCTGGAAGACGGGAAAGTGAACCAGGCTTACTCCAATATTGCATATGGTGTCGGTATACGGGTACTAAAGGGAGACCAGACAGGATATGCCTATTCGGAAAGTATAACACCTGAGGATATGATCAAAGCAGCCAGAACAGCTGCAAGCATTGCAAGCGGTACAGGCAAATCAATTCCCGCTGACGTAACTGAATATGCAGCACCAAATTATTACCCTCTTAAAACTTCGTGGGAGAATACCTCAATAAAGGACAAGATTCCGTATCTGCAAAATGTGAACGATAAGATCTTCGCAGCCGACGAACGGGTTACTAAAGTAAACGCAACCATCGGCGATGTATCATCCTATATCCTCTTCTTCAATTCTGAAGGACGCCTTGCCAGGGATTACAGGCCACTTGTTTTCATGTATGTGACCAGCATAATGGAGCAGGACGGGAAAATCGAGAACTTCACCGTGTCGAGATCATCGCGTGAAGGTTCCGAGTTTCTTACTGATGCACTGATTGATACTCTTGCCAGGGAAGCAGTGCAAAACACATCACTTCTGTTTGATGCCGTTAAGCCAAAAGCCGGTGAAATGGAAGTGGTAATGAGTGCAGGAGAATCAGGGATACTGCTTCACGAAGCAATAGGACATGCATTCGAGGCTGACTTCAACCGCAAAAAGACTTCCATCTTTTCCGATAAGATGGGATTAAAGGTTGCCGAGGATTTTATAACCATTGTCGACGACGGGACACTCATGTCGAACAGGGGCTCTCTGAACTTCGACGACGAGGGTAATCCCACGGAAAGGACAACCCTGGTTGGCAATGGCATACTCACAAGCTATATCCACGACAGGATAAGTTCAAATTTCTATAAGGTCAGACCAACAGGCAATGGCCGCCGCCAGGATTTCCGTAATGTACCTCTCCCCAGGATGAGATGCACAACTATGGAAAACGGTCCCCATAAAAAGGAAGAGATAATTGCTTCGGTTAAAAACGGTATTTATGTTGATACTTTCTCCAACGGCCAGGTCAATATCGGACCGGGTGACTTTACTTTCTTTGTGAAATCGGGTTACATCATCGAAAACGGGAAGTTCACAAAGCCCATAAAAGACATCAATATAATCGGTAACGGGCCGCAGGCTCTTGCAGATATTGTAATGGCAGCTGATGATACAAGACTTTCTGATGGAACCTGGACCTGCGGAAAATCGGGCCAGAGCGTTCCTGTTAGCATGGGCCTGCCCACAGTAAAGATCAGGAAACTGACCGTAGGAGGAACAAACGCATAATTTTATCTGAGAAAATATGGACACAAAAGAAAAATATACTCTTGCAGATCAGGTCATCGAATATGCCCTGAAGAAAGGTGCGCAACAGATCTCTGTCGTAATAAGCGACAGTCGCAGCAGCAACATTGAGATCCGTGACAACCAGATCGACAAACTTACAGAATCTAACAGAAACAGGTTGACAATCAACCTTTATGTTGATAAAAAATATTCTTCTCATTCGACCAACAGGCTTAAAAAAGAAGATGTTTTCAGGTTCGTCGATGAAGCGATATCCGCCACACGGTTTCTTGCTGAAGATGAATTCAGGACGTTGCCGGATCCGGAGCTTTACTATAAAGGTGGTGGTGTGGCTCCTGACAACCTTGATGAAAATCTTGATAATATTGATCCGCAAACAAAGATTGACCTGGCAAAAAAGGTATTTAATGAAGCCAATGGGAAAGATGAAAGAATTATCTCCGTCAGCGGCTTCTATTCCGACAGTATTGGTGGTTATGTCCTGGTTACAAGTAACGGGTTCAGGGGAGACAGTTCTCGCAGCGGTATATCATTGTATGCTACTGTTGCTGCCCTTACCGATAGCGGGCGGCCTTCTGATTACTGGTATGAATCAGCGATGTTCTTCGACAAACTGAAGAAAACCGGCATAGGTGAAAAAGCGCTTAAAAGGACTCTAAAAAAGATCGGACCGAAAAAGATCGCCTCAGGTAAGTACACTATGCTTCTCGAAAACCGTGTCGTACAAAACCTCCTGGGGCCTTTTTTCAGTGCCCTGGAAGGATATAGTATTCAGCAAAAGCAATCATTCCTGGAAGGCAAAAAGGAAAAAGAAGTGGCAGCTGCACTCCTTTCGGTTACAGACGATCCTCAATATATAGGAGGACCGGATTCGAGGCTCTTTGACGACGAAGGACTTGCTTCAGTAAAAATACCTCTTGTGGAGGATGGCGTCCTGAAGAATTACTATATAGACACATATTACGGGAAAAAGCTTGGTATGAAACCAACCACCGGAAGTTCATCCAACCTTGTCTTCAAACTTGGCACCAGGGATCTTGAAGCGATGAAGAAATCGATAAAGAAAGGTATCCTTATAACAGGGTTCAATGGTGGCAATTGTAACGGATCGACAGGCGATTTCTCTTATGGGATAGAAGGTTTCCTTATAGAGAACGGCAAAGAGGTACACCCGGTGAACGAAATGAATATCTCCGGCAATATGAATGAAATACTCTTTTCCCTGACTGAACTGGGAAATGATACTATTGAAGGATCATCCTTCCTTGCTCCTTCAATGATGTTTGAAAAAATCGATTTCAGCGGAATATGATTATAACTTGTCATATGCCCCCTGATTGTTTATATTTGTTTTTCTATTAAATTTTAATGAAACCAGGAGAGCTGATAACCGGACTGAAAAAAATTCTTGAAAAACTCATTAAAACAGCAGTTTCGGTTAAGGGCAAAGGATTGAAATACATAAAGATCCTCCTGAATTACATTGAACCATCAGAGACTATTTTTCTCCTTCTCTTTGCCAACATAATTGGTATCGGGGCGGGTTTTGGGGCTATCGTTTTCAGGTGGCTCATAGGTTTTTTTCAGAACCTGTTCTTTGTAAAAGGAGAACAGGCTCTGTCATTTATGGGACATTATTATGTCGTTATCATACCCGCTGTGGGAGGGATCATTGTCGGGTTGCTTATATACTTTTTCTCCAGCGAATCAAAAGGTCATGGCGTGCCCGAGGTAATGCTTGCAGTGGCTACCAAAGGCAGTAAGATCAGGCCCCGGGTTGCCGCTATGAAAGCAATTATTTCGGCAATCTGTATCGGATCGGGAGGTTCAGTGGGAAGAGAAGGACCTATTGTGCAGATAAGTTCCGCACTAGGCTCAGCCCTGGGTCAGTTATTCAGGTTCTCAGAAGATAAAAAGCGCATCCTTATAGCATGTGGAGCAGCAGGTGGTATTGCCGCAACATTTAATGCTCCCCTCGCAGGTATTTTCTTTGCGCTGGAAGTCATACTGAGGGAATATGGCACCCGGTATTTTTCATCGGTAGTACTCTCGGCAGTGACAGCAACTGTAATCTCAAGGACATTCCTTGGTACCAATCCCGCATTCATTGTAACACATTACGAGCTTGCCAGCAGCTGGGAAATACTCTTTTATTTTGTCCTCGGGTTCTTTGCTGCTGTAGCCGGGTATCTCTTCATCAGGGTACTTTACAAGTCGGAAGATATGTTCGATGCACTACAGGTACCTGCCTATCTGAAACCAGCCATCGGGGGTCTTATGATAGGTGTCATTGGCCTGTTTTTCCCACAGGTCTTCGGGGTTGGTTATACTGCCATTGATCAGACATTAAACGGCAACCTTACACCGTTATTGATACTGGCCCTGATTTTCTTTAAGCTGCTGGCTACATCGATCACCCTGGGTTCGGGCGGATCAGGAGGGGTCTTCGCGCCATCTCTTTTTATAGGGGTGATGCTTGGCAGCTCATTCGGCAGTCTCATCCATTTCATCTTCCCCAACATGGAGATATCTCCCGGAGCATACGCCATGGTGGGGATGGGAGCAGTATTTGCCGGAGCTGCACAGGCTCCAATTTCGGCCATACTGATCCTTTTCGAAATGACCGGCGACTATAAAATAATCCTCCCACTCATGATTGCCTGCGTAATCTCAACCCTTTTCATTAAGAAAATATCCAGGGAATCTATTTATACTCTTAAACTGAGCAGAAGGGGTATTGACATCCTGAGTATGACGAACCAGGATCTTATGGAGATGATACTTGTATCACAGGCAATGTTCAGGAATGTTGATACAGTTACCGATAATATGACTGTCGGGGAGTCGGGACTGACTATTAAAAGAACAACTCACAGGGGATTACCGGTACTGACCGCTGACGGCAGGCTTGTTGGAATAGTGACCCAGCAGGACATCAATAAAGCCCTAATCAGCGGGAAAGCTGAAATTCCTGTATCCGAAATAATGTCGCGCAACATAATTTTATGCTATCCGGAAGAAAATCTCAAGACAGCCCTTGAGCGGCTCGGGGAGTTCAATATAGGCCGCATCCCTGTCGTCGAACCGGGTGATCCCGAACATATGATAGGCCTTATAACAAGGAAAGGTATAATATCTGCATATAACCAGGCTTTGCAAAATAAAAATGAGAATAAATAATGCCTGTCGTCAGACGAACAGAAGAATAAGCAGCTGAGCGATGAAGATCCTCAGGAACATCACAAGGGGATATACAGTGGCATAAGCCACGGCGGAAACTTCCGACCGGGATATGCTGCCGGCATAAGCAAGCGCAGGCGGATCTGTCATGCTCCCCGCCAGCAGACCACAGATTTCAAGATAATTCCTTTTAAGCTTCCGACGTGCATATATTGCAACAATCAATATAGGAATAACAGTGATTACGGCTCCATAACCCATCCAGATAAATCCATCCCCTGACACCAGAGTAGGTATGAATTTCTCGCCAGATACAATGCCGACACTTGCAAGAAAAAGGACTATCCCAATTTCACGAAGCAAAAGGTTGGCACTGGCCGTCGTATAAGCTGCAAGGGAAAACCTGTAACCATATTTGCTAAGGATAATGGCTATTATTAAAGGTCCTCCTGCAAGCCCCAGCTTAACGGGATTACTCACACCCGGGATATGAACGGGTATGCTCCCGAGTATTACTCCAAGAAGAATACCTATAAATATCGGAATAATATCAGGCTCATTCAGCCTCTTCATCGAATTACCCAGCTCAGCTGTAACACTATCGAGCGATTCCTCATCCCCTACCACAGTAAGCTTGTCACCCATCTGCAGCCTCAGGTTCGTTGTTGCAACCAGCTCTATACCTGCCCTGTACACCCTTGTAATATTTATATTATACCTTGTCCTGAGCCTGAGCGATCCCAGGCTTTTGCCGAATACATTCCTGTTGGATACCATGATCCTTCTTGAGACCAGTCTTCCTTCCCTGGCTGTCAGGTCCATACTGCTCCTGATCCCCGTCTGCCTGACAATATCTTCAATCATTCCTTTACGTGCAACCACCAGGATAATATCATTCGCGCGAATAACGGTATCAGAAGCCGGGATAAGCAATTCGCCGTTCTGAAGTATTCTTGATATCACTATCCCGCTTCTATATTTTTCTGAAAACTCACGTATATTCTTTCCGACTACATCAGTGTCTGTTACCAGTATGCTCACCTTATCGGGAAACTCTTCCTCCGGATGCTGGTCTTTATTAATCTTTACAAGCTCCTCTGCCACATCAATCCTGAATAGCTTTCTCAGGAGTACCATGGTAAGAATAATGCCCAGAACACCGAAAGGGTAGGCTACAGCATATCCGAGTCCTATCTGTGGAGAAGCAGCACCATTTAATGAGGAAACCTGGTCCAGGGCCTGTTGCGCTGCTCCCAGTCCCGGAGTATTTGTTACGGCGCCCGACATCACCCCGACAAGGACCGGGAGTGATGTACCTGTAATATAATGAATAGCCAGGGTTATCAATCCTCCAAAGAATACAATCGAAAGGGCAAGTATATTGAGCGACAGCCCTCCTTTCCTGAATGATGAGAAAAATCCAGGACCAACCTGCAACCCTATTGAAAAGACAAACAGGATCAGGCCGAAATCCTTAATGAATTCCACCACTTCCCGGTTGGCAGTGAATCCGAAGTGACCGAGAGCAATACCGGCAAAGAGCACAAAGGTTATACCCAGTGATACCCCCAATATACGTATCTTTCCCAGGGCCACTCCGGCTGCTATGACAATACAATAGATAAATATTGTATGAGCGACACTTTCGCTGAATAGCAGATCGGTCATCCAGTCCATCTATTCCTTATCTTATTCCCATTTTTCTTGCTATTCCTGAAGGAATAGCATCCTTATGTACCATGCAATTTGTCGACCTGAGCATAACAAATGGTTTTGAGACATAAATGAAGCCGTCGTATTTACCGGTTATACCCCACGAGTTCTTTACCTTGTAGAAAGTATTACCTTCCTGGTCGGTTACAAGACCTACTATGTGCATCCCATGGTCGTCGGTGGTAGTGTAGTCGTCAAATTCCTTTTGTCTCATTTCCTGAGTAATTACTTTCTGAGGATGCGGACCTTTGAATACATCTGTCATTTCATCCCGGGCCATTGTATTCCAGTCCTTCTCTGGAATAATTGCGACACCTTCCCCCATCGAGAATCCCCTGTCGCTCATATCGCTGGCCCATGCTACGGTGTATCCGTTCATAACTGCGTTATCCACGATCTGTATAAACTCATCGAGAGGTAGATTATACACTGTGCCGGAACTCCAGTTATCAGGCACTTCCAGTACAAAAGGCTGGTAGAACGGGTGATGTGTGAATGATGTGAAAATCACGTAGTCATCGGGATTGATCCCAAGCTCTTTCATAAAACTCAGGGGTGTGTATGTTTGACCCTCATAATTGAAGCTAAACGGATCTTTTCCAAGATAGGCATCGAGTATGCCCTGCAAACCCGGCAGCCACGCCGTTGTAAGTTTGCTCCTTTTAATGATTCCATCCATATATCCCTTCAGGGCTGCATCCATCTCCCCGTGGTTATGCATCTTTTCACCATAGTCAAGTCCGGG
>CAZQRQ010000002.1:26702-59342 GCA_964595725.1 uncultured Rikenellaceae bacterium | reverse complement strand
CCATATTTACGGCTCATATTTAAAACATCATTATAAACTCCTCCGCCTGCGAAGTTTGAATTGCCATGCATACGGGCGTACACAGCGGCTTTACCTTCATAGGTATGACGTACGATATACATCTCAGAAAGATCGTACTCCTTCTTTCCCATTCGCATCAGTTCAGATTCAAAAAATGATAACCCGGAAAAACACCAGCATGTTGAAGTCTGGTTCTGGTCTTTCACAGGTGTACACGCAAGGTCTTTCTTTACAGTAAAAATGTATCCTGTCTCCTGAGCAATATTTAACGCTCCCGACAGAATTAATGCCAGGGTCAATGTTATTATGTATTTCATAATTCAGCGATTTGGTTTTATTATGGCAATTATAGTCAAAGTGTTTGACTTTGTACAGGATATTTGCTGGTTTTTGTCATGCAGGTCATGCATTCTTTAAGTCTCTGTTTACTCTGTTAAAAGCTCTGTGACTCTCTGTGTGAAATACAGTAAATAGTATGCACAGGGTTCCACAGAAGTTCATGGAGATTTTCTAAACATAACCGGAATCATCTATAATATTTTCTTACATTCGGCCATATTATCCTAAAAAACCAGCTATGAATACTATGGCACCGGTTGCGAAGACGATGAGGGCTGTTTTCATCGAAAAACCAGGAGGCCCTCTGGTTACAAAAGAGGTGGATGTACCTGTTCCGGGGCCCGGTGAAGTGCTTATTAAGATGGCTGCAGCCCCCGTTAACCCGTCCGACCTGGCGAGGATCAGGAATGCTTATGGCGAACATGATCTTCATGATCTTATACCCGGGCTAGAGGGCAGCGGGACAGTAGTAAAGGCCGGGAAAGGAATTCTGCCTTCAATATGGCTAGGGAAAAGAGTTACCTGCTCATCCGACCGGGCTTCAAGTGGCACATGGGCTGAATATATGGTAACATCAGCAGGGATGTGCTTCTCACTGGATAAAAGTATTTCGTTCGAACAGGGATCCATGTCGCTTGTGAATCCCCTCACTGCAATAGAATTTTTTAAGATTATCAAAGAAAGAGGACATAAGGCACTTATCAACAACGCAGCTGCCAGTTCTCTTGGCAGGATGATTGAGATTCTTGGTAAGAAGCATGGTATTCCTGTTATCAACATCGTAAGAAGGCAAGATCAGGCCGATAAGCTTAAAGCACTGGGCTCTGAACATGTTATCATCAGTACTGATCAATTATTTACTGACAGGTTAGCTAATTTGTCTGCCAGTCTCAGCGCCACCATACTTTTTGATTCTGTTTGTGATAAAAACCTGAAGGACATGATATCAGCTCTTCCATCTGGAAGCGAGGTTGTCATATATGGTAACCTGGCACAGTCAGATGAGATACTTGTCAGCCCCAGGAGTCTTATCGATAACAATATTTCTGTTTCAGGCTTTTACCTGGGAAACAAATCTAAGGAGAACGGGCTTATAAAGAACTTCATTAATCTCCTGGAAGTCAGACGCCTTATGAAGCATGGCCTGTCGATTAATGTCCGGAATAATTACCCCATCTCAAAGGCACAGGAAGCAGTAGATGCATACCTTTTAGACATGTCGGCAGGGAAGGTTGTATTCATAATGCCTGAAGGTTAATACCTCGGAGAATGCAGTTTTTGCAGGAAATTTACTATCTTAACTGCATCAACTCGCCTCCAGGCTGAAAATATTATGGAACTGCCAAAGAAAAATACCTTCCATAAGCCTAAACATACTCTTTACCGGTATCTCATTCCCGGCTTTGTACTTATCCTGCTTGCTTTTGCAGTACCAACGACAATAGAGGACTTTTTCTTCCCGGGATCACAACCCGGAGAATCAGGTAATCTCGACTCTCCCGATAAGTGTGTTTCCTGTCATGGGGGATATGATATTAAGATAGAACCCGTTTTCAACTGGAGCGGTAGTATGATGGCGCAGGCTGCCCGTGATCCTCTCTACGAGGCATGTCTTACGATATCGAACCAGGATGTGCCATTCTCAGGCGACCTCTGCATCAGGTGCCATTCACCGGAAGGATGGCTTGGCGGACGATCCACTCCCACTGACGGGTCACTTCTGACTGCAGCTGATAAAGAAGGGATACACTGTGATTTCTGCCACCGCCTTATAAGGCCCTCCGGCATAGGAGTCAATCCCTATCCTGACGATCAGTCATACACGGAGAACACATACGTCGCCGACCAGGATTATCTTTCTGTCCTTTCTCCCATTCCATCATCAAGCGGCAACGGGTCCTATATAGTCGATTCAGATAATTCAAAGAGGGGCCCCTTTGCAGATGCCGGACCAAAACATAAATTCTTTTACTCACCCTATCATTCAGAATCTTCCCTGTGCGGCACATGCCACGATGTGAGTAATCCGGCTTACAGCCGCAACCAGGATGATACATATTCACCCAATTCATTTGATGAACATGCACCTTCTTTTAACACTTATGACCTTTTCCCTGTTGAAAGAACCTTCAGTGAATGGCTTATGAGTGAATTCAACGGACCTGTTGGGGTCTATGCACCTGAATTCGGAGGGAATAAGGAATATGTTTCTACCTGCCAGGATTGTCACATGAGAGACTTAAGCGGTGTAGCAGCAAATAAAGCGTCCGCTGTATACAGGGAGGACTTGCCTCATCATGATATGACAGGAGGTAATACCTTCGTTCCATTACTTGTAAAATCACTGTTTCAGTCAGCAGTAAATACTGCCGCCCTTGATTCAGCAATATCCAGGGCAAGATATATGCTGAAGAATGCAGCCTCCGTGGAATTATCTGTTGATATGATCGGTGAAAATCCAGTGGCAAAGGTTACAGTTACAAATAAAACCGGTCACAAGCTGCCTTCGGGATATCCGGAGGGCAGGAGAATATGGATAAATATCATAGCGACTGATATATCGGGAACGGTCATTTACGAATCGGGGCACTATGATACTGAAACTGCAATCCTTAACAATGATAATGACATCAAAATTTATGAAATAAAACCCGGCATGGATGAAGCAATTGCATATGTAACCGGACTAGATGCCGGGCCGGGTTTCCATTTTGTACTTAACAATAAGATCTTTTCCGACAACAGGATCCCGCCAAGAGGATTCACAAATGAGAATTTTGAAAATATCCAGTCCCCTCCTGTAGGTTATACATATGCTGACGGCCAGTACTGGGATGACACATATTATACCCTGCCACCTGAGACATATAATATAGAGGTCAGGCTATATTACCAGGCTGTTTCCAGGGAGTACATCGATTTTCTGAGAGATGAAAACATAACCAATAACTCGGGCCAGGTACTATTCGATCATTGGTCGGCAAACGGTAAGTCCGTGCCTGAATTGATGAATCAGGTCTCAGCAATAATAACTCCCACAGTATCAGATGATCAATATATCAGGCAACCATCGGTTTATCCCAATCCTGCCTCCGACTGGATTGCATTCAGTTTACCTGGCGGAAATGCTGCCGGCAGCATGTATCTTACAATAAATGACCTGTCGGGTAAATTGATTGTAATTTCCAAGCTTATTGAATTCTCACAGGGTGAAGCTGAATTCTATACTGGCGGAATCAAACCCGGCATTTACGTTTATATACTTGAGGACAGGTTCAGCCATACCAGGTACACCGGTCGTTTTATAATACGGGGATTATAATTTCTTATCTTTACATCCTGTTTCATTTAATAACAATACGTTATGTCACTCACAGATAAAGTTGCTGCCGACCTAATAGCTGCCATGAAAGCAAAAGACACGATCTCACTAGAGGCCATAAGGGCTGCCAAAACTGCTTTCATCCTTGCAATAAGTGAGAAAGGTGCCGGGTCGGTTCTCACCCCTGATGAAGAGCTTAAAATACTCCAGAAGCTTGTTAAGCAAAGAAGAGAATCAGCGGCAATATACAGGGAGCAGAACAGGCCCGATCTCTATGAAAAGGAGGAATCAGAAGCAACTGTCCTGGAGAAATACCTGCCGGCTAAAATGAGCACTGAGGAACTCAGGAAGGCTCTTGCCGGTATAATAGCCAGAACAGGAGCCAGATCACCAGCCGAGATGGGGAAGGTGATGGGAGTTGCCACAAAGGAGCTTGCAGGCAAAGCTGACGGGAAAGAGATATCATTGATCGTCAGGGCATTACTCGGATCGTAGATCATTTAAGAAAGATCCCAGGTAGCCTGAATTGGTGATCATCTCAATCTTTTTATCAAGAAGCCGGGCGCGTTGCTCATTAATATTTGCACGTTCCTTTTGCAGATCAATCTCCTGGTTTATAAGATCATAAGCATTTATCTGGCCTTTTGCAAAACGATCCTGGAACAGGTTTATGTTCTCATCGAGCAGGGAAGCGTTCTGTTCGCTGACTGCCAGCTGGTATTCAAGCTGACCTATCTCCTCCGACAGCCTTAATCCATTATTTATTATACGTGCCTTTTCATCATCTATTTGTGCCTGAATACTCCTGGCCTCAAGACGAAGCTGGTTAATCCTGTTCCTTGTATTATCGCCTGATATAATAGGAAGCCTCAGGGAGATGCCTACATAGCTGCTTCCATACCAGGATCCTTCAGTCACAGGATTAAAGGTATCAGTATACTGGCTTGCACCAAGAAAACCATCAACACCCAGCAAAGGCATCTTTCTGCTGATCTCAGTTTTCTGTTGCTTTTGTGCCAGCTCAGCCTGTAATTTAAGCCGCTCTATCTCGGGCATCGAATCGGTGGCAGGTACTAATTCTGCATGCATATCCATCCTGATTTCAGAAGAAGTAAAATCATATTCGTCCTCAAGAAGGGACTCGAGCGGATAACCGGTAAGGAAGCCCATATACATCTTTTCCTGCATCAACTCCGTCAATGCACTCCTGTAGGCTGCCACTGAATTGTTATGATTCAGGATAGCCATATTAAGATCAGTCTTAAGTACTTTTCCCTCTTCAGCTCGTACCAGGATAAGCTCCAGGGTCTTACCTGTTCGAAGAGTATCTGCTGTTGCCGATCTGAGTTGCTCTTCCCTGATACTGATCAATATGAACGACCTGATAACCTCCGATTTAAGATCGCGTTCAGCAGCTGCCATATCGGTATTCTTAAGTTTCTCATTGATCCTGCTCTCAGCCACGCGACTGCGTATCGAAAGATCTATCAGGGGCTGATAAATACTCACACCTGCATTTTGCTGCCAGTCGGTGCCGAACCTGATCGCCCTCTTTTCATCGGTAGGAACAGGATTGAACTGGCCAACCGGTATGATTTGTGTTGGTGATATTACGTTATAGCGAAAATCGTATGCAGCGGAGATCTGTGGAAGGTATTGTGAATATAAACCCGATGTCTGAAGACCTGCTATTTCAATTTCTGTCCTCATTGCCGTTATATTACCCCTGTTGATCAAGGCAGCATCTATAAGGTCAATGAGCTTAATCTTTTGACCTGCCGGATAAGCTGCAGTACAGGTAATAATGAATAATATTATCGATAATATCCTGGTTTTCATTTTCTCTTTTATTTAATAGGCATCAGCCTCTGAATACTGAAGCCGGTACAACATTGTTTATAGTACGTATCGAAAAGAACAGTGAGCTGCCGACAGAAATGAATATCGTCACCATGAATAATCCCAAGTACTGCAGGAATGAATAGCTGAATACCAGACCGGCATTGGTGACTCCCATCCTGAATCCTTCGAGGAGGAATATGGCGATTACAAATCCGGTGACAGCAAACAGGAACGACTGGGTGAGAATGAGCCTTGTTATATACGAATTTGTTGCTCCAATGGCCTTTAGAGTTCCGTAGTCCCTTATCCTGTCAACTGCCGAGGAATAAAGTGTAAGGCCGATGATGAAGAAACCGCTTATCACTGCGAAGATCACAAGTGAGCCAATGCTGGTACCTATGTTCGACGATATCGTAATATAGCTGATGGTGGTTTTTTTGAGAGTTTCAGCATTCCACGCCCTTATTCCATATACGGATCTGTTAATGTTGGAGACTACCTTATCAACATCATAGCCCGGCAGAACTTGTACAGCTATTGCACTCACCTTCTGCAGGGGGTATGAGGTATAGTACCTTGCCTTTGAAAGAGTGGTATAGATGAATGATCCGGCAAAACCTCTCGCATTCCTGGTCTGTACTTTTATAACAGCACTCTTCCCGTTTATCTCTACTCTGGCACCCTTCTCTACAGGATAGTCAAATTGTGCCCTGTCAAAAAACTCCGCAGAAACTGCACCATCATCGTTGAGTGAGATAACATCCCCTTTATCTAGCCTGTCGGGCCTGGGACCTGCTACAAAGGCGGGAGCCTCGCTCCCAATAACTATTACTGGAGATATCTTACCATTGGGGAATTTAATTGAAGCACCTGCTGCAATTATGGGATAAGTGTTTTTAACCCCTTCTATGCTTCTAAGCTCTCTCACCAGTCCTTCATCAAGTTTTGCCAGCTCATTGGCATTACGCGTTATATTATCGACCACCCATATCTGGCCGATATCCTCCCGTGAGTTTTCAACCAGTCCTCCCATAAGACCTGTCAGGAAACTCAAGATGCCAAGCTGCTGGCCGATCAGGAAGATACTGACCACGATGCCAATGATCACACCTGTGCTTTTTACTTTGTCGAACCTGATGAATTTATATGCTATTCTTACCATTATTATCTCGTATTAGAGTTTTACCACACATTCAACTTTAGTATTAAGTATCAGGTCAGGATTACCGTCGATCATTATCTTAACCTCCCTGACCAGCCTGTCTTCCTGTTCACTGGACTTTCCCGAAAAGAGAGATTTCTTCTTCAGGTAGGGAGAAAGAAAATAAAGAGTTCCCCTTGCAATTGTTGAATCGCTTCCAATGTACCTTATCTCCGTATCAAGATCTGTCCGGAGCCTGTCGGCAAAGAGCTCATCAATCTCTGCTTTAACTATCGTCCTTCCTGAAGGTGCTATCTCTGCGAATGATGAGTACTGGTTTACTGCTGCTCCTGCCATCACATGTGTTTCGAGAAGTAGCCCGCCGAAAGGTGATCGAAGTATTTTCCTGTCTGCTTCAGCAATAGCATATCTGAGCTGGGCATCAAGCTCCTGAAGCCTGCTCTGAGAAAGAGCAACAGACGCCTTGCTTTTCTCAGCTCCTAATTGAAGTGTCTCAACCTCGGTGGTGAGGTCGTCGAGTGCCTGGGCAGTCTCTGCACCTTTCTCTGCAAGAGACCTGATAGACTCAAGGAGTCTTTCCTTATTGTCCAGCCTTGCCTCCGCTTCTGCCAGGCTTGCTGCGTCGATGTCTACCTGTGCCACCTGAGCCTGGTACTGGCCCCTGAGCTGCATAACACGGATCTGCTCCAGCTCATCGTCAAGAGCCAGGATCGTATCTCCCCTGCTTACATTTTCACCGTCATGCTTCATGACCTCCCTTACAACCCCTCCTGTCGGTGCGGCAAGGCTTACAATCTCGCCTTCAGGTTCAACCTTACCAACACCCACTACTTCGGTTACATTTACAAGTGAACTGTTTACCGGAGGTGCAATAGCGGCTGTACCTTTATTTTCACCATCCTTACTGCCGCATCCGGTAAGAACCGAAGCAGCCATAATTAAAATTGCTAACTTCCTCATTCTAAATATATTTTATTGTTATTTCCAATGATTTTCCTTCCCCGGTATAGTTGAACCGGGCATCGTTAAACGAAGGGGGGCCGAACGACCTGGGATTATTTGATGACCCCATTCCTTCGCGCGGGATTCCCAGAAAATTTGTGTCAATCTTATCATTGCTGTTCTCATCATGTACAACCGCAACAGCGTATTCGCCAGGCTTCAGGTCAGCGACATTTGCAACGCACCTGTTCTGGATTATCTTCCCAGAAATAGTCTTAATAGCTTTTTCAGGTTTTGTAGGAAACCCTTCTTTACTGTTGAAAATGTAAATTATACATTTACCATTATTGTTCCTGAGGTCTGAAACGTTGATTTTAATGTCGCCTGTCTGGCCCTGGAGTATCATACCCGACATTAATAATGCTGCTGTAGTAATAATTTTTATCATCCCTGGTATATTTATCCGTTAATGAAAAAGATCGTCATCGCCCGGTTTATCCGATGCCACACCATTATTGACATATATTATCCTGTCGGCAAATGGCTTAAGCCTCAGATCGTGTGTAACAACCGCCACGGATTTCCCTGTTTTGGAAAGCATCCTCAATTCTTCCATTACGATACTGACACTTTTATAATCGAGTGCAGCAGTAGGTTCATCGCAAAGCATTATTGAAGGTTCGGTAACCAGAGCCCTGGCTATTGCAACTCTCTGCTGCTGTCCTCCGCTCAGGTTTTTCGGAAGACTTGTCAGCCTGTCTTCCATGTTAACCTTTCTCAATGCCTCAAATGCCTTCGCTCTCGCTTCTTTCCTGTTAATGTTCATCAATAAAAGAGGATGCATTACGTTTTCAAGAGCATTGAGCGGTGCAAGAAGATTGAAATTCTGGAATACGAATCCTATGTTTTTCAGCCTTACATCAGCAAGATCCTTATCTTTCATGCCGTTTATAAGCATATTGTTGACATATACCTCACCCTGGGTAGGAAAAATTACACAGCCAAGAAGTGAGAGAAGGGTTGTTTTACCCGATCCCGAAGGGCCAATTACAAGAGTAAGCTCATTCCTGCGCAAGTCAAAAGATGTTGGCTGCAGTGCCGTTATTACTGTATCACCTGCTTTGTACTCCTTGCTTGCTCCTTTAATTCTTGCTACAATTTCCATTTTTAGTACTTTTTCGTATTTATAAAACAATTATAATACTATTTTGTTTAATCAATAGGAAATATTTTTACATTTTTGTACTATTTTAATTATATTTGATATGTTTATGTATATTAAAGATATGAAAAAGAAGGAAATACTTACTGAGATCATTGACTGTCTTTTTGCATTTGATGAGGAGAGAGAAAGTTCTGAAGATTATACTTTTAATGATTTCCTTGGATACCTTAATGCCAGGTCGGCAGGCGATAGCATTGAAATAAGGAAAATCAGGGGTGACGAATCGCCGGATATGGGCCAGGACTATGGCAGCACCAGCAGTGACATTTCTATTCTGATTGTCCTAATGTACAGGTATGCAAAGGGCTATATTAAAAAAGCTCTTAAAAGCAGCCGTTTACAGACAGCTGATGAGTTCTCCTTCCTGATCACGTTAATGACTTTTAAGAGTCTTACCAAGACAGAGCTTATAAACAAACAGGTGATGGAAAAAACATCAGGGACAGAAATAATAAAACGTCTTAAAAATTCTGGATTTATAAGTGAGACTGACGACATAAATGATAAGCGCAGTGTCAGGGTATCAATTACTGATGCAGGCAGGGCGGAAATATTTGGCATACTGCCCACAATGGGTATGGTTTCTAAGATCGTAACGGGAAACCTGAACAGTGAAGAGATCAACACGCTGGCATACCTCCTGAAGAAACTGGATTATTTCCACAATGATATTTACATGAACAGGAGAAAGGAGTCGCTGGAGAATCTGATTCAGGCAGTTCAGCCATATTTGCCGGTTTAGTAATGATCTGTAAGTCATAGAATAGAATGAGCTTATGGTTATTAATACCTTTGCTGCACCAATTGGTTTTCAATGCCTCTACATCCTTATCACTATCTTCCCCCTGGTCTTACCTGATTCTATCTGAAGATGCGCATCCCTTACTTCGCTAAGAGAATAAATCCTTGATATAACGGATTTTAATTCCCCTTTCTCCAGCATTCCTGCTATCTCAGTCATATCTTCTCCGCTGGAGCTGGTACGGAAATTATACCCGTTCATACCTCTGGCTGCTGCTTTTTCCACCACATCCTCAGAGGCTCCTGATGGTATCGATATTATTGTGCCCCCTGGCTTAAGAACTTCCAATGACCGGTCAATATAGTCATTCCCGACTGCATCAATGACAAAATCAATATTATGCAGTACCTGTTCAAAACGGTCTTTTTCATAATTTATATGTTGTGTTGCCCCGAGGTCAATCACAAACCTATGGTTTGCAGCAGATGCTGTGGCAGCTACAATTGCCCCAAGATGTTTTGCCATCTGAACAGCAAAATGTCCGACACCACCTGCCGCAGCATGTATCAACACCGTACTTCCTTTTCCGATGCCCGACCTGTACTTAAGAAGCTGCCATGCAGTAAGAGCAGCAAGAGAAGCCCCGGATGCCTCTTCGTGTGATATGCCCGACGGTTTAAGAGCCAGGTGTGAAGAAGGTGCTGCTGCAAATTCCGCATACGCTCTTCCATGGCCCGGGAAATTGATCATCCCGAAGACATCGTCTCCTTCGCTAAATGTGGTCACGTTCTTACCTCTTCTTACAACGGTACCAGAGATATCCCAACCGAGGATAATCGGATTGAATTCCTTCAAGATACCTGACACACCTTTACCTTTCCTGGTTTTAATGTCGATTGGATTTACAGCTGCTGCTACGACTCTTACCAGAACTTCGTGATCATTGGGCTGTGGAACAGGAATCTCCTCAACAACAAGGTTTTCCACACCGCCAAATCCTTTTAAAACAATTGCTTTCATATAAAATAATATGCCACTTCTTTATTATGCAACAAACATATAAAGAGTTTGTTTATCTTCCATTCAAGATTGAAAAAGGGATTTTATAGCCTGGTATTTACCGGTTCATGATTTCTAAAATTAATATCCAGGAGGCCGTATAATAATTCATTCCTATCTTTGTCCTGAAAAGGACCATACAAAATGAAGGCATTAAATCTCAAACATATTGTACTCCTATTAATACCCCTTACAATTCAAGCCCAGGAACCCGACAGCACTTCAACCCTGTTTGGGATGTTTGAAGCCGAAAGGAATTTTGCCAGGGAATCAGTGACCCGGGGACGTAATGCCGCTTTCATTAACAACATGGCCGAAGGATCGGTGATCTTCACCGACAGATGGATCACAAACGGTCTGCAATATTTCAAAGAGGGAGAATCTGCTCCCTATGTTCTGAAATGGGAGACGGAATACATGGACCTGGCAGCCAGCGGTGACTTCGGTATAAGCACCGGACCCTGGGAAATGCAGGAATACAGGCCAAATACATTGCCTGTCGCCACCGGGTATTTTTTAACTGTATGGAAGAAAGACAACACAGGTAAGTGGAAGGTTAGTCTTGACGCCGGGTCGTCAACACCTACGGCACCAGGTACACCTCACTTCTTTTCATTTCCGCCTGCTGCAGGTGAAATAAAAGGTGATTTCAATGGCGACATGTCTCAAGAGGCTGCTCTAAAGATCAGTGAAACGGAGAAAATGATACTCGGCAAATGGATTATGGATCCGGCTGCTGTCACATACATGACTTTTCTTTCCGAAGAGATGAGGATGATGGTCAATGGTCATCTTCCAACAATGGATAAGGATATAATAGCCTCCTGGATTACCCGGGCAGGAAGATCTCTGGTTTGGAGAACTGACGGCAGCGGAGCTGCCAGATCGGGTGATCTCGGGTATACTTACGGGTATTTCCAGGATGCCGGCAAGCCCGGGACAAACACCGGTCACTATGTAAGGATCTGGAAAAAGCAGCCTGACGGCAGATGGCTTATTGATTTGGAAATGAGAAGTTTTGAATAAAATATGCACAGGGGAGCACTAATTGAAGCAGATTTTATAACATGCGGGAAATGCAGTTACAGATTCGAGCGTGACAAGCTTAACAAGCACTGTTAGAACTGTTATGCCTGTACCGGTTGCGAAGTATATTATTGCCCGCGATGCGATGACAAGATAGTAATTACGCCTGCCAGATCTGCAGGATCAACTTCTACTGCTCCTCAACAGCTTTAAGGCTATAATCGATCTGAGTAATCTTTTTATTCTGATCAAGGGTAACCATAAATCCTTTTTTTGATCCGAAAAAATCTCCTCTCAGGAACAACCATTTACCATCTTTTATCAACGAGGTCTTATCTTTTTCGTCGACTGTCCAGTCAGTAGGGTATATAATATCCAGTGCATCCTGGAATAAATTTGCCTCATTCTCATCTTTGATCGTCACACCTGGTTTCAGGAGAGAAAACAATAAAGGCAGATTCTTATCCTGATCCAGAGGCTCAAGCTCAGAAAGCCTGCCATCCTTTACCAGAACCCTGTACTGTTCACACGATGACGTGCCATCGTCATGATAGTATGTTGGTGTTACAATATAAAAAGCCCCTGAGAATACTTTTGTCAGGGCATCCGATGTTACTATCTCCTTTTTAAATGTAAGCATTGAGTTAATAAAATCATCCATAAGCTTGGCGTCATTTGGAGGTATATCCTGACCACTTGCGCTGATAAAGCAAAACAAACCTGTGAAAAGCAACATATTTACTTTTTTCATTGTATTATGGTTTAAAGATAAATCTTGATTTTTTTGAATGGTAAGTAAATTTAAACAGGATTTTCGTTATTCCTGCATAGTCTGGTTTTATTTTTCCCAGGCCTGTTTGAATATCAAGAGAAAATTCTTCAACAATACTGCATGATTTTTGTTAGAATAATAGAAATTCAAAAAGTAACTATTTGTAATGAAAGCATACTATTCAAAAGAATACGGGGGACCTGAAGCGTCGGTCTTTGGTGAGCTTCCTGATCCGGTCCCGGAGGAAAATCAGTTACTGATTGAGGTTAAGGCTGCCTCCATCAATCCTGCTGATTATAAGGTAAAAAGAGGAGATCTGAAATTTCTGACCGGGAATAAATTCCCGAGAGTTATGGGATCTGATTTTGCAGGCATTATTAGTGAGACAGGCAATAAAGTCCAGGGTTTTAAGCCCGGCGACAGGATATATGGAGGAACGTCTGTCTTTAATGGGAAGCCCGGCGCCTTATCAGAACTATTGGTTGTCGATGCCTCATCAGCAAGGCTGATACCCGAAGGCATGTCATTCGAAGAGGCAGCCTCCATGCCGGTTGCTGCCCTGACGGCCCTGAGCGGGATAAGAGTTTGTGAAACAGGTCCCGGGAAATCGATACTTGTAAATGGAGCTACCGGTGGTGTAGGCCATTTTGCTGTCCAGATAGCAAAAGCAAGGGGTGCGGAAGTTACTGCCACCTGCAACGATGTAAACATGGAGCTGGCAAAAAGACTTGGCGCCGATTATACGACTGGATACAGCAGGGAGGAACTTGGCAGCCACAACAGGAAGTATGATGCCATCATGGATGCCTATGGCAAAATGGATCCAAAAATTGTATACAGGCTGCTGAAGAGGGGAGGTATTTATGCTTCGACCTTACCGGCGCCTAAAAGGATATTGTCGTCGTTTTTCGTAAAGCTCTTCACCGGAAGGAAGCTGGTATCTGCCAATATGAGGACAAAGACGATCGATTATGATGAGACAGAAAGGCTTTTTGAAGAGAAGAAGCTCATCCCTGTCATTGAGAATATATTTACTCTTGATAAGGCTGCTGATGCTTTCGAGCTCGCTGAAAAAGGAAGGCCGCGAGGGAAGGTTATTGTGAAGGTGCAGAGGCTATAGAGGGTTTAGAAGCTATAGAAGTAAAAATGGCAGGGATAAATTAAGGTGTAAATTCTTGCTTTTTTCTCATCACTAAATATATATGCCTCCCGTCACCTTTGTACCTTGATACTGTTTTCGCTATCTTTACTTTTACATCTGACATTATCATATGTACCAAAAAGACTACATTCTCCGCATGATCGAGATGCTCGGGGATCTGCTCCGGGCTTTATTCGGACTTATTGAGAAGGGGGAGCTTGATGCTGCATCGGATAACCTCGAAAAGATCTATTACGACATGCTGAAGCAGGATGCAGCTTTTTTCAGGAATATCCCTGCCGAAGATCTTACCAAAAAGCTCCTGGAGGACCACAATTACACGGGAGGTCATCTCGAGATACTTGCAGAACTGTTCAGGGCCGAATCGGAGCTTGAGTATGCCAGGGGCAGGAAAGAGGATTGCATCGAATACTCGCGGAAATCTCTTATCCTGTTTGAATTTGTAGAACAGGATACCAGGACCTTTTCACCCGAAAGGTTTGAAAAAATGAAAATGCTCAGGGAAAGATTGTCTTAGTACCGGCTACGCCTCCGGCTTATAGATTGATAGGTCATATTAATCCGCTTAACAAAATCCTTCTTCCGCAGTCAATCAGGATTGTCATATTCCCTTTTTTTCTTAACTTTTCAAAGAAATACAGAAATCTGACTAAAAAATCGCATTTATGAAAAACCTGACTATTCTAATTACTGTACTGGCAATGATAGCCATTATGTCATGTAACTCCCGGAAACCCGGACAGGTAAGGGTTGAAGGCGGACTTATACAGGGTACTGTCGAAGACGGGCTGACAGTTTATAAAGGCATTCCTTTTGCCGCTCCTCCTGTCGGGGATCTTCGGTGGCGTCCACCCCGGCCTGCTGATAAATGGGTGGGAGTACAATATGATACCGCGTTTGCTCCAGGACCGATACAGGGTGGAAATCCTCCCTCCGGTAAGAGCGAAGACTGTCTCTACCTTAACGTCTGGACACCGGCACAATCGCCGAAGGACAGGATCCCGGTGCTGGTATGGATCTATGGAGGAGGCTTTGGTGCAGGAGCTACCTCCGAACCAAATTATAACGGGGAACACCTGGCCAGAAAGGGTGTTGTACTGGTCAGCATAGCATACCGTGTGGGACAACTGGGATTCCTTGCACATCCTGAACTGAGTGCTGAAAGCCCGGAGCATGTTTCCGGTAATTACGGTCTCCTGGATATGATAGCCGGCCTCAGGTGGATACAGGATAATATTACTGCATTCGGCGGTGATCCCGACAAGGTGACAATATTCGGTGAGTCGGCAGGTGGGATAGCAGTCAGCATGCTGTGTGCATCTCCGCTGGCCAAAGGGTTGTTCCATGGTGCTATCTCCCAGAGCGGGGGTTCTTTCGGACCTCCAAGACCAACCACCTATCCGGGGGAGAATCAAATGACCCTTGCCGATGCAGAACGTGCAGGAGAGGAATATGTAAAGAGCGCAGGTGTTTCCTCTATTGCGGAACTACGCAAGATCGAACCGGACAAGCTGCCTGCCGGCCGCGGGCTTGGAATGTCGTGGCCCATTATAGACGGGTATGTTATCCCCGACAACCAATATACTCTTTATGAAGAAGGTAAATATAATGATGTGCCTATTCTCGTTGGCTACAACTCTGACGAAGGGGCCAGCTTCACCAGGACCAGTGATCCTGAAGAATATATAGCCGGTGTCAGGGAACGTTACGGGAAATTTGCCGACGACATACTGAAGGCCTACCCTGTTGGTGAGACCACTGTACCAAAAACGGCACGAGACCTCGCGCGCGATGCCGCCTTCGGCTGGCACACCTGGATATGGGCACGTCTCCAGTCACAGACCGGCAGGTCGAAGGTCTTCTACTATTATTTCGATCAGCATCCTGATTATCCCGAAGACTCGCCAAGGGCAGGGTATGGATCGCCACACGGACAGGATGTAGCTTATGTCTTCCAGGTTCTTAATAAGGATAATCCACAGGTTACGGATACGGACCTGGCGATCTCGGAAGCAATGGGTGCCTATTGGACAAATTTTGCCAAATATGGTGACCCTAACGGTGAGGGAGTACCCGAGTGGCCATCCTTCAGTGACGCCAATCCTGAGGTAATGTATTTTAATAAAACGCCATACCCGGGACCTGTACCCAGTGCCGAATCGCTGGAAGTCCTGGAGTCCTATTTTGCATGGAGAAGAACACCAGAAGGGATTAAGTGGGCCAAGTGACCCCCTCCCCCCAATTGGGGGATTATACCTCTGTATATCTCTACGGACTTCTGTGGAACTCTGTGAGATTATTCAATTATTGTCTTTAGCATATTCTGAATCAGATGCAATAAATTTCATAACTTTCCTTCATTAAAATATGTCAAACTAAAAACTTTATCATATGAAAACCAGGACAATCTTATTCTTCATCACTGTTCTTCTCCTTGCCTCGCAGGCTATGAAGGGTCAGGCTTCCAGTGCTGTAACCGATGTTATCTCGTCGGCAATCTCTGAAAGGAATTATACCACAACCCCGGTAAGCGACCAGCAGCTGGAAACGATCCTCAGGTGCGGCATCAAGGCACCAAGCGCAGTGAATGCACAACCGTGGAAGTTTACGGTGATTAAGAATGAATCTGCCATGAAGGAGATCATCAAGGACGCTGTGTCAGGGAATGTGCTGATTGTCGTTTCTGGCCAAACACCGCAGAAGGAGGGTGCATCAACTTCCGATTTCGACTGCGGACTTGCAACTGAAAATATGTTCATCGCCGCGCACGGACTTGGCCTTGGAGCAAGGATATATGGCAGCCCGGCACGTAATATCAACTACAACAAAGAAGCCTACCGGATTCCTGAGGGCTTCACGGCCATCGTGGTGCTGCGTGTCGGCAATATAGCACAGGGTGTAGATGCCGTATCATCAGCTTCACCCAGGAAGGATTATAATGAGGTGGTTAATTTTATGAAATAACTCCTGAATCTATTACTGATCTTTTAACCTGAGAAAATCCAGGTCTGATATACCTTTAAGAGGTATGATACCAGGTAATTGCAGTTTATCTGCAACATCCGCAAGTATCCCGGCTGCATAAATCTTTACTCCAGCAAGCTCTTTACCAAGTATGCTCAGATATTTCTCAGGTTTATCACCGGGTGAACCTGTCATAATACCCGTTATCACTGAATCGGGTTTCCAGCTCCTGGCAACTGCAAATACGGATTCAGCAGGAGTAGACTGTCCAAGGTAAAGCGCCTTATGGCCATTTTTAAGTAAAAACCAATAGTAAAAAAGAAGACCGAGCTCATGCCATTCTCCTTCGGGCAGAAAAAGAAGAAATCTCTTCCTGTTTTCATTTATTTCCTGCCGGATGCCATCTATAGCTGAGATCAGCCATTTCCTGAAATGAGCTGTAATGAAATGCTCTGTTCCGGGATCAACAGACCCTGTGTGCCACAAGATTCCTACTTTGTTTAAAAACGGGAATACAAGGTCTGTAAAAGTATCTTCGAATCCTTTGTTCAAAACCGACCTGATAATAATATCATTAACAAATTGCTCATCGAACCTGTTCATAGCCATTATCATCAGAGCTATCTCTTCACCGGGTCCCTGGATCCTCTCTGCAATTGAAAAAGCTCTCTCTCTTAGCTCTCTATCGGTCATGCCTGCAATTTTAGAGATTTTCAAACCATTATTATGCAGGATATCTATGTTCAGAAGCTTGGCAAGATCAGTGTCTGTATACCATTTCCTTTTCGTCGACGTCCTGTTTGGTTTGAGGATTTTGTAACGAAGCTCCCATATCCTGATAGTATCGGACTTAATCCCGGTAAGGCTTTCAAGATCGTTAAGGGTATATCTGGCCATAATTATTCAAAATTTAAAATTAGCCTAAAAAGTTGTTTTTGGCCCCAGGTTAAGAAAAAAAAGAGGGTGATCGTGCAGCCACCCTCAAATTTATCTTAAAAAATCTCATATTATTCTGCAGGAAGAAGAACCTTGTCGATCACATGGATCACTCCATTGCTTCCCTGAACATCTGTTGCAATGATCATTGAACTGCTGTTAATAGACGGAGAAGGTGAAAGTGCTATTGTTATTGACCCGTTGAGAGTCTCAACAAGGCCGGCTGTAAGATCAGATGACCTGAAATTTCCACTTACAACATGGTATGTAAGTATTGGTACCATCTGCTCTGCAGTAAGGTCACTGATTCCACCTATACCCAACTGTGTAAACAGTTCCTGGAATGCTGTATTTGTTGGTGCAAAGATGGTGAAAGGTCCCTCCCCGTTAAGAGTTTCGACAAGACCTGCCTTGACAACCGCTTCTGTCAATATGCTGAAGTTATCATTGGCAATTGCGAGGTCAACAACCGTCGGTGGCAGAAGAACTTTGTCGATCACATGGATCACTCCGTTCATTACATCAACATTGGCTGTTATTACATTTGCAGAGCTATTTATCATCACACCGCCTGAAAGATCAATTTTCAGACTCATATAACCATTATATGCCTGGCTCAGTGTATTATAATACCCATTATCAAGCATATCTGATTTTCTTTCTTCTCCAAGAACATGATAAAGCAGAACTGATTTAAGTGTTTCCATTGGTATATCATCCAGGGAGCTGGCACCAAGATCACTCAGAAGTTCAGCAAAAGCTGCATTGGTAGGGGCAAATACTGTAAAGTTCCCATCACCGTTCAGAACATCAACAAGATCAGCCTTTGTAAGAGCCTGAACAAGAACAGAAAAATTTTCCTGTGAAAATGCAAATTCGGCGATAGTCATTTTTGATATTTCTGTTGAGCTATCCTCTTCTTTTTCACAAGAGGTAAATACAGCAATGCTAAAAATCGCCGCTAGTCCTAAGATTAATGCCTGTCTTTTCATAATTGTATGTTTTAGTTAATTATTATGTTCATTTATGATACCATAACATAATAGCAGGCATTATTGTTCGCTTATATATATCTTTATTTGTACAATTTAAATTGTTAACATCGCATAGGCTTATCTATATATATGTCATTCAATACTTTAAACAATCATGTTAAAATGCTAAATGTTCATTATTATATATTATTTATAGTACATATAAAATTCTTTGCCATGCTGCTTGTATAAACAGAAATAAGCTATCTGATACCTGCATCTTCGAGGGCCTTCCTGAGCACAGCAGCGGAATCATGCAATAGTTTCATTTCCTCATCATCAAGCTTACTGTCGATGATTCTTGCTATGCCATTGTCGGAGATGACACAGGGCACACTGAGGCATACATCACTGAGACCATATTCCCCGTCAACAAGTGCCGATACAGTAAGCAAGCTGTTCTGCTTCCGCAATATTGAAGAAGATATTTTTACAAGGGCCAGGCCTACTGCAAAATGAGTCGAACCCTTGGCGTTGATGATATGATAGGCAGATTCGCGGACCTTCTTTTCAATATTTTTCTGTTCCTCCTGCCAACCTTCGCAGCCTCCGCACATAGGACAGTAATTGTCGATGCTTATCCCCCCAATGTGGGTCATCGACCAGGCAGCCATCTCGCTGTCGCCGTGTTCCCCTAGAATATATGCATGAACGTTATGCACATCAACGTTGCAATGATGGCTGACAAAATGCCGGAAGCGAGCACTGTCGAGGACAGTCCCTGATCCGATTACCCGGTTGCGCTCCCAACCAGATCTTTTAATGGCAACGTAAGTGAGCACATCGACAGGATTGCTTACAATCAGCATTACACCCTGCGAATCCTGTGCCGCTATATCTTCAGCTATGCTTCCCACGATAGCAACATTTTTCTTCATCAGGTCGAGTCGCGTTTCACCTGGTTTTTGAGCAGCACCTGCAGTAATAACTACAAGGTTAGCATCAGCATAGTCACTGACTGTTCCCTGGTTTATGTTTACCGTCGGGAAAAAAGGCTGTCCATGTACAAGGTCAGAAACCTGTCCTTCGGCCAGTTCTTCATTCTTGTCGATGATGACAATATCATCTGCCAGTCCGCTCTGTGCCAGGGCGTAGGAGTAAGTGGCACCGACGGCCCCGGCCCCAACTACCGCAACCTTTCGTCGTTCAGACGTAATACTTTTGGTTTTCATGATTTCAGTCTTTATGTCCTGTTAATTAATTAACAGATGAATTGGAAAAATGTTCTCAGGTATACAAGTTTACGAGCACTCAGATTTGTCTTCTTACAAATTTTTGAGTCTGCAGTTTTAACTTTTCGTGCCCCGGGAAAATCTCCGCTAATAATAATAAGCTGGCTCTGCTTTAGTTCATCTCTGCCTGTTAACCTTTTTGGATTTCGGCAATGATTCATTTTTGCCGCGTGGTGTGTAACGAACCCGCTCTGCTTCCGGGAAAAGCCTGTTCTCTTCCATCATATTTTCCATTTCCTCAAGCCTGATCTTACCGCCTCCCGGTATCCTCCAGTCAGGATCATGCTTCACCATCTCGTAAGGATTTCTGAATATCCCCTTCATTGCCCTGAGTGCATGGCTGTTTTCATGTGCAGCGGTCCGTTCAATTGGTGACTCCATAAATTTCAACCTGCCTGTATTATCTTTAACCAGTAATTCCATTTTCTCACCGGGATTCAGGAATATGGTACAACTGCCAATTCCTGTGTTGTTTGTGGCATTTGTCAGCTCATCCGGATTAAATTCCATCCTGCTTCCATTGGTATTATCAAGCACGACCCTCACCACACCTTTCTGATTCAGCATATCCCTGATCTGGGCTGTTTTCGGGCCTTTGGACAGGTTTGTGGCTGAAAAGCCATAGACTTCTCCTGTTTTTACATTGTAATCCAGCCTGTCATCAGATAGTTTCTGATAGATTTCAAGAAGTCTTTTCTTTTGCAGCTGGTCGCCCATAAGGATGATCTTCTTACCATCAGGATCGAGATATTTTACAGGATTATCCAGGCAGTACACGTATGGTGAAGTTCCGGTATATTCCTCCACCAGGGGATCAACGCCCAGCCACAGGCTCACCTTTGGGTCATAATATCTCGCACCATAGTAATAGAGCCCTGTTTCGTTGTCAATCTCCTTGGCGTTGAATTTATACGGGCTGTCCCAGTCGGAATGCTGTTCAGTGAAAGTTTCGCCAAAAGATAAATAAGCTATGAACTGGGTAACTTCCCCACCGGCATTAGTAATATAGCTTGTGGAGCCCAGATGGTCGGTATGGTAGAAATACTCCAAACTTTCCTTGAAATTTCCGTTTCCCGTAAAGCCGAACCCGGGGTTCACATTCTCGTTTGTAACATCTTCGCTCCATTGTACGGGAGCACCGGGAGGACCTCCCGGCGGAGCAAAAACAGGCTTTTTCGGCCAACCCCTGGGAGGATCGTTTACCGGAGTGCCGGCATCCGGATATGCTGTACCAGTGTAAAGAGGATCTGCATAAACGCCTTTCATCGACGGAGGGCCGGGAGGTACATGTGATTGACCGACATACTCATTCTTTTCCGACTCCAGTTGCTGCTGACGGTTGATATAGTTAACTCCACCTGCCGTAATTTCAAATACTGACGGCCGGTACAGGTTCATAAACTGCCCGTTACCTGTCTTGCTGGCTATTCTTGTTATACCGTTGTAATAGTGCTTTGTGAATTTCTCATTATGAAACACAAAATACGGACTTACATATACAGTATAGTTATCATCGGAGTGATTAACGATACCTGCCGGTGCACCATTTAAATAAACACCCTGCATTCCACCATGACTTTTTATCACCCTTTCGTCTGATGCATCATATACATAGCGGTTCATGTAGCCATTATCGGAGATTAACGTCAGGCGATTTTCCTCATCCCATGCCAGTTGCCGGTAGTCGTTGGTTACTGTGTCCTGCCAGCTGGTAAGGTTTCCGTTTGCATCGTACGAGAATACTCTCCCGCCAATCTCTGTGGCAGTGTTTGGCTGTTGTCCCTGGTACTTATAAGACAGGCTATAAGTAGAAGCAGACTGAACCTCGTTGTTTTTCATTTGTTGCTGCTCCTTCTGCAATATTTTACCCATAATATCATACTCCAGCGTCAGCGAATAACTCTCCTGATTGTTCTTACCACTGAATTCCCCTCCCGCGCCTGTGAGACGGTACAGTTCATCGTAGGAATATGTATGAGATGTTGAACCCCCGATAGTGCCAGAAGCTCCTGCACTGTTTGTAAGTGCAAGAATATTCCCGGTCAGATCATAGGAATACTCGTTATCCATTATCAAAACACCTCCGGAAGAAACATTCATCTGCTTCAACCGTTGAAGCTTAGGCTCAAAATCATAGCTGGTTTCAGAACCATTGCCATACCTGATATAAACCTGGTTCTCATATTTATTATAGCCAATCCTGGAGATATAAGTATATGACTGTCCCAGCTTTTCACCCTCCATTCTTAAAAGGTTTCCTGCACGGTTATAGTAATAGGTCACCTTTTCACCGTCAGGATATGTCATGCTTTGTACACGGTTCCATGTATCATACTCGGCACTCCATATCCAGGTACGCATATCGGACTCTCCAATCTGCACAGTACGGATAGTTTTTATTATCTCGCCGAGTTTGCTGTAAAAAAACTCCTGTCCCCCGCTGGCATCCTGCTGAAGGACTATTCGGCCTGCCCTGTTAAATGGCGCCCCGGGTTCCCCGTATGTATAATTTACCCTGTTTTGAATGTTTCTGGGATATACGATCTCCACCAGTCTCTCACGGTCATATTTATAGGTTATTGCTCCCCCATCGGGGATCTGCTTCCTCAGGTTTGCAGTAACTTTCTTAATGATATTACCTGCAGCATCGTACGCGAATTCCGTTAATCCCGCATCAGGCTGGTCAAATGCTATACGTCTTCCCAGCATATCATATTCAGATTTACTTATGTTTCCCATGGGATCAGTCACGGTCATCAACTCGCCTATGCCGTTGTATCCGAATCTGGTAATGATATCTCCGGAAGCTGCTCTTCTGGCAATTGCTGCCTGTTTTCCATTTGCTTTGGTATATGTTACAGATATATTGTTCAGGGCATCTGTAAGGCTGTCCGTATGCACCGTTTCACCATTGAAATCACTGATATTGTACCTGTGAGTTGTAACTGAACCATCGGGAAGAACCACTTTCCTGATCCGGTCCAGCATATCATAGTCCGTCAGGGCAGGCTGCACATTATCAGGGGTATCGTTGTAAGTTGCAGGATCACCTTCTGAGTCCAAAACAGGCTGGTAACTGACGGTTGCCCGACCGAATGCATCATACATAATCCTGCCCGAAACTATAAAACCAGGTCTGTCCTCAATATTAGCATCTTCAAATATTGAGGCAGTTTTCTTTATCTGTACTGGACGACCCAGGCCATCAGAAAATGTATATGTTTCGATATTGGAATCATATACACTGTCGTAATGCATGGTGTGGGAATACGGTATATCAGCTTCCGGGAAATACTCAAATGATATTGTGTATGGCCTGCCTTCTGCCATTTCATACGGACCAGTTATCGTTGTCATACGTCCGCAATCATCGAATGAGTATTCCATTTCCTGGTCATTCATATCAGTTACTTCCACCGGCATGCCCCACTTGTAATCGTAGCTGGCTGAAGAACTATAGCCGTACGCATCGGTGACATTGGTAACGTAAGAATGGACTGCCTGGTCATATTCATATTCATACCACAATCGTTCACCATTGTAATTTGCTGGCCGGGTGATCTTTATAAGGTTACCGAATTCGTCATATTCCATATCTACCATGGCTATCTCTTCATTGCTTATGTATTGTGATATCCGGGTTATATCTCCAAACTCATCAATTACTGTTTCGTTTTTTCTCTTGAGCCCGTCAATCGTATACACTTCCTGGCTGGAAGGGACAGAGTACAGGTATTTATCATTATTACCATGGTACCGTACAGATACAGAATACATAGCATTGTCGTTGCCCGAGGAGTAGTCCGTATAAGACGAAATATTACCCAGTGTATCGTAATCATAAGTTACCCTTGTTGAAAGGAGAGGCTGGGTGGCACCGGCATAATAGTACTGCTTTGTTTCATCCAGCGCAACGAATGCCGGGGCCCTGTCACTTTGTGAATATGATCCGGGAAGAGATTCACCGGTATGAATATCCTTTAAGGAATAGATATTCTCAGAACCTTTCTGGTTATGTCCTTCGCCATCAGTAAGAGTCTCCGACAGCATTATCCCTTTTGTATAATAATCGCTGTTACTGAACCTTTGCACAAGGCTGCGGTAAATGGAATTGTTATCTGATGTATTGTGGATGTGAGTAACCACAGAAGCAAATCCATAAAATTCTCTTTCGTGCCGGTCGTAGTAGCCCCCTTCATATTCGAACGTAATCAGTGATGTGTCAACCCCGTCACCGGCAAGACCGTCATACATTTCTACTGATGCCAGTGCCAGTTTTCCTCCAGGATGATCATAAACAGCAGGTGTAAGGAGGTAGTCGAGTGTGAAGCTTCCGCCCATAGGGCGTTCGACCCGCTTTAAGATATTGGTTCGAAAGATAGTTGATGGTTTTACCTTAAGCTCATCTTCATTTCCGGATAAAAGGAAATCGGGCATTCCGTCTCCGTTAATATCTGCAAGTTGAGTCAGGGCCCTGCTTACTCCATGGTTTACTGAAGCGCTGGGATTAATACAAATTTTAATGAAAAAGATGGGTATGGCGATACCTATTGTAAAACCGGCGTTTGCAGATTCACCTATTGCCTCTCCGGCTTCAAGGGGTATTGCGCCAACCATTTCGATGGGTACAGAACCAGGCCAGTCACCATCAAGTCCGGGCCATTCAACAGGAGATGCAAAGCCGGCTCCTAAGTTAAAGTAAACATTAGAACCTTTTACCATATCAGGCAATCCGTCTGCATTAATATCAAGGAATGTCTCGGTTGCATAATTAAATGTCTTCGAAATTCCGACACCGGCAATTATACTGCCATTTGATATATTAATACCAAGACCGCCTCCGAAGTCCACGCTTTTTCCAACACATATAGCGTCGAAATTCCAGGTCTCCGCAGGGGCAAAAGAGTAGCCAAGGTTCAATCTCACCGTACCGTTGTCATAGACCTTATCAGGTAATCCGTCGCCGTTAATATCGAGCCAGGTCTGATCGGTATAATCATCATTGTCCGTGAAGCTCCCGCTTACACCGAATGATGACTCAGAGGTCTCTTCAGCTTCCCTTGAGTTATTATTGGTCTTAAAATTATTTCCTATGATAACTTTCACGCCCTTGGTCGGTACCGGGGTAAGTGAATTTGAGGATTTGGCATTAGCAAAAGTACCCCCACCGGAAATACCCCAGGCTTCCGACACAGAATAATGGTCACCCAGGGAATGGTTAACAGCTGATCCTGACAGAACACCTTGCACTCCGGTATACTGAATTGAATTGGTTGACAGCAGGTCGGGATACCTGTCACCATTCATATCCATCATATCAACAGTGAGGTTATCATCACCCCATGAATGACTGTATGAGAGAACGCTCAGTCCCCCTGCAACACTTTTTGAAGAGCTCGTTGCAACTTTTGTGACTGCATTCAGGCCTGAGGCCGAGATAACAAGAGGCTCAACAAAAACATTCTTTTCCCCCATACGTGAACTGGAGATATACTCGGGCAGAACATACACCTCATTATCAGTGCCTAAATAAGATCCTGTTGCTGCATAAGGTATCATAATATTAAACACTCCTCCCATAGGATTCTTTATCCCGCTTAAAGAAGAAGTATCCTGTATTGATGCTACATCTACGTTACCATTATCGCTTAGTAATAAAAGAGATTCATCTATTGATGATGTGGCCCTGGTTGAGTCTCCCCTGTAATCAAACTGTCCCCACCCACGGTACAGGTGACCAAATATTGCATCCTCCGGATTTACAGGACTGAAAACGGACGCTTTGAACCTGTTCAGGGAGTCAGCCCCTACTATTACATACGCTGTATCGGACAGAGTCAGAACATCGTTATCTGTGAAGTAATATTCGACATAAAGGGTATCCCCGGGCCTAACAGGAACAATCAATGTGTCTGGCGTTAATGTTGCGCCATTCAGGCAGTTATATTCTTCTTCATCCAGGATATTATGCTTCTGCTTCACCGATAGTATAAAGCCTATGGTATCGGCAGGATTAATATTTGAGATGGATGTCAGTCCCGGAGTAACTTTCATCTGATAATAATTTACATCAATACTGTCCAGCTTAAAAGAGGCAATAAATGAGCTGTCTGCAATAACTGGAAATTCCTGCCTTACTGGATCGTTATACATAACCGTATAATCCGGGACTGCCCTGAAAGTGAGCATCAGGTTACCATTATAATCTTTAAGCGGAATACTGTCATTGTCTATCCGGGTATATTCAACAAGGGGAGTGAATTTAATCCTGCTCCAGTCAACATTTGTATTAGAGACAACGCTGAACTGCAGAAATCCGTTGCGGATAACCTCATAATAAAAATCGATGGAATCAGTAACTGTACTTCCACAGTCATAAGAAGAATAAAATATCCTTGAATTGATTCCCAAACTGTCTGTATATCCAATTATAAGCTCAAGGCTGTCGGAAGTAACCGGCTTGGTGAAAGAAGCCCTGATCCTTATTTCCCCGTCTTTTGGCAAGCCAACATTTTGATTCCCGCAAAGGACAAAATCTTCAGACGCTTCATATTTCCCGACAATCTTACCGTTACTGTCTTCAAGATTCACGAGAGTATCGGAACCATTAATAGCCAGGTATTCTATTTCAGGATCCCAGAACACCTTGTCATATGAACCATTGAATCTTGACTGGACCCGGAAGTAGATCCGGTCACCCTTTAATATATTGACAGGACTCAATCCCGGTCCCGGTACCAGGCTGTAATTACCTGCGTCAATTATGGTACTCCAGAGGGTACTGCCGTTAAGCTGGATACTTACTTTCACACCATCCTTATATGAGTCTTCCATAGCAACAGCACTTGTATCTTCTATAAGCTGAACAGGAGCGTTCAGTGTTATTAACCCGTCAAACGGTGCCTGCCACATTCTTACAGCATCATGCAGTGGAAATTGTGCCTCGAGCTGAGCCTGTTCTTCAGCCGGATCAGGAAGTATGCTCTGGTCTATGTTGCTGTTTGCAAGCAAAGGATTTGGAGTCTCACCGCTTGATGCACTGAAGACCGGGACCCCATTATCATCAAGATGGTTAAAATATACAACATTATTACTTACAAGGTCAATAAGTCCATCGGCGTTAAAATCACTGAAATAGGCACTTGTTTTGGTTGTTGCAGACGTAAAATCTGATCCGAAATAAAGCCTGTACGGATTAGCCTCAACGCCTCCTCCAAAACCTATTGTCTTACTCAGACTGATCTTATCTATCCCGGTGATGAGCTTTGCATCACCGAACATCTCATCACTGGGATATGAAAGTAAATTTGGCCGATAATAGACCTTATTATTTTTTTTGTAGACCTTATCCGGTAACCCGTCGCCATTAAGGTCAACCACTGTTAAAAATCCCTCATTTTCTGAACTTTGAAATGATGCATTCCCCCCTGCAGTCATATCTTTGGTGGAGAGGTTACCGTCAAGTAACCCGACTGTACCTGAAACTCCCCCTGAGAATCCTGAACTTCCCGATCCTCCCAGGGCAGAAACATTATCGAAAAAGAAGTTAACCGGATTAAGAAAAAGTTCCTTCAGGTTATCATCAGGAAGGTCCCAAATCTCATCGTTTCCATACGGCACGTACTTATCATCCGGCCGGACATCATCATAATATTCGAAGCTATGAGAATAAAATTCCTCTCCTGCAGCATTAATTTCGGATATTCCAGCCAGGAGTGATTTCAGGAATTCCCCGTCTTCATACCGGAAAACATAGCTGCGCAACGGTTCATCGTTAAAGGTTACATCCACGTAACGTAACAGCTCGTTATCCCTCTGAATAAACCCGTATGTTGCATTTATTCTTGCATCTTTCCTTTGATAAGTATTGCCTTCATCGTCTCTGATAAATGATATTTTATAAGGGCCTTCTTCAGTTCCATGCCCGGTATAGGTTATCTCCCTGATATATATTTGCTGTGCAGATCCTGCTGGTCTGTCATATTTATAACTTATAAAGTTGCCGTGCAGATCACGTGTTTCGGTCAATGCCCAGTAACCTATATTACCTGCAGCATCAGACGACACTGCTGTACTAATTATTCCCGAACCCGGCAAGCCTCCGTAAAAATTCCGCATACCCTCCTTCGTAGTAACCTCCCACCAGTAATCAGCCGGATTATTCCCATGCCTGACAATCTTAGAAAAACTCCCTTCCACCCTGGGATAGAATCTTTTTTCAGGTGTACGGTCGGCATATTCTCCCCGGTGGGCAACCGGAGTAAGCTGTGAACCGCCAAAAATATATGTTTCCGATTCCTTGTCAGTCAGGTAACGGGGTACTCCCCAGGTAGGGTCAACCGAGACGGAAGGAATATCAAGGCTCCATCCGTATCCGGTCCACCCGCTTCCTCCATCACTGCTATACTGGAGATTCAGCTGGGGTTGCATCCCTGAACGGCCCGCAGGCAATTTAAAAGGATATGATAATATGGCTTCACCTGTATTGATGGCCACCGGAGGTTCAATGAAAGTAATACCTGCTCCCGGATCAGCTGCTTTTATATCTTTCACTGAAGTCGGGATAAATCCCTCTGTTTCAGGAGATTCAGGGATTCTTATTATCCCGTTGATCATATCTGTAAAATGGAATGTTCCTGATACAACAAGGCCGGATTCCCTGTCAACGCTGTCGCGTGACAGTGCTTTCCATTTACTGTCACTGTCATCGAAATACCAGGTATAAATATCCTCGGTGGTAAATCCATCCGGAATAAGAGCCTCATCATATGCTATTGCTACTGTGGCAGCTGAATCGAAAATCATACCGTGGGGTAAAAACCGATAACCGGTGTAACAATTACCTGTTACGTTAACTATTTCACCGGGAAGGGGAGGCAGATCCGCACCTGACAATCCGGTTACCGATAATGTTATTTTTCTGTTCAGCCCACCGGCCGGGACATATAGCGATGCTCCATCAAGATCTATAGTGCTTTCTTCTCCAGGGGTGAACTCCGCCGATTTCATTGAACGTCCCGGAATGATTATATTATATTGAACTTCATAAACTGAAGCTTTACGACTGTTTAACGGTATCTCGTCATAAGAAATATCAGCTGTCGGTTTCTCCCATAAGTACTTATTTTCCGTGGAAATGGGTATAACGTCAGTACTGCTGACAGGTTCAGACCGGGTACAGCTATACAGGAAAGGCAGCCAGAAGATTAATACCCCAGCCAGAAGATACAATATGGAACGAAAAAATCTATTCATGATTCAGGTTGATCATGCCAGTTGCCGTATTTTCAAAAATCAGGTCAGTCATGTTAAACAGGACATTACTGTACAATTAATCTTAATGTTTGCTTTTCTCCTTCTGACATGAGGGTAATGAAATAGATTCCCGGCTGTCTGATCATATCTTTATACCTGTAAAAACGATCATTCTGCATCAGTATTTGCTTAAGGATCCTGCCGGTCGCATCTGTAATGATAACATTCACATCCGTTTCCCTATCAAGCATAATTCTCACTGTAAACCAGCCATTTACCGGATTAGGATAAAGATCCGTTATTCTGAATACTGATTCACCGGTTTGTCTTACAGAGATTTCCTGCGTTGAATTACAATTATCCTCATCAGTTACCGAGAGCAGATAAACTCCGGGTTGGCTGATGGTCATCACTGAACTGTTAAAAAGTGACCCTTCCGGTGTCGTCCATGAATATATAAAATTCAGTTCAGGCATGCCTTCCGAGGCATCCAGGACCAGGCCCTCTCCTTCACGAAAAGTATATTGTCTTCCCATCTGAGTTTTCCACGAAGCTGTATTGGAAACCCACAGTTTTTCAGAGTAAGTATGGTTTTCTGAATCTGTTACAGTCAAAAAATAGGCTCCCTGCCTGATATCTTCAAAAATGTGCTCCCTTTCGCTTCCCCTGTATGATACATGGAACCTGCTGTCCGAAACACCTTTAAGAACAAAATCGAATGGTGGCTCACCACCGCAAATTTCTGTCTCGATTATCCCTGAGAGTGCCGACCGGCATGTGGGCGACAACAAGATACTCCTTGCAAAGAAAGCGGGTGCAGCTATAATGGTAAATACATCATTTCCTGAATGGTCGGCATCAATAACCACGGGACTGAACCTGATAATACTACCTGTTGAGGAAAGCGGCCGGCATTGAAAATAATCTGTCTGTCTGAACGGATATTTTCCAGTTCCGCTCCTGTCGGCCATCAGCCAGAATATCTCTCCGTCATCAAGGGGATTTATCTCGTTTAATGACATCATATCTGTTTCAAGAAACAAAGCAATATCATTGCTGTTGCTGTTAAAGGCCGATATTTTCCATTCCCTCTTTAATTTTCGTATTCCGGGCTCCTCGTCAAAACTTAACGATCCCCCGTTATCACCCCATATTACATAACTGTTATCCTTCAACTCATTCAAAAGCCCTATCTTCATTATCCCCGGCGTCAGGGTGCTAACAGACACATGTTGGTTAAGTCCTGAAAGGTCATCCCTGCCTATTCCGGCAATATTCCTGTTATATGCTTCGTTCAATTCAGCGTCCCAGGTTACATTGCCTCTGCTATTCAGGTATGAGACTGGTAACTCCTGGTTTAATGGAATCCCATATTTGATAGCCAGGTAGCTTTCCACCTGCTGCCGTTCTTTCGGGGATATCACCCTTTTAAAAAGGATCACCTCCGGTATTATGCCGGAATAGACCGATGCAGGAATGTGCTGGTTTCGGGGAGGTCTTCCCAGCTGAAGTCGCCTGGATAATGTGGATGAATCAGTGGATTTATTCTGAGTATATGAATATATTTTGGGAAAAAGACCGGGGTCACTATTGTAGCTGGCATACCGGTAAATATCAAGAGCAGCGATCCGCCTGTCAGTCAATACTGTCTCAGCTATTGAATCATTTTCAAGACTGACAATTATCTTCTCCGAGATGGTATCGGTTTCCTGGCATACGGTAAACAGGCTAAATGATTGAAGCTTGCCGAGATCCAGGGTGCTGTTTACTGTATTTGTACCCCCGGTAAAAAAAAGGGCAGGATTATTATTGATCGTTTTGGTTTTACCAACAACTTTAAATCCCGGAATTAAGGTACCGGGTAAGACTGACCTGAATTGAGACAGGCCGTTTTTAGTGATCTCAGCTACTTCCCATACACAAGCCCCGTTAACACCTCCAGGCATGGTATTCTGGCCACATATTGAAATGAATGGAAGAAATATTATTATGTAAATAAGGTACCTCATATTTACAGACAATTTTATTATCCGGTAATATCTGCTGCGAGATCTCTCAGAAAAAGATCATGTGATAAGGTATTGCATAGCCTATTGTTACCTGCACTACCCGACCAGCGTTATTGTTCTCAATAAAATGGAAGCTATTAACCTCTGTTTCTATCACATCGCTTATACCGAAATAATAGCGGGCATCTATTGATAAACCATTTGCCAGTTCATATCCCAGACTAACACCAAGAGCGAAGCTTGTTCGACCTTTCAGTACATCCCTCATCTGCTGCTGGATGCGTATATCCGGTCCGTAGATATCTTCCCCGTTTGAAGTGTAATACAGGGCTCCGGGCGTCAGGTTAAAGCCTACCCTTGGCCCAATGCCTGCGTGCAGACCCGGCAAGAAATATGCTCTATACCAGAAATCCAGGTTAAGATAATTATACTTTATCTCAAAATCATACTTCAGCTCATTAATGTCTGAATAGTGTAACCTGCTGCCCAGCTGGGAATAGGATAACTCAGCATAGAAAGCTGAAATGGATTCCTTGAACTTGTAGTTTATATAAAGCCCGCCGGCAAAGCTGAATTTTCCATAGTTAGTAAAAGTATAACCTGTATAATATGACTCGCTCACCAGCATCTTCGACAGGTCGGTTATTTGAGAATACCCGGCACCAGCTTTAATTCCGGCCTGCAGGTAGTTGTCTTCCCTGCTTCTCTGGGCCCGGGCCGTAATGCCTGTGATCGTAAGTATTACAACAAACAATGCAGTTGTTTTTTTCATCTGAACAATTATTAAGTATTCTTATTGATGATTAAATATCGGAGACTTTCTCAAATAATTCACCAGATCAATTTCAGAGTCATACAGATATACTGATATCGTTAACCGATTTCAATCAGTAAAAGCTATCCCAAGACAATAAGCTAACTAATTTCGGTAAAATTGGGAATACCGCAAAATTTATTTTCCCGGTTTATCAAAGCGGATTACAGCGTCGTCTGGTCGCCGGGTTTGAGATCCTGATAGTCGGAACCATTTTCAATTTCTCCCTTCTCCACTTCATTCTTTTTATAGTCCTGTTCATGCACTCTTTTACAGAATGATTCGTAAATTGCATGATAACCCAATTAAAATGAGATAATGGGGAAATGGGTTCATGCTTACACCAGGATACTCAAAATCGGTATAGATAAATCTTTACCACCTGATAAAGCACTTAGAATAAAGATTGTCAACGGCATTTCAGCCGTGGGTGCAATTGTTATGCTTATCACGACAATTACCATCATTATCCTGTCTATCAGCTCGGGCTTTTCTGCAAGGAGCCTGAGTAACTTCTATGAGAATGTGAAGTTGTTTTCAATCCCGGATGCAAGAGAATACCTGGTATTTATTTTCGGTGATTTGATAGCCACAATAATATTTGTTTCAACCCTGTATCTAAATTACCGCAGAAAACATAACTGGGCAATTTTTAATATATGTGCCAGCTCTATCCTGATTGTCAGTCTTTATTACTGGGTAAAGGGAGGCCTCCTGGTGTTTTATTTCTTCATCCCTGTTATGTTGTCAGTTGTTTTATATGACAAAAAATCGCATTACCT
>CAZQRQ010000002.1:0-26692 GCA_964595725.1 uncultured Rikenellaceae bacterium | reverse complement strand
ATCCTGGTTATTGTAAACCTGGCTCTCATGGTCCTCCTTACAGTAGTTCTTTATAACAACAACTGGCTGTTCAGGACGCCATACCCTGACTCTCCGAAGCTGTTTGCATTCATCCTGAATTTTTCCATTGCGTTTTTTATCGTATTCATCATCGCATATCATTTCCAGGCGGAGACCAAAAAGATCAGGAAGAGCCTTTATCACAAGAATATACTTTTTGAATTACAGTCGGAAGAAATAACAGCACAGCGCGATGCTATAAGGATGCACAAGGAAGAACTTGAGAGTAAGAATACCAGGATAACCGACAGTATAAGATATGCGAAGAATATTCAGACTGCCCTGCTCCCCAGGATGGAGCTGCTCGACCAGATACTGCCGGAGCACTTCATTCTTCTGAGACCCAGGGATATTGTGAGTGGAGATTTCTATTGGTTCAGCTATATCGAGGACCTGGCCATTATTGCTGCTGTTGACTGCACAGGGCATGGTATTCCCGGTGCCTTTATGAGCATGCTGGGATCTGCCTACCTGAACGAGATTGTGAACAAGGAATACATAACCCACCCTGCCGTGATACTGCGCCGACTGAGGAAAGAGGTGATAAGATCACTGCACCAGGAGGAGGATGACTGCGAATCGAAAGACGGGATGGATATCGCATTGTGTGTTATAGACAGGGAGAAAATGAAGCTCCAGTTTGCCGGTGCCACTAATTCCATGTACCTTGTAAGGCATAAAGATGCCCCCTCGGTTGAAAGCCTCAGGAGAACTGAGCATGGAGATCATATCCTTTATGAGATAAAGGGCGACCGCCTTTCAATATCAGTTGATTTTTCAGATAAGAACTTCACAATGCATGAAATTGATTACCAGGAAGGCGATTCTATTTATCTCTTCTCCGACGGGTATGCCGACCAGTTTGGAGGGCCCGATGGAAAAAAATTCGGCTACGGTAATTTCCGGCTTCAGATCCTCAGAAACTGCACTGAAAATATGGATATCCAAAAAACCATGCTTGAAGAATGTATCATGAGCTGGAAGGGCGATCTAAGCCAGGTAGATGATATCACGGTTGTGGGCGTAAGGCTATAGGTTTAGCAAAAAATTCTCCGTGAGACCCTGCCTGTCACTGATTTTCCTGTGTGTATAACTGAGTTACAGAAATCTCCTGGTGAATGCCGGGGTTAAAAAGATTATATAATTCCTAAGAAATATCATTGTCTTCCATAATTTATACTACTAACTTACCTGGGTATTAACCATTATTTATAAATCATTTTAAAAACAAACATCATGATACTCTCAGCCTGTGGATTGATCTGTGACGAATGCGAATACTTCCCCTCAACCTGCCATGGTTGTCACGAGATAGAGGGCTCCACCTTCTGGGCGAAGGAGATGATTCCCAACAAGGTTTGCCCGTTATATGATTGCAGTGTTAACCAGAGGGGCTACAAGGACTGCGGTGAATGTGCCGAGCTGCCCTGCAAGACCTTCAGGGAGATGAAGGATCCGGATGCATCTGACGAGGAACATATACGTATGCTTGAAGTGAGAACTGACAGGTTGAAGGGTAATTGATTCCCCGGAGCATTGTTGTGTACATTTGTGATCATGCAATCTCGTGTTCTAAAACCTGAGATCATAAAAGGTCATCTGGTACAACCAGCAAGATCCTAAAGATCCATTACTATTTCTTCCTGAAGCTGCTCTCAACATTCGGATCACCATTCCCATCATAGGCTGCCTCGGCAGGATATGGAAATACCGGCCTCATCATCACAACCTTCCCGCTGACAGAGCAGGATCATTCCATCCGTGCCAGAAAATAATTTTTCCCTTATGATTTTTAAAACCGCTGTAATCAGTTGAAGTGGCATCATAGTTAGCAGCAGCGTACTGTAATTCCCGGGTATAATTTTTAAGATCATCAGTCAGATAATCCCAGTCAGGATCCTGCAAAAACGGGTATTTAATCATCTCTATGCCAAATGCTGCCTGGTAACTTGGATATCATATTTTCTGTAATTCAGGATTCAAACCTGTTATCCATGGTCCCCATCCCGAAGGTTTATTCTCTCCGCCAAATGGAAATCCGGGATAGGCGAAACCGTTGCCAATATCAATGCCGGCATAGATTGTCTTGATTGCATTCAGCTGCTGCGAGGTAAAACACCCCTGACCCGGAACATCTCCCGGGCATTTCGGAAGGGAGTTGAAATCGAATTTACACAATGCGGGATTATTAATAATATTATCCTTCAACCCATCAATCATGTCACACTGGTTTAATACAGCATCGTGCAGAATACAGATATGCTCTTCATTCAGAAGAGGTTCTGTCAGTTTATAGGGAAATGCTGCACGGATATTCTGAATAAATTCTGCACCGATGGCCGGCCAGTTAAAAACCGGGGCACCAACAACGATACCGTCAAAGTCATCAGGATAGCGCTGTGCTTCCATCATCGTCTGTTCTCCTCCCCGGCTGCATCCGATGAAGTAGGAATATTTAGGGTAGTCACCATAGTAACTTCCGATAATCGATTTCGACACTTCTGTGGTTCTGTGGATCGCGAGGTGAGCAAAGTTGATCTGTCTTTCCATATCATTGAAAGCCCAGTCTCCGAGAAGACCATTACCCTCATGGCCCGTATCAGTGCCGGATGTTGCATAGCCCTCATTAACCTTTAAACTGGCAGCGTTCTGGATGGATCCGACAAACCCGCCTCCGCCGCCCATTATATATCCCGTTCCACTCAATCGGAAGGAGAAGTTCGAATTGTATTTCCTTGCCTATTACGCCCATCACCTTACAGTATAAGGATACCCCAGTTTCTGTTTCAGCATCGGTTATTTTAACATCCGGTGGCTTAAGCTCCGTGAGCTTTTCACATGGGATACACTTTTCCATGGTTGTTGCTTCCTGAGCCTTCAGAAAGCCAGGTAAAATAATCAGCAGTACGGATACAATAAGTATCAATTTTTTCATGATTAATTGATAATTAATTTAATAAGATCAGGAAGAGGGATATACCCGGTGACTACGGCAATATGAAAGCAACAATCTTTATAATTATAAAAATGCTCCTTATGCTATAAGTTCTCATACCAAATATACATCTTGTTTAATGCATAGTCAACTTTTTCTGAATACTGAATTAATAATCAATGTGATAATGGTCTGTGGCTCAGGGAGGCTATTGGTACTCCAAAAAGGATCCAAAGAAAGGAGGCAAAATCGAAGCAAGAATCACCGTATTAAAAACTGTATTAAAAGCCGTTGATTTTTCGTGTATGGTTTATTTGGATTTGCTTGTCAGATGCCAGAACCCGCAGATTGTACATTGATAAGCCCTGATATCCCTTATTACCCTGGTATCTTTGATATGTTCTATCATATCTTCGGCCTCCTCCTTAGAGTGGTAAATGGTCTTGCGGCAAACAGGGTCTAACGGGGCAGGACGGTCTTTAAGGAGACGGTATTTCATTCTTCAAAGATAAGGTGAATGGTATAAAGTACAATGGTCAGCGATCACTCTTCAATATTATTTGCATGACAGCAGTAAAAAAACGTCCCCGGAAAAGCCCGGGAACATAATATTAATAGATAGTATTAATTGCATCCTGTTATAACCTTGCAAATAAGTTTAGAGAGCCATCATTGGTAAAAGCAGCCTCGAACTAAATTGAGAAAAGTCAAATGTTAATGAATTCTGAATAATTACAAGGGCCTGAAATAGAAGGTCTTATATTTATCAGATAATGACCTCATGACAGTAGGCTAAGCACTAAAACAATAACGACAAGCAGGTCAGGCCCCCATCCATCTTCCGGAACTCCGACATGTCGATCTCTATGATGCTGTAGCCCCATTTGAGTAGTTGCTTTTTCGTTTTCGGAAAGCCTTCCGGGATAAGCAAATAATTATTCACGCTAAGGCAGTTGGATGCATAGCCCTCAGTCTCATCCACTATAATATAGCCAGCGAGAGCTTCTATGGATGAAAAAGCGTTCACACAAATGAAATTGCCTTGCCCGATATAAGCTATTCCTGATTTCAGGTGGAGGCCATCCTTCACCTCAACTTCCGATGACGTATAACCATGTCGCGACAGGATAAGTTCAAGCTGCCCTGCTCCTTCCCTGTTGGTCCTGCCTGATAAACCTATGTAGAAATGTCCTTCAACCCTTAAGACATCTCCGCCATCGAGTGTGCCCGGCATCTTAATCTTCTCCAGCATCCTGTACCGGGATAATACCTTAGCTATTTCTTCCTCCTCCCCTTTCCTCGTTTCCGCTTCTGGCCTCGTAATAACTGCGATCTCAGAGGTCACAACAGCCGTGTCCTCGACAAAACAGCCATCGGGATAATGCTCATCAGCCTCAAGGACAATCACCTCAAGCCCGCATCTGTTAAGTGTTTCACAGTAGGCAACATGCTGTAGCAGTGCCTTCTGGTAGTCGGGTCTGCCAAACCTGGATGAAGTGATACCGTCTGCGAAATTGCTTCCTGGCTTGCGGGTGATGGCGGTGGTGAACATGGGCGGAGTTTTGGTCTTTCTATCAGGTATCAAGGATAGTTAAAATTTGTGGAAAGAAAAAGGAGGAAAGGGAGAAAGGGTGAAAGGGAGAAGGGGAGAAAGGGAGATAACCAAGAGTGCTCGGAGTTAATACGCAAAGTAGGCAAACTGGCAATCCATCTTTATCGGAACACTCTATTGGGTCATTGACTATAAACGATGATTAAAAATTTCTTCAAGGGGAATCTTGTTGAAATGATATAGTCCTTCACTGGTTTCTTCTGCCTTGATGAAATATCCTTTATGATTGTAAAGAAGATAAGTACCGGGATTGAATGAACAGGAATCAAGGACCTGGCCATTATAGTCTATTTTGAATACTGTAGATCTCCTGTAACTATCGTTAGGATAGCCGGTATTCCCCTGGATGATGGCGTACTGATCGTTCGTATATAATATATTTTCGAGCCATTCATTATTATCAGAGGTTCCAAACCTCGTTTTCCAGACCTCTGTGCCATCAGGGCTGAGCCTTGTCAATGCGCAATCCATGTGCAGTGAGGGCCCGTCATAATTTTCTGACCTTCCAACAATAAGAAATCCATCGTCGCTCAGCTGAACAAGGTCATAAGCCACTTCGTCATAGAAAATCTCATGGAAGCAAAATTCCGCTGAAAGTACCTGATCCCCATACCTGTCAAATATCCTTAGCAGCGACTTTTTATCATCACGACGAAAGATCAGGGCATAATTACCATCACGGGCGTTGATAACCTTTATCGGACACATGTCATAATCTTTTTCCCAGGTTACATCAAAAAAACTGTTAAGTTTCATCAGCTTTATTCCATATAGTAATTGCCCCCCATCACTGGTTTTCAATGTATTAACAATGCCCGGATCATCAAGCCCGGTTTTTATAAGTTCTGATCCCTGTTTATCAAGCCCGACGATCAGTATAGAATGCGAAATAACACAACCTCCTTCCGTTATCATGCCGATGAGACAATAATTACCTTCATCAGTCTAGAAAGAATTCAGGATTGTAATCCAGTAAGACATCGAACCCCGGTCACCACGTATAAGGTTTCCCCATTCAAAATTATCCCGTTGCCAGTAGGTCAGGAAATTCGGATCGGTTTTTATTACGGAGATCTTCGAGTCATGTTCTCCGGATATAAGCAGACCGTTTTCACGTGTTATTATTATATCATGCAGGTTGTCAAGCGGTATATCCTGTTCAGAGTTTAAATCATCCCTGGCCAAAGGTTTCTCGCATGAGCACAACAGAAAAACTGTCAATATTATCAGAACAATATTTTTCAAAATATTGGCTGGTTAGTTGGTAAATCAGCAACAAATTATGTACCAGAATTTAAGGGCTTTGGGCAGGAAGTGATAAAGAGAAACAGTGAAGAGCATAATGGGATAGCACGACCGGCAAGACTTCTCATGACAACGTTAAAGATACTTACCAACCACATCCCTCCTTGAAAATGGTGCGCTAAGAAATTTCCAGGTCATTTTAATCTTTGTAAGGTATTTAATCTTTGCCCCATTACTGGTATTTCCGATCATTTTCCCAACAAGGAACGGTGTGACTGTCTCCACTTCGTTGGCAAGGATATTGTAAATCCGGATCAGGGTTTTTACATTGGAGGGATTATTCCTCAACGGATCGAGAAGCATGTCGGTAAGGACCATTCCGGGAGCGATTGTACTAACAATGACAGGGCTATCCTTTATCTCTTTCGCAAATGCGTCGGTAAAATACCTTACAGCTCTCTTTGATGTTCCGTACGGAGTCATCCCGCGGATCATCCTGCCATCACTTCCCAGTCCTTCCATATTATATATGGCACCAAAACCCTGTTGAATCATCATGTTATAAGCTATATGAGTAGCCAGCATAAGGCCCTTCACATTCGTATCAATTATCCTTGTAAAAACCCCGGAGGGAACCTCGTTGAAAGGAACCTGGTCATAAGCTGTGCCGGCACTGTTAACCCATATATCGATACGGCCAAAAGTATTGAAGGCATTTTCCCATAAGCTGATAATATCCTTCTCAACTGTTACATCACATTTTATTGCTATAAACTTTCCTTCATTGAATTCCTTGGAAAGTCTCTCCCGGGATCTTTTTATTGTCTCAGTGGATGTCCCTGAGTATGCAACTTTCCAGCCCGATCTCAGGAAATCCGCTACCAGCCCTGCTCCTATACCCCTAGTGCCGCCGGTTATTATGGCCGTTTTCATTACCAAAAATTTGTATTGAAAAGAATAAAGATAGTCAATTATTAGGGGAGAAATAAAGAAACCACAAAAACGATCATCCGGCCCTTTGAACCAAAGATCCGCAAATCCGTGACCCTTAAATCCTGCATGATTCCTTCCTGCCAAAGAGATGATACCTGTGCCTTGCTATGATCCTATAGATAAAATCACGAACTGGTGGGGGGACAATTATGAATGTGAACAAGAGTTTCCAGCCACCTCCCAGGGATCTTAGGATTTGAAGCACTGCGGATGATCTGACATACAAACTGTTGCCGGAAATATAAATTACGGAATCCGCGTCATAATCATCCATATCGAAACGTTCGAGAAGTTCCCTGCCTCTTTCCGACTGAAACGGAACAAATACATACTTGCCGGAACGATCTCGCCTTCTTATGAATTTTACTGTTCCTGTGCAAAGATTACAGTTGCCGTCGAAGAGGATGATGTTGTTCATACAGTAATAACAAATGAGGATGGCAGAAGGTTTGCATTTCACCGGACGGAAGTATAAAGGATTATAAAAAATACCCCGGCAATACCAGCAGTCCTGTTACTAAGTGCGCACCTGATACAGATAATTCCTTTTACCGGCAAAATCTGGTTTCAAATTTCAGATAATTGATAATTTTAACCATGATTTATTTTAAACCCTAACCGATGAAAAAAACAGGATATATCATTTCCCTTACCCTGGCATTTTGCGTCATAACTGCCGGGATGTCAGCCCAGAGCTCCCTCACAATTGAAAAGATAATGCAGGGAGAGATGTTCACCGGATTCTCACCTTCCGGAATCCAGTGGGATCCTTCAGGTAAACAGGTCTATTTTAACTGGAACCCGGACCTGGAACCTATCTCCTCAATGTTTACTGCTTCTTTGAACAATACTACGCCTGTGAAGGTAACGCTGGAGAAGCAAAAAGAACTTCCTTCCTTCAGGGGTACATATAACAAAGCCAGGACCAAGATGCTTTACACCAAGAACGGTGACCTCTTTATCCATGATATCAAATCGGGTTCTTCAAAGCAGATAACATCTACTTCTGACAACGAGACTAATCCGGTATTCAGCAGGAATGAAGATAAGGTTATATACCAGAGTGGCAATAATCTTTTCTCCTGGGATATAACTACAGGGACCATAGCCCAGCTTACCGACCTCCGGCAGGGCAGGGAAAGAACAGAGGAGTCACCTTATGACAATCCACGCGACAGTTGGCTGCATAACAGCGAGATGTACCTGATAAGGGTACTGGCCGAAAGAAAAGAGACCAGAGATCTTAACGAGAAGGAAAGGGAAGCACTGCGACCCGCCAGGCCAAAGGTCATCTATACCGGCCAGGGGATGGGACGTTCGCTGAACCTGAGCCCCGATAATAACTACCTGACCTGGATTACCTATCCCCCGAATGATGAGAAAACGACCATAGTTCCGAATTATGTTACCGAATCGGGCTATACCGAGGATTTACGTACAAGGGCAAAGGTGGGATCGGACATTTCAGCTTCTTCCTCAACTTTTATATACGATATCAGGCAGGACACCGTGCTCCGGGTAAATACAGACAATATACCAGGTCTTGACGATAAACCTGACTATCTTTCTGATTACCCTGAGAAGAAGCTTCAAGGTTCAGGGAGACAGGATAAATCTGCTGGCAGGGGTATAAGGATCAGTGATCCCATATGGTCGGACGATGCAGCCTTTGCAGCAGTGGATATTTACTCTAATGATAACAAGGATCGATGGATTATGCTTCTCGATATAAATACAGGAAATCTTAAGCTTCTTGACAGGCAGCATGATGAAGCATGGATAGGTGGCCCCGGAATAGGTACAAGAGGATCGATGGGATGGCTGTCCGACAATAAAACTCTTTACTTCCAGTCTGAAGAAACAGGATACTCGCACCTCTATACCGTTGATGTGACAACCGGGAATAAGAAGGCATGGACATCAGGTAAATACGAGGTATCGGGTCTGACTCTTTCCATGGATAAGAAATACTGGTACTTCACTTCCAATGAAGCTGATCCGGGCATCAATGAATTGTACAGGATAGCCGTTAAAGATGGTTCAAAGGACAGGCTCACCTTCTTTGAGGGGGGCATTGAAGCTGTTCTTTCCCCGGATGAAAAGCATTTCGCACTTCTTGTATCAAAAGCAAATTCCCCATGGGAGCTATACATAATGGAAAACAAGGAGAAAGCTGTTGCAGTAAAGATAACCGAATCGACCACACCTGAGTTCAGGTCTTACAACTGGAGGGTGCCCGAATACATAAGGATCACCGCTTCTGATGGCGTCGAGGTACCTGCACGTTTATACAAGCCTTCAAGACCTATGAATAACGGGCCGGCTGTCATTTTCGTCCACGGTGCCGGATACCTTCAGAATGCCCACAGGTGGTGGAGCAGTTATTTCCATGAATATATGTTCCATAATTTTCTTGCGGACAATGGTTATACCGTTCTTGATATTGACTATCGCGGCAGTGCCGGCTATGGTCGCGACTGGCGTACTGCCATATACAGGCATATGGGAGGCAAGGACCTCGACGACCAGGTCGATGGGGCCAGGTACCTTACTGAAAATTGCCAGGTCGATCCTGCAAGAATAGGCATATACGGTGGATCTTACGGTGGCTTCATAACCCTGATGGCCATGTTTACAAGACCGGGTGTCTTTGCTGCCGGAGCAGGTCTCAGGTCGGTGACCGACTGGGCTCACTACAACCATGGCTACACTTCCGATATACTAAATACACCGGCAGCTGATAGCCTTGCGTATGTAAAAAGCTCTCCAATTTACTATGCTGAGGGATTGCAGGGTGCACTGCTAATGTGCCATGGTATGATCGATGATAATGTCCATTTCCAGGATATCGTGCGGCTGACACAAAGGCTGATCGAGCTGGGAAAAGACAACTGGGAGCTGGCAGTATACCCACTGGAAAGGCACGGTTTCGTGGAACCTTCGAGCTGGACCGACGAGTATAAAAGAATCTTTAAGCTGTTCGAAGAAAACCTTAAAAGAAAGTAGCAGAGGAAGCATAGGCTATACTATAAATTCTCCCTGCGGGAGTCATTCTCCATAACCAGGACCCAATCATTCCCTTCCTGTTCTTCGCCCGGTGGATCGAACATCATGACACCACCTGTCCCGGATGAACCTATAGTTGAAGTTGCGACCAGCCAGCAATTCCTGTGCTGGTACTCTCTCAAAATACGGTTCCGATAGCATAAGTTCCTTCAGATAAACCATCTGTGATGACCCGGGAGCCGCCAGCCGGTATCATCCAGCCAGAAGAAGGGGTCACCGTTTTCTACAGCGAGATAACGGTGGTTATCTGAAATAACGAGCCGAGCGGTAATTTTACCTCCGCCATCATCTGAACAGGAAAGCATAATCTGCACCGTAAACAGCAATAAGAAGTGTTTCAGCCTCACCTATTTTTCAGGTATTCAACCCGCAGTCTCACCTTTTCAAGATGATCTTCGAGCATTATGTTAATATTGTCTTTCATGGAATCGAGGTACTTCTCGTAATATAAAATTGCCTCTTTGGTATCATGCAAATCGTTATCGCAGATACCGGCAATAAGCAGGTAGTTATTGCGTATGTCCATCCTTTCCAGGGCTTCATTATAACTACTTATTGCATCCCTGTACAGCCCGGCTTCCTTCTGCACATCGCCCATCCTGGTAAAGGCCAATGCCATCTGCCTGTTGTCAGTCCGTATATTTTCTGTGATCCTCTTATAGAACTTAATGCTGTTCTGCAGATCACCGTTTTCGTAGTAACATTCTCCCAGCATGTTACATATCTCGTAGCTTAGGGTATCGAGCCTGAATGCCTGGAGCAGGTAAGGGATCGCCCTGTCGTACTGGTTGCTTTTAATATAATCTGCCGCTTCTCTCCTGAGTTGTGCCAGGCTTGTATCTCCAACCTGTCGGAGCAGGAGGTGTTTGTCCTGTGATCCCGGAGGAAAATCCTTTCCAGGTAATGTATTAATGATAAAGAAGGGAATAATTATGATTGTTTTCAACCTCATATCCGCTGCCTGGTGGTTCAATTCACTGAATGAATTCAAAAATCACGAAAAAATCTGGAATGCAATTTAGCGATTTTTGATCGGAATGATCATAAGGGTGATGACCGGGAAATACACCATTGCTCCCGGGGAAACGAATTGAAGACCAAAAAACCTTATGATTTCCTGCAGACCACAAGGAACTCCCTGCTGCCCTTTTTCAGCCCTCCGCCGTTGTAGTCACCATAAATATGGTATGATTCAAACGCTGTGCGTTCCACCAGGTGTTCTAGCTCGTACCTGAAGAAGAACCTGAGATACAATTGCCAGTAGTCGTGCTTTATGGCGTCATCCTCCTCCCACTCCATATGGAATGTGATATCAATTGTCTGGTTAATCAGGTCGGGAACGGTGGTAACGAAACGCTTAATACTTCTGCCGGGTTTATATTCACCTTCAAAATCCATGTAATTATCGATACCATTTATCAGTTGATTGAGATCAGGCACAAAGACATCGAATATGAATCTCCCGTTTTTGTTTAAATGCTTATAAACATTGTTGATCGCTTTCAACTGATCCTCCTTGTTGAGCAGGTGCATTATCACCCTGAATGGAGCTACAATAAGATCGAAATTCATTTCATAGCTAAAATCCGTGATACTCTGCCTGCTGATCCGGTGATGCTGATCTTCCGGTAGTTTAGACATTAATACTTCCAGCATTTCCTCGCTGATGTCGAGACCATAAATATCAGCCCCCCGTTGAAGAGCGTTGGTGAAAAGCCGTCCGGTGCCCACGCCTATCTCAAGCACCTTACCGCTTGTTCCGGTAACTTCGTTAAGGAAATAATTGCTATCAACATCATCACGCATTTGGTGGTAGATAGTGTCATAGAACCGCGCAAAATTTTTCGGATATAGATAATCCATTTTCGAACTGCATTAAGTTTTATATATAAAGATAAGAATACTGGCGGTATAATTATGGCTGTTATCATACTCCGGGAAACCTCTCACCCCTTCCTGTCCCTCAGCAGAGTGCGTCCCTTCACCAGCCATGAGAATCCAAAGCTCTCCACTGCAAGGGTCTCCATCCAGAAAGTGATGTGATGGCTATCGTAATAAGCAGGAGGTATCAGCTCCAGCATTCCCAACAAAATCACCAGCAACGATGCGATCATTATCACTCCACATGTCCTGTAGATTCTGTTACGCCATTTCTTCCTTGTTCCTCTCAGTTTCTTTGGTTTGTCCGACTTTGTGAAAAGGAACAGCGACATTCCGGCCAGGCAGAGCAGGAATATGCCTGCCGAAGCATAATGGAAGTTCTCCCTTATGGTGCTTACCGGGAGAATTGTAACAGAGTATTTCTTTGTAATATCACCGCAAATGTCTGTTATATTTCCTGTCGGGAACAGGAGTACACATATCGCAAAAAAGCCGGCAGTGAAAGAAACATAGAAATCGACCGATTTCTCTCCTTTGTAGACCATCAGGAAGATGGCAATCGTGCCCAGGATGATCGAGAATACAGAACTTGCCCTTGTGAAGAAATAGTGACTTATCGACTCAAGAGGCAGCGTATGTCCATTATCAATTACCAGAACCAGCCAGAGCAATGCCGGCAGGGCCATACCAGATATTCCGACAAGCTTCCTAAGGGTATAGCCGCTGGTAAGCCACAGGCTGTCCCTGTAAGTAAAATCAATCTTGAGAAAAGACTCAATGTCAGACAGTGTCAGTTTTTTCATCTCATATATTTTGTATTGCAGAAACAGAAGCTTTCACTATATTAAATAGAAATTTCCGAATGCAACCATTGTGGCTTTTAAATCATGCATAAAAAGAAACCCTTACCCTGCCTTTGTTATAGTTTTGTTAAACAGAACATCAACTGCTATGTATTTCTTCACAATTCATATAACGGTTTTACATTATGAATTTCACATATGCCACCCGCCATCTTCCTAATTCATTACATACTCATCCTTATATTCACTATAAAGCAATCATCCTTCACTCTCCTCGTATCAGCTTATACCTGAATCCAGCTGATATGCAATGTATTACGGGCACACCTTCGACAGCAATCAACATCGGATCGTACTCTCCTGTTATAAAAAGGTTAGGGAGTTTTGAGAACGGATTTATCATTATACCAACAGGTATGTTGATACTTACCCATTTTCCCGATTCCTCCGATAGAAGGTTAATGCCAAGCCCTGCCCCGGCATAGAGAGTGGCATCAGTAGTGGAAAACAAGCCCGCTAAAACGTAAAGCTGGGTAATTCCTCTGTCGTTGTATGACCAGGAAGCCTGGTTGTAGTACTTGGTATTGATCCTTAATTCGCCGGTGAACCTGTCACAAATGTCTGCGGAAACGCTCAGGGTATTGCCATCGGTGTTATAACCCACAGCTATCTGCGCATCCAGGGGAGCAGCAAGAAAATAAAGAAGGGGCAATGCAACCAGAAAAATCTTTTTCATAGTATCATTTTTGATTTAGTAAAATAACGCCATTGTTTAAAGTACCAATCCAGATATTGTTCTCACTGTCGACCTCAAGAGCGGTTATGAACTCTCCTTCCAGAAAATCTTCCCGGGGCCTGTTCCACTTCACACCATCAAATACAGACAGAGATGAGCCCGCACCAATTCCGCCGGCCAGCCAGCAATAATTTCTCAGGTCGGCCCTGATCCGTGAGAGATAACCAATCGCATGGACCTCTTCAGGTTCAATGGTCTGCCAGTCATTACCATTAAACACATATAATCTGTTGGTTACCCAGGCAGAGGAAAGAGAAAAATCCTCAACAAGGTAGATTTTACCGGAGGGTCCTACTGTGAAAGAAAATATCCAGTAAAAGGTTCCTTCTTCATCACCAAGGCAATCCCATGAGTTCTCTGTTATCCTGTATATATTTGTCTTGCCTACGGTACCAGTTGTTGCAACATATAAGTTACCTTCCCTGTCGGTTTCGATACCCTCTATCATGTTCTGGTTGAGAGGAGAGTTCTCTGGTGTCATGAATTCGAATTTCTTCCCGTCGAATGTACCGAGACCCCCTATCTGGTGAGCGCTGCTTGAGAACCATATCGTGCCGTTACGGCCAACCTCCACGTATCTGACATAGTTGCGCGGCAACCCTGAATTTTCATTGTTATACCATATCAGATCCCCGTCTGAAAAGCATCCAAGACCCTTGCCGTTTGAACCGAGCCATACTGAATGGTCGGGTGCTATTGCAATGTCTAAAATTTCACAACCAAGATCATACTCTTCCTGGATTCCCTTTCCGGAAATATACAACTTTGTTCCTGAGCAAATAAATGCACTTCCTTTATCATCGACAGCCAGGCAATCAATCTTCTTGCCATCGAGCAGATGGGCAGAAATATCAAAGCTCACACCAGCGGGAAAATCATTTACCAGGTCATCCATGCTGCAACCGGTTATTGACATTAAAACCACTGCTAGGAACAACTTTTTTATGGCTATCTGCAGCATTATTGCTAATTTATTAACAGAAGTTACCTTTCCGGTTAAAAGCAGACTTTTAGCAAAGGTAAATCTTGTTTATTGAATAATCAACAGTATTTGTCATACCATTTTTGCTAACCGGACAGGAAGTAAGGCTTTTACTTTGAGGAAGCAGAAATTTATTACATAAAGAGACACGGGGGATCACAGAGTCACACAGAAAATATCTCCCGCAGATCTCGCTTATTTGTGCAAATTAAACCGGCAAACCCTATTCCTGGTCTGAGTTAAACCGTCTCATATCCTTCTTAAAGGTTTTAACCATCTTGCCAAAAGCTTTGTCCTTTTTTCGTCTTTCGGCAACAGTCGATTCAAAATGCTGCTGTTCTAGCTGAAGCTTATGAAAGCTCTCCAGAGATTCACTGCTTATAAGACCTTTCTTCACTGCTTCGGTAACCGCACATCCTTTTTCATTCAAATGCCTGCAATCGGGGAACCTGCAATTTTTTGCCAGCTCTGTAATATTGTCAAATGTCTTTACGATACCATCTTCGCTATCGGTTAAACCCAGTTCTCTCATTCCCGGTGTGTCGATGATAATCCCACCATTTTCCAGCAAGATAAGCTCACGGCGGCTAGTGGTGTGCCTACCCTTACCGGTACTGGCACTTATTTCCCTCGTATTTAGCAGTTCTTTTCCAAACAGATTATTTATAAGTGTTGATTTGCCAACTCCTGATGATCCTAAGAAACAATAGGTCTTACCCTTTTCTATAAGGCCGGATATCTCATCCAGGCCCGCACCGGTGATATTACTTACCAGCAGGTATTTCAATTTCCGGTCTCGCGATTTCAGATTGTTGACCGCGGTAAGAATCTCCTGGTCACCGGCCAGGTCGGTCTTGCTTATCACCATAACCGGTTCGATACTGGAATTCTGACAAATTACAAGGTACCTTTCAAGCCTGTTAATGTTGAAGTTGCTATCTGCCGATTGAACTATGAAGGCTGTGTCGACATTTGCTGCGATCATTTGCTTATTACCAGGACTACTTACACTTTGCCTTTCCAAAACAGATTTCCTGGGCAGGATGCTGTGAATAACAGCCATATCGGGATCATAGACTGTCATCATAATCCAGTCGCCCACGGCAGGATAATCCGATCTTGACGAGGCTGTAAACCTCATATTACCTGTAATCTCAGCTTCATAATCCTTGTCACCGGTTGAAACGATGTACCTCTCGCGATCCTCCCTGGTAACACGGCCAAGGGTATATTGTCCGGTGTTGTTATTTTCGAAACAACATGCTATTTCGTTTGTGAGGCCTAAATCGAAAAGGTTCATTTACTGCTGTTTTTGTTAATCGCCCAGAACGCAAATTTATTACGAAGCGTACATCGAAACAATACTTACACAGATTATACATCAATACCCCCCAACTATCGGGATGGTGATCGACGTAGCATCGAGATCTACGGTCAGTTTTGTGCCTGGATCTGGCCACAGGGTGAACTCACGGTCGGACGAAAAGATCAAAAGGCCAAGTTGTTTCCCGGGCGGAATGATCTGGTCGTCAGGCTGCAGTTCAAAGGACATTTCATAAAACTGTCCTGGAACAAGCGGGGAACTCCGGCTTAGCGACTCCCAGTTCTGCAGGTCTGCCCAGCCCCGGTTTACTATATTATCATAAATACTGGCATTCCTTCCGGTCGACCATGGAAGCGTTACCAGCCACACCGTCAGGTTAACGGCGGGCTTGTTGCTGGCTGCCCTTATGGTTATCCCGGGGACTCCTGAAATGTGGAGTGAATCTTTAAGGACCGGTGTAAGGTAAATAAGCCTGTTGTCTGTCCATTCAGCCTGGGCCAGTACAGTGCCGCTATAGGAGAAGTTGTCAGTCAGTGTCTCTTTGCCCTGGCCCGAAGGTTTTGATGTTACCAGTCCTCCCGATTGGGGAGCACCGGCATTTAAATAAAACCTTACATTTTTCGCACCGGGATTTGGATAGTCAGCATAAGGAGTTGGCTTCTGCCTGTCGTCACCTTCCCTTACTATCCATGCTTTAGGATCCTTTTCAACATTGTTCTGTACTCCGAAGAGGTATCTTGTGAACCATCTGTTCATCATTGAGAAAGGCGGTTCTCCTCCATGTCCGCCCTGGTGATAATACATCATGAGTGGAACACCCATCTCCTTTAACACCTTGCTGAAGCGGTAGCTGTGGCTTGGTATGACATTCCAGTCGTTGAAGGCATGAGACATAAGCGTGGCAGCCTTATAAGGCTTCATATAATTCATAAGGTCGCGCTCCTCCCAGAACTTGTTATAATCTCCGGTAACCCTGTCGATGCCTCCTGCAATTATCCCGTTCCTGTAAACTGAATCACAATATGCACAGTTATCAGGATTGGAGTGGATGAAATCGTACAGAACATCCACATCTTCTCCCAGGTATCCGCCCGGACTTCTCACCAGTCCGTTGGCACGGTAATAATGATAATATGATGTATTAGGGGCTACCGGTATTATGGCCTCAAGCCCTTCTACACCTGTTGTCGCAGCAGCAAAAGGAATAGTCCCGTTGTAGGATGTACCTATCATACCAACCTTACCGGTAGTCCAATAAGCCTTTACTTCCTCACTGCCGTCTGGTGTGGTGTATCCTTTTGCCCGACCATTTAGCCAGTCGATAACAGCTTTTGGGGCCAGGGCTTCAATCCTTGTCCCAACCGTGGGACAGCCCTGCGAGAGTCCGGTCCCGGGAGCCGATGAATGAACAACAATATATCCATACGGGACCCAGTTTTTTTGCGAGTTGGAAATGACCGGCCTTTTTCCTCTCCTGACAATTGGCGGAGGCACATCATGATTCTCCGGCACAGTGTTAAGCTCCTGCCTTACATTCCAGAAATATCTTTTATTGGTTGATCCGGTTCCTGCAAAATAGGGGCTTGATTCATATATCACAGGCAGTTTTATCCCTTCTGTCTCCGTCTGCTTCGGACGTGTCACATCGACATGCATCCTGTCAGGACTGCCGTCACCATCAGTATCAAACTCTGTTTCAACCCATAGGTCTTCCAGTATCCAGTCAGAAGAATTTTCGAATCCCGCTATCTTCTGTGCTTCCCCGTCCTTTATTATCGGGACTTTAATTGTTTGCCGGGTGGCAGCATCAGCGCCACTAATGTTCTGCGACAGAGTGCTATTGTAATGAGTTATTATGACTGTTATGATCAAAAGAAATAAAACTCTTTTTTTCATTGTGAATATTTAAATTAATGATAGATACAAATTAAGCATTATTAGTTTAATAATTACGATGATCATTCACATTCCCCGCGCTTAACAGATGAATACCCTGTATTTCTTATAACAGATAAGAGCTGGTGATTCAGCAAAAACCATTTAAAAAAAATAACGTACTTTTAAATGTGAAATTGATGCAAGACAAGTCTGAACTTCTAATTGTAAGATATGAAAAGGCAATTTACTATGGTGAAGAGGCAGATTATAAGTCTGTTTATTATCCTGTTTGTATGCTTTTCATCAATACCTGAAGCCCGGGCACAGTTTCCTGGGATAGATGAATCGATAGCAAGAAACAGGAAAGGAGAGATTATCGTAAAGGCCCGGCGCGGACAACATGTGTCGGTGGAACAACTCAGCCATGAGTTCTGGTTTGGGTGTGCAATAAGCAACAGCCTTGCCGGTAACAGGATGCATGACGAGGACCTGGAACAATACAAGGAAAAATTTCTTGAGAACTTCAATTCAGCAGTAACTGAAAATGCCGTCAAATGGGGAAATATGGAACCCACAAAAGGTGAAATCAACTATGATGTAATTGAAGGTATCCTGAAGTGGACTGAAGAAAACAATATCCCTATCAGGGGCCATAACCTTTTCTGGGGAATTCCACAGTTCGTTCAACAATGGGTAAAAGACCTGGATGATGATGAACTGCAGAAGACCCTCCAGGACAGGGCAGAAAATATTACTGCGCGTTACAAAGGTCGTTTTGCGGAATATGACCTTAACAACGAGATGATACACGGGAATTACTACGAGGACCGGTTGGGACCCGATATTACAAGGCTGATGGCTGAATGGGCCCATAACGGTGATCCTGATGCAAAGTTGTGGCTTAACGATTATGATATCCTCACCGGGAACAGGCTTGCAGATTATATGGCCCATATACGAAACCTCCTCGCCCAGGGGGTTCCCGTAGCCGGGATAGGTGTTCAGGGACACCTGCATGCAAAAACATTTGACAGGAGAGCACTTAAATATGCCCTCGATTCGCTTGCAGTATTTAACCTCCCTGTAAGGATAACTGAATTCAACATGCCCGGACAGCGTTCCAGGTATTACAGAGACAGGACCATCACGCTTACGCCCGAAGAAGAGGAACTCAAGGCAAAAGAAATCGTCGATTACTACAAAATCTGCTTTTCACATCCTGCGGTTGAGGGTATCCTGATGTGGGGTTTCTGGGAAGGAGCCAACTGGATACCCGTCTCCTCACTCTACAGGCGCGACTGGACCCCGACCGCCGCAGCAAAGGCATATCACGACCTCGTATACGGCGAGTGGTGGACATCAGAATCAGGAAAGACAGCCAGGGATGGCACCTTTTCAACAAAAGCCTTCTATGGAAAATACCGGGTAACCGTCGACGGATCATCCAAAGAGGTTTACCTGTCAAAAAATAAGGGAAGTATTACGTTGGAGTTCTGAAGCTTACTGCTTATCTGCGTGGAGCGAAAGAACCACGTGCAGGGTTCTGGTAGAAAATCCAAGCAGGAAAAAGACCTTGCTTAATCAATTATCTTCTGAACTTGATTATTTTTATACCAAAACATCCTGATGAAAAAGTTCCTTAAATGGCTTGCAGGAATAATCCTTCTGCTTGTAATAGTATATTTGGCAGGACCCAAACCGGCTAAACCGGTGTTTGAAACACCATCATTTAGCCTACCTGCTTCACTTCATCAACTCGAAAAGGAAATAATCAGCGATGAGGCAAAGGTCAGGGGTATAAGACCTGATAATGAGGCCAGGATCATCTGGGCCGACACTGCAAGGAAAGAGAAGACCCCGATCGCTTTTGTCTACCTTCACGGATTCTCTGCGAGCCAGGCCGAAGGAGAACCCGTTCACAGGGATGTGGCCCGGATGTTCAATGCCAACCTTTACCTGGCAAGGCTCGAAGAACATGGAATAGACCGTGGCGACAGTACCATGATAAACCTTACAGCCGACAAATATGCTGCTTCTGCAGAAAAAGCATATGCTATTGCAACGCAACTTGGTGATCAGGTTGTAGTAATTGGTACTTCCGGTGGAGGGGCACTTGCTCTGATGCTCGCTGCAAAGCATCCGGAGATAAAAGCTATCATACTTTATTCCCCATGCATCAGGCTCTATGATAAAACATCTGTTATACTCGACAAACACTGGGGTCTGCAGATAGCAAGAAAGTTTCAGAAAAGCCTTGTGATGAACTTCACTGCGGAGAGCGACCTGCATGCCAAATACTGGTCAATGAACTACAGGATTGAAGCACTTGTAGCTCTTCAAAACCTGTTGACACATGCAATGAAACCTGCACTATTTTCAAAGGTTACCTGCCCCGTTTTCCTGGGGTACTATTATAAGAGCGCAGAGGAACAGGATAAAACCGTGTCGATACCGGCGATGCTTAAAATGTTTGATGAGCTGGGTACACCTGCAAACATGAAGGAGAAGATGGCTTTCCCTGACGCCGGGGCACATGTGATAGCATCATATATAAGATCTGAAGACTGGGAGAATGTTCAGAGAGAAACAGAACGATTCCTTACGGATATTGTAAATCTTCAACCATCAGCAGAAAAGTAGGCTTTCTTTACCACGGTGTGCGTGGCGATACGGGGCAAACCGTGCCTTTTCAGTGTTCTCCGTGTTCTCTGTGGTAAAATTTTAAATTCAGATTATCCTATTTTCCCATTTTCCATCAGCACCATCCTGTCGGCAAGCGACACCGGAACCGTTCCATGGGTTGCAATCACAACCGTGGCTTTTCCCCGGCTCTTAAGTAACCGGAAATAATCCATTATTTCAACGGCAGTTTCATCATCTACAGAGCCCGTCGGCTCATCGGCCAGAATTACTGATGGATCTTTTGCAAGAGTCCTTACTATGGCCACTTTCTGCTGCTGTCCGACACTTAATTCAGGAGGCAAAAGGTTCTGCATATCCAGGAGCTGAAACTTCTCAAGTAACGGAAGCACAATCTTCCTTATCTCTTTCCTGCCAATACCCCTTGGAACCAGTGAAACTTCTATATTCTCATATATGCTGTAAGTGGGAAGCAGGTTGAAGCTCTGAAAAATCATTCCAACTTCATTGGATAGAAGACGGCTTAATTCATTGTTGGGTATTGCTGAAATATTATGCCTGCCTATTCTGACGGACCCCGTGCTGGGCCTTAAGAGTCCGGATATAAGGTTCAGCAGGGTTGACTTCCCCGCCCCTGAACGCCCTTTTATTATCATAAGCTCATTCTTCAATATGGAGAGATCAACATTATCAACGGCAATAACACTTTTTCCTTTTCCTTCAAATCTCTTTGATAATGAAGTGCATTCTATATAGGTATGGTTCATTAAGATGCTTTTACATGTTTAAAGAAATTTGTTTATCATTTCACCGGCTTTGGTACGGAATACCCTGATAATCGGTAAAATACCCGCAATAATAGCACCAGACATCGATAAAAGATAAATTACTGCCAGATTTCCCGGGTTCATTTTGAATTTCATTCCTACATCAATCTCCTGCCCATTACTGAAAACAAGCATTATTAAAGCCCCCGCAACGACACCGATTGTAACACCTGCAACCGATTGTAGAAGCGAGCTGAATAATATGCTGGAACTTAAGGTCCTGTCCGACCAGCCCAGTGACTTCAGTATACCTACCTCCCTGAGGCGTTCCATAAGCACAGAAAGCTGCGTTTTTGCTGAAAATACTATCAGGAAGATGAAAATAAGGACAGTCAATCCAAACGAAGATCTTTCTATGATAGTCATTACCTTATTTGCCGGCTGATAGCAATTATAAGTCGATACTGAGAACTTGTACATCATGTTCCGGGCCCGCTCAATAACGTCTTCCTGGAATCTAGCATCAGCAACTTCGACCAGTATGATGTTCATATCAAATCCTGGCGCTATACATTGCAGCTTGTCTTCCAGCAGGATCCTTACTGTTTCAATAGGCGCATAGAAATCAGCCTTTACAGGCCTGATTCCGGAATTAATGATTCCTGCTATTCTCATCTTACCACCGAAAACCTCAAGAGTATCACCAACCGAGATATTATGTGCCGTTGCAAATGATTGCTCGACAACCAGTTCTTCAGGATTGCCGGAAATATATTTGCCTTCGACAACATTAGTCCTGGCGCAGATGTTGCTGCTGGTTGCCACGCTGGAAGTATCGATACCGCTTATGGAAATGTCGGTCTGGAAATTGTCGTCATGCATTTTATATAGCAGACATGGCGCTGCATCCCTTACCCCTTCAATGTTTTTAACTGAACGTACCAGGTCGTTTTCAAGCATCATGGTACGGACACCCTCGGCAAAGATTGTCCCGTCCACAAGGCCGCTTGAGCAACAATTAACATCAGTTGGGACATAAAGGATAAAATGAGTACCGGTACTATTTAGTATCCCATACGAATCTTCCTTGTTGCTTTCAGAAATACTCAGTATGAAAAGAATGAACAATGAAGCGACAGCATATCCTCCTATATTGAAAACCGTACCCCATGGATGTCTTAGAAGTTCCTTTATTATATACCTCATGTCTGGTATTTTCTTCAAAGTTTCAAATAAATTCAACGAATTGGAAGAAAAGTGCTGTAAATAGCATAGAAAATCTGCAGCATGAAGCCGGATATTCTCACGCAGTTATTGAGAATTATCTGAAAGACCCATTATTTCTTATCTAAAATTTCTGGTACGACATTTGCACTAACATAACTGAGCAATGTGCTCAATAAAACATGAAGGTCATGAAAAAGTTAATAGCCATCCAGATCCTGATAGCAATGATAGCTGCAGGTACCGCGCTTAAAGCCCAGGATATGCCGCAGGAATACCTGGGATTACCAGGCGATAATCTTAATCTTTACGCGGTGATGAAAATGTTCCAGGAGTCGAAAACCCTGGAAGAGTTTGAAAAGAATCTCAATGATCAGAATTCAATGATAAACAACCTCGATCTTAACGGTGATAACATGGTCGACTACCTTATGGTTATTGATAATGTCGACGGTGATGTTCATAATATAGTCATCAGGGATGCCGTAAGTCCGACTGAGATTCAGGACGTCGCAGTATTTGTAGTACAACGCTTTCAAAACGGACAGGTTCAGGTACAGCTGATAGGCGATGAGGATCTCTACGGCAGGAATTACATTATTGAGCCAATTTTCGATGATGAGATTACCGGACAGACACCAAATCCGGGTTACACAGGCAACAATACTGTGGTATATGGCCGTAACATAACAGTTGTCAGAACCACCCCGGTGATTATTGCAACCTGGCCTTTGATAAGGTTCATATACCGCCCCGGTTACGTCGTTTGGCGCTCAAGGTGGCACTGGGATAATTACCCGGTGTACTGGCACCCGTGGCAGCCATTCTACTGGCACTATTATTACGGTTATCACTACAACTGGTATAATGTTTACTACGGACACTATCGCCGCTGGAGCACACCTAGATACACACACTGGAACGATTATTACTACGTCGGCATCAGAAAATACTCACCGACTGTAAGGGTAAGGATTAACTCGGGCAATTTCAGGACAACCTATTCACGTCCTGAAACAAGGAAAGAAGGCGAAGCTTTCTATGCGAAATCCAATTCCGGACAAGGGAGGAGAAGCACTCCTGTAACTACCACAAGCTCTGCTGTGAGGAGAGGTACAACTGCCACACAACCGAACCAGAGCTCTGTGGCAACTCAAAACCGGAGATCGGTGAGTACGACACTCACCAGGCCAGCTACATCGCAGCGCGGCGTGCAGACCGACAATAGCGGCAGGAGGCCAACCACAGTCGTAACCAACAGGTCATCGAACAATACACAGAAATCGACTCCTGGTATAGTATCCAGCAGCAGGAGAACATCATCAAATGTCTCAACTGTAAGTACAACCAGGACTAGAACAACACCAGCGGTAAGCTCCAGCAGGAACTCAAATCCGGCTGCATCAAGATCGGTATCTGCAGGTAACAACAGGAGAAGCACCAGCAGTTCAAAGGCTGTAACTTCAAGGGCTGCCTCCTCTAATAAAAATGTTAAATCAAATAATAAGAAAACTACTCCATCAACCCGCAGGAAGTAGTCAGACCACCAATTTCAGCAAGGGTGCCTCAGAGGCACCCTTTTTTTGCCTCCATTTGTTTTCTTCACTAACCGGTCATTACACGATATTCACCCGCGTTTTTCTGCATATGGTCCATTTTATTATTAATTTAAGAATTTCTCTTGTAAATTTGTGTAAATCAACAAACAGCAAAGTAATGAACAATCATGCGAATGGCAATACCATAATTATTGTAGGAGGGGGATTCGCAGGCCTTGGTGCCGGAATTTACTCCCGGATGAACGGATATGAAACCGAGATATTTGAAATGCATAATCTTCCCGGAGGGTTATGCACCTCATGGAAAAGAAAAGAATACACTTTTGACGGTTGCATCCACTGGCTGGTGGGATCATCACCTGAAAGCGGCATGCATGATTTGTGGGAAGAGACCGGGATAGCACAGAACCGGAAATTCATTAACAGTGACCAGTACCTGAGGTATGAAGGAAGTGACGGAAGGACGATCGTGTTTTACTGCGATATCGACAGGCTTGAAAAGCATCTGCTGGAATTCTCACCTCAGGATGAAGAACCCATCAGGGATTTTATAAAGGGCATCCGGATGTGTCTTCCGTTCGATATACCATCGAAACATGATAACGTCTTTAAAAAACTGGGCAAGCGGATAAAAACTGTTTCCAATTTTATAATTAACGGCAAAAAAATGCAGGAGTGGATGAAAATAACAGCAGAAGAATTTTCAGATCGGATCAGGGATCCGCTTCTCAAAAAAGCCCTTAAAGAAATGTGGTTACCTGATTTCTCAATTTTCTTCATGCTATTCACCTTTGCTTACCTGCATAATAAAAACGCAGGGTACCCCATCGGAGGAAGCAGGCCCATGTCGGAAGCACTTGAGGCAAGGTATAAAGAGCTTGGAGGGACAATCCATTACAAAAAGAAAGTTATAAAGATTCTTACCGAAAACAATAAAGCCCTTGGTGTCAGGCTGGAGGATGGATCAGAATATAAGGCCGACAGGGTGATCTCGGCTGCAGACGGATACTCAACCATTTTCAAAATGCTGGATGGGAAATACCTCGATCAGAAGACACAGGAACCGTTTGACAAATGGCCTCTTTTCCCTTCATTAATCTTTGTCTCACTTGGCATAAACAGGAACTTCGAAGATGTTCCGAAAAGCGTCAGCGGAATGATCATAGAACTTAAAGAACCTGTAGTCATTGCAGATAAGAGAAGGGAGAATCTTTCGATTCACATATATAACCAGGATTCTACGCTGGCTCCTGCCGGTAAAACGTCTGTTGAAATAATGCTGGATTCCGATTATGATTACTGGAAAACCCTGGCAACCGACAGGAAGGCTTACGACAGGCAAAAAGAAGAAACAGGGAACAAAATCGTAGAGCTTCTTGAACAGCGGTTCCCTGGAATTTCAAGCCTGGTTGAGGTGATCGATGTTGCAACTCCTCTTACCTTTGAAAGGTATACCGGTAACTGGAAAGGTACTTTTGAGGGCTGGCTGATCACTCCTGAGAATTCACATGTGATGATGAAACCAATGTCGCAGACACTCCCCGGAATTGACAGGTTCTACATGTGCGGACAGTGGGTGGAACCCGGCGGAGGTTTACCGACAGCCATAATGTCGGCAAAAAGGCTGGTTAAAATGATTTGCAAGGAGGACAGGAAGAAATTTATAACTTCCTGAAGAGCCAGATAAAGAATGATACCAACAGGCTCAGCAATATCATAGTGGTGATCGGAAAATAAAAACGGAAATTTTCTCTTTCTATACGGATATCTCCGGGCAGACGACCTATCCAGCCAAGTTTATCGTGAAAAAAGTAAATTACGATTCCGGCTATAATAAATACAAGCCCTATCACAATAAGCCATTTGCCGGTATCACTGCTCATCGTGTAAAAGTATTAAATGATTTGTGCTTTTAAAAGCCATGTTAAATAACAATTGATTATAAAAATTACTTTTCAGATCATCATTATTATGGTTTCTTTTCTGGCATTTTTTTTATAAATTGCTCATTGGCTAAATAATTACCTGTAATTGGTAATTTGATCTGTGCACATGGAACGTTCATTACGAACATTTTATGTATGTTGCGGATTTCCCCGGTGCTCCTGGCAATGCATTCAGGATTTTACCGGGAAGGAGGACTATCTGTTTAACTTAAAATAATCTTATCATGAAAGGATTGACATTTTCTATCATGTTTCTGTTCGCTTTCGTTTTTTCAATATCTGACGGGTATGGCCAGGTCGGAAAACTGTTGAGGAGGGCCAAGGAAGCTACGGAGAAAAAGATTAACGAGAACGTTAATGAAGGACTGAACAATATTTTAAACAACGAAGAAGAGCAAAAGGAGACGGGTAAAGAGGCCGCAGACGAAAAACAGGCCGCTTCTGATAAAAATGATGCTGTACCCGGACCTGGCAAAGACAACGAGGCGACTCCCCTGCTCGTATGGTCAAAATACGATTTTGTGCCGGGCGATAAGATCATTTTTGAGGATAATCTTGAAGGAGAGGAAAATGGAGAGTTTCCTTCAAGGTGGGACCTTAGGGCAGGGACCGTTGAAAATGCAGAATTCGGTGGTGAAAATGTGATTATGTTCAGGGGGGGATCACCATCTATAATCCCTTACCTTAAAAATTCAAATATTGACTATCTCCCGGATGTGTTTACAGTTGACTTTGACCTCTATCTTTCAACTGGCTCCTTTGACGTAATATTTTATGATCCTAAAAACCAACAGCAGCCAAGGGATGCTTCACCACTTGACATATGGGGCAAGACAATGGACATTAGCTCGGCCACCAGTGCATTACCTGATAATGAATCGATATATAAAAAATGGGTTCACATTTCTATTGCATATACAAGTGGCAAGATGAAATGCTATATTGATGAAACCAGGCTTATAAATATACCGCATCTGGATT
>CAZQRQ010000001.1:0-174640 GCA_964595725.1 uncultured Rikenellaceae bacterium | reverse complement strand
TCAGGAATCAGGGAATGCCTGTTTGTCGAGATGGAAAATAATAAGAGAACTCACAATCCCGAGGTTGCAGACTGGATTATCAGCCATCTTGAAGAATCAGCCAGATGACACTTACAGCAATTAAATCAGCCCTTCAGTTTCTTGTATTTGATTCTTACAGGTGCGTCACTTTCAGCTCTTTTCCGGTAATTCTCCTCATAATCAGAGTATGACCCCTCAAACCATACTACCTTTGAATTTCCTTCGAATGCGAGAATATGAGTTGCCACCCTGTCAAGGAACCACCTGTCATGAGATATTATTACGGCACAACCTGCAAAATATTCAAGACCCTCCTCCAGGGCTCTCAGAGTATTTACATCAATGTCATTTGTGGGTTCATCAAGAAGCAATACATTTGCACCCGATTTAATTGTAAGTGCCAGGTGAAGCCTGTTTCTCTCTCCCCCGGAAAGAATCCCGCACTTCTTTTCCTGGTCTGCTCCCGTAAAGTTGAACCTTGCCACATAAGCCCTTGCATTAACCAGCCTGTTCCCTACCATCACCTCATCCTGACCGCCCGATATCACTTCATAGACTGTTTTTGCAGGGTCAATAGCCTCATGAGCCTGGTCAACATATCCCAATACCACGGTCTCTCCTATTTCAAAGTTACCGGCAGTAGGGGTCTCCTGTTTCATTATCATCCTGAATAATGTTGTCTTTCCTGCTCCATTGGGTCCGATTACGCCAATGATCCCATTGGGAGGAATGGTAAAGTCCAGATTCTCAAAAAGCAGCTTATCGCTGAATGATTTCGCTAGCTGCCTGGCCATGATTACTTTGTCTCCAAGTCTTGGCCCGTTAGGGATAAAGATCTCCAGCCGTTCTTCTTTCTTTCTTATATCCTGGTTAAGAAGATTCTCATAAGCCCCTAGCCTGGCTTTCGATTTGACATGCCTCGCCCTGGGAGACATCCTTACCCACTCAAGTTCACGCTCCAGTATCTTCCTTCTTTTAATGTTACCCTTCTCCTCTGTCTCAATCCTTTTTGCCTTTTGCTCCAGCCACGATGAATAATTGCCTCTCCATGGAATACCCTCTCCCCTGTCAAGCTCAAGAATCCAACCTGCGACATTATCGAGGAAATAACGGTCGTGAGTAATGCATATTACAGTTCCGGAATACTGTTTCAGATGGGTTTCGAGCCATTGTACTGATTCTGCGTCAAGATGGTTGGTCGGTTCATCAAGCAGCAGGACATCGGGCTGCCTCAGGAGCAGCCTGCATAGTGCCACTCTTCTGCGCTCACCTCCCGATAAAATATTTACAGGTGTATTCCCTTCAGGGCAGCGAAGGGCATCCATAGCCCTTTCTATTTTATGTTCAACATTCCACCCGTCAAGATGATCTATCTTTTCCTGCAGAACGGCTAGCCTGTCGCTAAGCTTGCCCGTCGTGTTATCATCAGGTGGCTCTGGTGAAGCAAACTGCATTGTAACATTTTCATATTCCCTTATTGCATCAAACACCTCCTTAACTCCTTCCTCCACAATATCCTTAACTGTCCTTTTCTCATCCAGCAAGGGGTCCTGAGGAAGAAGACCGACGGTGTATCCCGGACTGAAAACCACTTCTCCCTGGTATTCCTTTATCTCCCCTGCAATAATTTTCAGCAGGGTCGATTTACCTGACCCGTTAAGTCCTATAATCCCTATCTTGGCCCCCAGGAAAAAGGACAGTGATATATCCTTGAGCACCTGGCGGTGTGGAGGGAAGGATTTGTTAACCCTGTACATCGAAAAGATGATCTTATTATCGTCGCTCATATTTTTTGGCTTAGATACATCGTTAAAATTAATTCAAAATTGTGAACAATAGATTAGGTTCATGAATAAGGTTCGCATAGATATTTGCCGGATAAATTTATAAAGATTTTTCCTCAGGTTACTCTGATTTTCGCTGAAATATCCCAATCCCGGGCCTTAAAGAAAAGTCGAAACGTCGACTATAAGAACAGAGCATTACTTTGCTGCTGTGAAGTATAAAACCAAATACCCCGGGCTAATAAACCAGGGGCATAGAATTGTAATTCATCAAAATCTAAGATCCATGGCAGCAGAAAAATCACCTGCCAGTTCTAGAAGAGTCAGAAGCGGACGATTGTCACATTGTCTCGTTCTTTGCCTTGAACAGCTTTACTGTCTCATCCTGCATCAACACCCAGATCGAATATACACCGACCAGCGTACCAATGGGAATATTAAGGCAACCAAGTGCGGCAACAACAATAACCAGGATCCTTGCCCAGGGTTGATATGAGAGCAAAGCGATAGCACCAACAAGACCCAGTGCCGATGCCAGGCCAATTATCAAGGGCAGTATTGTGCCGATGAACCTGAGAACCATCGTTGCTATTTCATCATTGTCCACAAATCCTCTTGCAAAGTTCAAAGCAAAGAAAACAACAAAGGCTCCTATAAGACCCAGGACGCTGAATGCTATCTGAATTGATCCGACAGCTGTTACATGTTTTTTCATTTTTGACTCTTCCATGATTCATTTTTTTATCAATGTACAAAATTTTTCATTCCTGATAAAATGACTTGATTTGTTTGATAATGCTGCATCCTTCAGCTTAATTCACGCAACTATTAATAATAAAAAAGGGTCTTCATTATTGGAGTGCTTTCTCAAAGAGTTTATATCTTTACATAGTAAAATAAACGGTATGAAAAAGAAACTGATTTTTGCTGCAGCTTTTATCCTGGTCACTATCTCATTCAATGCCTGCGAAGATAACTGTAAGTTCTGCAAAACTGTCACTTACGAAAACGGACAGGTTATCAATGAAGGGACTGAAACAGAATATTGCGGAGCTGATCTTATTAAGAAGCAAGCAACACCGGATGTAACAATCGGGAGCCTTACTACAAAAGTTGAATGCCGTTAATATCTTACTCCGATTAATGTAACATCGTCGACCTGGGGATTGTCACCACGCCATTCCTCGAAGATCTCGTTCAGTATTTCTCCCTGCTCAATCATTGGTTTTGACACCATTTCCACGAGTGTTTGCTTCAGTTTTGCTGACATAAATTTCTTTTCATTCGGCCCGCCGAACTGGTCGGCATAACCATCGGAGAAAATATAAAATGCATCTCCTTTCTGAAGCTCCACCCTGTGTTTTGTGAAAGGCTGCATCTTATAATATATTGCTACCGGCATCTTATCGGCACGATAGTGGATCAACTCGCCTCCCCGTATCAGGTAAAGGGGATTATTGGCTCCGGCGTACCATAAAACATTCTCATTAAAATCGATGGTACACACTGCTATATCCATACCGTCCTTAACGGTATCCTCCTCAAGTGTCTGCTTAAGCGATTTTATGACTCCCTGTCTGAGGTTTTCAATAATCTCATCAGGCATGAGTATATGCTTCTCATTGACTATCTCGTTTAACATACTAACCCCAAGCATGCTCATAAAGGCTCCCGGCACACCATGTCCAGTGCAATCGGCAGCGATGATAACCTGTATATTATCTCTTGCTGTAACCCAGTAAAAATCACCACTGACTATCGCAAGGGGTTTATAGAGAACAAAATGTTCGAGCCTGTCACTGAAGAGTTCCACCGACGGCATAAGTGCAGCCTGTATCCTTTTGGCATATATAATACTGTCGGTGATATGCTTCTTCTGGTATGCTATCTGATCGCGCTGCGCAGCTGCAATATCGCGTTGCTTCTCTATCTCATCCTTCTGTGCTGAAATGGTTCTGTTCTTTTCTTCCAGTTTTATATTGGCTTCCTTTTTTATCCTGTAACCCCTGTAAATATAATATGCCAGTATTATTGCCAGGAACAGTACAAATAGAACAGCATAAAGAACTATCTTTTGTTTTTCAAGGGTCTCAATCTGGATCTTTATCCTGTTTTCCTGCTCGGTTATCCTTCCAAGCTGCTCTTCTATCATGGCAATCTGGCCTGAAATCTTGGCTCTCTGGTTAGCAAGCGTATCTTTCTGAATCTGAACTTCCCTCTGCTGCTCTGCAATAGTACTGCGCTGTTTGGCTATCTCCGACTGCTGCCTGTTTATCTGTACAACCTGTGAACTGAGTTGCTTCTGCTTCTCGTCAAGGGCTTTCTCCTTCTCAACAATCTGTTTGTCGAGACTGTCAAGCAGTGCTCTCTGCTTAAGTATCTCCTCCTTCTGTATTTCAATCTGTTCCAGCTGTTGTCTTATAGTCTCCTTCTGTACTTCTATTTCAGCACTGGCCTGGTCGTATAGTTTCTCCCAGTCCTCCTTCGTTTTTATTGCAGTAAAAAGCAGCTCCTGGGGTACCGACATTCCTTCATCCCTGACATATTCTTCGTTTATATCAAATCTTGGTTTTCCGTCGACCACGATGAAATTGATCATCGACTCCCTGAATTCATAGCCCTCTGTGATCAGCATTGTATGCTGTCCCGCAATCTTTTCTTTTATCTTGTCCAGGTTGAATCCTGCATTTTTATTTACATAGAGGACCTGGACATGTGTAAGGCTCTCGAGATTCCTGAAGCCAGCTACCCGTACAGGCTTATCCTGGATTCTCGTCCTTGTTCTGGAAAGATTAGCCATTTCGTCAATAAGGTTATAATCCCCCACAAGCACACCAATTTTGAAGGAAGAAGAATCCTCAAAACCCGGTCCGTAATTCACATATTTAGAAAGGTCAAAAATATAAAGCGCCCTGGTCGGATTATCAAATCCTCCCTGTGCCCCCGCAACGTGACACAATAAAACAAAAACGGCCATTAAGACCGTAACCTTTAGAAATCTGGACTTTCTGATCATGATTATCATAATTAGGTATTACGAAGTTGCAAATTATTATCCAGTAAAACAAGGGGCTGCGTCCAATACGAACAAAATATTGTTGAAAAGTTGTTAAAAACTGAGTATCTTCACTTCTTTGACTGGTCTATCTTATCGTAAATTTACGTATCGTTTTATTACATTCAGAGATGAGCCTGAATTTCAATAAATTAGGACTACGCAACAAAAACATTATAATTATCGAGGATGATATTCCATCGGTAAAATACTATCAGACTCTTCTCAGCAACACAGGCTCAAACCTTATGGTATTCACAAACGGGAAAGACTTCGTAGATTACATTAATGATACAAACGAGCGGATAGATCTTGTTATTATTGATTTTCTGATTCCGTTTATAAACGGGATAGAATGCACGAGGATCTTCAGGAAAGAAAGGAAAAATATTCCGGTCCTCATGTTAACAGCATATTATACGGAACAATCCCGTAATGAAGCATTTATTGCCGGTTGCAATGAATATATCCTGAAACCGGTTTACCCGGAAAAGATTTTTTATCTTCTTGAAAAATACCTGAAGCCAGAGGTTTCCTATCTTTCTGTATCCTGACTGCTTTTTATCGTCCTGGTACCTGAAGTAATTGCAGATACCTTCCGTAATAGTTATCCAGCTTTGATGATAATTCGCGTCCTTTTCCCTTGCTCCCGTAGTTCAGGCAGGTTGAAGCGAGCCGGCTCAGGTATTGTAAAGATGTCTGTACTTCAACCTCTGCAGAAGCAATGATATTCTTTCGCTGGCGAAGGTAATAATCCAGCTTGTCGGTTGAGAAGGTTGCCATCCCGTCCGCAAGTGATTTTGCCTTGACTGAATCACCGGCTGCGAAATAAGCATCTACCAAATCGGGTATATAGAGATCGTAAGGAATTTTTTCGAGTGGCAGCTCCTCCATACAATGATCCAGAACGGCAATCGCTTTTTCATTCTTTCCTTCTGATACCAGTGCTTTTGCTAGTCTTGAATAATTATATCGTGCCTTAACCACCTGCAGGGTTCTACGGTGGTTATGATCAATGTTAACGCCTTTCTCCTTGGCTCCCCTCCATGCGAATTTGTTCATCATATTGTCATAAAGGATATCTGTGTCAATTCTCCCGTAATCCAGCCAGCTGTTATTCTGGGATTTAATAGGAACAAGCCTGAATGCTATTCCTTCGAGCTGGAAATATTCCTCGAGGCCCATAGCATCGTTATGATATCCTGTAACAAAATAGACCGGTCTTTCCCAGTTGTTATGTGCAAGAATATCGAGAATTATAAGCTGGCTCTTAAGGATTGAACTTCCTGTTAGCTTTATATCAATATAAGGAACAATCAGATCTGCATCTTCAGGTTTCACGGTTCCGGAAGCAATCACTTTCTCTTTATCTACGGGGATCCTTATTGTCCTCGTTGGAATTATATCAAGCTGTTCGGTAGATGAAACCCTTACTTTTGTTCCAGGATTGTCACTGTTGACCCATTCAATTACAGTCGAGACATCAACCGGCTCCTTGGTCTTTTCAACTATAAACAGCTGATTATTGACCCCATCGTAGTATTTTGCGGTTGGAAGCGATATCGGAAGCCTCTCAGATTCATAGGTCTTATGCTTCATCTGGTCGATATACCAGTCAGTATTCAGAAGCATGAGGTTGCAAACCCTCACGTCGGTGCGGACACCTTCAACTTCCTGGGCATACCACAATGGGAATGTGTCATTATCTCCATTCGTAAACAGGATTGCATCAGGAGCGCAGCTGTTAAGATAGTTTTTCGACACGTCAGTAGCAAGATATCGGCCTGAGCGGTCGTGATCATCCCAGTTTTGCATTCCCATTATCAGAGGCACTGCACATAAGCAGAGTATGCCGGAAACTGGTGAAGCTATCTTTTCCGGTATTATTTTAGAAAGCCATTCGAAAAGAGCCAGGACACCCAGGCCAATCCACACAGCAAAGAAATAAAACGAGGCTGCATAGGCATAATCCCTTTCCCTTGGCTGATTGGGATACTGGTTCAGGTAAAGTACTATAGCAATGCCAGTCATGAAGAAGAGAAGCATTATTATCCACCAGTTCTTATTATCCCGATTGAACTGGTAAAGCAGGCCTATTACCCCAAGTATGAATGGAAGGAGATAATAGACGTTCCTCGAAGTGTCGTTTTTCATTTCCTCTGGCAAATCGTTGCTTCCCACCCTGCCTTCATCAAGAAAATTAATTCCAGTTATCCAGTTTCCGTTAACAGTACCTCCAAAGCCCTGTGTGTCATTCTGCTTTCCTGAAAAATTCCACATGAAATACCGGAAATACATATAGTTGAGCTGATACGAGAACATAAATCCAAGGTTTTCAAAGAAGGTGGGTTTCCTGATAACCTTTTTCTCCCCGTCCGGGTCGGTAACCTGTATCGGGATACCTTTCAACCCTGTCCATTCCTTATATACTTGCTGATGATCATCCTGGTCACTCCACATCCTGGGGAACAGGGTGATGAATCTCTCATCATACTCCCTGACCAGATCATGACTTGTGATTTCATATTTCCCGTTTACCGGGTTATAATGAGGTTTGCCCTCCTTATAACCTGTAACCGGAGCATTATAATAAGGGCCTTTAAAGAGAGGTCTCTGACCATATTGTTCCCTGTTAAGGAAATATAGCAGGTTGAACGGGTTCTCAGGATTATTTTCATCAAGAGGTGTATCAGCCGAAGACCTTATGACAATAATTGCATTGGCAGAATAACCGATAAGTATGACCATAACTGAAGTAAGAACAGTATTTAATATCTTCCTGTTCTTGCCTGTATAATACCAGGAAAATAATGCCACTGCCGACAGAATTATAATATTAAAGAATGCCGAACCTGTTGCCACCCATAGTCCTGATAAGAACAGAGCCAGGAATGAAAATACCATGGTGGGCCTGGGCCCGGAATCTCTAAGGGTGGCCCTGATTGCAAGTATGAAGAAGATGATGAGCAGCAGGACGTGTATTATCATGCCGCTGTTCACCGGCAGCCCAATGGAATTGACAAAGAAAAGGTCAAATCGCGTTGATATCTTCACAATACCCGGGATCATACCGAAAAGGAGCAGTGCAAGAAGTATAATTGATATCCCTGCCGATATTGTAAATCCTCTCCATGTAAAATCGAACTTTCTGAAATAATAAACCAGCCCTATAGCAGGAATAGCAAGCAGATTGAGAAGGTGTACTCCTATCGAAAGTCCCATCAGAAAAGCAATTAGTATTATCCACCGGTCTGAACCCTCCTCGTCAGCAACATCTTCCCATTTGAGAATGGCCCAAAAAACAAGGGCAGTGAAGAATGAAGAAGAGGCATAAACTTCGCCTTCCACTGCCGAGAACCAGAAAGAATCCGAAAAAGTATAGGCAAGAGCACCCACAATACCTGCCGCCATTACTGCAATTACACGACCGGTTGTATGCTTGTCCTCATCTTTCAGGATGATTTTTCTTGCAAGGTGGGTGATTGTCCAGAAAAGGAACAGGATAGTAAAAGCACTGGCTAATGCCGACATTGAATTAACCATAGCTGCAACCCTGGTAACATCCTTGCCGGCAAACAGGGTGAAGAACCTGGCCATAACCATAAATACCGGATTTCCAGGAGGATGACCGACTTCAAGCTTATATCCGGAAGCAATAAACTCACCGCAATCCCAAAGACTGGCAGTCGGTTCAATTGTTAGAAGATAGGTGATGGCAGCAGCCAGGAAGACCACCCATCCAGTTACATTATTAATTACCCTGTAGTTTTTCATTGAATTTCAAAATTGGTTGCCTGAATAACCAGTATATGAACATAACCCGGCGACGAAAGTACTTATTTTGCTAAATTTGGACAAATTCAGAGAGAATGATTTACCGGGGGATCTTAATATTACTTTTTTCATTGATTCTGATCTTACCTTTGCAGGCCCAGTATTATGACACCGGGGAAGATCCGGCAAAACTAAAGTGGCTACAGATAAAAACCGAGCATTTCAGAGTCATATACCCGGAGAACTTTGGAGCAGAGGGAGAAATCTATGCCAGATCACTCGAAGAATCTCACAGGGTTTTGTCAGCTCACTATGATGTTAAAAAATACCGCATCCCGGTTATTATCCATAATTACACAACTTTTTCAAACGGCTATGTAGCCTGGGCTCCCAGGCGAATGGAGTTATATCCGACACCGGAGCAGGATGCAATCCCTGGCGACCCGGTGAAACAGCTTACCCTCCATGAGTTATCGCATGTCATGCAAATGAAAACACTGAACAGGGGTATGACCGGTGCTTTATCATTATTTATCGGGGAACAGGCCCCGGGTCTTGTATCATCCTTGCTGCCACTGTGGTACCTTGAAGGCGAGGCTGTCCTGAATGAAACAATGTACTCCAATTCAGGCCGCGGAAGGAGCGCTGCATTTCAGAAACAGATTAAAGCGATCGCTGTTGAGGGAGGTAAAAAGTATAACTATGATAAATTTCTGAACGGCTCGTACCGCGATTTTGTTCCGGATCGATATAAATATGGTTACCAGCTGGTTGCAACAACTTACAGAAGGTTTGACCCGGACATTTGGAATAGGGTACTTAGGTTAACAGGTAACGCCCCAGTGCTGATAAATCCCGTAAATCTCAGCCTGCTTGCCAGTTCCAAAATGACAAAGCGAAGACTTTTCAAGCAGACTTTCGACACACTTACAACTATATGGGCCAGGGAAATTGCAGAAGAGGGAAGACAGGATTACGATGCAATTATCCCGGTCTCTGAAAAGAAATATATAAGCTACAACTCTCCCGTAAAGGTTGATGAAAATTCGTATGCTGCAGTTAAAACCTCCCTTTACAGGCCACCCGAATTTGTACTGGTGAACAATTCCGACATGACGGAGAAGAGGATTTTTGTCCCCGGTAATATTTACCCTTACCGTATAACCAGCGCCAGGAGGAATATTGTATGGGTCGAAAATCAGAATGACCCCAGGTGGAATAACCGCGACTATTCTGTAATTAAACGGCTGGACCTTAGAAACATGTCTGTGAAACAGCTCACCTGGAAAACAAGATATCTTTCCGCAGCAATATCTCCGGATGGAAAATACATTGCCGCTACTGAAAATACTGTGGACAATAAGAACAACCTGGTTATACTTGAGCCAACTACAGGAAAGATCATAAAATCATTCCCGGTTCCCGGCAATAAATACCTTCAAAGGCCCCAGTGGTCATCAGATGCAACCAGGATAGTCCTGATATCGCTCACTGCCATGGGAGAGGGAATAATCTCATTTAATATCAGGAACGAAACCTGGTCCACACTAATTGAGGAAAACCGCTCAGACTTTCAGTCAGTTTATCTGAGAAATGATTCCCTGTTTTTCGTAAGTTCAGCTTCAGGGACCGAAAACATATACCTGAAAACACCGGAAAGTGAACATAAGATGCTGACCAATTCAAAGTTCGGGGCAACAGATGTAATTCTGGATAATAATAAGATAATATTCAGTAATTATGGTATAAAGGGGAATAAAATATGTACCGTTGATCTTGTGTCGGGCCTTTCATTTAAAGAAACAGAGTCAACAAGTTCTTACTTCCAGATCGACGATATTGAGAAGCCAGCCGCTGCGAATATTCCTATGCCCGGGGATACATATTACCCAGTACCATACAGGAAATGGCTTCACCCTGTAAGGCTGCACAGCTGGATGCCTTTTTATGCTGACCTGGAGACTATCCAGTCAGATCCCCTGTCGATCAAACCGGGCTTCACAATCCTAAGTCAGAATAATCTCAGCACCGTTATTTCGAGTCTTGGTTATGAATATTCCGACAGAATGCATAAACTGCATTCAACTTTAACCTGGAAAGGATGGTACCCGGTTCTTGAATCCAGGATTGATTACGGTGATTCCCCGCTTATTTACAAGATGGGCAATAAAGTATCCGATCCCTCATCGGTACGGCCGGGAATATACTTCACCAACAGCCTTTATGTTCCACTCACTTTTTCGAACAGTAAATTCTCTCAATTTATCAGGCCATCTGTTTCTTCAGTTTATCAGAACAATTACATCTATATGAAGGAGGACTCAATTTATGATTACGGACAGACAAGGTTCTCAGGGAGGTTTTATTTTTCAAATTATTACAGATCAGTAAACCGTGATATTTATCCCCGAATAGCCCAGGTTGTTGACCTGGCCTTTACCTTTTATCCGTTTGACAGAGAAATATATGGCAATGACATAACTTTAAGGACAGCATTTTATTTTCCAGGTTTCTTCCGGAATAACGGCATCAGGATAAGATATGAAAACGAAACTCAGGTATTAGAGAAGCTTCTTACGTTTAACAGGATCAATCTCCCCAGGGGTTATAAAGATATCATTTCAGAAGATCTGGAATTTGCTTCAATCGATTATGTAGCTCCTGTTATTTGTCCTGATATCAATATTGGCAGGTTGCTTTACCTTAAGCGAATAAGGGCCGGACTATTCTTTGATTATGCAAAAGGATCAGGGAATTACCACCTTATTACGGTAGACGGGCGCCTGGTGGTTGATTCTTTCCGCGATTATGCGGAGACATTCAGTTCATTCGGTATTGAGCTGATTTCAGATTTTCATGTTTTAAGGATCCCCTACCAGATTTCTGCAGGTGTCCAGGCTGCCTGGATAAGGGGAGAAAAGAGTCCGGCCCTGGAAATGGTTTTTAATATAGATGTATTCGGCCTGTCGATAGGGCGAAAAAGATAATTTCCTGTTCAGATGATATTACGAGAGGTTTCCCTTATCAGGTCCCATGCCCTTTTTACATGGCTGGAAGTTACATTCGTCTGGGAAATTACCATTCGGAGGGTGTATTTGCCGTTTATTGATGTATGCGTTAAATATATACTGCCAGAATCGTTCAGACTGTGGTTAAGTTTCTCATTTAAATTATTGAGTTCCTCATTATCTGACATCCCCGGGTTAAACCTGAAGCAGACAGTATTTAATACAACAGGAGCAAGAATCTCGAAATCCGGTTCTTGCTTTATCATGTCTTCAAGCTCTCTGGCAAGTCTGATATGAAGCCTGATCTTTTCCTGGAGTCCCCTGACTCCAAAGTATCTTATTACAGCCCATAATTTAAGTGCCCTGAACCTTCTTCCCAGCGGTATACCCCAGTCGCGGTAGTCATTCACCATTCCCCTTGTCCTTGTTTTCAGGTAATCGGGCAGTATCTCGAAAGTCCGAATCAGGGTATCAGCATCCTTTACAAAGTAAGCTGAACAGTCGAAGTTGGTGAACATCCATTTGTGAGGATTAAACACTATGCTGTCTATGTGTTCCTTCCCGTTTATCATCCAGCGGAATTCGGGAAGAATGAGTGCCGTACCTGCAAGGGCCGCATCCACATGAAGCCAGACTTTGTATTTCCGGCAGATGGATCCGATTTCCTCAAGAGGGTCGATAGCTGTAGTCCCGGTTGTCCCAAGTGTTACTATTACACAACACGGGAAGAATCCTTTTTCAATATCCTCTTTGATAGCTGATTCCAGGCTTAACGGGTCCATAGATAGGTCATCCCTGACAGCGGTTTTTACCAGGTTTCTCCTGCCAATACCGGCAATCTTAACAGCCTTATCGACCGAGGAATGAGCCTGTCCGGAACAATATACCCTTAAAACATTGCTACTGTTATAGCCATCATCATTAATCCTGAAACCGGTTACTTTTTCCCTTGCTGTAATAATAGCAGCCAGTGTTGCAGTGGATGCTGTATCCTGTATCACTCCCTCAAAATTATCAGGCAATCCGGTCATATCGCGGAGCCAGTTCATAACCTTCTCCTCAAGTTCAGCAGCGGCAGGTGACGTTTCCCAGATCATGCACTGTGCAGCAAGGGTTGATGTCAGCATCTCGGCGAGCACTGAAGGAGGGCTTGAATTTGCCGGGAAATAGGCGAAGAAATTCGGACTCTGCCAATGAGTCATTCCTGGCATTATAATATTCCTGAAGTCGTTAAAAAAGGCTTCGAATGGTTCGGGATCATCAGGTGGATCATCAGGTATCCGGCAAAAAATATCACCAGGTTTTACTGGTGATTTTACAGGATAACCCTCAATGTTTTCCATGTATCCGGCCATCCATTCGACCAGCTCATGCGCATGTTTTCTGAATTCGTCAGGAGTCATTTCCTAATATCTATCTTGCCGATTCGGCAAGCAGAATTATTTTATTCATTTTTACCTCGATAACACCACCTTCGATCTCGTAAGTGGTTTCATTACCGGCGAAATCAACTACAATAACAGGGCCGTTATCGAGAGTTGAAATAATAGGTGCGTGGTCTTTGAGTACCTGGAAAGAACCTTTACTTCCCGGCACCCTTATTGATTTTATTTCACCCTCGAATATTTTATGATCGGGAGTAATGATTTCAATTTTCATCTGGTCCTATTTTGACTGGGCTAGCAGTTTCTCTCCTTTTTCAATTGCGTCCTCAATTGTGCCTACAAGCATGAAAGCAGCTTCGGGATATTGATCCACCTTGCCTTCGAGAATCATGTTAAATCCCTTAATAGTATCCTCTATGGAGACCCATTTCCCTGGTATGCCTGTGAACTGAGAAGCAACATGAAACGGCTGTGAAAGGAACCTCTGCACTCTCCTGGCCCTGTGAACCACCTGTTTGTCTTCCTCCGACAGTTCATCCATACCGAGAATAGCAATGATATCCTGAAGCTCATTGTACCTCTGAAGAATCTCCTTAACCATCTGCGCACAGTGGTAATGTTCTTCACCAACAATCTCAGGAGAAAGGATTCTTGACGTTGAATCGAGCGGGTCGACGGCAGGATAGATACCAAGCTCCGATATCTTTCTGCTAAGCACTGTAGTGGCGTCGAGGTGTGCGAATGTTGTTGCGGGAGCAGGGTCTGTAAGGTCGTCAGCAGGTACATACACGGCCTGTACCGAAGTGATCGATCCATGTTTGGTGGAAGTGATACGCTCCTGCATTACACCCATCTCAGTGGCAAGAGTTGGCTGATAACCCACCGCTGAAGGCATCCTCCCGAGAAGTGCCGACACCTCTGATCCGGCCTGGGTAAAACGGAAGACATTGTCCATGAAGAAGAGTATATCCCTCCCTCCGCTTTTACCATCACCGTCCCTGAAATGTTCTGCAACGGAAAGTCCAGACAGTGCTACCCGTGCACGTGCTCCCGGGGGCTCATTCATCTGACCGAACACAAGAGCCAGTTTCGAATCCTTAAGTGCATCCATATCTACCTTTGATAGATCCCAGCCCCCTGCTTCCATACTTTCCAGGAATTCCTTTCCGTAATTGATTACACCAGCTTCCAGCATCTCCCTGAGGAGGTCGTTACCTTCCCTGGTTCTCTCTCCCACTCCGGCAAAAACCGAAAGTCCGGAATAAGCTTTTGCAATGTTATTGATCAGTTCCAGTATGACCACTGTCTTACCGACGCCGGCACCGCCAAAGAGTCCTATCTTACCTCCTTTTGAATATGGTTCAATAAGGTCAATAACCTTGATACCTGTAAAAAGCACTTCCTTGTCCGTTGTCAGGTCTTCATACTTCGGTGGAGTCCTGTGAATAGGGTATCCGCCTTCCTTTTCAAGCGATCCGATACCATCAATAGCATCACCGGTAACATTCATCAGCCGGCCCTTTATCTGGTCTCCAATAGGCATTACAATAGGAGCGCCCGTAGCTATAACTTCCATACCCCTGCGTAACCCGTCTGTTGAGTCCATTGCAATTGCACGCACAGTTTTTTCACCAATATGCTGCTGGCATTCGACAACAAGTATGGTTCCGTCTTCCCTTTTAACCTCAAGAGCATCATATATTTCCGGCATTTCGGAACCCTGCTTTTCAAAGGTGACATCTATAACAGGTCCAATTATCTGGCTTATTATTCCGGTGTTAAGTGACATAAGTATCAGTTATTTAATTTTTTCCAAGCAGACAAATTTAATAAATTTTATGAACCTTCCCGTCAGAATTTTCTTTTTAATAATAAATTACATTTTCATTTATAAAAAGCCTCCGTTGGTCAAATTTCATTGTTCGTTTTAACAGGAATATTTATCTTTATGTCTGACAAAATTCTTTATCAACAAATCTAAAAAAATGAAGAGATTATCAGTAACATTGTTTGCCTTCATCACGGCATTTATGGTTTCAAATGCCCAGTTTACAAAGTTTGGCGGAGGACTTGGTTTTACCTCAGGTTATCACTTCCATGATGTGCAGGAAGATTATAACAAGAGTGGAAATATTAACCTCTTTCTGAAAGGTATCTATGAGATAAATTTGCCTGTTCATATTTCACCTTCTATAACTTTTTTTATACCTCATGTATATAAGGACCCCAATTTAACTGGGGGAGAGGAATATAAATCAGTTGTTAATACCCTGATGATTGACATTAATGGTCATTATGTTTTCAACTCTCTCGATAAAATTGAGTTTTACGGACTCGCTGGTATTGACATACTGCTAGCCTGGAAAAAGGACGTATATGATATGCTGGATCTTAAAGAGACATTTAAGGAAAGCGACAACGCATTTGGCCTGAATCTGGGTGTTGGATCATATATCAAACTGACGGAACAAATGGACCTGTCTGTCGAAGCCAAGTATCTGGTCAGCAAGTACAGCCAGTTTATGGTAAATGCAGGTGTTCTTCTTAACCTCCAGTGGCTTAGCAAGCACGAAAATCCCGAATATTAGTCATTTGTTCCTTCCGGAAAGAGAGAGTGCCATCTGGTACAGTTCTTCTTTTCTTTCACGTTCAATATTCACTCTGTCAAGATAGCTCAGGGAATTATTAATATATTCATTTGCGAGACTTTCGGTAACGGTTCTTATATTCAGACGATCGTATAAATCCGTTACCGCTTTTATTTTATCATCTGGATCCATATCACTGTCCTGGAAAAGGTCAATAATTTTCTTCCTCTCCTCTGCCGACGCTTTCTCAATGGCCTTAACAAGAAGTATAGTTTTTTTGTTGGATACAATATCCCCTCCCGATATTTTGCCGAAAATATCTTTATCCCCGTATACATCCAGAAGATCATCCTGGATCTGGAATGCCAGCCCCAGGTTCCTGCCAAATTCATATAACAGGTCAGCTTCTTTTTCGTCTGCATTGCCAAGCAGGGCACCAATCTTTGCAGAAGCAGCAATCAGTACGGCCGTTTTAAGCTCAATCATTCTCAGGTAATGATCTTGCGAAACTACTTTTGCTTTTTCAAAATCCATATCCTGCTGTTGTCCCATGCACACTTCAATGGCAGCTTTGTTATAGGCTCTGAACACTTTTTGAATTGATCCCGGACCTGATTGCAGGAAGCATTCATTTGCAATGAATGCCATCACATCTCCTGATAGAATTGCCTGGTTAGTGTTCCATTTAACATGAACTGTAGGCAGGTTTCTTCTTATTGATGCATTATCCATAATATCGTCGTGGACAAGCGTGAAGTTGTGAAAAATCTCAAGCCCGGTAGCCGGTACAATTGCATGTTCGATTTTATCGGTATAAAGATTACAGCACATCAGTGCCAGTACAGGTCTGAGACGCTTTCCGCCAACTGACAAAATATACCTTACAGGGGCAGTAAGCTTCTCCGATTCATCATTGAAGGCAAGATTAACGATGGCTTTGTCAACCATCTTTTTCAGCTCATCCTGACTGTACATTAAATATTCTTTTGGGGTATCGGATTATCCCTTTAACGCTTCTGCCCCGCTTACAACCTCCAGGATCTGGTTTGTAATGGCTGCCTGGCGTGCTTTATTATATTGAAGTGTCAGATCTCTGATCAGTTCTGTTGCATTATCTGTTGCTTTATGCATAGCCGTCATCCTCGCGCCATGTTCGGCGACAAAGGAATCAAGCACTGCCTTATAAAACTGAATCCTCAGAGATTTTGGAATGAGTTCCTTAATTATTTCTTCTTTTGATGGCTCGTAAATATAATCTATGGGAGCAATAGCAACTTCATCTGCCGGCTTTGTCTCAACCGGCAAGAAATTCTCGGTCGTGAGATTCTGAACAGCGGCATTCTTGAACTGATTGTAAATAATTTCCACTTTGTCAAATTCACCATTCACAAAGCTCTGCATAATAGTTGAGGCCACTACTGATACATTTTCAAATGTCAGTTCATTCAGAAGTTCATTATGCTCGCGGATAATATTCTGTTTCTGCTTTCTCAGGTAGTCAAATCCCTTCTTTCCGATAGTAATTATACTGAGATTTCCCCGCTTGTACTGCTCGTGGTAATTTTCAAGAATAACTCTTTTTGTTTCCCTTATCACATTGGCATTAAATCCGCCGCAAAGTCCACGGTTAGAAGTTATTACCACCAGCAGTATTTTTTCCTGAGAAGCCTTGCGACCGTAAATGTTCTCACCTTCACCATCATCGAGGCTCCTGGTAAGTCCTACAAGTATTTCGTGTAATTTTCCGGCATAAGGACGTAGCTTAACAATTTTATCCTGCGCTTTTCTGAGCTTTGCTGCCGAAACCATTTTCATGGCTGAAGTAATCTGCCTGGTTGATTTAACGGAAGCTATTCTCGTCCTTATTTTCTTCAGGTTTGCCATCAGGTAATTTTACGGTTTGTGGTATTTTGCAGTAAGTTCAGCAGCTACTTTCTCAAGAGCATCAGTTATTTCATTATTTAAAGTGCCATCCCTTAACTGGTCCAGAATGTCCCTGTGTTTAAGCTCGAGATACTCCAGAAAGTCATTTTCAAATTCCTTTACCTTATCGACCGGGACATTTTTTAAAAGTCCGTGGGTTCCGCAATATATTATTGCTGTCTGCTTCTCAACCGGCATTGGTGAATACTGCCCCTGCTTCAGGATTTCAACGTTCTTAGATCCCTTGTCGATGATTGCAAGAGTGGAAGCATCAAGGTCTGACCCGAACTTTGCGAAGGCTTCCAGTTCACGGTACTGCGCCTGGTCCACTTTCAGAGTACCGGCAATTTTCTTCATGGATTTTATCTGCGCATTTCCTCCAACCCTCGATACTGAAATCCCTACATTTATAGCCGGCCTTACACCAGCGTTGAAAAGGTTGGATTCAAGGAAAATCTGACCGTCGGTAATAGATATCACGTTGGTCGGGATATATGCAGAAACATCACCAGCCTGTGTTTCAATTATAGGCAATGCTGTAAGTGATCCTCCTCCTTTCACCATGTGCCTGATAGATTCCGGAAGATCATTCATCTGCCTTGCGACATCATCTGATTCTATAATCTTTGCGGCTCTTTCGAGAAGACGCGAGTGCAGATAAAATACATCACCCGGATATGCTTCCCTTCCCGGGGGACGCCTCAGTAAAAGCGATACTTCCCTGTAGGATACTGCCTGTTTTGAAAGGTCGTCATAAATTATCAGGGCATCTCGACCCGTATCGCGGAAAAACTCACCTATTGCAGCACCTGCAAATGGTGCATAGAACTGTGAAGCAGCCGGGTCTGATGCAGTTGCAAGTACTATTACAGTATATTGCATGGCTCCGTGAGATTCGAGTATTGATGCAATATTCGCGACTGTTGATCCTTTCTGTCCAATAGCAACATAAATACAGTAAACTGGTTTACCTTTCTCAAAGTTACTTTTCTGATTGATTATTGTATCTACTGCAATGGCTGTCTTTCCCGTCTGTCGGTCACCGATAATAAGTTCTCTCTGGCCTCTGCCGATGGGTATCATTGCATCGATTGCCTTAAGTCCTGTCTGTAATGGCTGCTTCACCGGCTGACGATAAATTACCCCGGGAGCTTTTCTTTCAAATGGCATCTCGTAAAGTTCTCCGCTAACCGGACCTTTACCGTCAAGAGGCTCTCCTGTCGGGTTTATTACCCTGCCGAGAAGACCCTCTCCGGCCATTATTGAGGCTATCCTTCCGGTTCGTTTTACTATATCACCCTCCATCACTTCTTCAGTAGGTCCCAGAAGAACAACACCTATGTTGTCCTCCTCTAGGTTAAGCACAATGCCTTCCATGCCATTCTCAAACTCAATCAGCTCATTTGACTGAGCATTTGAGAGCCCGTATATGCGGGCAATACCGTCACCTACCTGAAGTACTGTTCCAACTTCTTCAAGTTCAACACCTGTTTGTATTCCTTCAAGCTGTTGCTTCAGTATCTTTGATACTTCTCCTGGTTTAATATTTGCCATAAATATCTTGTTATTTTATTCGCTCTTAATTGTTTTAACTGAAAGTCCCTTCTTTATCTTCCGGAGCTTGTTCCTGACGCTCGCGTCAATGTAATTGTCTTCAACTTTAAGGATAAATCCACCGATAATATTATCATCAACTATTTCCTTCAGCTCAACTTTGGTTTTAAAAGTCGAGGTTACAAGCTCTGTGATCTGCTTCCGTATCTTTTCATTCACCGGGACTGCAGTTATTAATGTAGTATCGGTTATACCTCTGTATTTCAGGGTTTCATCGCGGAATACCCTTGTTACAGCTGGCAGAAAGCTTTCCCTGCCGTTTTTTATTAAAAGATCGATCAGTGATAATGTTATATCCTCAATATTGTTTTCGAGGATAGCGTGAAGTATGACTTTCTTTTTTGAAGGGATTATAATAGGGCTGTCAAGTACCTCCGTGAATTGTTGAATCTTGCATGTTTCGGAGATAAACAGCATATCATTATATACTTTTTCCAACAGTTTCTTTTCAACTGCAAGCTGAAACAGGGCTTTCGCATACCTGACCGATATTTTACTCTCGTTCATCAGGGATTGCTTCTTTTAATTCTTATTTAGGTCTAATTCTTTAAGATAATCATCAATAAGCTTATTTTGCTTATCCTTATCCTTAAGGTTCTCTCCGATAAGTATGGAAGCAATTTCCACTGATAAATAAGCCACCTGTTCATGGATCTCGGTAAGAGCCTTCACTTTTTCCCTTTCAATATCGATCCGGGCTTTATCAACCAGCTTCTCTGCTTCAGCGGAAGCTTTGTCTTTAGCTTCACTGATCATTTTATCCCGCACTTCCCTGGCATCTTTGAGAATAACTTCCCTTTCTTCCCTTGCCTTGCGAAGGATTGCCTCATTATCAGCCTGCAGCTTCTTCATATCTTCCCGTGCTTTTTCGGCTGATTCAAGAGATCCTTTTATCATTTCCTCTCTTGATTTAACAGCACTAAGAATAGGTTTCCAGGCAAATTTCCTGAGAACCAGGAAAAATACAAGGAAAATAAGTGTGGTCCAGAATACTGTTCCTATTGCCGGCGAGGCCAGGCTGCTTGCTAGAATCATATATGTATCTTTTTATCGATTTACAAAAGGAAGACCTGCAACCAACCGTTGCAGGCTTCATGGTTTTTAATGCCTCTTACTTAATAAGGGCAATAACAACGGCAAACAATGCAACACCTTCAATAAGGGCTGCCGAAATGATCATTGCAGTCTGTATCTTATTGGTCGCTTCCGGTTGCCTTGCTATAGCATCCATGGCTGAACCGCCAATTCGTCCGATACCCAATCCTGCTCCTATTGCTGCAAGACCTGCTCCAACTGCTGCTAATGTTCCTGTCATAATATTTATTTTAAATTAAACAAAGAAATCAGTGATGTGCCTCCTCCACAGCCATACTTATAAACAGAGCCGAGAGAAGGGTGAATATATATGCTTGAAGGAAAGCTACCAGGAGTTCGATGCAATCCATAAAGACTACGAAAACAATCGATATCGGGGCAACAGCCAGCGAATCGAAGATAAATATCAGGGCTACAAGGCTAAGAACCACTATGTGCCCTGCCGATATGTTGGCAAACAGACGAACCATAAGGGCAAATGGCTTTGAGAATATACCGATAATTTCTACAATTATCATTATCGGCATCAGCCAGAAGGGCACTCCGGGTGTTGCGAAAATGTGTCGCCAGTAATTTTTATTTCCACTAAACTGAACAACGATAAAGGTAAAGAAGGCAAGTACAAAAGTAACAGCGATATTACCTGTAACATTGGCACCAAAGGGTGGCGGAAACGGGATAAGGCCCATTATGTTGTTAAGAAGTACGAAGAAAAAGACCGTAAGCAGGTACGGCATATATTTTTCATATTTGTGTATCCCGATATTGGAGATTGCTATATCATCACGAATAAAAAGTATGACAGGCTCAAGGAATCCTTGTATTCCTTTAGGGTGACTGATTCCGGACTTCTTATATGATCGTGCAAGTGAAATAAAAAGTAACAATCCTATTATTGCCGAAAACAGCATACCCACAACTGTTTTTGTCATTGAAAGATCAAGAGGCAGTTTTTCCCCGTTAATCTCCCCTCTTTCGTCAATGCTGGCTATTCTGCCTTTCAGATCACCCTCTTCAACAAGGATATACCCTTCATATTCATGCCCGTGCGCGAGTTTCTTCGATGAAAATACAGAAAGTCCTTTTTCTTTTGAATACAGAATTACCGGAAGGTAGATCGCAACACTCTCACCATTACCCTTTGTGAGAATATGCCATTCATGTGAATCAGAAACATGATCCATAATAAACGCACTGGCATCGAAACTTGCATCCTCCAGACTAAGGATTTCATCTTCATGCTTCTGGGGAGAATGCTCTTCCTGTGAAAGAGCGGCAGGGCTGGTGCAAAGTACCAGGGATAGCGTTAAAAATCCGAAAAACCTTAATGCTCTCAATACTATTAGATCTTTATAACGATTTCTTTTTCAATATGTTTAATATAATAATTACTGTGCATAATGAAAATGTTAAATATAGTACAAAAAATAATAATATATAATCCATTCCTGTTTTTTTAGCGGGGATAAACCATATAGCTGCAATAATTATTTCACTAAGAAATTTAATGGTTATTGCGACAAGCGTATGTATTGCTCCTTCCTTTTCTTCCTTATCCCTGCCTTTCAGGAAAATAAGGACCGTGATAGCTGAAACAAATGAAAATGCTATTGAGAGTACTGTCAGTTCAGCAGGTTTTATTTCCGACAGTCCGGAAAAGTATAATATGTATCCTGCAATAATGATAAACAAGAATGTGGAAATTATTATCAAGAAAGGTCTCAGGAAACTTTTCAGTACTTTTCTCACCTGATAAAATCTTTTATGGCTGTATAAATAGCAGCGAAAACTCCCAGCAGCGACAATACAATTGTGAATACAGGGGTTTCCAATGCGAATAGCTTGTCAAGTTTAATCCCACCCCAGACTGTGATGAGAATAATTACAATCATCTGGATTCCCAGGCCGGAGTACTTTGCAAAAGATTTCAGGCCATTATTTTCCTGCTGTTTCTCCGGGTTTTTCTGGTCCTTTTGTGGTGTTGTTTGATCCCCCATTGTTATTATCGGATTCACTCATTGAGCATGTACCGGTAAACCTTGCTCCCGGCTCGATGGCCAGTTTTGATGTGGCAATATCCCCAAATATTCTGGAAGAAGCTTTTAAGTTGAGCAGCTGACTTACGCTTAATTTTCCCTCAACCTGTCCTGACACTTCGGAGTTCCTGCACATTACCTCGCCTTTAACCTTTCCTGTAGGACCAATCACGACTTTCCCTTTCGTACTAAGGTTTCCGGTCAAAGATCCGTCAATACGGATATCCCCGTTTGACTTTACATCACCCGTAATTTCAGTTCCGTTACTTATGAGGTTAATAGTGTTGTTTTCCGTCTCGTTATACTTAGCCATAATTTGTTACGATTTAAATCCTGTTTGTACTGAACCCACAAATATAAAAACTATTTCGGATCATAAGCCCATCTCAGCCAAATAGAACCCCAGGTGAATCCTCCTCCGAAAGCTGCAAGGATAAGATTATCTCCTTTTTTCAGTTTATGCTCATAATCCCGGAGGCAAAGTGGTATCGTTGCGGCAGTAGTATTACCGTAATTCTGAATATTTACCATTACTTTTTCCGGCGGAAGGCCCATTCTTCTTCCTGTAGCGTCTATTATCCTGAGATTCGCCTGGTGAGGGACCAGCCACGCAACATCTTCCGGTTTTAGATTGTTTTTCACCATTATCATTGCTGCCACGTCGGCCATATTGGAGACTGCAAACTTAAAAACAGCCTGTCCTTCCTGGTATATAAAGTGTTCCTTGGCCTCAACGGTATCATGACTTGCCGGCTTGACTGAGCCTCCGGCTTTCATATGAAGGTATTTGCCCCCTGACCCGTCAGATTTGAGTATATGATCCATAACACCCAGGTCTTCTGTAGTTGGTTCAAGTAATACAGCGGCGGCGGCATCTCCGAACAGAGGACAGGTTGTTCTGTCCGTATAGTCTGTTATTGACGACATCTTGTCTGCCCCAACGATTATTACCTTTTTGTATTGTCCTGCCTCAATAAAGGAAGCACCTGTCTGAAGGGCAAACAGAAATCCGGAACAGGCAGCATTAATATCGAAAGCAAATGCGTTTTTAATCCCTGCTTTATCACAGGTAAGACAGGAAGTAGCTGGGAACAGCATGTCGGGGGTAATAGTTGCGCAGATTAGCAGCTCTATTTCATCGGGCGAGGTATTTGTCTTTTCAAGAAGACCTAAAACAGCTTTATAGGCCATGTCAGAAGTTCCAAGGCCTTCTCCCTTAAGGATTCTTCTTTCTTTTATTCCGACCCTCTGCATTATCCATTCGTCGGACGTATCAACCATTCTGGAGAGTTCATGATTATCCAGCCTGTACTCCGGAACCCATGCGTTTATTCCTGTTACAGCTGCCCGTATTTTTTCCATAATTATATCGCTTCTTTAATGCGTTGGGCAAGATCTGCATGGACCACATCGCGTGTCTGCAGAACCATGTTCATTATCGCCCGCCTTTTTGATATCCCATGACCGATTACAACATTAGCATTGATTCCGACAATTGGGGTACCTCCGATATTTTCGTAGTCAAGACGATCAAAGAATGAGTCTTTCAGATTTCTCTGCTTGTAGATTTCGTGAAATGCCTCAGCCTGCTTAATAATAACATTCCCCACAAAACCATCACATACAATAACATCAGTCATCTTTTCCCTGAAAAGGTCATTTCCTTCAATATTACCTGCAAAATTTATTGACGGATTATCTTTCATCTGTTCATGTGCCGACCTCACTGCCGGAGTGCCTTTTGTTTCTTCCTCGCCAAGATTAAGCAGTCCTACTGAAGGATTTTCTATTCCAAGTACATAACGGGCAAAGATAGTCCCCAGTATACCATACTGTGATAAAACCTCCGGCTTAGTATCAGGATTCAGTCCGACATCAAGGATTACTGATGATTTTCCGTTAATTGCCGGAAGCAAAGTAGCAAGTGCGGGTCTGAACACACCAGGTATAACGTTAACAGTGTAACTTGATCCTACGAGCATTGCACCTGTATTCCCGGCACTGCAGAAACCATCAATAAGATTGCTTTTAAGCAGTCCGTAACCGACAGCAATACTCGAGTTCTTTTTCTGTGAGAATGCTTTGGCGGGATGTTCAGCCATCCCTATCACTTCAGTCGTATTAATTATCTCGAAAAGAGATGGCTCAACAGAGAGCTCATTTAATTTTAAATGTATCTGGGCTTCATCTCCGATAAGTACAATCTTATCCTCCTCTGACAGTTTCTGAATAGCATCTACGGCTCCTTCAAGAACTGCATCAGGAGCGAAATCCCCACCCATAACGTCAAGACCTATCTTCATGATCTCTCAGTAACAATAAATAATGTACTAGGTGCTAACCTTCTTCTCGATCGCCAGCTTACCCCTGTAATGACCGCATTCAGGACATACCCTGTGATACTGAACCGGTGATCCACAATTTGAACAGGAAGCGGTGGTAGGAGCAGTTGCCTTGTAATGAGTTCTGCGCTTATCCCTTCTGGTTTTCGAATGTTTATGCTTTGGATGTGCCATTTCAAATCAATATTATAGTTTTCTATAAAAGTTTTTTCAGTTCGTCCCATCTGGGATCGCTGTCGTTGTCACTGTCATCTGAATTACCGTTAATCCGTTTTAACATATCGGGGTCACAGGTACTTCTGCCATTTTCATCATCCTGGTGAACTCTCTGCAAAGGGAGTGCAAGATGAATGAATTCATAAAGATACTGTTTAAGGTCAAGCTCGTATTCATCTGCCGGGATGGTTATAAGATCAGGATTGTCTTCATCCCATGTTTTCCCCGACTTGAACACGATCCTGTTATCAGCATCGATATCCTGAAAATACATTTCCAGGCACCTGTCGCATGCAACCAGGACTTTACCTGAAATTCTGAACCTTAAATCTAAATGAGATGATCTCTTATCCAGTTCAACCTCCACTACAAGCTCACCTTCCCTGATCTCAGACTCTTCAAACAGCTCAAAGAACTTATTGTCAATTTCAAAACTGAAAGTATACCGGCCTTCTTTTAATCCGCTTATTTGTATTGAATAAAGACCGGACATCTCTTCAAATTTTGGTTTGCAAAAATATAAATCCTTCACCAATTAAAAAAATTATCATCAAAAATGTGTCAAACCTGACAAAAAAAGAATGTTTACCGGCAAAAAACAGCATCTTGCCGAATTTCTGTTCATATATTATGCTGTGGAGGATATCTTTGCTTCATACATAAAAAAACTACTGATATGAGACATCATAAAGAACATCATCCAATGGTTGGCATAGGTCTCTTTCTAATAGTACTGGGGCTGACCTTACTGGTCGCAACAAATGATCTGCTGCATCTTGGCAGCGTTGGTGCTTACTTCACATGGCAGACGGCTATGATCTTTATCGGATTGCTGCTGTTTGTAAACCTCAACTTTGTGGGGGGAGTACTGCTTATGGCTGGAGGATTCTGGTTCCTCCTCGACGACCTCAGCTTTGTGATACCCCCGATTGTAAAAACCATTTACTGGCCGGGCGTAGCAATAATTCTTGGCCTGGCGTTCATTGTTTCCTCTTTCTTCAGCAGAAATCACAGAAATACATTTTAAAAAAGTAAACAAATTAAATAAATTTATAATTATGAAAACAAATGGAGATTTCAGAGATGACCACCATATGCGCAGGCATGATCAGATTCATCTTTCAAGTAACAGGGCAGTTATTGGTGTAATACTTATAATTGCAGGCCTTTTCCTCATTATAAGAAATACAGGGTTCTTCCCGAACTTTCTTGACGAAATAATCTTCAGCTGGCCTATGCTCCTGGTAACAATCGGTCTGGTAATAACGATAGGATCATCCGGTAGCAAAACTTCCGGGATAATAGTCATGGCTGTCGGAGCATTTTTCCTGGTGCCGATAATATTCCGGGAGACATTTCATGTCTACAACATGTTCTGGCCTTCCATCTTCATAATAGTCGGTGTCATTTTCATTTTCGCCCGCCGCCAGGCGTGGAGCGGAATATCCTCAACCACACAATCGGGTGATGATTTTGTTGATTATGTCAATATTTTCAGCGGAGGTGAAAGACAGATCGTATCCGACAACTTTAAAGGAGGGAAGATAACTGCCATATTTGGAGGAAACGAACTTGACCTTACCAAAGCTAAACTGGCAAGCGGCACAAATGTACTCGAAATTGCATGTGTATTCGGTGGTACAACGATCATTGTCCCAGATGACTGGTATGTTAAAATTGAAGTCACTCCGATACTGGGTGGTTTTGGTGATTCACGCAAGCTTCAAGCAGGAAGAACCTATGATCCGGAAAAGATGCTTATAATCAAGGGAGCTGTTATTTTCGGTGGTGGTGAATTAAAAAGCTATTAATCAAAGAAATGAAGCATCCTGTCCTTGAAAACAGGGGAAGACTTATTGTCTGGTGGCTGGTCTGGATTATGCTGGGTCTGGGCCAGTCTCTTTTGTTTTATTATGCCTATGGCAGTTTTACCCAGCTAATAATTCCGGATATCCTGATATCATTCATCGTTTATTCGGGTATTGCACTGGCTATCTGGTATCCGTTCAGTTTCTTTAACAGTGCCATCACAAACAGGATAGTGCTGGTTTCAAACTTCATAGCAGCAGGAGCCATTACAATTACTCTATGGTCGCTTGCTTCATATTATATCACCGGACTTGTTCTTCCTGACGAAAGTGGTTTCAAAGAATACTGGGACAGTACATTCCCTTACAGAATTGGAACAGGTGTCTTCATATACGGATTGATTATTCTTACCTACTATCTTTTTGTAAGTCTCATAAATCTTGCTGCTAAAAATGCACGTGAAGCAAAACTCGAAAGCCTTGTAAAGGAAACCGAGCTAAAAATGCTGAGATCTCAGATTAATCCACACTTCCTTTTTAACAGTCTTAACTCGGTCAGCTCCCTCACGATAACAGATCCTGAAAAAGCAAGAATAATGGTGATCAAGCTTTCTGAGTTTATGAGATATGCTCTTTCACGCAAGGATGAAAAGCCCGTAACCCTTCAGAGTGAGTTGGAGAATCTCCGATTATATCTTGATATTGAAAAAGTCCGTTTCGGTGAAAGACTCAGGATTGAGGAAGATATCGATCCGGGGTGCCTGAAAGCTTCCCTTCCTGTTATGATCCTGCAACCTCTATATGAGAATGCAATCAAACATGGTGTATACGAGACCACCAGGGAGATTACAGTCAACACAACCGTAATTCTGTCTGGAGATCATGTTGAAATAACAATCAAAAATAATTTTGATCCCGACGCAACTCCTGCCAGGGGTACCGGGACAGGTCTTTCAAACGTGGCCCGCCGTCTGGAGCTTATGTACGGGAATAAAGCATCGATCAAAACAGAAAAAGAGAAGGACCTTTTCAGTGTAAAAATTTATTTACCTTCATCAATTAGTTCCTAATACTGATTAAATTTGTTTGGAGATACACAGTTTCCACCTGGGTCTTTATTTGGTATTAATACCGGTATATGCTTATATAAAAAATTAATCATGAACGGAAATTACGAGATGAAAGCAATAAGAACTATCTTAATAGATGATGAGACTCCAGCAAGAGACATATTGAGACATTATCTCAAAGATTATCCTGATATTGAAATAATTGCTGAATGTGCAGATGGATTTGAAGGACTGAAGACCATAACTGAACTGAAGCCGGACCTGGTGTTCCTCGATATTCAAATGCCCAGACTTACAGGATTTGAGATGATCGAGGTCATGACCGAAAAGCCTGTAATTGTATTTACTACTGCATACGACCAGTACGCTATCAGAGCCTTTGAAATGAATGCAGTGGATTATCTCCTGAAGCCCTTCCCGAAGGAACGTTTACGAAGTGCGGTTATGAAGGCAAGAGAACTGGCCGGAAAAACCTCCGGGAAAGAAAAGGATATTTCAGGGATATTACGAAAAATGCCGAAGGCAGAAAATCCCATTAACCGGGTTGTAACAAGAAAAGGAAATGCCATAAACATCATTCCTGTTGACAAGATCAGGTATGTTGAGGCCCAGGATGATTATGTAATGATTTATTCATCTGAAGGGAAATCTCTGAAGCAACAGACAATGAAATATTATGAGGAAAACCTTCCGAAGAATGATTTTGTAAGGATCCACAGATCATATATTGTACGGATTGAGGAAATAAAGAAAATTGAGCCTTACAGTAAGGACAATCATGTGGCTGTACTTCATTCCGGCGATAAGCTTCCGGTAAGCCGCAGCGGTTACAAGCAGCTAAGGGATGAGCTAAATTTTTAGCCTGTTTCCTTTCGGCAGGTATCTCAGCCTAACTGAAAATGGCCTATACCTCCTGAACCTGAAAAGAGGAACTGGATCAAAACCATGAGTTCCGCCGGGCCGGCAACGCAGAATCCTGTTTGTTCCCATAATAAAACCATGTAACGGACCATGTATCTTTATCGCTTCAATGGCATATTCCGAACAGGAGGGTATATGCCTGCAGGAAGGCCTTAAATAAGGGGAAATAGCGGACCTGTAGAAATAAATCGGAAGAGAAATCAGGAATGAGAAAATCCGCTTCATGGGGCAAAGATAGTTAAAAGGAACTCAGAAGTCGGAAGTCGGAAGTCGGAAGAGGAAAATAATTCAATGATAATTCTGTGGTAATTCATTATAATTAATTACGGCCTGCAAGGCCAAATTAATATTGGATTACAGGGAAGCGAATTACATCCCCCACTGCCATTTTGACATTAAATAAAAGATTCTGACTGTTGGCAGACAATTTGTAATTACCATAAAAACAAAGGGAGGAAATTGAAATGTATATCTGGGTTATTTTTATTGCATTTATGCTGCTTAGCTGGGTTGTGAGCGCAACCCTTAAATCAAAGTTTAAAGCATATGCCAAGATACCTGTTGATAACGGGATGACAGGTCAGGAAATAGCTGAGAAGATGCTCAGGGATAATGGTATTTATGATGTTCGCATTGAGAGCGTACAGGGACAGCTTACAGATCACTATAATCCTCTGAATAAAACAATCAACCTTAGCAAGGAGGTTTATAACGGCAGAAGCATCTCATCTGCGGCTGTTGCAGCTCACGAAACAGGACATGCGGTTCAGCATGCAAAAGCCTATGCTTGGCTGGGCCTTCGTTCCAACCTTGTTCCGGCTGTAAGCTTTGCTTCAAAATATGTGCAGTGGATATTACTGATTGGAATCCTTGTTGTCCAGAGATTTCCTGCATTACTGCTTTTCGGAATTGCCCTGTTTGCACTTACTACATTATTCAGCTTCATTACTCTTCCAGTTGAGATCAATGCCAGCAAGCGGGCACTTGCGTGGCTTTCCACTTCAGGAATTACAACTTACGAGAATCATGTAAAGGCCCAGGATGCGCTGAAGTGGGCCGCTTACACCTATGTTGTTGCCGCGCTGGGTTCACTCGCAGCATTGCTCTACTATGTAATGATTTTCCTTGGAGCCAGGGACTGACCGTTTTATCACCGACCTTCAACTGTAAGCCAGCTGGTGGTCTTGTGGATGGTCCTTAATATTATCCATATCAGTAATGCGACTGCTCCGACCCAGGCATAAAAAGGGGTAATTTCCAGGCCTCCTGTTATGATAAAATTCCTGAAAAGGTCGAGTGTAATGAATATCACAAAAATATTTACAAAGCTGTTGTATTCCCTTCTCATTACAGTTCTAAGCGAAAATGGCAGCGAAGGACGTATATATTTTCTGAATGACGGTATGACAGCCTTAACCTTATCTGACCATTTATCATACGCTTCTCCGAATTTGCGCCTCAGGAATTGCTCCTCGGCAAACATTATTCTTTCATAATAGATCCAGTACACAAGGCTGAATACAATTGCAAACCATGCTGACCTGAGAAAAAGCGACGGGCCCAGCCACATAAAATAGTTACCCACGTAGAGCGGGTGCCTTATTACAGAATAAATACCCGTGACATTTATCTCATCCGCAATTTGACCTTTAGACGTATTTCTTCCCGATGTATTACCGGGAGCAAATCCGACTGTCATGATACGGATCAATTCTCCTAAAAGGCTGATGCATATAATTATTATCTCGAGCCCGGGCTTGTATTCAAAACCTGAAGACGGTAAAAAATACATTACGGAGAAACCGGCAGCAACAAGAAAAACAGGCAGCCAGCTTCTTCTTTTAAAGAGCCAGTTCCCGGTTCTCTCAAGTTCGTGAATCAATGCCATTGTGGACTATTTCTGACCGGGCAAATGTATGAAAAATCTAGAAATTGTATTTTAGCCTGAGAAATCCCAGATTAATCCTTAGACTTTCCTCTCCCATCCTGCCTTTGAAGTGTTGCCAGATAAGTGAGAAATCAATATTTTCAGCTACTGAATAATCTACTGAAGGGCCCGCAAAATAACCTTTGAGGCCAGGGAACCACATTCCTGAAATGCTCAGGTTAAGTAAGGGTGTTGCTGCGAAATTGAACTGCCCGAATATTGAGAATTTCGAAAATGCAAGGTCCTTTGCGGAAAGGTTGCCCGTATAAAATGAATTAAAATCTGTTAGATCGAGAGGATTATTACAATACATTGCCTGCAACTGTATCATCGAATTATCTTTTAGTATCCTGTCAAATCCTATTGTGAAAAGACCTGTTCCTATTGTATCAGAAAAGTGCCTAACAGGCTGAAACCATGAAACCTCACCCCTGAAGGAGAGGCTTCTGAAAGCACCCGACCAGCCAGCTCCTGCTACGTAATCCTCGCTATTTACATAACCTGCAAGAAACTGGATATCGTAGCCCCATTTGTTAAACCTGTAGAGCGCTGCAGCCGTAACATCATCCTCGTAATCCGCCTTCACGGCAAGCTCAAGAGCCGAAGTATAATCAGGGAAGTACTGTATTCTAATTGCATCACCTCCTGGCCTTTCAGGATAATCGACATCAAAAAAAGAATATGCATTGAAGATATCATTCGGATTCCAGACAAATGTCTGACCCCAGTTTATACGCTGTCGCCCCAGCCTTACCTGGATATTGCTGTAATTGATATCCAGCCAATACCTGTCGATTGTTGTATTAATCAGAAAAGACTTTTCATCAGCAATATTCCATGAGAGATCTATCCAGCCCTGGTCCTTCCCTATCATATCAGAGTACCCGGGATTCATCCTGACCATATCTCCTGTAAAAATCCTGCTCCTTAATTCAACCCCCATCGAAACATGGTTTCCGAAGTAACCTTTAAAATTCAGCCGGTTATGGATCAGGTTGTCGTTAATAAAAGAACCTTTAAGTGAATCGAATGTAACAGTCTGCATTGAAGTGACATAACCGTTTACTATTACCTTCTTATCTTCCTGCGCAGACGCCAGGAATAAAGCTTCAAGACTCAGCGCAATTATTAAAAATACTCTTCTCATCGGAGAGGTCCCTGTTTTAACTGCTTTTTACCTTACTTCATCCGAAATAACCTTGCCATCTTCAAGGGTAATAACCCGGTGAGCCATTTTCACAACTCTGGGGTCATGCGTTGAAAAAATGAATGTTATCTTCTCTTCATTATTAAGCTCCTCCATGATTTTTAAAAGAGTTGTTGCTGATTTCGAGTCAAGGTTTGCAGTTGGTTCATCAGCAAGCACAAATTTAGGTTTCGATGCCAGTGCTCTTGCCACGGCCACCCGTTGCTGCTGACCCCCCGACATCTGGGCCGGCCGGCTGTCATACCTGTCTCCCAGCCCAATGGTCTTAAGCAACTCCATGGTACGCCTTTCCCTGTCCTCCCTGGGCCATTTCTGGAGATTCATAATAAACTCCACATTCTCACTGGCTGTGAGAACAGGAATTAGGTTATACGACTGGAATACAAAACCTATATTCTTCATCCTGAAATCAATGACCTTTGAAGGTTTAAGGGCTGACAGGTCAGTACCGTCAACAAGTATTTGCCCCTCTGATGGCTTGTCAAGACCGCCAATAAGGTTCAGAAGCGTTGTTTTTCCAGAACCTGAAGGACCGACTATTGCGGCAAACTCGCCCGTTTCAAAGTCAAGTGTAACACCATTTACGGCATGTACCTCAACATGGGTGGAGTTATAGATCTTATGCACATTCTTTAATTCAAGTACTTTCATGACTATGTTTTTTTAATATTTCTATTCTGTTCTGAGGGCGTCTGCCGGATCCAGTTTCAAAGCTTTCAAAGCAGGATAAATGGATGATAGTATACCTGTGAGAATTATCAAAACTGTTACCAAAACAAAGAAGTCATTTCCGATATGTGGATATATATGGGCTGAATATCCCATTGCTTCAAATCCTTCCTTATAACTTGAAAAATTTATTCCGTTTCGTGCTGTAAGTGAGATAATGATCTTGCTTACTATCATTCCCGTCACCCCGCCAACCAGGGACAGGAATACGGATTCTGTCATTATCATCCTGAATATCTTCTTCCTGTTCATCCCTATAGCTGCAAGCATACCAAGCTCCTTGGTCCTTTCCAGGACAACCATCAACATTGTATTTACTATACCGAAAGCAAGTGCAGCGAGGATAATCCCCATGAACATGCCGTACATGATCTTTGCCATTTCCGCAAGCATTGCCAGGTCAGGCTGAATTTCGCGCCAGCTCATCACTTCAAGTTCAGGAAACATCTGTTTGATCTCTTCCTCAGCTTTTTCCGTACTCTTTATATCTTTCAACCTTACGGTTATGACATGACTCTCTTGTTCTGAAAGACCGGTAAGCCTTTGCAAGTCTTCATTCATGACAAACACCTGTGAACTTTCAAACATATTATTAGGAATATCATAAATTCCAGCTATACGGAACACTGCACCTGTCTGGTAATTATCTTTGTCGAGAAAGGTCAGGGTCATTCTCGATCCTTCACGGTAGGTTTTGGATAGCTCCATTATGATATGCCCGTATTTTGTTTCCTCTTCTTTTGAAAATAATTTTCGCAACTCCCTTTTCAGGGTCTTTTCATTATTAAACCTGACATCCTGCAAACTTTGCAGCTTACTTATCACATTATCCGGTATACCACTTTTGCCAAGCGAATCAAGAACATTTTGTGAAATATAATATTTAATGATATTCAGGCTTTTTGCAAGATCCTCACCAATAAATATTGGATTAGACCTTTCTGAATCATCAAGGTATGTACCAGTACCCGGTATAACTTTCTTATAGAGTCCCAGTACTCGCTTTTCCTGTTCCGGGTCAACCCCGTTAATCATTACACCACTGCTCTTCGTTGCAGAATTAGCCATACCTACCACTATCTTTTTATCCGAAACAGCTTCAACATCATCAAGACTCATTATTTTCTCATTTACTTCATCACTGTTACCGATGAGGCATTCAAGGTCATTATTTGTTCTGAAATCTTTATGCGTTATCTGTATATGAGCAAGTTCATCGCTGAGGGCATCATCAATCCGTTGCATCATGGCCCCCTCCATCATCGCTACTGAAAATGCCCCGGCAAATATCCCCACTGTCACCGAGGAGATAACCACCAGGCTTCTGACTTTGTTTCGCCAAACGTTTTTCCAGGCTGTTTTTGTTATCATTGTATTTCCTTTTATGCCTTCAGGGCGTTAACTTCATTTAATTTAAAAATCTTCCTAACCGGATAAATAACTGCTATAAGCACAATAAGGCCGACGACTACAGATTGCCACAGAAAATAACTATCGATCCATTTGAATGCCAAAATTGGTTCAAATCCGTAATCTTCCCACATCCTTGCCATATTGCTTGAAAAATGGATCGGATGATAATAGCCATATATTATAGAAGGCACTGCAACTGCAACACCAGCAAGAATGCCCAGCAATCCCATGAACAGCATCTCGTAAATCATAACTGCTGCCAACCTTGTCTTCTGCATGCCTATTGAAACCAGGACCCCGAATTCCCTTCTTCTTTCCGCTGTCATCATCAGAACAGTTCCAAAAACACCGAAGGCGATCACGAGGTAAAGAATCCCTATCATGATCATCCCACTCTTGTTATCTGCATCCATCTGATTTACAATCGTCTCATTCATTTCCTTCCATCCAAGAAGCCTGTATGGTTCATCAAGCTTCTGTTCCAGATCCGAAATTGTACCGTCAACGGCATCATCATCGTTGTTCTTTAACTGCAGGATTACCGAAGTAAGCATATCCTGCGCAGAATACAGGTCCTGGCAGATGTCGACAGGCAGGTATACTATCCTGCCGTCAATCTCGGGCGTCGGGAGTCTTACAATTCCCTCAACCCTATATATACCTGCTGCCGTTACTCCATGATACCCCTGCCCAATAAGTACTATGGAATCTCCGCGTGTAAGACCGAGGTATGTTGCCAGGCGATCACCTACAAGTGCACCGGGTTTACCGTTCTCTATATAACCATTGAAGACCCTTGAATACTTGCGCATTACCGGCATCACGGAAGCTGTATCATCTTCCTTTATGCCAAGTTCCTGCTGTAATGTTTCGTCGCTTGAATATGTATATCCCTTGAACAGATCAAGGTTTTTCTTCACATTCTGGGGGATATTCTCTTGTATCATCGAGGCTATTGCTTCATCGGTAAGCCTGTACTTAACAAGTTTCTTTTCAACATCCGAAAGCAGTTTTTCTTTCTCAGGATCAATACCCATTACCATAACGCCTTTAGTCCTTGACCCGGTTGATGCAAGTGCGAAGGACTCAAATCTGGGAATTGTTTCTTCTACATTCGCATCACTCAGCAGAATTTGTTTTGTCTCTTCCGGAAATGCTATGGCATTGTCAACAATCCTGTCTTCCCAGAAATCATTGTGTTGAACCTGGATATATCCTGAATAGGATTCAATCATGTTTCTGAACATGTAATCATATGATCCTAGCTGTAGCGACCTCATAAGAAGTGCGAAGAAAACAGCAAAAAAAACAGATGCAACGGTAATTATTGTCCTTCTCCTGTTCCTCCAGAGGTTTCTCCATGCCATCTTGTAGTTTCTCATGACTTTGTAAATTTCAGGTTATCTGAATCTATCTTACATTTTTCATATTCTGCTGGGAGAAGTAACTCTCCTGGATGGGAATATTGAATTTTATTTCTGTAATAAGAAGTTCCGTTCTGTTACCCGGTTCATCAGCAGGTACCAGTACAATCTTTGTCGGGATAATCCGTCCGTCCATTGATTTAATATCGGATCCTGTCTCCGTTCTGACAAGCATGCCATCTTCATCATACAATTCAGCTTTCAGGAAAAGAAAATCCTTCTTATCGATCCATCTTATCTGGTATCCCCAAATAACTGCAGCATCTTCTTTAGCATCCATTCTTATACGATAACATTCTCTCCCTTCAACAACGTCTTCACCAACAATAGAGTGATCATAATCGTTCACTATTGAGGATTCTTTCAGAATATCGTCGTTCGTATAATCAGATCCCATCCATCCCTGCGACATCATCGACGGGGGTAATTTAATAAGCCTGTTGATCGATGGATTCCAGTTCCACATCTCCGTGCCTCTTTTAAGAAAAGTCTGTCCGGCATCCCTTGCAGGAGCTGTTATTAATGTAAGCGCATATTCCTTACCCAGACTCCAGTTCCTGAATTCAACACTTCTCTTCCAGGTAGGCCTTACAATGGTCATTGTCATAACCATCATACTGGATTTTTCGCCGTTGAATTTTTCATCTGCCTTCCGTACTATGTCAGTAGCTGAAAGATCCTGAGCCTGAAGCCCGGATATTGCGGCAACGGGTATAAACAATAACATAATAAACTTAATGCCCTTCATGATTAGATCATTTATATAATTCAATTATCCTGTTAATTATCTTTTCGTAGTTGGCTACTTCCACTCCTTCAAGGTAAGCTGTTACCATAGCAAATCCTTCCATAGTGTACAGGAACATATTAAGATCCACAACGGGATCATAATCAAAAGGTTTTCTGTCCTTTTTCCTTGTAAAGTAATCCGTCATGACCTTATTGAAAAAGGTCAGAAACGGCTCATTGATCCCTGAATAGATAACCATTGCAGAATCTGCCGGCCCCTGGTATGACTTAAGGAACATGTCCCTCACATCTTTTTGCATCAGAAGCTGGTAGAAAAGTCTCCAGAAAGTTCTTTTTTCCATTATTATATTAAAGATCTTCCTCACAAACAGTTCAAACTCATCTTCTGTCAGATACCCGTCCCTGTCCGGATCAAAATACTTTGCAATCTCGTTCATTGACCTGTTTACGATTGCTGCCAGCAACTCTTCCTTGCTCTCAAAATAGTTGTACAACAAGCCTTTTGAAATCGCTGCATGCCTTGCAATGTGGTTTATCGTAGTATTATGATATCCTTCAGCTGCAAAATGCTCTAGTGCCACATTCATTATCAGGTTTCGTTTTTCTTCCCTGATACCTTCATATTGTGCCTGAGTCCTGGGTGACATATTTTTTGATTAAACGTTCATTCAATGAAAACTTGTTAAAAATACCGTTTTTTTGATTGAACGGTTAGTCAAAGATAAAACTGTATTTTTTAAAATGCAAATTTTTTTGAAAAAATAATCTTACCCGCCACAAAATCTAACTATATCTTTCGACGAAAAGGCAGAATTTGTCTTTCAGTACCTGTGTGGTAATGTGTTTACCCCTTTCATGCAAAGCAAAAAAGCAAATATTTGAATGCCAGTGATTATATATTCCTAAAAGATTTTCTATCTTTAACAGGTTATATTAAATATAATATCATAATGGCAAGTATCAAGCTTCTACTGGGCATGATCCCCTCAACAACGAAAATTGAACAGGAGGAGAAGGCGTTAATTGCTGAATTTGAAAAACTTCAGGCATACACCGAATCTGCACAACTGGCAAGATATAATGAGCTGAATGAACTGGTAAGTTCCTCTGATTTCTTACAGAAGAAAAAAGAAATTGAGAGCCTCCGCTTTAAAAACTCTGAAGAATATTCCAGGGAAAGAGAGTTCCTGTCAATGAAGAAAGCAAAAGATATTGTGATGTACTTCAGGACATTAGAGGGCTCAATGTTGAAGAAATTCCAGGAACTTGACGGATCTGAAAAGATAAAGAAATACGAGGAACTCAGAGATCTGGTGAAAGGTTCCGGTTTCAAGGAAAAGATGAAATCAAAAGAATTTGCAGGATCTGATGATGCTGCAAAACTTGCCGAATTCAAGCAAATGGATTCGAGTTCCGAAATCAGTGATTACTTTAAATTCAAGGATTCAAAGGAATATGCCAATTTTGTAAACATTGATGGCTCTTCAAGACTTGCAAGGTATTACGAGCTGAAAGAGTATACTTCCTCGAAAGAGTTTACTGACAGTAAGGAATATCTTCTTGACAGGAAAAGGTTTGAAAAGACCGACATGTACAAGGAGATACAGGAATTTGAAGGCCTCAGGAAAGATCCTGATATCGTATGGTATTTCAAGGTCAAGGATTCTAAGAAATTTGACATCCTCAAAGCCAGGGAGCTTACATTCGGGGATGAATTTGACGGAGAAAATCTCGACACCAAAGTATGGCTTACCAACTATTTTTACGGGGATAAGCTTCTCAAGGATCAATACTCAATTGACCCGGATCTGCAGTATTACACAAAGAGTGCAAATTTCGAAGTAAGGAACAGCAATCTTAAGATTATCACAAAGCCTGAGAAGATTAAGGGCAAAGCCTGGACACCGGGTGGATTTGTTATCAGGGATTTCGAATATACTTCTGGAATCATAAATACAGGCAGGAGCTTCAGCCAGAAATACGGGATTTTCACCGCAAAGATCAAACTGGGTGATGCAAATGCCAAATCTGCACTTTGGCTTCTTGCCGATAAGATCACTCCGCACATTGATATCTGCAGGACAGGAAATGGGAAAGTATGGTGCGATATGTTCACAGGTAACGGAAATCATGTAAAAACAAAAGTAGGCGCGAAATACGCCGGCGATTTTTACATCTATACACTGGAATGGACGGCTGATAAGCTGGTATGGAAAATCAACGGGGTGGAAGCATTTTCTCAAACATCCAATGTTCCTCAGGAACCCATGTATATCAACCTTGCTGGAGGCCTTGAGAAACCGATCAGCAGTCCCACTTCAGTCGAGGTTGACTGGATAAGAGTATACAAAACAGTTTAGCCTTCAGGCACAACCATACCATCCAACTTTTTAATCATAATAAAAAGACGACCATACGGACGTCTTTTTATTTTAGAGGCAAGTGCAGCATTAAATTAATATAAATGTCATTATCACGGTGTAACTTTTAAGTACCCTGATCCGTCTCAGCAACGAACACAGATTATGACAGTAAAGGAATATAACAGATCTGTTGATGAGTTCTCCGATTCAGTCTACCGATTTATACGAGGAAGCCTGAGGGATGAGGACCGTGCAAATGATATTGTTCAGGACGCTTATGAGAAACTATGGAGAAACGTTGCTGAAATAGAATTTCCAGTTGCGAAATCATGGCTCTTCAGTACTGCTTATCACAGTATGATCGATGTTATAAGGAAAGAGAAAAGAATTACAGGGATGGATGATTCATACGAAAAGGAAATGGCTTATGAATCAGGATATTCCGACCTTAATGAAATACTCCACGAAGCAATCGAGAGACTTCCTGAGAAGCAGAAAAATGCTGTTTTACTCAGGGACTACGAAGGGTACAGCTACAGGGAAATCGGTGAAATAACCGGGCAAAGTGAGGCGCAGGTCAAAATAAATATATACAGAGGACGCCTCGCATTGAAAAATTATATCAGAAAGATAGAAACAGTACTTTAGGATGAAACCTGACAGATCAAATTACGAAATATGGCTTATTGATTACCTCGATGGCAATCTTGATGACCAGGCTATTGCCGGGCTTTTTGAGTTCCTCGAAGAGAATCCTGACCTGAAAGAGGAATTCGATGAATTGTCAGGTTATTCTCTTGTACCTCCCGATATTGCTTTTAACCAGAAAAGCACTCTTAAAAAGACCTGTAAGGATCTTACTGATGACCAGTTTGACTATCTATGCGTAGCCGTTTCGGAAAACGATCTTACCGATGAACAGGAAAAAGAGCTGCATGATATAATAACGAGGGATTCCTCAAAAGCCGGACGCTACAGTGTTATCAGCCGGCTCAGGCTCAAACCTCCTAATCTACAGTATAAATACAAATACAGGCTTCGTAAGCTGACTATTGCCGGGAAAGCTATTCGGTATTCAGCTATCGGGCTCAGTGCTGCTGCCAGCGTATTAATAATCTTTACTTTAATGAGGCATAACCCGGTGGAAACACCGGGAATACAGGTAACTGAGCTTATCAGTGATACTGCCCGTCAAGTAGTAAATCACCCGGAAGTGATAAGACCGGTAGGACAGGATGAAAATGCTGGTGTGAATACGGAAAAAGCAGATATTAATATAGCAGTGGATAACTTTCCTGCCGGGCATGAAAAAGTAATAAATTCTGATACCTTATCCCGGGAACCTTTAGTCACGCAATCAGCATCAGACACTGGATATTGGCAACAAGCTCCGAGAGTTGAGATTGATAAAGTCAGTTACCTGTCAGGTGTAGATATTTCCACAGGTATTTCCGGGGCCGGCCTTATTGCTATAAACACAGAAGATATTAACTATCCTGTATTTGATGAGGCACCTGGAATAAATGATCGGTTTGCAAGGTTCTTCCGCGAAAAGATCCTTCATTCTGAAAATCCCACCTACGGAGAATTAAAAGCATATGAAATTGCAGATGCAGGTATAAATGGTCTTAACAAGTTGCTTGGATGGAATATGTCACTAGAGGAGAACAAGGATGATAACGGGGATATTGCATCTATTCATTTTAGCTCCAGGCTGGTCAAATTCAACGCCCCTGTTAAAAATAATGAGGACGCCCGGTAACTTTTTCGGGTCTGTCTCCGTCCCAGCATTGAAGACAGTTATTAATTTAAAAATTTACAGATGAAAAAGATTGGAATAATAATACTGCTGGTGACAGTAATAATGCAAGCCTTCAGCCAGGAGGTAATGTCGCGCGAAACGCAGAATGATAAGAAGGCAACTCCTGTTTCCTCTGAGAACAAGAAAACAAGTGTTACTTTTGGTGAAAACATTCTGAGGATAGAAGATAATGACAGTTCTTTCAATATAAGGTTGGGAAACAGGGGGCTGAGCATACTGGAAAAACTGGAAGGCGGATCAAAAGTAGCCTTCGAAAAGTACGACGATGATGAAGCCGGTATCATTTCTTTTAACCAGGATGATGATGCTGAAAGGACACGAAGACACAACCGGATGAGGTTCAAAGGCCACTGGAGCGGTTTTGAGTTCGGATTCAATAACTACCTCACAGCAGATAACAGCCTGGTTATGCCTAATGATATATACTATATGACACTGCATTCGAGCAAGTCAACCTGTTTTAACTTTAATATATCACAGAAAAGTCTTGGTCTTACAAGACATTTCGGAATTGTTACAGGACTGGGATTTAACTGGAACAATTACAGGTTCGACGGTAATAACAATATAGTAAAAGGCATTGATGGCGTAATTGAAGAACTTCCACAGGCAGACGCGCTCGACAAGTCAAAACTGTCAACGCTGTATCTCACTGTTCCGATGATACTTGAGCTTCAGATACCTGCAGATAACCATTATATAAACCTTGCAGGAGGTTTAATTGGTGCCGTCAAGCTTGGCTCCCACACCAAGATGGTCTTCCAGGACAAAGACAAGGTTAAATCCCATGGCGACTTCAGCCTTAATATGCTGCGATATGGGGCCACAGCCAGGGTGGGATACCAGAGTTTCCAGCTCTATGCAACCTATTACCTGACTCCTTTATTCAAGAATGATAAAGGTCCCGGAGGCTATGATCTATATCCGTTCGAGGTGGGATTTGCATTCACGTTCAATGATTGATGACCGCTAACTCAATACTTTTCCATAAAGGTGCCCGAAGACAGGCACCTTTTTTTTGATATTTGTATATTTGCAGTTCATAAATAAGTTTCCAATGAGGCTATTACTGATTAGCAATTCAACTAACGCGGGGGAACCATATCTCGAACATGCCAAATCCGGCATCAAGGATTTCCTGGGGGAAAAACCGGTTAAAACACTCTTCATTCCATATGCAGCTGTAATGTTTCCATTCGATGAATATGAATCAAGGGTAAGGAAAAGCTTCACGGAAACAGGACATGATATAGAATCTATTCACAGGTTCAACGATCCTCGGGAAGCAGTAAGAAATGCTTCTGCCATCGTTGTTGGAGGAGGAAATACCTGGAAATTGCTCAGGATGATCAGGGATAATGGTCTGATTGAAGCTGTGAGGGATAAGATCATATCAGGCACTCCCTACATAGGCTGGAGTGCAGGATCAAATGTTGCCTGCCCTACAATAATGACAACCAACGATATGCCGGTAATAATGCCGGATACATTCAATGCCTTCAATCTTGTGCCATTCCAGATTAATCCGCATTACCTTGATGCAAACCCTGCAGGTCATGCAGGAGAAACACGGGAGCAAAGAATAAACGAATTTATTGAAATGAATCCCGGCATCTATGTATTGGGTCTGAGAGAAGGCACTATGTTACTGGTCGAAAACGGCAAAGTATCGCTTATCGGGAAAAAGGATGCACGATTGTTTTTCCGCGGAGCTATTCCGGTTGAATTATCGTCAAAGGATGATCTTTCCTTCCTTATGAAGTAAAAAGGATATTACTTCAAATAAATTAATTTTACCATCCGTTATTACAGGAACCGTTCAACCCGGTAACCAATATGAAGCTTTCGTTTAAAATAGCTAAATGGGTTTTATTGATAGCAGCAGGACTTCTGATGGTCCTGTTTTCGCTCTCATTAGTGCTCAAGGACAAAGTTGTCCCGGTCTTTATCAACGCTGCAAACAAAAGAATACAGACAAAGGTACATATAGGATCATATAACCTCTCACTTATTAGAAAGTTCCCTAGGGCATCCGTAGAACTAAAGGAAGTAACAGTACTTTCATCAATGAATTTTAACAGATCACAGTTTCCTGACATTAATACGGATACCTTGCTATATGTAAAGTCAGCCTGGCTCGAATTCAGCATGCTCAACCTGATCAAAGGGAACTATAATATTGAATCCATAACACTCAGGGAAGGGATACTTGGATTATTTTCCGATAGCAGCGGAATGGTCAATTATGATATAACTGAACCCGGAAGAGACCAGGGAGATGAGGATATTGTTATTAACCTTGAAAAAATAATAATATCAGGAATGCAGTCGCATTATATCAACCAGGCAACAAGGCTAAATATTGAAGGATTAATGACGAATGGCAGGATCAGAAGCAGGATCGCAGGTAATCAAATTGATTTTTCATGTTTTTCTGAAATAACCCTGCGCGGATTCGACCTATATTCATCTCATCTTAAGACTGATGCAAGTATTACTGTTGATATGGACCTTCAAAAGTCGGATGCAGGCGTAGAGTTTAAAAAGGGATCCCTGGAAATCGATAACCTCAGTTTTAAACTTTCAGGAATTATTGAACCCAACAATAATCTTGACCTCAGGATCACGGGTAATAATATTGATCTTGCCAGGATAAAGGATTATCTTCCTGATAATTATGAAGAACAATTCGGTGAATTTTCTCCGAAGGGCATGCTTAAAACAGAGGTAAATATTTCAGGAATCGTAAACAGAAAAGAAAATCCGAATATTTATGCTTCGTTCTTTCTTGAGAATGGCAATATATTTTATAAAAAATCAGGCATAAAGGTTGAGGAAATCTATTTATCCGGATTTTTCACAAACGGCAGGGACAATAATCCTGAAACCACAAGGCTCGAAATAACCCGTTTTGATGCAAAACCCGGAAAATCAGTTTGTTCCGGAAGCTTTTCAATTGTGAATTTTAAAGCCCCGGCAATAAATCTTAATTTCTCAGGTACTATTATCCCGTCTGAGCTCCTGGATATTATAAACCTGCCAGCAGTTTCTTCGTCCGATGGATCATTCAGGCTGAACTTAAAGGCAGCCGGGGACATCGAAAGGAAAAAGAAGTATGTCTTATCAGACTTCATCAAACTCCATCCTGAGGGCAATATTCAATTTAACTCCTTTAACATCAATATAAAGAATAATGACATATCAATCGATGATGCAAATGGAAATTTAATGTTTTCAAAACATATATGGGCCGACGATCTTTCATTTACTATAAGAGACCAGCGATTTAAGGTAACTGGAGAATTCAGGAATTTCCCTGCATGGCTTGCAGGTCAGCCTGTAAGAATATCCGTTGATGCGGATGTGTCAGCAGGTGATCTGAACCCGGAATTACTGATGTCAAGAACCAGTGAAGCAGGCAAAAAAGGAGAAGCTGTGAAGTTCCCTGATGACATTGATATGGCTGTAAATTTCGAGATAAGCAATTTCACATACAAGGATTTTTTTGCGGATGAGATAAAGGGTAATTTTATATACAACCCCGGCATAATTAATCTTAACTCATTTATAATAAATTCTATGGGAGGATCAATCTCAGGTAATTGTTTACTAGGGAAAAGTGTTTCATCTTCATTTATTACCCAGGGCAACTTCAAGATTGAAAATGTAGATGTCAATAAAGCTTTTTTGTCTTTCCGAAATTTTGGTCAAAGTTTCATTGTGGCCGATAATCTTGAAGGGACACTGTCAGGCAACCTTAGCCTTCTGATGCCGCTCGACTCTGTGCTCCATCCCGATACGGGAGCCATTACTGCCGATGGTAAGTACGTAATAACAAATGGAGTACTGAAAGAGTTTGAACCTGTTACTGCTCTTTCGCGATTTATTGAAATATCAGAGCTGGAAAAGATTACATTTTCACGTCTTGAGAATGACCTTTTCATTCGCAATAATTACCTGGCAGTGCCTCAAATGGACATTAAATCGTCTGCTGCTGATTTCAGCGTAAGTGGCACACATGATTTTAACAATAATTATGAATATCATGTAAAGGCATACCTGTCTGAAATACTGAGCAAGAAAGCAGGAAAAGCCAGAAACAGCAATACGGAATTCGGTGCAGTTGAAGAAGACGGACTGGGCCGCACGTCAGTCTACCTGAAGATCTCGGGTAATGATAATAACCTCAAGGTGGCATATGATTTCAAAGCTGCGGGCAATAATATTAAAGAAAGCCTAAATAATGAAAAAAGTACACTTAAAAACATTCTTAATGAAGAGTATGGCCTGTTTAAAGGCGATACAACTCTGAAACATGAACCAGCTCCAAAGCCCAGGTTCAGAATTGAGTTCGAAGAGACAATTGACACGCTTGACGCTAAGCAGGATACACTGAAAAATAATAAAGAAAGCTTAATAAACCGTATATTTAAGAAGAAAAAAGGCCTTGACCTTTAATTACTTGCTGTTTTGAATATTTATAAACATAAAACCCTGTGGAAGTCGGGACTTCTAACTTTCGCTGTGATCATCGGGCTTTTCTCTCTTTTATATACCAATAACCTCGTAAGGCAGTTAAAAGCTGAAGAAAGAAAGAAAGTTGAAATATGGGCTGAGGCTACAAGACAGATGATTTTTACAACAGATACAAGCTCACAAAATCTTGATTTTCTTTACACTATAATCGTAAGCAATACAACAATCCCGGTTATTCTAACCGATGGTTACGACAGTATTATTTCATCGAACAATTTCGACAGCACAAGGATCAATGATGCCGTTTATCTTAAAACCAGGCTAAAAAAGATCAAGGAAAAGAATGAACCGATTATTGCAGAATTTGGTGGCGGTATTGTAAACCGTATTTATTATGATGACAGTATTATTCTGAAGCAACTAATTTACTACCCTTATGTTCAGCTAGGTATTATTATACTCTTCATAGTAGTATCCTATTTTGCCTTCAGTGCCTCAAGAAAAGCGGAGCAGAACCAGGTATGGGTTGGAATGTCGAAAGAGACTGCTCATCAGCTGGGAACACCTACTTCTTCACTCGCAGGCTGGATCGAAGTATTGCAACTTAAATATCCTGAACTTGATGTTTCAGCCGAGATGGCACTGGATATCTCACGGCTTGAAAAGATAACGGAAAGGTTTTCAAAAATAGGTTCCCGCCCCGACCTTAACAATGAGGACATAAAGGAAATTGTCAAACTGTCTGTCGATTACCTGAGGTCGAGAGCATCATCCAAAACCGTGTTTAAAACTGAATTTCCTACCGGAAAAAAAATTCTGGTGCCGGTAAACGCATCTCTGTTAAGCTGGGTTATAGAGAATGTATGTAAAAATGCAGTTGATGCTACCGAAGGTGCTGGAGAAATTGCAGTAAAGGTTTCCGACAGCGGAGATAATGCTATAATTGATATATGCGACAATGGCAAAGGTATTCCCAAATCAGCCCATAGGAAAATCTTCAGTCCGGGCTATACCACAAAGGCCCGCGGATGGGGTTTGGGATTGTCTCTTGCCAGAAGGATAATTGAAGAGTATCATAACGGAAAAATATTTGTCAGGTACTCCGAACCCGGGATTGGGACATGCATCAGGATAATGGTAAAGAAGGTTAAGGTCAAATAGTTATATTTGCACTTCCAAAAATTATCAATGAACAGGAATGATATTGAAATAACAGCCCCCGCCGGCTCATACGAATCATTGACGGCAGCTGTACAGGGAGGTGCCGACTCTGTCTATTTCGGTGCCGAACATCTTAATATGAGAGCTGCCTCTTCCAATAATTTCACACTTGACGATCTTGGCAGGATTGCTGCTATATGCAGTGATAAAGGGTTAAAGAGTTATCTCACGCTGAATGTGGTGGTCTTTGACAAGGAGATTGAACAGATGCATAAAATAATCGATTCTGCTGCCGAAGCAGGAATTTCAGCCGTTATTGCTTCAGATCCTGCTGTTATTCAGTATGCATTCTCCAGAGGAATAAGCATACACCTCTCGACACAGCTGAATATTTCGAATATTGAATCACTAAGGTTCTTTTCACAATGGGCCGGTACCGCAGTACTTGCCAGGGAATTGAATCTGGACCAGGTAAAAGCAATTTCAGATGAGATAATAAAACAGGATATACGCGGCCCCGAAGGGGAGCTGTTCAGGTTGGAGCTGTTTGCTCACGGCGCTTTATGTATGGCCACCTCGGGTAAGTGCTACTTGAGCCTTCACGAGTATAACAAATCAGCGAACAGGGGAGAATGTTGCCAGATATGCCGCAGGGGTTATGATGTCAGGGACAGGGAAACAGGCTATGAGCTTGCAATAGAGAATGAATACATAATGTCTCCAAAAGATCTTTCCACCATTGGATTTCTGGATAAGATACTGGGATCCGGTGTCAGAATACTGAAAATTGAGGGACGCGCGCGGTCTGCAGAATATGTTCGTGTTGTAACCTCCTGCTATGATGAGGCTGTGAAGGCTGTGGCTGAAGAAGTCTATACGGAAGAAAAAATTGATGGCTGGAACAGGAGATTGTCGCAGGTATTCAACAGGGGCTTCTGGGATGGCTATTACCTTGGTCGCAGACTTGGAGAATGGACTGATAAATACGGGTCAAGTGCCACCAGGAGAAAAATATATCTGGGAAAAGTGACCAACTACTTCACCAGGCTGAAAGTTGCCGAAATAAAGCTGGAAACAGATGAGCTTTCAAAAGGGGATCATATCCTGATCATTGGTCCGACTACAGGAATGATTGAATTCACTGTAAGCGAAATCAGAGTAAATCTTAAAGAAACACACAAAGCATTGAAAGGAGAGTTTTGTTCAGTTAAGATCGACAGTTTTCTCAGAAGGTCAGATAAAGTATACAGGTGGATTAATGTTGAAAGAAAAAAGAATAAATAACAGGTCTCAGTTATCCTGGAATTTATTATAAAGCTCCAGAACTGCTGCAGCATTCTTCTCAATGTCATCAACATCTGATTTTAAAAATCTTATCTTCTTACCTTGTTTTCTTTTTATTCCGTGGAGATAGGCCCTGTCGTAGTAATCGAGAGTAATTTCAACTGCCTTGCTGAAATTACCTGAATCAATACTTTCCAGCGACCTGGAGGTGTTTACTCCTCCGAGGCGTTTACTGATCCTCATTACAGATGCCTTTAGTTCATCTGCAGGATACTTTGTATACTCATCAAGCAGGCGTGGCATTCTTGTGCTAACATCCATTATCAGGGCAATAGCCGGGGATTCCTGCATATTGTTATAGAATTCGTCAGGCATGAATACGCTGCCGATATTCCTGCTTTCATCTTCAAGCCATATTGGCCTGTCATTATTCATTTTACGCATTTCGTCATATAGAAGATTAGCAAAATGTTCCGAGGTTGGCTGTTTGTCCTGTCCTAAAGATCCAAATGCCGAACCCCTGTGGCATGCAATTCCTTCAAGATCTATCACCTGGTGGCCTGTTTTTTTCAGATACCTCAGTATCTCCGTTTTCCCGCTGCCGGTAAGTCCACCAAGGATAAAGTAATTATGCTTTTCTGCCAGCTTTTTGAGTACATGGTTCCTGTAGGATTTGTACCCGCCTTCCAGTATCTCGGTAACGATATCTCCGAGAGAAAAGAGCCACGACATTGCTTCTGATCTCATCCCTCCTCTCCAGCAGTGAACAAGCAGTTTGCCATCAACCGCAACATTCAGCGCAATTTTCAGCTTTGATGCCATTGACCCGCCAACAATGTCAAGTCCCTTCAGGATTGCCTTCTGGCGCCCCTCTTTTTTATAAACTGTCCCGATAATTTCCCTTTCATCATTGTTGAAAAGTGGAATATTTACAGCGCCCGGTATATGACCATAAATATATTCCCCCGGAGACCTGACGTCAATTACCGGGATTTTGCCTGTTTTAGCAATGAATTCCGACACCTTTATTTTCTTTCCGGGGCCATCCATTATAAGCAGATGTATGATGGTTCAAGCTGGTACGAAAGCTAAACAAAAGCTGCAAAACACTAATGGAAGTACTTGGCAAACAGCTTCTTAAGCTCATCGATCCTTACGGGTTTGGCTATAAACTCTTTTATTCCGGAAAGCTCAGCTTTCTTCCTTGACTCAGGCATATTATCGGCTGTAAAGGCAACCAGCAACGAGTTTTTGTCATGTTCAATTATTCTTCGGGAAGACTCATATCCATCCATTTCCGGCATAATCAGGTCCATAAAAATGATGTCATATTTTTTTTCTTTGGCCATAATATAACCGCTGTAACCGTCTTCCGCAACATCAGAGCTATATCCGAGGTTTTTCAACATATGAATAAGGATGTTCTGGTTCATCTTGTTATCCTCTACAATAAGGATCTGCAAATCGTTCTCAATATTATCCATATCCGTGCTTTCGCCTGATGCTTCCAGCCTGGGGAAACTGGACTTCAGCAGTTCGATAAAATCGTAATTGTCAAATGGCTTTACTATGTAATGATCAACTCCCATTGTAATACAGGTCAGATAATTACCTTTCTTGTCGTTTGAGCTGACCATAATCACAACATAATTAGGGGATAATTTCTCATCCCACAACGCTTTGGCAGGTATAAAACCATCAAAGTCTTCATCATCAGTTATTATAATAAGGTCGTACCTGTCAGATGCAATGGTCAGGTTAGTTTTTACCTGGTTGATTGAGGTCCTCTGGTATGTTGTAACTGCAAGGTTAAGTCCTATTTTATGTAGACCGGCAAGGAAATCATCATCCCGGTTAAGGCTCCCTGTAATAACAAGGGTTTTGATCTGGTTAAAGTTTTTTATTTTACTGAGATCAAGTTTTTTGACAAGTCTTTCATTGGAATAGGCTCTAATTGAAAAAACAATCTTCGTTCCAAGATTTCCATTTATTCCGGAAGGTGAGGAAGCAGACAGTTCACCACCCATAAGTTCTATCAGCTGGCGTGCAATAATTGTACTGAATGCTGATTCGTCACTACTTTTAATAGAAAATGATTCGGTATCCACAAATTCCCCGAATATTTTCTTAAAATCAGCCTTGTTAAAACTGCGTCCCGTATCAAGGATTTCAAAATGCAGGATAATTATACCCTTGTTTATTTCCTTCATTCTGCAGTTTATTCTTATTTCCCCTTTATCGGTATTGAAAACCGAGTGATTGATCAGGTTAGCCAGGATCTGCCTAAGCCTGAAAGCATCACCTATTATTGATTCTGGTACTTTCTTGTCTATGTCGCAGATAATGTTCAGGGCTTTTTCACCAATATGTGCTTTAGCAAGGTCAATCGCATAATAGATCTCTTCCCTGATATTGAAGGGTACTTCATCAAGAATCATTTTACCGGATTCTATCTTTGAGAAATCAAGAATATCATTGATTATCCCCAGCAATACTTCTGTTGATCGCCTGAGAAGGATGACAATGTTTCTGATCTCGGTGGTGAGATTCTGCCTGTTGAGGACATCAGCCATTCCTATGATACCATTCAGAGGAGTCCTTATCTCATAGCTCATCCTTGCAAGAAACTCTGATTTGGCTACATTTGCCTTGGCTTCCTGCTTGCGGGCTGACTCAAGCATGGTAATATCAATCAGTACTTCCAGGGTAGCATCTTCTCCCTGGTATTTAACAGGAATACTTTCCCTGTAAAGCACTACTTCCCCTATCTCTTTCTTTATAATTACAAACTGATCCGGATTGAAAGTACCTGCAAGGTTTCTTGAGAAATAATCGTTTTTTTCCGCAATATTTATCTCCGGGTAAATTTTACCACGCATATCCGATTCATTCTCATAAGCATAAAACCCTGCAGCTATTTTATTAGCTTTAAGTATCTCCCTGTTCCTGTTATATATTATCACGCCTGCAGGCATCTCTTCAATCAGTCTCATTAACATCTTTTCAGAGTCTGTAAGCAAGTGCATGGCCGATCGCTGAGATTTCAAATAACGCCAGAATACTAGGATTATTACCTGGATGATCAGGAGAGTTCCGATGACTATAAAAAGTGAGTTCCTGATTATATATTTCTGAATAAAAGCTGTAGGAGCCGTAAATACAAGGCCAAGGTCCCGCTGCAGGAGCTGAGTGGAATAATATGATGACAGCACCTCTACCCGCTTTCCTCCAATGAGGGCATAATGTGTCATGTTTGATATTTCCCCATTATCCACAGCTGAAATAAGCCTGTCAAGCTGTGAATAGTTTATCTGTTCGCCGCTGTTATCATATATTATCTCACCAGTTTCGTTAATAACCCATTGCCACTGGTAATCTTTAAGATTAAACCTGGAATATAGCTTCGTGAAATACCTCCTGTAATCAACTGTAACAACTATATCGCCGGAGGGAGACCCATCTTTTAAGATAGGCATGTAATAACTAAATTCATCGCCGCTCTGAACCAGCGTTTCCATCTGTTCTATCTTCCTCTGATCAAGGGAAGTGAATTCTCCTTCTATCCAGTCTTCATCCTTTGAGAGTGTATACTCATTCAGGTTGTCGTCGTACAATCTGATTTTAGTAACGAAGTCCTTGTATTTAGAGAAAAACAGTTTCAGCTGTTCCTTAACCCTGTATTGAATATCGGGATTTGACCTGTCAAAAAACCTGCTTGGATCCTGGGAGAAGTTTATCTGTGTAAGGTCGCTTACGAAATTATTATTTGTGCTGTCGACCTCAAGTCCCACAATCAGTACCTGCCTGTCGAGCAGTTCAATAATATACCTGACCTGGTTTTTATAAAGATTGTTATAATAAAAGAAATTAATCAGAATTATGACCACAAATGCAGAATATGCAATTATTATAACTCTCCTCATCTTATCCGGCTCTTATTTACGGGATATAAAGATAAATTATATTATGATATAATCAATTTCACCTGTACTTGCAATCGTCACCCTCAAGGATATTGATATAGCTCCTGTATCTCAAAGGATCAATATCTCCGCTCTACACTGCAGTTCTGACAGCACATCCTGGTTCTTCTAGATGAAGGCAGTTATGGAACCTGCATTCCTTTGATTTTCTGAAAATCTCAGGAAAAAAGTGGTAGATCTCATTACGGTCCATATCAATAATCCCAAATCCTCTTATCCCGGGAGTATCGATTATGAATCCTCCGAAAGGCATAGGATGCATTTCAGGGAATGTCGTAATATGTTTCCCCTGCCTGTGATATTCAGATATCTCTTCAGTCTTAATATTTAGCAAAGGATTCAGATAATTCAGCAATGTCGATTTTCCAACACCTGAGTTACCTGAAACCAGGCTGATCTTATTCCTCATTGCATCCTCCAGTAATCCTATGTTAGTGCCCTTCTGAAGCGAAATACGAAAGCATTCATACCCAATCTTTTCATACATCCCTATAAGATATTCCATCCTGTCAAGTTCACTTTTCCCATAGATATCCGTTTTGTTGAAAATAATGCTTGTTTTTATCCTGTATGCTTCGGTGGTAACCAGAAACCTGTCTATAAATTCCACCGGCGTTTCCGGTTCGATTACAGTCACCATAAGGAATACATGATCCACATTTGCTGCAATAATCTGTGATCTCTTTGAGAGGTTCGATGCTTTCCTGATAATGTAATTGCGCCTGTCGAGTAATTCGGTAATCGTTCCTGACTTATGACCCGGATCTGATTCAAAACGGACTCTGTCTCCAACAGCAACAGGATTTGTACTCTTGATCTCCCTGATCCTGAAACTGCCTTTTATGATGCAATCAAAAATGTTCCCATCATCAGAAAGGACCCTTACACGATTGCCGGTCGATTTAATTACCAATCCTTCTTTCAAATTTACATTACTTTACTGTTTCTTAAACATAAAGACGCCCATATTGAGCGTCTTTATAATCTTGAATATCTGAATAATGCTAACTCTCGGATGCCATCAGGAAGAAAGGTTTCATTTCAAAGCTATGGTAATAAGGTCTCAGCCGTTCAGTATTATAATATTCTGATACCTTAACAAGCTTTTTGGATGAAGTAACAACATCGAGCGGCACATTATCATACCGGCCGTTCTTCAGAACCACCACCCGGCCATGAACTCCTTTAAGGATAAGATCAAGAGCCAGGTTGCCGTATGCCATCGGGACAATTGAGTCGACAGCATCAGGATCTCCACCACGTACCATATATCCCAGCTTCTGATTAATTACATTAATAGTCTTTCCTTTATTGTGCCTGGCTGACAGGTCTTTGAGTCTTGCTGAAACGAGATCACCGATACCACCTAGCTTTGCATGTCCGTATGCATCCCTTTCCTGGTCAGTAAATACCATTTCACCTCCTTTGAACATAGCTCCCTCTGAGACAAGCACAACAGCATATTTACTCGGGTTTGAATTCCTGTCTTCAACAAGAAGTCTCGCAAGATTATCTATATCGAATTTATACTCCGGAATTACACATCTGTTTGCAGCACCGGCCATGGTAGGCAGAATAGAGGTAAAGCCTGCATATCTTCCAAATACCTCAAGGACAAGAAGCCGCTCATGCGATCCTGCAGATGTTCTCAAACTGTTTGTCATCTGGATAGTTCTTGTCACACAGGTGCTGAACCCGATGCAATAGTCAGTACCCGGAACATCGTTATCCATTGTTTTTGGAATGGCAACGACCTTAACACCGTTTTTGTACAGATGAACGCCATAACTTAGTGTATCATCACCCCCTATAGGAATCAGGTAATCGATTCCCAGCCATTCGAGGTTTTTAATGACCTCCGGTGTAAGATCATTGTTATCTTCCTTATAAGTCGACTTAAGATGATCAGGTACACTATCTTTTGCAACACGGCTAGGTCTGGTCCTTGAGGTATGAAGAAAGGTACCCCCGGTTCTCCCGGCCCTGTTAACTATATCATCGGTAAGAACCTGAAAACAACTGCTGTTATCAGCCTTGTTATCCCTGATAATTTCAGTAATACCAGCCCAGCCTCTTCTGAGCCCAATGACTTTGTACCCTTCCCTGTTTGCCCTGATGGTTACCGCCCTGATCGCAGGATTAAGTCCCGGTACATCACCGCCTCCGGTAAGAATTCCAATAACGCCTTTTGCTTTGCTCGATTTGATGCTTGCCATAATTACAGGTATAAGTATTTTATATGTTTTTTTTCGATCCCAAAAGTAAGACATTTTCATTTCATTCCAAATTATCATCCAAAAGCATACTAATCTAAAATCCTTTCCCAAAATTCTTTAGGAAGTCTTACTCCATAATTCATTATAAATAAGAGACAATTATTTTTACTGCAAAGATTTCAGTAATATCAGGATAATTAGTATTTTTAGCATACAGATATATTCTTGAATCATTTAGATCCGGTTATAATTTAGATTATGAAAAAAGTACTGGTACTTGTTTTCTTTTTAGCGCTGCTTGTACCGGCAGTTACTCAGGAAAACCACCGGCAGCAGGGAAAAACCGATCTTTCTTACTTTATTACCCGAACCAGAGAGGAGGTAATCAAGAAACTTGTTGATCTGCCGTGCGGAATTAAAGCTGATGATCCTGTGAAAGTGATAACCCAGAAACTGAAAAATTACCTTAATTCTTTTCAGCCCAGCCCCGAATATTCTGATGATTTATACGCTAAGGTTGCTAATCTGCAGGCTCTTAAAAGTATTATTGAAGGCGGTTACGGTATCGGATCTGTCCTTATCGATTCCGATGGCAAAATAATTGCTGAATCTCATAACAACCAGATCCAGAAACATCGTTCAGATCTTCATGCGGAGATGTCGCTACTTACAAATTTTGAGGAGAGCCGACTGGCAAAGAAATACGTGAATATCTATATTTACAAACCTGGGATGACAGTGTTCAGTTCAGCTGAACCGTGCCCGATGTGCTTCATAAGAATAAATACTACCGGCTGTGACACCAAATACTGTACACCCGGGCCGGATGACGGCATGGTAAGTCGCGTTGACTATCTGCCTCCATACTGGAAAGAGATGGCAGAGAACAGAAAAATCAGCATAGGTGAATGCTCTCCGATTATGCAGAAGATATCACATCTTCTTTTCTACTTTTACCTTATAGATGACCGTGGACCGCACTGATGAAACGAGATCGGTCCTTATTACGGGGGGAAGCGGTCTAATAGGAAGATATCTTACTTCCGCACTTCTTAGCGCCGGATATAAAGTTTCACATCTATCAAGAAAATCAAACCAGTTTGGAAAAGTAAGAGTTTTCAGGTGGGATCCTGATAAAGGGATTATCGATCCTGTAATTTTTGAAGGTATTGATTATGTTATTCATCTGGCCGGCTCCAATATAGGAGAAAAAAGATGGACAAACAACAGGAAAACAGCAATAAAAAGTAGCCGGATTAACAGCGCCAGGCTATTATACGAAGCAGTATCAGTAAAAAACACAAATCTCAAAGCTTTCATCTCTGCATCTGCAACAGGATATTATGGAGCTGTCTTTTCCGATCAGATATTTTCCGAAGAGGATCCTCCTGGCGAAGACTTTCTAGCAACCACATGTCGGCAATGGGAAAAGGCGGCTGACATATTTAAGGAATCAGGTGCACGGGTTGTGAAGATCAGGTCGGGCCTTGTTTTGGAAAAAGATGACGGTTTTCTCGCTAAAATGCTTAAACCGGCTCGCCTGGGAATATTCCCGTTATTTGGAACAGGTTATCAGTATATGCCGTGGATACATATTGAAGACCTCTGTAACATATACATAAAGGCATTGTCAGATGAAACTATAGAAGGCCCTTACAATGCAGTTGCGCCTGAATATGTAACCCAGGACATCTTTATGGGCACCCTGGCAGAAGCTTTAAATAAATCATACTTCAATCCGCGTATTCCGGAATATTTAATGAGATTCATACTGGGCGAAATGGCCGAAATTATACTCACTGGCAACAGGATATCAGCCCGTAAGATTTCAGGAAAGGGGTATATGTTCAGCTATCCCTACCTGAGAGATGCATTAAGGAGCCTGCTTTTATAAATTACTGACCTTACTGAACAATTATTTCCCACCGATCTGCATCTCGGCAATCCTGAACGTTGATGCAGCAAAGCTCCTGTTTATATCGATATCGTTTCCCATCATATCGATGGCATTTAATATCTCTGAAGCCCGGCCAGCTATTGTTAATCCTTTAACAGGATAAATGATTTCACCTTTTTCGATCCAGAAGCCAGCTGCCCCTCCGCTAAAATTGCCGCTCACCGGATCAATACCATATCCTGTTACCTCTTTTACAAGAAATCCTCTCCTGGTATCGGCAATAATCTCATTCCGGGAACTTTTTCCTGGTTCAATAATTATGTTGTGTATGCCTATGCCCGGAAGGCTGTCAAATCCTCCTCTTGATGCATTGCCTGTACTTTTAACCCCAGCTCTTTTTGCGGCTTTTACATTATATATGAAGCTGCTGAGCACTCCTTTTTCAACAAGAACATTTCGTATTGTAGGAACTCCTTCGCCATCAAATGGAGCGCTTGCAATACCTTTTGGTTTGATACCATCATCTACTATTGTCAGAAGAGGTGAAGCAAACTGCTTGTATAAGGAATCTCTCAGAAAGCTTGCACCCTGCAGAACACGTTCCCCGTTAATGGCCGACAGTATTCCCCCGATAAGTGACCTGGCAACCGCCGGATCGAAAATCACAGCGGCCCTCTGCGTCGAAACCATTTCGGGATCCAGGAGCTCCCATGCTTTCTTTGAAGCAAGAGCAGCAATTTTATCAAGAGACTCAAGATCGTCAAAATAGATCCTGGAGCAATACTCGCTTCCCGTGTTTTTCTGGTCCCCCTTTTCTGCCACTACAGAAATCCCGATTGAACAACCTGATTCTTTTGTATTTTTAAGAATTCCATTTGAGTTCCCAATGAATATTTCTGTTTCACCTTCGCCGTATCCTGAACCATAGCTTTTTGAAATCCGCGGATCGGACATTGCCATCTTTTCTATCTCGAGGGCCATAGATATTTTCTTATCCATTGGTATTCCGGCAATCTCGGGATCATATATTCCTTCAACCGGTGAAACAGCAGTATCACTGGTAAGAACATTATTCTCATCAGGTGTTGACAGTCTGGCAAAAGCAATTGCCCTGGATATAGTGTCCTCGATGGCGGAATTAGAAAGGTTATTGCAATGACTGAATCCCATTCTGCCATCTACGAATATCCTGAATCCCACACCCTGTGAGGCAGATTCCTCGATAGTTTCAATTTCGGAATTAAGTATCTGTATGGAGAGGTTCCGGCTTACCTGAAGATATACCTCGGCTGCTTCAGCTCCCAGCTTTATGCATTTATTTACAAGCTTTTCCGTTAAATCTATGTTATTCATTGTGTTTTCTTTTGAATGGTGAATTATGCTTTGCTGCCGCCCACATTAATGCCTCTTATCCTTACAGTAGGCTGGCCTACAGTAACTTCAGCAGACTGACCTTTCCCGCATATCCCGGGTCCAAAATCAAGATTATCCCCAACAGCATCGATATTAGAGATTACATCCATGCAGGAACCGATAAGAGTGGCTCCCTTAACAGGCACCGTCTTTCTTCCGTTTTCTATAAGGTAAGCTTCCCTGCAGGTGAAATTAAACATACCTGTAACCGGGTTTACACTTCCCCCGCTGAGGCTCTGGACATATATTCCTTTGCCGGTTGAAGCAAGTATATCATCAGGATTGTCTGTTCCTTTTTCGATAAAGGTGTTTGTCATCCTGGGTATGGGGATATACCTGAAAGATTCCCTCCTTCCGTTGCCCGACCTGTCCATTGATAGCTGTTTCGCACTAAGGATGTCTGTCATAAAACCTTTCAGGACTCCTTTTTCAATAAGGACATTCCGTTTAGCTTCGGTACCCTCATCGTCAAAATTTATTGTCCCCCTGAAATCAGGAAGAGTACCATCATCCACCATTGTAAAACAATCGCTGGCTACCTTTTGCCCCATTTTTCCGGTGAAGGCACCGACTCCTTTTGCAATATTATCAGCTTCGAGAGGATGGCCAACAGCTTCATGAACAAGCACTCCACCCCAACCGTTCTGCATAACTACGTCCATTATTCCGGCAGGAGCATCCTGGGCGGATAGCATTGCTACAGCCTCTCTTGCAGCATTACCCGCTACCGTTTCCGGTGTGACTTCATCAAACATCTCAAAACCGGAATGGCGACTCAGCCTTTCACGGGCCATATGCCTGGCCTTTCCATCATCGCTCATTACCTGTACAATGAAAAAGAGCAATGGCAGCTCATCCTGTAAGTAAATCCCCTCACTATTGGCTATTACTCTTCCGCGTATTTCATCATTGTAATCAACCATAGCCATCCTGATGCGTGGATCATAGTCCCTGGCCGCCTGATCGGCCCTTTTTATGATTTCTATTCTCTTTTCATCGGCGATCTCTGCAAGTGGCTGTTTAACAGTAACGAAAGAGGGTCTTTCTGCCACTGCAACCGGAGCAGGTGTAACCTGTGTTCCATTTCTTGCTACATAGGAAGCAACCTCTGCAGCCCGCATCAGTTTTTCGGTTGTTATTTCATCCGTATACGCGTAACCGGTTTTATTACCTGATATGACCCTCACCCCTGCACCCTGGCTTATCCCGTAAAGGCCGCTCTTAAATATTGATTCCTCCATTATGATCTGCCTGGATATCCTGCTTTCCAAATACACATCGGCAAAATCACCTCCTTTTTCGAGGGCTCTTGAGATGACCTTCGAAAGAATTGATTTGTCAATACCAATTGCTGACTTGATACCAGAGCCACTGCTACAGGAAGTAAGTTGCGACAGTATCGCAGGTGTGGCGGCAATAAGTAATCCGCCTTTCATACTCAGTTCAAGGAATTCCCTTCGCGGAATATCCCTTACGGATAATTTTTCCATTCTCATTTTAATCCTATTTGTATTTTTGATAATAATAATTCAATTCTTTTTTACTGTAAATTCTTTATCACTCAGTACTCCACCACGGGTTGAAAGCACACCTGCTCTGCCTGTAACAGGTTCATTGTTAAATAGTCGTATTATAAAAACAGCTGTTGTTGTTTTTCCTCCATCTGTAAAGGGGACTTCCTTCGAGTAGGATGTTCTTTGCCTGGTTCTTTCCGGATCACCAAACATCATCCTGCTGCCTCTGCCGCGTTCATTACCCGATTCTCCGATAACCCGGTAGTTGGTTTTTCCGTCAATCGCCGGGGATGTTGAAAAATCAAGTACAACCCGGTCTTTTGTAACAATCTTCACAAGGTCTGCCTGTTTCAGGGCTGTTGGCAATTTACCAGTATTCTTAAAACTTACTCGCACCTGAAAATCGGCAGAATCGGTGCGGTATGATTTTATCCTCTTTATATCAATATCTCCCCATTCCAGTTGGGGAAGGTATTTTACCATTTCCAGATTAAATAATCCTTCATTCTTTGCCCATTTTTCAAGATGCTTTGAAGGAGGATTCTGTGAGAAGAATTTCGGATCGAATCCGCCAATCTCAACATCCCCGTAAACCGGATGCTTTGCGGGCTTCCATTCAATAAAACCTTCCCCGTTATTCTCTTCATCATCCCATCTCAGCATTTCAACCTGATCAACAGTCCCGTCCCCGTTATAATCCTTGTTACGGCCCCCGTTCCATATCTCATCTCCGTACCAGATCGCTCCGTAATACCAGTAACCGAAGTCGGGACCATGGCCAAAGAGCGGGTTTCCGTTTCCGTAATCGTTATAGACATCACCGGCTCTTTCATAGCCGGTAATTTTCCTTCCTATATCATCAAATATTTTATACCAGTCAAGATCTTCCGGATACATTCTCTCTTCGGAACCTGAAGTTGAAGGCGGACGAAGGTGCATTGGCACTGAAGTATCCATAGAGTTCACAACATAGACATTTGGATGCGACAGCAGGAAGGTAACTACAGCCCTGGTTTCATTCTCACTGAGAGGATATTCTCCGGCACCGCTTTGCCTGAAACCCCTGCCAGTAGCTTCTTCCATCGGGCGCCAGTTTTCCGGGTAGTTCCTGTGAAGATCAAGACCCCCTATTCCATCCTCGTTTACACGTCCGTCGCCGTCATTATCGATACCTTCCGAGGCCGTGGACCATGTTCCTTCTCCGGGATTAACCCGTCTCATTATCCTTCCTGACGGATCAGTTGAATCAGCCACATAGTTTCCATTTTTTTCGTCCTTCCACCTGACTGTCAATATCACACCATCACCATCAATGTCGTCGGGCGGATCCTCATCCAGGAGGCCGTCCCCATCGTTGTCTATCGGGCGCGTTGTACTCCTGTTACTCTGAGCCGTTTTCATGTACAGATTATGTCCGTCGGGATTATTCATCGGGCGCAGGTAAATTGCTTTTGAGTCGAGCAATGAAGTAATTTCAGGATCTTTCCCATAGTTCTCAAGAAGGTACTTTGCCATCCATAGCACTGTTTCAGTAGCGGTAACCTCACCACTGTGCCTTCCTCCTTCAAAAAAGGCAGCAGGTTTGTCGGTATCTTTGCCCGTCTCCTTGTTTGTGACCGTTATCTGGTAAATAGGACGGCCTTCAAAGCTCTGTCCCACTTCATAAAGGTCAACAAGACCCGGATACTTTTCAGACCACCTTACCAGCCAGGTATTGATAACATCAGCAGAATGGAATTTATCGAAGGTCAGAATATCTCCCGGTTCATACTGAACATGTTGCAGTTGTACCTCGGGAAAATAACTTACCCCGTGTCGCTGGCCATTAAGGGTATAATATTTCCGTGATGGAGATTGCGATTGCTGAGGTTCTCCTTGTCCATATAACAAGTTGGCAATCAGCAATAAAGCGTTTAATAAGAATAGCTTTCTCATCGTATTATTTTAAACACGATGAAGTTACTGAATTTTATCGGAACTGAAACAACTGTAAAAGATGTATGAGAATTTTCAGCCTCTTTTTGAAATAATCTCCAGTTTGTCCATGTCGACAATTTCTATTGTCTTGCCAAATACTCTTATTATTCCATCTTTCTTAAAGTCGGAGAGAGTACGGATCACATTGGCAGTACTCATGCCAATGAAATCTGCTATTTCCTTCCTTGAGATAGGAAGGTCGAATACCATGGAATTATAAATATCCTTTGTGAAATACAACAATACAAAGGCTACTCTTCCTGCAAGATTTTTCTGCCTGATATCCAGTGTCTGTGCAATTATCTTGTCATTTATCTTGGCAACTTTTGTAAGCAAACCCATAGCAAAGCCTCCGTTCTTCATGAACAGATCCTTTATGTAATCGAGTTTCACAACACAGATAACTGAATCTTCAACAGCAGCAACACTGTATCTGTATCGTTCTTCCGAAAAAATACTCATATTACTTACGAACTCGAAAGGCCTGGTTATTGTAATTACCTGTTCTTCACCTGTCGAAACCCTTCTGAAAAGCTTTACAAGCCCGCTTTTCAGATAATAGAATCCCGTGATTTTTTCACCCTCGTGGTTGATTATTTCACCCTTCCGGTAAGATTGTTCTGTTTTATGCTGGCAAAGCTCAAGGATATTTTGATCATCCAGATGGGCAAAAACAACGTCCCTGAATTCGCAATTGGCACAAACGCAATATTTATCTGCAGGATTCACCTGTTCAATTTTTAACAAAATTATTATTTTTAAAATAGAATCATAATATTAGATCCTGTTTAAAAATATACACTACAACCATTGCCCGACATGGCAATCAACGCGTGTGTATAACAATTTTTATTGTGAAATTGTTCACAGATATGATTCTTTTATCTCATCCTGAAATTTTTGAACACGCAATAATAAGTTATTTTTGCCCTTACCGGCAGAATGAAATACCTTTAAATATAAGCCCGCTCATGCCTGAAATTAACGATAATGCTATACAGGACAGATTACCATATCCACTCAACATTCAGCGACGGGAAAGCTCATCCTGAGGATTATATAGCTGCAGCTAAATATGCCGGACTGAAAGAAATGGGATTCTCAGAGCATCTTAACCTTTTCAGGGAAAGCCAGGAATGGTGTATGCCGGTTACAATTCTTCCTGAGTACCTGAATTACATTAAATCACTTGCCAGGCATGAAAAAGAGATAATTATAAGGACAGGCCTTGAAGTCGACTTCTTCCCAGGTAAAAGCAAGGAGATTTACGAATTCTTACGACCGCTAAAACTGGATTATATCATTGGATCCGTGCACTATATGGGAGAAGTATCGGTTGACAGTTCCGCTGATTTCTATAACGGAAAAGACACAGACAGATTATATGAGGATTATTTCGAACTCTTGTTTGAAGCTGTTGAATCCGGTATATTCGATATTCTTGCTCATGCCGACCTGATAAGGATCTACGGCCATCAACCGGCTGGAAATCCCGGGCATCTTTACAGGAAGCTGGCCAGGAAAATGAAAATGCATGAAGTTGCCATTGAGTTAAATACAAATGGGAGAAACAGGCCTTTAGGAGATTTCTATCCCGATCGACGTTATTTGGATATCTTCAATGATGAAGGTGTCTCAATATGTGTTAACTCCGATTCTCATCTGCCGATAAGAGTGGGGCAGTATTTCGATGAAGCTTATTTCTTGCTAAAGGAATCCGGCTTTAATGAGATGGCTGTTTTCAGGAAAAGGGAGCGACTTAATATCCCGGCTGATTTCAGCGGTTTTTAATTTATCAATTCCGCTATTTAAGCAAGAATGTGTTCAAGAAATATTTTTATTCCTATAGATACCAAGATAATACCTCCAATAATCTCAACGTTTTGTCCAAGCCTTTCGCCAGCCGATTTTCCGATCCTGATTGCAGTCATTGAGGCAAGGAAAGTAACAATGGCAATAATAATTCCCGGCAGCCAGATTGAAATATTCAGCAGGGCAAAACTGATCCCCACGGCAAAGGCGTCTATACTGGTAGTTATGGCAATAGTATATAGCGTAAGTGTTTTGCTGTAATCTTTCGGATCAGAACCACTCTTTCTTTTAATCCCATCTATTATCATTTTAGTCCCGAGAAACGTGAGCAGACCAAGTGCGATCCAGTGATCAATGAAACTGAGTTCCTCGCTGATTAGGTATCCCATGAAATATCCTGCAATGGCCAGTCCCCCCTGGAAAATAGCTAGGACAATTGCAATTCTAACTGCCTGGAAAAACAGTAACTTTGACTTTAGGACACCGTAAGAAAGTGAAACGGCAAAGGTGTCAAATGACAGACCGATAGCTATTGCGATAACAGTAGATAAATCCATCTAAGAATGAAATCTTCCCAAATATAGTACAAACCGATATTTTAATAAATTTGTTTTTAAGATTTGCGAGAAACCAGAAACAAAAGCGATCGATATGTTGCGTATTGTTTTATTTCTTGTTATGTCAGCGTTCATTCTGGCATACACGGGTAAAAAAAGAGTGGATCTTGCTGGTTATTCTGAAGCAGAAGAGAATGGCAAACTTGTTAATGAAGGTTTCAGAAGGTGTATTGAATATGTCGATGCCTGGATGCAATATGCAGATCCCTCTACCGGATTAATCCCCAGAAACATTCGTGATAGCAGGGATTACTGGAATGCATGGGACGCGGCAGCCGACAATTATCCTTTTATGGTACTTACAGCATCAATCCAGATGCCGGATTTTTTTAAAACAACTGCACCGGCAATGCTTGAGGCGGAAGGAAGACTTACCTCCAGGACCGGCAACCTTCCTGATACTTACTCTTTTACAAAAAAAGGTTTCAGGGATGAAATTACAGATACAAACCTTGTAATATACGGGGCAACAGAATATATGAAAGATGGCCTTATCCCTCTTACGGAGTGGCTGGGCAAAAGTGAGTGGGGCGACAGGATGATTAAAATACTTGATGATCTTCCTTTGGGCACGTACATGGTGACTGAAAAAACAAATCCTTCCCTTTCCACCACGCAGGTTGTCGAAATAAATGGTGATCTGCTCCAGGTACTATCAAGAATGTACTGGTTCACCGGCAAAAGGGAGTACCTTGAATGGGCAGCCGGAATTGCCGATTATTATCTGAACGAAAAAAATCTGCCAACAGTCAGCCTCGAAAGTCTGAGAATAAGGGATCATGGTTGTGAAATAATCTCAGGGCTATGCGAAACTTATTTTGCAGCCTGCTATTACTGGCCAGAAAAATATGAGCAGTGGAACCCTTACATTCACAGTATGCTTAACCGCATACTTGAAGTAGGAAGTAATGAAGACGGATTATTTTATAATGAAATTAATCCTGTAACCGGTGCCGTAACATCAAAGGGCATCGCGGATAATTTTGGATATACTCTTAACGCTTACTGTTTTGTAGGAGAAATAGACAATACACCTGAATACAGGCAAGCCATCATAAAGGCGCCTGGCTCCCCGAAGACAACTACCGCAATTTTGACTGGGAAAACGGCAGCTGCTATGGGTATGCAGATGCAATTGAAGGAACACTGAACCTTTATAACCGAATCCCTGAGCAATCTGTTAAAGAGTGGCTAGACAGCGAAATAAAAGTAATGTCGAAGTTTCAGAAACCTGATGGCTTGATAGAAGGATGGCATGGAGACGGCAACTTTGCGAGGACTACAATTATGTATTGCCTGTGGAAAAGCCAGGGCCTGCTACCTGGCAGGTGGGATGATGATCTTTCCATGGGAGCAACATTGAATGAAGGAGAACTCAGGGTGGCAATAAGTTCAGCATCAGGATGGCGCGGCAGGCTGATAGCGGATACTCCATCTTTCCATCAGGGAGACGCATTGACCGGCAAAACTGCTCATAAAGATCAGCTTCCTGTATCAATTGAAATCGATTCTATATATTTGAGTCTCCGTAACTGAAAAAAATGAGAGCTGTTATTCAACGGATTTCAACGGCTTCGGTATCTGTAGCCGGCAAAACCATTTCAGAGACAGGTAAGGGATTGCTGGTTCTGGTTGGTATCGAGGAAGCTGACTGCAAAGAAGATATTGAATGGCTTTCCAATAAAATTGTCCAGCTAAGGATCTTCGACGATGAGGAGGGCATTATGAACCTCTCGGTGATTGATACCAGCGGAGATATACTTGTTGTAAGCCAGTTCACACTTCATGCCAGAACCAGAAAGGGCAACAGACCATCATACATAATGGCTGCCAGGCCAGAAAAGGCCATTCCTCTGTATAATGAGTTTATTTCAAAACTGACAGGTCTTCTCGGGAAGAATGTCGAATCAGGGGAGTTTGGGGCGATGATGATGGTTAAGCTAGTAAATGATGGTCCCGTAACAATATTAATAGATACAAAAAACAAAGAATAATAATGACTTCTGAAAAAAACGAATCTGCTGATGAAAAATCATTAAAAAGATCCGTATTGCTTGTTGCTACATTTGCTGCCTTTCTTACTCCTTTTCTAGGTTCGGCCATTAACCTGGCACTACCCTCTATCGGGAATGACCTTAATGCAAGTGCACTTGGCCTGGGGTGGATTGCCAGCAGTTTCATACTGTCATCGGCAATTTTTCTTTTACCATTTGGAAGGCTGGCAGATATAGTAGGCAGGAAGAAAATATTCACGACAGGCATCTTTCTGTTTACTGTTTCGACCTTTCTGATAATCTTTACTGGCAGTATCACCTCCCTTATAATTTTAAGGATCTTCCAGGGTATCTCAAGTGCAATGATATTTGGTACAAGCCTTGCCATAATCACTTCGGTGTATAAACCAGGAGAGAGAGGAAAGGCAATGGGTATTAATATTACGGCCGTTTACCTGGGGCTTTCAACCGGACCCATTATAGGCGGTCTTCTCACTCAATATTTCGGATGGAGAAGCATATTTGCCTTCCTGGTGCCATTCGGTGTTATATCATTAATACTTATAAAAACCAGGATTAAAACCGAATGGGCCGAAGCCCGTGGTGAAAAATTCGACTGGCAGGGTTCGTTAATTTACGGAGCCTCGCTAGCTTTTTTCATGTACGGTTTTTCAAAATTACCTGAATCGTGGGGGTGGATATGTCTTTTATCAGGAATTCTGCTGGGCCTTCTATTCCTTCTTTTTGAAAATAGAAACAATAACCCGGTATTCGATGTTAAGCTTATCCTGCGTAACCGTATTTTCGCCTTTTCAGGCCTGGCAGCACTGATACATTACTCAGCCACATCGGCAACAGGATTTTTCATTAGCCTCTACCTGCAGTATCTTCATGGGCTGGATGCCAGGAGTGCAGGCTTTATTATGATCTCACAGCCTATAGCGATGACAATATTATCGCCTGTGGCAGGTAAACTCTCAGATAAACGGAATCCCGGAGTGATAGCATCCTTTGGCATGGCCCTTACAGCGACAGGTCTGATCCTCTTGTGTTTTATAAACAGTGATACTCCCAACATTTTTATTATTCCCCTTCTGATAATAATGGGAACAGGTTTCGGACTCTTTTCCTCACCTAATTCAAATGCTATAATGAGCTCTGTAGAAAAGAAATACCTCGGAGTAGCTTCCGGCGTCGTCGGAACTATGAGAATGATAGGGCAGATGCTAAGCATGGGTATTGCCATGATGCTTCTTGCCCTTTATATTGGGCAACAACCAATCAGCCCTGCAATTTTTCCGGGCCTCCTGGCGGGAATGAGAACAGGATTTGTGATCTTTTCCGGCCTCTGTGTACTGGGAATATTTGCATCCCTCGCCAGGAACAAAAAGCTCAACAACAAAACAGAACTTTAAACCATGACTATCAGAGAAGCACAACAAAAGGCAGACTCCTGAATAATAACACATAGGTTCAGGTATTTCAATGAGCTCAAGATCATGGTGCTGCTAACCGAAGAGATTGGGGAAATGGCTCAAAGCCTGTAGGTCCTCATCTGCCTTGCCAACCGGGCCGGGACAAATTTTTGCACAAAGTGTAAATCTTTTTAATATTGATCCCTGTTTAATTCAAAAAACATTATATTGCCTGCTCTTTAACAGTCTGTACTGGTTACTGCTTTCAGGAATAAATATCACTTCAATGACTAAACTTTATCAAAAACTAATTAAGACCTGCCCTACTGAAAACGACATCAGGAAGGGGATAAAATCTGCCGGTACCGTAGATACTGTTACTTTTGATAAGAAACTGTTAATGAGTATACTGAATTCTATTGATTATACCAGTTTAAATACTACAGATAATAAGAGCCATATACTTCATTTAACAGGCAGGGTTAACAGTTTTCACGGGAAATACAGCAATATACCAAATATTGCCGCTATTTGTGTGTTTCCGAACTATGTCCACGTAGTGAAGGAAAAACTTACCGCAAAAAATGTGAAGATTGCTGCTGTTGCAGGAGCATTTCCACACTCCCAGACGTTCAGGTCGCTGAAGGTCACAGAGTGCAAGATGGCAGTTGAATCGGGTGCTGATGAAATCGATATAGTCATCCCCGTGGGAGCTTTCCTTGGTAACGATTTCGGTACTGTTGCAGACGAAATAAGAGAAATAAAGGAAGCTATAGGTGATCATCAGCTGAAGGTAATTGTTGAATCAGGGCTTCTCAACAGTAAAGAGGAGATTTTTAAAGCATCGATGATTGCCATGGATGCCGGTGCAGATTTTATAAAGACATCAACCGGTAAAGTCAGTGTTTCAGCAACTCCCGGTGCAGCATTTGTGATGTGCAGGGCTATATCAGTTTTTTACGAGGAAACAGGAATAAAGGTAGGTTTTAAAGCTGCGGGGGGAATATCTGCATCAGCCGAGGCAGTTACATATTACAATATAGTCAGGAATGTACTCGGGCCTGATTGGCAGGATAACCGGCTTTTCCGGATAGGTTCAAGCAAACTTCCGAATAATGTCCTTTCTGATATTGCAGGATGCCCGGTTGAACACTTCTAACCCCTGTCCTTTCGTTTCAGGGTAATATACATTGTCCCTATTAATCATTATTTTTGCAGTTTATCTCAACTGTAACCACTACTGTATTGTCAATATTTTTCCAGGATACCCTAAAAACGAAATTCCGATCAGGAGCTGATACCCTGGGCCGGGTAACCGATTCATTACCACCCCGGACCGAATCCATCATTGATACAAATGCTGTTCAGGAGATAAAACAGTTTATTCCTGCCAGTCAGATTCCATCAATAATATACGATACAGTTTCAGTCTGCCCAAAAAGCCCGATAACAGGCATTACCTTTTATGATCCATATAATATTGCAATGAATATTGATAAAAGGATCACCGACAGGTTCCCATTTGTATTCACCTCATCAGTAAGGGATTTTCGTGAGGAAAAAACGGCAATGCTTGTTCAGAAGTTGAGACCTGGTGAAAATATCCAGGCAAATCCTTTTCATATAGAATGGATCATTCCACTGATTTTTATTTCAGCACTAATCCTGGGAATTATAAGAACGATAGGCGGAAATTTCTTCAGGAGTATGGCCAGGTTCATTTCTTTCCAGGGAATTAATGATTCAGGTTCCAGAGAATCTGCAGACCTGTACCAGCTTCCGGCAACCCTGTTAAATTTAGGATCATTTATTAGTATCAGTCTTTTTGCATATATGCTGACGATAAGATACGGTATCATCTTTCCCCGGCTTGGTGGTTTCTTAACCTGGGCCATCGGATTTGGAATCATTATAGTGGCGATGACAATAAGACATGTCACATGCATTATCACTGGTAATATAAGTGATCAGCCCGAGGCTTTTTCTGGATACCTTAAGAGCATATATGAAGCATACAGAATAGCCGGCATTTTCTTGCTGATAATAGTGATTCTGGTTGTTTATACCTCTGTAATACCCGAAAAAGTGCTTTTCAATGCAGGAATTTTTGGAGTCGTATTGCTATATATAATCAGAGTTACAAGACTTTTGCTGATTTTTATAAAGAGACATATTTCATTATTCTATTACATTTTATACCTTTGTGCGCTAGAAATTTTGCCCGTCGTGGTATTGGTAAAATACCTTACAGGGTTAGTATAGAGTGGAAAAAAGAGTTATTCAGAAGGTCAAACTAAATCTGTAAGAATTTGAAAATAAGAAAGATTTTAGTCTCACAGCCTGAACCTCAGAATCCAAAATCTCCGTATTTTGAGCTGGCAAAGAAATACAATCTGAGAATTGAATTTAAACCCTTTATCCAGGTTGAGGGCATCCCGGTAAAGGAATTTCGTCAGCAGAAGATCAATATCCTTGATTTTACCGCTATTATTTTTACAAGTAAAACAGGTATAGATCATTTTTTCAGGATTTGCAGTGAGATGAGAATCGTTGTCCCCGACACGATGAAATATTTCTGCATAACGGAGAATGTGGCGTTTTATCTTCAGAAATACATCGTATACAGGAAGAGAAAAATCTTCCACGGCAAGGCCAAGTTCCAGGATCTTATCGATGTTATTTCAAAACACCGCGACGATAATTTCTTTGTTCCCCTCTCGGAACCTCATAATGCTGAAATCCCTGATCTTCTTGATAAAAACAGCATTAAACACACAATAGGGACTCTATACAGAACCATTTGCACCGATTTTTCAAATGTTAACGATTTTGACTTCGACATTCTAGTTTTTTACAGTCCGACCGGCATAAAATCTCTCAAGGAGAATTTCCCGGACTTTATCCAGGGTGATGTAAAAATAGCGGCTTTTGGTCCTGCAACGGCCAGTGCTGTGGAGCAGGAAGGGCTGAGGCTTGATATTTTTGCACCCAATCCCAAGGCTCCATCAATGACAATGGCGATCGACGAGTACCTCAAAGAATATAACCGGAATTCAAAATAACCGGAAACCCGCTTATCTTCACTTTTAAATGCCTCAGGGAGGCTTTTACCTTAATAGCTTCATACAAATATTAATAATGGTTTCTAATAGTGAAACATTCGCAAAGGCTGAAAGACTTTGCAGTAAAAAGACAATCACCGAACTTTTTGAAAAGGGCAGATCATTTTTTTGTCATTCACTCCAGGTAATCTGGATTACGGGACCTGATTCCATTCCTTTTCCGGCTCAGGTAGCATTCAGTGTTTCAAAGAAAAGCTTCAGAAATGCTGTTATCAGGAACTTTATAAAAAGACGCCTCAGGGAAGCTTACAGGAAAAACAAGTATCTGCTATATCAACATCTGCAGGAAAAAGAAAAGAGAATCTCACTTTTCATAATCTATAAGGATAAGCCCGTTCCAGACTATAAGTCCCTGGAAAAAGCAATTAAGGAGGCAATCAGTAAACTGATCCAAATTCTTAATGAATGAAAAGATAAGTGTTAAAGTTTATTTAATTAGCTCTTATTCAAACTGCTTCCCATAAATTCTTATTAAATTTCCGGCCTCAAAAACCATATGAGATGAAAGCAAAAAGAAAAAGGAAACTACCGATATTAATAACCCTGGTAATAGTTGCGGGACTCAGCTTGTCGTTTCTGGCAACCCAGGAAAGCAGGGATTTCAGGATAGGCAAGAATCTTGATATATTCTTTTCCCTTTTCAGGGAACTGAATACATTTTATGTTGATGAGATAAATCCTGACAAAATAATAAAGACAGGCATAGATAATATGCTTAAATCGCTCGATCCTTATACCACATATCTCCCCGAATCGGAGATTGATGATTTCAATTTTGCCACTACCGGAAAATATGGAGGCATAGGTGCAACGGTCAGGAATGAGAAAGACTATACTGTTGTAACTGAAATTTATAGAGGTTTCCCCGCCGACAAGGCAGGAATCAAACCAGGCGATATCATTAAGGAAGTGGATGGCGTATCCATTAAGAGTATGACAACCGACAAGGTTAGCGACAGGCTGAAAGGAGATCCGGGGACGCCAATCAATATTACTATTGAAAGCAATGGTATTGAAAAAGAATACAGGATGACCAGGGAAAGAATTGCTGTACCATCCGTACCATATTACGGGATGATCAACCAGAATACCGGTTATATAAGATTCACGGGTTTCACCCAGAATTGTATCGAGGAAGTAAAAAAAGCAACTGTGGATCTAAAGGAACATAACGCAACAGGTATCATCCTTGACCTAAGATCCAATCCAGGCGGGCTCCTGACAGAAGCCGTAGAAATAGTAAGTCTGTTTGTCGATCCCGGAAACGAGGTGGTCAGCACAAAGGGCAAGGTTAAGCAGTTTGATTCAGACTTTAAGACCTCGGGCCATCCTGTCGATAATAAGGTTAAACTCGCATTGATAATAAACAGGGGATCAGCATCCGCGTCGGAGATAGTTGCCGGTGCAATACAGGATCTTGACAGGGGGGTTATAATCGGCCAGAGGTCATACGGCAAGGGGCTTGTCCAGATTACCCGTCCACTGAGTTACAACACACAACTTAAAGTTACCACAGCCAAGTACTATATTCCCTCAGGAAGGTGTATCCAGGCACTCGACTATTCACACCGCAATGATGACGGTAGCGTGGGTTATATTCCTGATTCGCTTATCACGGAATTCAAAACCCGGAATGGCAGAACCGTAAAAGACGGTGGTGGAATAACCCCTGACATAGAGGTTATCCCTGAAACACTGAGCCAGGTTGCCACTGAACTATACTTCAGGAATTTCATTTTTGACTATGCCACACAATATTACTGGTCACACCCTGAAATAAAAACACCCGATGATATCAACTGTAGTGATAAAGATTACGCTGCCTTCAGGGATTTCCTCAAGAAGAGAGATTTCAATTACAGGACTTCATCTGAAGAAGCCTTCAATGAACTGATGGATAATGCCAGAAAAGAGAAGTACTATGCTGTTAACAAGGGCCTGTTTGATTCTTTGCAAACAAGGATAACTCATAACCTGTACCAGGACCTCACAACATTCAGGGCTGAAATAACAGAACTTATGGAAGAAGAGATTATTGGCCGTTATTTCTATGAAGCAGGCGCTATATCATCTTCTCTGAGCAAAGATGAACAGGTTCAAAAAGCAGTGGAAGTACTGGGTAATCCGTCAATGTACAGTTCCATTCTTAACGGAGAAACCGGTTCAATACTTGTAAATAATAGTAACGGGCAACGGGACTACAACATTTATGCCCCGCTGGTCAGGTTCAGTGTGCCTCTAACCAGTTTGACCCGGTTCCCCAGTCAACTTTAAGAGGAACACTAAGGGAGGCGGCTCCTGTCATTTCATCAAGTACTATTTTTTTCAGAGCTTCCAGCTCTGCGGGATGTACCTCGAATATAAGTTCGTCATGTACCTGAAGAATCATTTTTGACCTCAGGTCTTTTTCCTGCAAACGTCTGTGTATATTTACCATTGCTATTTTGATAATATCCGCAGCTGTACCCTGAATCGGGGCATTAATGGCATTTCTCTCTGCATTACCTCTCACAACCTGGTTTCGTGAATGAATGTCGCGTGTATAACGTTTCCTTCCAAACATTGTAGTAACATATCCTTTTCCCCTCGCGCGTTTAATACTTTCATCCATATATTTCCTGACACCGGGATAGGAGGTGAAATATCCGTCTATCAGTTCCTTTGCCTCCTTCCTGCCTATTGTAAGCCTTTCAGAAAGGCCAAAGGACGATATCCCGTAAATAATTCCGAAATTGGCTGTTTTAGCCCTGCTTCGCATTTCCCTGGTCACCTCGTTGATGTTTACCCTAAATATTTTTGCGGCGGTAGAGGCATGAATATCATTGCCGGAAATGAAATCGTCGATCATGCTCCTGTCTCCACTCAGGTGAGCCATCAGTCTCAGTTCGATCTGGCTGTAGTCGGCAGAAAAGAAAATATATCCTTCTTCAGGAATAAAAGCTTTCCTTATTTCCCTTCCTCGTTCATCCTTAACCGGGATATTCTGGAGATTTGGATTTGCAGAACTCAATCGTCCGGTTGATGCCACGGACTGGTTGAACGATGTGTGTATTCTTCCTGTTTTCCTGTCAATAAGCTGGGGAAGTGCCTCAACATATGTAGAAAGCAACTTTTTCAGGCCTCTGTATTCCAATACTTTGTCGATTATGGAATGCTTGTGCCTGATACGCTGGAGAATCTCCTCGTTCGTCACAAATTGTTTTGTCTTTGTCATCCTTGCCTTTTCATCCAGTTTCAGTCTCACAAACAGGATATCCCCAAGTTGCTTAGGCGATGAAATATTAAACTCTGTACCGGCAAGTGAATAGATCTCTTCTTCGAGGGCAATGATATCTTTTCTCAGGTCTCCTGCTATTGCTTTTAAATCCTCCTGATTTATCCTGACACCCGTTCTCTCCATATCAGCAAGGACCTCAATAAGGGGCATCTCTATATCCCGGGCAAGAGCCTCCAGTCCTTCCCCGGCAATACGAGGTCTAAAGACTTCCATCAGCTGGTGTGTAATATCAGCATCTTCTACGGCATATTCAAGTATTTTCTCCACGGGTACCTCACGCATTGTCTTCTGGTTCTTCCCCTTTTCACCTATAAGAGATTCTATATGGACAGGGGTATATGATAAATAGTTCTCTGCAAGGATATCCATATTGTGACGCATATCCGGTTCGAGAAGATAATGAGCGAGCATTGTGTCGAAAAGCCGGCCCTTTAACTTTACCCCGTAATTGCCAAGAACCTGCATATCATATTTTATATTCTGACCTGTCTTGGAGATTCTGTCATTTTCAAAAACCGGCTTCAGAATATCCACTATACGTTGTGTCACTTCAATATTGTCAGGACAGTAGACCAGGTATCCTTCACCCCTGATCCAGGAAAAGGAGACAGCAACAAGTTCACAATTTAACGGATCTATTCCGGTCGTTTCAGTATCAAAACAAAATTCCTCAAGGAAACTAAGTTTATCTACCAGTATTCTTAAATCTTCATCATCCTTAATAAGAACATAATTGTGAGAAACAGTTTCTATATTATCCTTTCCGGGCGCCGTTATCAATATCTCATCACCGAATAAAGAGCCCTGCTGTAAATCTCCCTGCCGGACCTCAGACAGCTCTTCACTGACAACATTTTCCTTGCTTACTGTTTCTGCAAGAATCCTAGCACCATGAGTACGGAATTCAAGTTCATCAAACAGTTGTTTAAGCTTTTCCCTGTCAGGTGATTCTGCCTGCAACGAGGCTTCATCAAATTTCACAGGAGCATCGAGCGCTATTGTAACCAGCTGTTTTGAAAATTCTATCTGCTCCCGGTTATTTTCAATAATCTCCCTGAGTTTTCCTTTCAGTTTGTCGCTATTTTTAAAAACCTCTTCTATGGAACCGTATTCAGCTATCAGTTTCATTGCCGTTTTAGGTCCTATACCCGGAGCACCGGGTATATTATCAGCAGTATCACCCATTAGTCCCAGAATATCGATAACCTGTTCAGGGTTTTCCACATTGAACTCCCTTTTAATATCTTCAACTCCCCATAACAATGACTCATTTCCGCTCCTGGAAGGTTTGAACATGAATATGTTGTCGGTTACAAGCTGGGCGAAGTCTTTGTCGGGAGTCATCATATATGTCCTGAACCCTTTGCGTGAGGCTTTCTTTGCCAATGTACCAATAACATCATCAGCTTCATACCCCGGGCATTCAAGAACCGGAATATTAAATGCCTCAATAAGTCTCTTGATAAACGGGACCGATTTTTTAATATCTTCCGGAGTCTCATCCCTTGTGGCTTTATAATCTTTATACATCTCATGCCTGAAAGTGGGCTGAGGAGTATCAAAAACGACGGCGATATGTGTTGGTTTCTGCTTCTGCAGAACCTCTTCCAGGGTAAGCAGGAAACCGAAAATTGCTGAAGTATTTAACCCCTTTGAAGTGATCCTGGGATTTTTAATGAATGCATAATAAGCCCTGAAGATAAGCGCATAAGCATCTAAAAGGAAGAGTTTTTTTTCCGATGTTTCTGTCATGCTATGAGATATTATCTATAATAATTTCAAGTTTGGAGTAAACAAGAGTTATGTAAAATAACTTCAGCACAGGAGCTCCAGGCACTCTATACTTATGTGTTGTCTTCAGCGAACCATTCCGCGTATGATTTTGCGGTCTCATACAGTCGGAGGCTATGTAAATTAAGCCCGGCAGGAATATACTTCCTGATTTTTTCTGCAAAATCAGCAACCATATTTTCACATGTAGGCTGATAATCTACAATAACGACGTTTCCGAAAGTGTTCTTAAGCATCTCGAGCTTCTGAGGATCGTACATGCTGCTAACCGTAACAGCATGGTCGAACACATTTACAATTTCTTTGAGTACAATATTTTTAAGATCGGTGAAATCTATCACCATCCCGTTTTTGGGATTATCGGTATCGTTTACAGGTATTCCTGAAACTGTAACAAATAATTTATAAGAATGGCCATGCACGTTACGGCATGGTCCGTCATAATTCCAGAGCACATGAGCCATTTCAAAGGTAAACTCCCTTGAGACCCTTATTTTAGGATTCATATTTGCAAGGACTTGGTCTATGCAAAAGTAACCAATCCGGGATAAAATTGTTTTATTGTTTCAATCAGTTTTTCAATATTTTACGTAATAATCATCAAGCTAGCGAAATGGCATTATATTTTAACCTACCTTTGCCGGGTAAATTCAATATAGAAAATCCCCACTCAGAATGAATGAATATGATTACCCCCTTACACTTCCAAGGTTATTTAATAACACTCTTAGTATCAATGGAAAATCAAATGCCTATGCATTTGTGGGAGAAACTCCGATTAAATATAAAGATGTTGCCAGATTGATTAATTCTGTAACAGCATTCCTCGAAAAAAATGGTATCAGACCTGGAGACAGGGTCGCTATTCTCAGTACCAATATGCCAAACTGGGGTATTGTTTTTTTTGCCATAACCTTCATGAGGGGCGTAGTTGTACCGGTACTTCCCGACTTTACCGGAGATGAGGTAAACAATATCGTTACACATTCGCAGGCCAAAGCGGTTTTTGTATCATCATCCCTTGCAACAAAACTTAAAGATCTTACATCAGAACATATAAAATTCAGGGTACTGATTGATGATTTTTCATTCATTGAATCTGAAGGCGAACAATTTAAACCCGGCAGAAAACCTGTTTCTGAATATACTCCTGATGAAAATGCTCTCGCCTCTATTATCTATACTTCTGGTACAACAGGAAAATCGAAAGGGGTAATGCTCTCTCATAAAAATATTTGTTTTACTGCATTAAAAGGAAGAGTAATACAGCCAATTGATGAAAATGACAGATTCCTGTCAGTCCTTCCTCTATCGCACTCTTACGAGAACACCCTTGGGCTTATATTGCCTATGCTAAGCGGAGCCTGTGTATATTATCTCAGGAAACTGCCAACACCATCAATTCTTCTTCCTGCACTTGAGGAAGTAAAACCAACTGTTATGCTGACGGTTCCACTGATAATTGAAAAGATATATTTTAACAAGATACTCCCGGCTTTCGATAGAAATTTATTTATCAGGCTGCTTTATAGGGTGCATGCTGTTAAAAAATTACTGAACAAAGCTGCTGGCAAGAAGCTTTTGAGGACATTTGGAGGAAACCTGAAATTCTTTGGCATCGGAGGTGCAAAACTTAATAAAACTGTAGAAAAGTTTCTCCTGGAAGCCAGGTTTCCCTACGCCATTGGCTATGGCCTTACTGAAACAGCACCCTTGCTGGCAGGAGGAAATCCTGCAAAATCGGTTTTTGAATCAACCGGTCCAGCCATGGAAGGCGTTGAATTAAAAATCAATAATCCGGATCCTGTAACAGGAGAGGGCGAAATCTGGGCTAAAGGTCCTAATGTTATGATGGGATATTATAACGAGCCGGAACTGACAAAAGAGGTAATTACTCCTGATGGATGGTTTAAAACAGGAGACCTTGGCCTTTTTGACAGGAATAACAACCTTTACATAAAGGGCAGGCTCAAGAATATGATCGTTGGCGCAAGCGGGGAAAATATCTATCCCGAGGAAATTGAGTCGGTAATTAATTCTTTTCAGAATGTTGTTGAATCACTGGTTATTCACCAGAAGGGTAAACTTGTTGCACTTGTCCATCTGAACAGGGAAGAGCTGGAGAAAAAATATCATGATCTTAAAGATGAAATCTCCAGGAAGTTTGAAGAAAAAATAGAAGAATTGCTTCTGGATTTGCAACAATATGTCAACTCCAGGGTAAATAAATTCAGTCAGATCAACCGTGTTGTTCTTCAGCCTGTACCTTTCCAGAAGACTGCTACACAGAAGATCAAGAGGTATTTGTATTTGCAGAATCCCCCTCCGTTCAGTTAGCAGAGAGGGAAACACGACTTTGAGCGCATGAGTCTCTTTACATCAGCGATGCCTTGTATCTTTTCTCAACTTCCTGCCAGTTCACAACATTCCAAAAAGCTTCAACGTAATCGGGTCTCTTGTTCTGATACTTCAGATAATAAGCATGTTCCCAAACATCGAGGCCCAGAAGCGGAGTGCCTTTTACCGGTGATAGGTCCATAAGCATATTATCCTGGTTTGGAGTGCTTGCAACTGCAAGTTTCTTATCAGGTGTCATATAAAGCCAGGCCCATCCGCTGCCAAATCTTGTTTTAGCTGCATTTCCGAAATTTTCCTTGAACTTGTCGAATGAACCGAAAGCAGATTCCAGTTCCTTTACCATACCTGAAGAAGGTGTCGCAAGGCCTTTACCCATATTATTCCAGAATAATGTATGGTTATAATATCCACCCCCGTTATTTCTTACAGCATCTCCATGAGCTGAAACACCTTTTAGAATATCCTCAATTGCCATCGACTCCAGAGGTTTTCCTTTAATAGCATTAAGAAGGTTGTTATAATAACCTCTGTGGTGCCTGTCATAATGTATTTCCATAGTTCGTGCATCAATATAAGGTTCAAGTGCATCGTAAGCGTAAGGGAGTGCTGGAAACTGTAATCCCTGCATGTCTTTTTCTTCCATAATTTTTCCTTTTGTACCGGCAGCAGCAGCTTTTCCACCAAGAAATAGAACAGTTGCCCCTGCGCCGGCTGATTTAACAAAGTTTCTTCTGTTCATTTTTTCTTTTTATTGAAGAACATTTTCATTTTAATTTTGTTCATTCGGTTGTTTAACAAAATGATTGTAAATATGATTTTTAACGCTCTTTTAAAGTTGCGACTTAAAAAAATTCATACTTTAGTCAGAAGAATTATTCTCAAACTTGAACTTATTCACGTTGCATATGAAAAGATCCCTTACACTAATTTTATTTATTGCAATATTTCTGACTCCCCTGATTTTATCATGCAGTAATTCTGGAGGCAAGGCAGATAAACCTGTGTTGTCAGGACCTGTGGAAAAAATTGAAGTGTCGATCGATGGAATGTCATGCACAGGATGTGAACAGACAATTCAGACTAGTGTGGCCAAGCTTGAAGGCATCAAATCGGTCACGGCTGATTTTACAAAAGGCCTGGCAAAAATAGAGTATTATCCGGGAGTAACCGACACAAACATTATCAGGGATGCAATTACTGGCAGTGGTTATAGAGTGAAGGAATTCCTTGAATGGAATGGTCGGGACACTATAAAATAAGCATACTTTTTTAAGTGCTAATGAATGTCATTGACTTAATAATATCGGATTAATAACTGCCATAAAACCGGAAATATGAAAAACATTACCCTTGTTGGAAGAATTTTATATGCTCTTCCCTTTGCACTTTTTGGAATCAATCATTTTCTTATGACCGATTACTATGTTGGCATGCTCACCTCTTTTATTCCCTTCGGTGCATATACCATTGTCCTTACAGGTATCATTCTTATACTGACAAGCTTAAGTATCATCTTCAAAAAATATGTCAGGGCATCCACTATTATTCTGGCAATTCTGCTCCTTGCCTTTATCATTACGATACACATACCACATCTGTTCGATGGCAAAGATAATACTGCAACAATTATAGCTTTATTGAAGGATATATCCCTTATGGGAGGATCTCTGATGATAGCCGGATATTGCACCGAGAATGAGAAAAAAGCAGCTAAATGAAGATAATATTAGAATTACATAACCTCTCAATGGCGATGAAATCATTTTTCAAGTATTTTACTCCTGTGTCTGTTCATAAACATGATTTTACAATGAACCGTTTAAGAATTTTTTTTGTCTTTATAGCCAGCTGGCTCACATTACAGTCTCATGGCCAGAATGATAATCTTTTTCTTAAGCAGATGGCTGTCGGTTTTGAGGAAAAGCAGGGACAATATGCTGCCCTTGATACAAGACTGGTCAATGAAAAAGGTGATACAGTTCTTTTAAAAGATATAATAAACAAACCAACTATTCTGAACCTGGTTTATTACCAGTGTCCCGGCACATGCAGTCCGCTTATGTTCGGAATCTCAAAATTCATTGATGCACTTGATCTGAAACTGGGAACAGATTACGATGTGCTTACAATTAGCATCGATCACAACGAAGGAATCAATCTTGGAATAAATAAGAAAGCCAGCTATATAAATACGATGCAAAAGAAAGAAGAAGCACAAAACTGGCATTTCTTTGTCTCTGACAGTGCTGATATTGCCAAACTCACAAATTCGGTGGGATTCAATTTTGAGTTTGTTAATAATCAATTCGTACATCCTACGGGATTAATTGCACTTGCACCTGATGGAAAAATAATACGTTATCTGAGAGGTATTGATTTTCTGCCTTTCGACATCAAAATAACTCTTGTAGAAGCTGCTGACGGGAAGATCGGACCAAGCCTCAATCGCTTACTGGCTGTTTGTTATTCATATGATGCCTCCGGTAATAAATTTGTTTTCAATGTTACCAGGGTTTCTGCTATTATTATTTTGTTCTTTCTTGTATTGCTTTTTGCTTATCTTTCATTGAAACGAATAATATCCAAAAAGAAGACCACTTAATGAGTGATAATAAATTACATGAGGAGCCCAGTTATCTTGAATATAATGGGAAACACAAGGGCATTCTTGCCTGGATTCTATCTACTGATCACAAAAGGATAGGATTACTCTACCTGTTTTCTATTCTAATTTTCTTTCTGGTGGCAGCAACTCTCGGATTGCTGATGAAACTGGAACTGATAGCGCCAGGAGAAACTGTAATGAATGCCCAGACCTATAATGCTTTCTTTACCCTGCATGGTATAGTGATGATATTTGCAGTGGTGATACCTGGTCTGCCGGCTGTTTTTGGCAACTTCTTCCTTCCGATAATGATCGGAGCAAAAGATGTGGCTTTCCCGAAAATCAATCTTCTTTCCTGGTACCTGTATGTCACCGGGGTAACGCTTGTTGTAATCTCTCAATTTGCAGGCCAGGGACCTCCTGATACAGGATGGACATTTTATGCGCCATATAGTTTCAGAACAGCCGGTAACATGCTTCCTGCAGTTTTTGGAGCTTTCGTTCTGGGATTTTCATCGATACTGACTGGTTTGAATTTTATCGTGACAATGCACCGTTTACGTGCTCCCGGTATGTTGTGGAAAAGAATGCCGCTTTTTCCGTGGACCCTATATGCAACGGGCTGGGTACAACTTCTGGCAACACCGATAGTAGGGATAACCCTCCTGATGATAATTGCCGAAAGACTGTTTAATATCGGATTTTTCGATCCTACCCTCGGAGGAGACCCAATATTATATCAGCACCTTTTCTGGACATACAGTCACCCTGCCGTATATATTATGATCCTGCCTGCCATGGGAGCGATTTCTGAAATCATCGCAACATCATCCCATAAAACCATATTCGGATACAATTTCATGGTATTTGCCATAATGGGCATCGCTATTGTCGGGTATTTTGTATGGGGTCACCATATGTTTACATCCGGAATGAGTGGTACTGCCATGTATGCTTTTTCTTTACTTACCTTCCTTGTGGCAATCCCCAGTGCCATTAAAGTATTTAACTGGATATCAACCATGTATAAGGGCTCCATAGAGCTTCATACACCTTTCTTCTGGGCAATGGGGTTCATCTTTGTATTTATGATCGGAGGTTTTTCTGGCCTTGTGCTTGGATCACTTGCCACCAATGTCCATCTGCATAATACTCATTTTGTTGTTGCTCATTTCCATTTTATTGTATTTGGGGGAACAGGTTTTGCATTCTTCGGAGCTATGCATTACTGGTATCCTAAAATCACTGGAAAAATGTTTGACATAATATGGGCTAAAACAGGATTTTTCATGTTTTTTATAGGGTTCCTTGTTCTGTACGGGCCTATGTTTTACCTCGGATTTGAAGGTATGCCAAGAAGATACTTCGATTATGACGAGATTTTTCACTCCGGTAATATCCTCTCATCAATGGGTGCAATAGTAATGTATACTGGCCTTTTAATAATAATAATCAACCTGATCTCTTCTCTTTGGAGGGGAATCAGGGCACCTGATAATCCTTGGGGAGGCAGAACATTAGAGTGGACAATACCCTCGCCTCCGCCTCATGAAAATTTTGAAGAAATACCAGTAATAACTAAAGGACCTTATGCCGTCTGATGAATAACACTACTGAAACACATGAAGAAGCTTTAACATCAAGGACCGGGATGTGGTTATTTCTTTTTACAGAAATGTTACTCTTCGGAGGTTTGTTTGTAGTATATACCATTTACCGCTTCAGGAATGCAACAGCTTTTCATCTTGCTGCTGAAGAACTGAATGTGGCTATCGGAACAATTAACACCATTATTCTGCTCATCAGCAGTTCCACCATTGCAATGTCGATTACTGCAATAAAGGAAAACAGGAAAAAACTGTCGCTGGTGTTGCTCTCAGTTACAATATTACTGGGTATTGTTTTCCTCTTTAATAAGTATTTTGAATGGGGTGAACATATCCGGGAAGGAATCTATCCTGGTTCTGCCATTCTAAGACAGCGAGGGCATGGTGATGTATTGTTTTACGGACTATACTATTTCCTTACCGGGCTGCATGCCCTGCATATAATAATAGGGCTTTCATTTATTGGTGTAATTGGTGTGTTAATCTTCAATAATAAGATTAACCAGAAAAAAAATGCACTCCTCGAAAACGGAGCCCTGTACTGGCATCTAGTCGACCTCATCTGGATATTCCTTTTCCCCCTGTTCTATTTAATAACCTGAAATGATGGAACGCCTGGAAAAAGACAGCGAACATATAATCTCATACCGGACATTTTTGGTAGTGCTGGTTTCTTTAATCTGCCTCACGTTGATATCTGTTGCGGTTACCCATATCTATCTTGGTACTCTCACAGTAATGGTAGCATTACTAATAGCTGCTTTCAAATCATCTCTTGTTCTCAGGTATTTTATGCACCTTAAATTTGAAAGCAAATTGCTGAACGTACTGGTTATACTGGTATCCACACTTATAGTTGTGGTTATTATATTGACACTCCTTGATTACCTTTTCAGATAATTAGAAAAAGAATATGTATTCTACCACAGGACTCGATGCTTCAAACTTTGTATCTACCTTTAATACAGCGTTTTATTTTATTGTTGGCGTTTCACTCTTCCTTCTCGTAGGTCTTACTATAATTATGATACTCTTTGTAATCAGGTACAGGAAATCAAAAAATAAGGTCCCCACACAAATTGAAGGAAGTACAAAACTGGAGATTATCTGGACTGTCATTCCCACATTACTTGCCCTGACTATGTTCTATTTCGGATGGGCAGGATGGAAACCTATGACCAAACCTCCGAAAGACGGTATTGATATTACTAGCACTGCCAGGATGTGGAGTTTTTCATTTGAATATGGAAACGGTAAACAGAGTAATGATCTAATAATACCTGTAGATACAAATGTAAAAATCAAACTAGTTTCACTTGATGTGATCCACAGCCTTTTTATTCCTGCCTTTAGAATCAAGTCCGATATGGTACCGGGTCGTGAAAAAGAGATGTGGTTCAGGGCTGAAAATGTAGGGGATTATGATCTTTTCTGCGCTGAATACTGTGGGTTGCAGCATTCTTACATGACCAGCAGCGTGAAAGTACTTTCAAAAGAGGATTTCGAAAAATGGTACGGTACAGCAGATTCTTTGCTGGTTGCCGAGGTTGCAGCAAGTCCTGCAGATGAGGGACTTGCCATTCTGAAATCCCAGGGATGCAATGCCTGCCACTCATCTGATGGATCAAAAATAGTGGGGCCTTCGTATCTGGGGCTTTTCGGATCACAACAGGTTGTAATAAGGGATGGAAAAGAAGTTACGGTTACTGCCGACGAAGATTATATAAAAAGAGCTGTCTATGATCCTAATATTGAGGTTGTAAAAGGCTTTCCCACCGGTATGATGCAGAGTTATGAAACTACAATCACACAAGCCGACCTGGAAAAAATCATTGAATACCTTAAATCTCTTGGGAATAATTAAAGACAGGGTCCTTTCATACCTTAAACTATGTAAATTCTCAATAATGCTACCGGTAACACTGACTGGCTTTACCGGATATTTTTATTTCTCCCCCCACTTCTCCCTGAATCTTATACTGGTTTCCTTGGGTATCCTTCTATCTGCGATCTCTGCATCTGTTTTTAACCAGCTGCAGGAAATAGAAATTGACAGAAAAATGGCCAGGACACATAATCGGCCACTACCGGCTGGCCAATTAAAAAAAGGTGATGCCCTGGCTATGGGGATAACATCCCTTATCGCAGGCGTAATTATTATTAAATTTTCAGGAACAACAGCAGCGGCACTTATTTGTCTTACCACAATTTTCTGGTACAACGCCGTATATACTCCACTAAAAAAAATTACTGCTTTTGCGGTTGTCCCCGGGGCTATTACGGGTGCATTGCCACCTTTAATCGGGTGGGTTGCTGCCGGCGGTCACATCCTTGATAAACCGGCCATTTTTATTGCCTTTTTGATGTTTACTGCTCAGGTACCGCACTTCTGGCTGCTGATAATGCGGTTTGGCAGTGAATATCGAGATGCCGGGATCCCAAGTCTCATTTCACTAATGAGTCCTTTGCAGATCAGCAGACTGACTTTTACCTGGGTTGCAGCTTCAGTAGCAGCAGCGCTTTTTCTTTGTTATTTTGGTATTATCATGAGCGGGCTAATAATTGCTTTCCTTGTCGTCGTCTCATTTCTCTTACTCTTATATTTCAGCAAATTACTCCGGAATTATAATAATATTCGAATATATAACAGGTATTCAAGGATACTCGATATTTATTTTCTTCTGATATTGCTGCTTCTGATCATTGACAGGATCATTATCAGTTCTGTCTAATGATTCAATGTTCTAGTTGAAACTGTGCTTGAGACTCTCTTCAAGGTATGGATGGTTTTTAGGAATCAGGCTAGCCCGGGAAAGTGTCCATCCAATAATAAAAGCAAAGAGTCCTGCATAACCAATGAATAATCCTGCCTCAATCCATCCGATATGAAAGCTCTCCTTTATGCCAGGCATGATGTGCAGGAAAAGATCGAGGTACTGGCCTGCAATCAGTCCTATGATGACTACAATAATCGCAAACATATTACGGCTTGTTTTTACAGGCAAAAGCACAATAAAGGGGAGGCCCCAGTTAAGCCCTATTTCAAGGTAGAAAATAATTTTCCAGTTTTCGGACCATCGTATATAATAATAAACAGTTTCTTCAGGTATATTACCATACCATATGATCATAAACTGAGCAAACCAGAAATAACCGTAAATAATCGAAAAAATGAAAATGTACCGGGCCAGGTCGTGAAGGTGATACTTGTTAAGGAATGGGAAATATCCCTTTCTGTTAAGTATGAAGATAATCAGGGCCAGGATCGAAACACCATGAAGAAAGGCTGCAACAATATATTTAAGGGCAAAAATAGTGCTATACCAGTGTATATCAAGCGACATCAGCCAATCGAAAGCCGCAACAGAAAAACTGATTATAAGGATAAATATCAGAATCTTAGAATACAGCTCTGACTTATTGAATAATAGCATTATACCATCATGATCTTCCGTTTTTAAAGAGTCCTCCCTGAGTGAAAGGAATCTCAGTTTCCTAATGAAAATTATCCACAATCCAAAAAAGATTATAATCCTTGCAAAAAAGAACGGCAGGCTGAAATATACTGATTTACCGTGTGAAAGTAATTCTTCGTCATTTTCATGATTTCCTGTCCATCCATATATTGACTTTATGCCAAACCACATAAGAATGAAAAAAACAGCAGCAACCGGTATATAAGACATCATGGCTTCAGGGATCCTTTTAAAAGCAGAAGACCATCCCGACTGGGTAATACTCTGGATAACCAGGAAAAAAGTACCCCCCATGGCAACTGAAAGGAAGTAAAAATTAACAAGCAGGTAATTAGCCCATGTTGTTTTCTGGTCGATGGAAACCCCGGCGATGAATGTAACGACCCCAACTATGAACAGTGAAAGGGTTAACGCGATGAACCTTTTAGAAAGAATTATTTGATCCTTCATCTATATTCCTGGTTTTTTTCTGATTAAAATCGTATCATCTGGTTGTTCCATATTTGATATACTCCGTAAACTATGTAAAACAGTTTATCTTACTATTTCATTTTCATTTTGCAGTTGCCTGATATATATAATTATCTTCCACCTGTCATCAGGCTTTACCTGTCCCCCATGAGAGCCCATTGAACCGAATCCCAGCGTTATTGTGTGATAGATCTCCCCGTCTTTAAGATTTCTGACTATATCTCCTGTAAGTGGCCTTGGTTGAAGTGGGTATAGCCCTCTTGTGAAAAGGAACCCATTACCATCGCCTTTTGCCCCGTGACAGTCTGAGCAAAATATAGTATACCGGGACTTGCCGGCTGCTAAATTTACTTGGTCGCTTGAAAAAGGATTAACCAGTTCATTCCCTGCTTTAATCCTTGATGCAGCGTCAAGAGTATAATTAAAAGGTATAAAATCTCTTGGAACGGTACCCATTTCAGGTGTTCTCATTGTCATTCCATCTTCAAAATTAGGATTCCTTGTATATGTTTCATAAGCAGTCGAGTAGAACATATCAGGGAAATAATCCCAGCCCGGGTTATTGCGCGATTTATTGCATCCCTGCAACAGGAGAAGTAAAATTGTTGCGACTAAAGTATAGCAGATATATCTCGAACTTAGTTTTATTTTCATGATTTCACTGTTTCATATTCCTTTTCAAGCACTTCGATCGCACCAAATTCTTTCATGGTCGCAACCGCTTCTTTTGATGCCTTGTCATCTGGATCCGAATCAATTACAATCACAAATTTATTATCAGTTATATCATTACTAAATATGGTATTCTCCCTGCCTGGAAATAACTTTGACCGCATAGAAAACACGAAGAGGCTTCCTACCGTTACAATGAGTATGGTAAGTACTATAGTGACCACTATGAAAGAGGGAAATGAATTGACAGGTTTTCCCCCGTAAATTATCGGCCAGTTTAAACCTGCAGCCCAGACCAGGAAACCCAGAGTTGCTAGAGTGCCTGAGAGCCCTATAAAATAAGCTGCCGTAGGTAGCCTGGTCTTGCGCTTGAGAATTTGCAAAACCTCGTGAACCGGGTAAGGTGAAAAAACCTCATAAATTGAACATTGTTTATCCACCAGCGCTTTCACGGAAGAAATGAAATTTTCTTCCTCATCGAATATTCCTATTTTATATACTTTGTTCATAGTAATCCGGTCAGTCCTCTTTTCTTTTTCCTATATTTAATACTCCTTTAAGCTCACTTACAGCCATCATCGGAATATATCTCATAAACAACAGCACACCAGTAGCAAATAACCCCAGTGTGCCAACGAAGAAACCTATTTCAATTATACTGGGGGTGTAATTCGTCCAGTTTGAAGGCAGGAAATCCTTACTCAGAGAAGTAACTACAATGTTATACCTTTCATACCACATTCCCAGATTGATCAATAAAGAAACCGAAAGAAGCCCCAACCAGTGTCTTCTGACCTTCTTGAACCAGAACAGTTGAGGGACGAGCGCATTGCATACTATCATGGCCCAGTACTGGAAAGCATAATTTCCCGTTACCCTGTTCCTGAACATTGTATACATTTCATATTCGTTGCCGGAGTACCAGGCAACAAACAGTTCGGTTAGATAAGCCGTACCCATAATTAGTGAAATGAATATCAGGATCCTGGCAATGGCATCCATGTGGTTATCTGTAATATAATCTGTCAGTTTGTATACTTTTCGAATAATGACCATTAAAGTCATTACCATTGCAAAACCCGAGAAGATGGCACCAACCACGAAAAAGGGCGGAAATATTGTTGAATGCCAGCCAGGTTCAATCCCTGCCGCAAAGTCGGTCGACACAATAGAATGAACTGACACAACAAGTACCGCTGCGATACCTCCAAGAACGAAACTGAGACCTTCATACCGTATCCATTGTCTGCTGGAGCCGGTCCAGCCCAGGCTGAAAAAACCATAGACAGCCCGTCTTACCTTTGAAATAGTACGGTCTCTAACAGATGCAAGGTCGGGCAACATTCCCAGATACCAAAATGACACTGAGATAATAAGATAAGCCGTGATAGCAGTAAAATCCCAGAAAAGCGGTGAATTGAAATTAACCCATAATGGTCCTCGAGTATTAGGATAAGGAAATATATAAAATGCCAGCCAGACCCTTCCCATATGCATTGCAGGGAATAGTGCAGCGCACATAACGGCAAAAACAGTCATGGCTTCTGCTGCTCTGTTTATTGAGGTCCTCCATCTCTGCCTTAAAACGAGCAGAAAAATCGAAAATGCCGTTCCGGCATGCCCGATCCCGATCCACCAGATAAAATTAATTATTGCCCAGCCCCATGCAACAGAGTTATTCACTCCCCAGGTACCAATACCTTTCGAAACAGTTATATAAAGCGCATATGCTCCAAAAAGCAGGGCTGCAGATGATAAGGCAAAAGCGATCAGCCACCATGTACCTGGTCTGGTCTCAATGGGATCAAGAACATCACTGGTAATCTTTCCCAGGTTCTTATCACCATCGATCAGCGGGCCTCTGACTTTTCTGTTATACATCTGTTATAATTTTATGATTCGGGAATCTCGTCATTCCTGATTTTAGTAAGATATGATGTTGATGGCAGAGTATGAAGCTCTTCAAGCAGGTGATAATTTCCGGAATCTGCTGCAAGGCCGGCTACCTTACTCTTCTTATCGTTGAGATTACCAAAGACAATTGCGCCGGCAGGACAGGCCTGCATACACGCAGTCTTGATTTCCTGGTCCCTTAATGGCCTGTTCTCCAGTTTGGCCTGAAGCTTTTTCTCCTGTATCCTCTGCACACAATAAGAACATTTCTCCACAACACCTCTTTCCCTTACTGTCACATCCGGATTAAGAACCATTTTCCCAAGTTCTGAAGCAGTATTGAAATTAAATTCCTTATTGTTAGTATACCTGAACCAATTGAAGCGCCTGACCTTGTAAGGGCAGTTGTTTATGCAGTACTTTGTGCCAATGCATCTGTTGTATGCCATCTGGTTCAGCCCTTCATTACTGTGGTTAGTGGCGGAAACCGGGCATACATTTTCACATGGTGCGTTATCACAATGCTGGCAGGGCAATGGCTGGAAAAATACCTCCGGATTATTATCATCATCAGAATAGTACCTGTCTATTTTTATCCAGTGCATTATCCTCCTTTTTGTAACCTCTTCCTTCCCTACAACCGGGATATTATTCTCTGCCTGGCAGGCAATAACACATGAATTGCATCCGGTGCAGAGGTTCAAATCTATTGCCAGTCCCCAGTGAAATCCATCATATTCAATATCCGGATATAATGTCCCGTGCCCCTTCTCGAATTCCTCATGCATTTCATTGCCTGATGAAGGCTTTCTTCTGTAATTGCTTAATTGCGTGCATCTGACAATAGGTCTTCCCTCCATTGAAGCATAGGTCTGTGTAAGAGCCAGCTGTTTGTTTTCTCCGGTTCTTTCCACTTTTGCTGTCCAGAAATTGTATATCCTGTTCCCCGAATTGTCCCTGACAAAACGGTACATATTTTCTCCTATACCGTTACAGACAGGCCCTGATGATGTATGCCCGTAGCCAAGGGCAACTGATATCGTTCCATCTGCCTGGCCTGGTTGTATGAAGACAGGCAGGGAGATATTATTATCAATCTTAATAACATCTCCTGTTGAAATACCCATCCTCGTGGCATCTCCCGGCGATATTGACGCTAGATTCTCCCAGCAATGTTTACTGATTGGATCCGGAAGTTCCATCAGCCATGGATTGTTTGCAAGCATTCCGGTTCCCAGAGAAACACTTTCTGCAAGAATGACTTCAAATCCCCCCGAATCCGGATAGTTTTCAGCAGTAGCAACGTCATCTCTTACTCCATCTGTCATTGACAGGGTTCCGGTCTTTCCGTTACTGTATTCAAACACACCCTTTTTTAGTGATCCTGTCCAGAAATTATCAAAATCTTTAGTGTTTGAAAGCGGGAAATATTCTTTTTCCCAATGATTTTTAAGATAACTGAGCCAGGTGTCTGATCTGCCTGCCCATTTTAAAAGTGAATCCTGAAATTGCCTGGTATCAAAGATATGATGTATGCAGGGCTGGACAAGGCTCAGCTGACCAGGAATTATCTCGGCATCATCCCATGATTCAAGGTAATTGTTAACCGGACAGTCGTAGGTGCACAATCCGGAGGTTTCATTTTTGAAGTAAGACATATTAACTGTCAGTAAGGTGTTTGACAGTCCTTTTTTAAAACCCCCGGCATCAAAATAATCATGTGCCGGATTAACATTATACATTAACAACGCCCCAACCTTACCAGCACTCATATCCTCTACCAGAGCTTTCATATCTCTGTCAATGCCGGAAGAAATATTAAGGTAATTTTGAAGATCTATGCAGGAGCCGTAGTTACCCAGAAGCCAGTTAATAGAGTTTACAATTATCTGAATATTTATATCGTTCGATCCTGATAAAATTGCAGAACGACCCCCGCATGCTAAAAGCTCACCGGCAATATCTGAAAGATCATCCCTGAACGCCTGCCCCGGCAGGACTTTTTCTCCTTTTTCCTTTGCTATCCTGTTATAAAGATCGATAAAGAAGGTCTTTTCTTCAGAAGGTTTTATGGTTCTCCTTATGTCAGCGTTAGCCCCGGATAGAGTCATACCTGATTCATATTGTATGTGTCGAAGCATTCGAGAATGCGACTTACGTATATTTCTTGCTTCAGAATATCCGGTAACGAAGTGAACCGGGGCTCCCCAGGTACCTATAAAATCAGCATTTACCGATACGATAAGATCAGTATTACGAAAATGAATATCAGGAAAAACAGAAAATCCAAAGCATCTTTCATTTGCTTCAAGAATTGCCGAATACGAAATTGCATCATATTGTATCCATCTGAAATTACTGAACCCGGACCCAAACTCTTCAATTAATTTCTTTGTCGCAGGTGAAATAATTGTGGATGTAAGCAGAACAATATTTTCGCTGGCTGAACTTACCTTTTCAAGTCCGGTCTGAATATTAGCATCAATTATTTCCCAGGATTCACTCTTGGTACCTGTCATCGGTCCTTTGGGCCTTGCATCATCATATAAATTGAGTACCGAAGCCTGAATCCTGGCAGATGTGCCTTCATAATTGAATGGAGAAAGCTCATTACCCTCGATCTTTATCGGTCTTCCGTCCCTGGTCTTAACAACAATGGAGCAGTATTCATGTCCGTCGAAATAACTGGATGCATAGTAAAGAGCTTTACCTGGAGCTATTTCAGGAGGTTGAATAACATAGGGCAGTGCTGAATGTATGGGTCTTTTGCATGCTGCCAACAGTGCTGCAGAGGCAAAGCTGTATCCGCATAACTTCAGAAAATCCCTTCTTGAAGTTCCCTTCGGTTGTGAAGGAATGTTGCCCTGAATTTCATTACTGGGTATACGCTCTTTACTGGTTTTTCTCATTTATGGCTACCTAAGAAATTTGTAAAAAATCAATAATGGCATTTCATACAATCGGTCCCTCCGAGCATAGATATTGTAACACTGTCAGTTATTCCGTTTTTTATTCTGTCTGCCATTCTATCATAAGCGGCATAAAAACTGTTCCCGTCAAAGTCCACTATTTTGTTTCGGTGACAATCAATACACCAACCCATAGAAAGATCAGGAACCTGCTTTATAACATTCATTTTTTCTACTTCTCCATGGCATTCGCTGCAGTTTAATTTTCCTGCTTCCACGTGCTGGGCATGACTGAAAAACACATGGTCGGGTAAATTATAAACCCTGACCCAAGGAATGGGTTCCTCATTATCGTACAATTCAATCAGTTTCGATATCTCATACCTGCCTGAAAGACTACCGTTCCTTACCAGAAGGTGGCAATTCATACATACGTTTTCTGCCGGAATTCCCGCACTTTTACTACCCGGAGCATAACTATGGCAATAAATACAATCTATTTCATTCTGACCGGCATGAACAGCGTGTGAGAATTTTATTGGCTGAAAAGGAGAATAATCCTGTGAACGCCCTATGTCTATAGCACTGATCGCCAGAATCCATGTGATATAAATCAAAGTAATGGAAAGAATGGAAAAATTAATCCACTTCCTTTTGATTTTTTTTGTAAAAACCAAATCTATTGCTGATACCAGGAAAAGCAGAGTCGCTGCAATAAACAGCAGGAGGTTGGTGATTACTGGCTTCTCCTCTTTAAGGCCTATATCCACAAACCTGTCCATATACGCTTTGAGGAGAATGATATCCTCAGGAGTCAAATTAATGGATTCATGGCTGCTTGCCATTTTCTCACCGGTCGGATGAAGTAAAACAACATCAAGGTCTTTAGCTGTTTTATTCTGATATTTATATGATATATCGTAAGCATCGGGATTCCAGTTTAAAGTGTCCAGTACCTTTGTAGTATGGCAGGCTGCACAATTTACAGATACGCCATTCTGGCTGATAAGTCCGTAAAAAAGTCTTTCCCCTCTAATAATCTCTTCAGGAGTAAATTGTCGTTTTACAAGATATACGGAATCAGAATTTTGAAGTGTATATGATTTTGCCGGGAGAAAAATGAAAAGCAGAAATATTAGAGGTAAGTATGAATGCGGTTTAACTGATGTTTTATCCCTTTTCATCAGGTATTTCTTAAGTCCGATACTATAACTTTATTATAATTGTTAAAAGGAAACCGTCGGTTAGATATTCATATAAAATCAAATATAGTAATTTGAGTATAACATTTGCAAGGTGTGTTTGAAAATTTCAATCAAATATGCTGAAATGCATAAATATCATATATGAAAAGATCAAAGCTTTAATACATGCTCAGATACATGGTCCGGCTTCTGAATTCAGGTACCATTTCATTCGTGTTTTAAAGATACAATATTCCCGCATACATCCCGTTAATTAATGAAATACCATAGCATTATGAAAAGAATATTTGTTCTTCTCTTTTTAGCTTTCATAGTATCGGTCTTTTTCCCGGGTTGTGAAAAGAAAGGAGATCCACCTGCTCTCCCTTCAATAGAAACAATGAAAATAGATTTCAGCAATTTTGCTTTAGACAGTAAATCTGCTGTTAATGAAATTTATAGCAAAGGTGTGGAAAACTCAAATTGGTCATTTGCTGCAACAGTAGCCGGATTGTGGAATACAATTCTAATTTATAATATCGCGGTGCCTGTGGCAGCTTTCAACCTGGCGGTTGAACATAAGCCTGTATATCTTTCCGACAAGAAATGGGAATGGAGATACAGTGTCAATGCTGTCAGCTCAACATATAATGCCCGTCTTACCGGCCAGATTCGTGACAATGACGTCAAATGGGAAATGTATATCGAAAAGGAAGGAGTTGGCGGCTTCGGAGAATTCCTGTGGTTTGAAGGCAGTTCTGACCTCGACGGTAAAAGCGGCCAGTGGATACTGAATTACAGTTCACAATTTCCGGAACCAATGCTCCGAATCGACTGGACTTGGGATGGTGAAAAGATCGGGAGTATAAAATACACATATATCAGGGAACTTAACGACGACAGGAATGATGAACCTTTTAAAGACAGCTTTATAGAATACGGTTTAACATCTAATACTCTTGATGCCTATTATGATGTTCACTTTTATGAATCCATAGTGCTTAATACCTTCGTTGATGTTAATATCGAATGGAGTACGACAGCATACAATGGAAGGGTTAAGGCTTTTTACCATTACCAGGATAATGAATGGCACTGCTGGGATAGCAACGGTAATGATGCAGAATGTCCACAGTAACAGATTTGTTAATACTATATCATATTTAACCCCATAACGAGCAAAAATTGTATCGCAGGGTTCACAGAGGAAATCAATAACATTCCCTGCTAACTCTGCGTTTTTCACTCAGCGTATCCTGCAGTTTGATTAATTAAGACAACCTGCTTAACTGCCAGTTTACTTATTATAGCTGTCAGCCAGTTTTTGCAGTTCGTCGGATTCGTAAATTTCCTTTACAGGATTTTTCTGAAGTATTACCAGCATAGCCCTGGCAACATCACTACTATGAATTGCCCTGTATTTCCGTAACTTACCTGTAAGAACCGGCTTGAAAGCTTTCATAACGACCTTGCCTACAACCTCCCCTGTTCTCTTTTCTTTCCGTTCACCAAGAAGCATTGATGGTCTCACAATTGCAATATTTTCGAATTTCATTCCCAATATACCCTGTTCCAGTTCTCCCTTGATTCTCAGATAATAATTCTTGGCTGCAATACTTGCCCCGACAGAAGATACCACTGCGATTCTCTTTATCCCTTTATCCCGTGCTATAGAAGCTATTTTCATCGGAAGATCCCTGTCAATCTTTGCCATGTTAGTAACAGAACGCGCTTTCTTTATCGTTGTTCCCAGGCAGATGAATATGTCATCTCCTGTCATTTCAGCTGATATTGATTCAATACTTTCAAAATCCGTTACTATTTCCGTTACTTTTTGCTCGGAAACTCCTGTGGGTTGCCTGACAAATATCTTTACCTCCCGATATGTCTCAGAATCAACGAGTTCCTCAACAAGCATATTCCCTATCAATCCTGTACCTCCAAATACAAGTGCAGTTCTTTTTTCAAGCATTACAAATGAATTATGAACCAAAGCTATCTGAAATTAACGTGAAAACACAAATTGTCTTGTTTTTTATTCAAAATATATTTAACTTTGTATTTCAAAGTACTTTTAATTATGGAAAAGAATCTCTCCTCAGCTGATGACCTGAAAACGATCAGGAAAATTATGGAAGAATCAACCCGGTTTCTTTCATTAAGCGGTCTGTCGGGAATTTTTGCCGGCATCTTTGCGATTGCTGGTACAATTGCGGCATGGTTATTAATTCCCGGGAAACAATTCATGGATATAAGCACCAGCCTGGCTTCCCTGTCTGGTCCGGAATCAGCAGGGATAATGATCAAAATGATAATTGATGCCGGAATGGTACTTATTTTATCGGTGATATTTGCACTCCTTTTCTCAATAAGAAGGGCAAGGAAAACAAATAAGAAGATCTGGACACCCATATCGAAAAGACTGGTTGTTAGCCTGTTGATTCCTCTGATAACCGGTGGTTTGTTCGTAATCATTTTAACTGTACAGAAACAGTATAACCTGATAATTCCCTGCTTTCTCATTTTTTATGGTCTGGCTCTTGTCAATGCAGGAAAGTTCACTTACAATGAAGTCTTTTACCTCGGAATCCTGGAATTGGCTACCGGTCTTGGAGCTTTGTTATTGCCAGGATTCGGGCTTTTATTCTGGCTATTTGGGTTTGGACTGCTTCACATAGCATATGGATTGTTCATGTACAGAAAATATGAGGCATGAAAGGTATTATATCAGGTTTGAATAAGGAATTCGAAAGCAGGGTGAGGCTGGGAATAATGTCCGTCCTCATGGTAAATGAAACATACGATTTCAATAACCTGAAGGAGGCTCTTGATGTAACGGATGGAAATCTTGCAAGCCACCTTAAAGTACTTGAGAGCAAGGGACTTATTAAGGCAACCAAGCAATTTATTGGAAGGAAGCCAAATACCAGTTATTCTGCAACTCAGGAAGGAATTGAGCTTTTCAGAAATCACCTTAAAAACCTTGAAGACATTATTAGTAACCAATAAAATTTTTTATAAACACACTTTGTAATACAAAGTGCATTTAATATTATTATCAAGTATGAAAATAGAAATCACAAACCACGGAAAATGGCATCAGTCGCTTACATTTAAGCTCGGGATACTGGCATTTATGGGTATACTTCTGCTGATTCCTCTTGAAATGATAAAATTCATTATCACAGAACGACAATCCAACGCTGACAAAGTGAGGAAGGAAATTTCACAGCAATGGGCTGCCAGGCAGTATATATCAGGCCCAATCCTTAATATTCCTGTCAGGACCATACCCGGCGAAAAAGATGAAAAACCTTCAACATATATCTGGCACATCTTGCCCGAAAATCTTGAAATAGATGGGATAATAGCACCGGAAATACGTTACCGGAGCATTTACCAGTCTGTTGTATATGAATCCGACTTAAGTTTTAGCGGAGAGTTTGTAATTCCTGATAATAATACATTAAAAAGCTATGAAGTTTTGTGGAATGAGGCTTATTATACTGTAGGGATAACGGACAACCGGGGATTGAAAGGGAAGGTCATTCTCAGGGCAGGATCATCTGAACTGGAAGCAGATCCGGGTGTGCGCGACCAGGAGATATTTCTGTCCGGAGTATCGTTTACCGTTTCATTTGTAACACAGCCAGGAAAGATACCATTTATGTTAAATATGAATCTTGCCGGTTCTGAGGGTATTATGCTTACTCCGGTTGGTAAAACGACAAAAGCACATATTAAGTCTGAATGGAATGCTCCAAGCTTTGGTGGCAGTTTCCTTCCATCCAAAAGAATAATCGATGAAAATGGATTTACTGCTGAATGGGAAGTTACTCATCTTAACAGGAATTTTCCACAAGACTGGCTGGGAAGTGCCTTTCATCCTGAAGAGAGCTCGTTTGGAGTAGATCTGCTCATTCCGGTTGATCATTACCAGAAATCATGGAGAAGTGCAAGGTACGGTATCCTGTTTATTGCACTCACATTCCTTGTGTTGATCTTTCTTGAAATAACAAGGGACGAAACCATTCATATCCTTCATTACCTACTCGTATCACTGGGGCTTGTATTGTTCTTTTCACTCCTTAATGCCCTGAGCGAACAGACAGGTTTTAATCTTGCCTACCTGATAGCTTCAGGAGCAACAATACTAATGATCACCTTCTTTACAGGAGCACTTTTCAGAAAAAAAACTACAACTCTTATCGTGGCTGCTATGCTAATCTTGCTTAACACATTTATATTCATCCTTCTAACACTTAATGATTATGCATACCTTGCCGGGAATATTGGTCTGTTCCTTTTACTGGCAACAATAATGTGGATCTCGACCAGACTGAAAATCCTTAAGAAAGATACTGCAGATCCTTCTGATCGATGATGCTTATAACAAAACAGGTCTCTGAGTCCCGACAGTTCACCATGATTGCCGGGACAATGGACTTAATCAGGTGAAAATAAGAATAATCAAAATTCTCAATTTTTTTACTATTTTGCGGAGCTGAAAAAAAGACCGGAATGCAAATTTCACAGGGCAAAAAAGCTTTATTGTTTATCTTTTTCATCCTCGCTCTTGACCAGTTCATTAAGATCTGGGTCAAAACCCATATGGTAATTGGACAGGAAATTCATTTTCTTGGGAAATACGGGATACTGCATTTCATCGAAAATAATGGCATGGCTTTCGGCATGGAATGGGGCGGACGACCCGGAAAACTGATCCTGAGCATATTCAGGATCATAGCAATTGTTGCAATTGGCTGGTATCTTAACCTAATTATCAAAAAGAACGCATCACTAGGTCTTACACTTGCCATCAGTGCAATTCTTGCCGGAGCCATTGGTAATATAATTGACAGCGCTTTCTACGGGATGATATTCAATGAAAGCACTTATAACACTACTGCTGCCCTTTTCCCTGAGGGTGGAGGTTATTCGTCCTTCTTACACGGTAAAGTAGTGGATATGTTCTATTTTCCGGTAATTAATACCAGGTGGCCCGACTGGTCGCCAATAAGAGCCGGGCAGTCTCTGGTCTTTTTCAGGCCTGTATTCAACCTTTCCGACACTTCAATAACCTGCGGTGTGTTTTCTATAATTCTGTTCCAGAAAAGAATGTTCAGGGATCTTTCCTGACAGGTCAGGTAGTGCAGCAACCTCGCACACAGCTAAGGAGGACCTTCAAAGTATCATGTTTGAGAAAATAAAATATATTTTTCCCTTCCCGCTTCGAAGACAGGACACCCTTATCACGCAGAATACCAAGATGATGTGATGCAGCTGCCTGTTCTATCCCCAGTTTCTTATGAATTTCTGTAACTGTTAATACCTGTCCGTCTTCAAGACAACCGATAATCGAAATCCTTACCGGATGTGCAATCGCTTTAAGCATACCCGCAGCTTTTTCCAGGTTCTCAGCTGTAAGTTTAATATCCTCCATTTTATTCTGTTTGAACAATATGCAAATATATATATAAATATGTTAATATGATAGATGTATAAAAAAAAGAAGTTGCTACATTTTTGAATTTTATTTAATCTGATCCTTTCCCCCTGATTTTATTATATTTGGGGCAGATTATCCGAGAGATGTCACTCCTTGATGATATAAAAAAGCCGGTTGAAAAGGAAATCGCCCAGTTTGAGGCTTTTTTCACACGAACACTGAAAAGTGATGTTCCCCTGCTTAAAATAATATTGAACTATATTTTCCGGCGTAAGGGCAAACAGATGAGGCCCTTGCTAGTATTCCTGACAGCCCGCCTCAACGGTGAGGTAGGCGAGTCCACATATATAGCTGCGACCCTTATAGAATTACTTCATACTGCATCTCTTGTCCATGATGATGTAGTGGATGATGCAAGTGAAAGAAGGGGCGTGCTTTCAATAAATGCATTATGGAATTCCAAGATTGCAGTACTTGTGGGAGATTATATGCTTGCACAGGGATTGCTTGTAAGCGTCGACAAAAACCGGTTTGATATGCTCGAAATAGTCTCTGAAGCCGTCAAATCGATGAGTGAGGGAGAGTTGCTGCAGTTACAGAAGGCGAGGAAACTGAATATGAAGGAGGATGACTACTTCAGGATTATAAGTTCTAAAACGGCTGCACTTATTGCCGCATGTACTGCCTGTGGTGCTACTTCAGTAACAGGAGATCCTGACGTGATACAGCTCATGAAGGAGCTTGGTGAGAATATTGGTATAGCTTTCCAGATAAAAGATGACATTCTTGATTATGAAGGCAACGGGCTTACAGGAAAGGCAGCCGGAAATGACATCAAAGAAAGAAAGATAACTCTTCCGCTGATATATGCGCTGGAAAAATCGCCTGTTTCTGAAAGACGGCACATTCTTAACATAGTAAGAGGAAGGAAAAAAACCAAATCTGAAATCAACGAAGTAATTAAGTTCGTTGTCGAAAACGGGGGTATGGATTATGCTGCAAACAAAATGAACCAGTATCGCGATAAAGCTTTTGCCATACTTGATTCCTACCCGGATTCCGATGTTAAGGATTCCCTGAAGAAATTTATTTCCTACACCACATCAAGGAATAACTGATCATCACTTCAACAGCCATTTTATGATTCGCTCCTTTTCACCGAAAGGCGGGTATCTCAACGGAAAATCAATTCCGATATTATTCTTCATGACTGCCTTCATATTGGAGAATGCCCTGAAGCTTTCTCTTCCGTGATACCTGCCGAGACCGCTATCTCCAACTCCGCCAAAAGGAAGATTATTATTTGCAAAATGGATTATGATCTCGTTTACAAGAAAGGCACCGGATGAAGTCTTACACAAAATTCTCCTTTGTTTTTCCCTGTTCCTTGAATAGTAATATATCGAAAGTGGCCTGGGTCTGTTGTTGATAAACCTTATGACTTCATCAATATCTGTGAAAGGAATAACAGGAAGGACAGGTCCGAATATTTCTTCAATCATGCATTTGTCGTACTCATTCGCCTCAATAAGTGTGGGTTCTACAGATAGCTTCGTCCTGTCTGATCGCCCTCCAGTTAAAGGTTCCTTATTCTTCAGATAGCTGAGCATCCTGTCGAATGCCTTTTCTGATATCAGGCGCGGGTAATCCGGGTTTTCAAGAGGCGATTCACCGTACATCTTCTGTATTTCCTTTTTCAGATAACCGCTAAGTGAATCTTTTACTTTTTCATGGACATACAGATAATCGGGTGAAATACATGTTTGCCCGGCATTGATCAGTTTTCCCCAGATTATGTGGCGGGCAGCTAGCCGGATGTTCGCATCCTCATCGACAATTACGGGACTCTTGCTTCCAAGTTCAAGAACAACAGGAGTAAGATTAAGGGCGGCAGCAGAATATATTTTCTTCCCGACTGATGTGCTTCCGGTAAAAAATATCATGTCCCACTTAAGTTCAAGTATCCTTCCTGCTACCTCAAGATCAGTATCGATGATGGATACATGTTCCCCGGTAAATGTTTCAGATACTATTTTTTTTACCACTTTATTTGTTTCTGGCGAGAATCTCGATTGTCTTATAATAACAACATTACCTGCAGCAATGGCACCCACCAGTGGAACCATTGGCAGCTGGAAGGGGTAATTCCAGGGAGAAATAATAAATACCTGCCCGTATGGTTCAGGGACAATAAAGCTCTTTGAAGGAAAGGCAAACAGGGACGTCCTGATTCTTTGAGGTTTTGTCCAGCGATCAATATTTTTAAGAAATGTGTTTATCTCATGCAGGACCAATCCAATCTCTGTTATATATGATTCAAAAGAGGATTTGTTAAGGTCTTTAAAAAGGGCTTCCTTGATTTCATGTTCAAATCTGATAATTGAATCCCGAAGCCTGGAAAGTGCCTCGTGTCTGAAACCACCTGGCATTGTACTTCCGGCTAAAAAGAATTCCTTCTGCTTATTCCTAAGCTGCTCAATAGACTCAAGTGTATGCATAAATCACTCTTCGGCCTCCAACTTTATCTTTGATACTTTTTGCAGGTCTTTTGAATAATGTCTTGATCCCAACCAGAAGAGCAAGGTGCCAACGAGGAGCACAAATGGCAGAAATGAGAGCGCAGTCTGAATATTTGTAAGGTCATATATTCTTCCCATAACAATTGGTGCGGTTGAAGCTCCCAGAAGATTCTGCACCACCACGGCTATTGCATAGGAGGTTGCCCTCAGTCCGGGGTGAATCACATCCTGTGTGACGGCTGCTGCCCCAGAAATGAAAAGCATAATACTTATACCGAAGCAAAGCAAAATAATATACTGAAATGTGCCTTTAACCAGGAATATAGCAACGAACAGCAATACTGCCGCAAGTAAAGTACTTAAAGCAGGAAATGCCAGCCTGGCATTTTCCTTTGTCTGTCGCCAGTAATCGGTAAGAAATCCTCCCAGGGGTGCTCCAATAAGGGCAAGTACCATAACGGAACTTGCCATTTTACCTGCATTTTCCTGTGGTATTCCTCTTACATTCTGAAAAAATGTGGGTAACCAGGTTATCATTGATGTTGTCACAAATACGACCGCAGTAATCCCGAAATATGTGAACAATACAGAAGGTTTATTGAGAAACTCCTTTATGATGTCCTTTCTCTCCATTTTTATCCTATTATTGCCTTTATCCACGAAAGAAAGGTCCACTGTCTTATAGTCTCTGACGAACATAAAAAGTATCGCCACTATAAGGCCCGGAAGTGCAACAATTCCGAATGCATGTTTCCAGCCGAGCCTGGTTGCTATCAATCCTCCAAGAAGTACTCCAATGGCTGTGCCAAGTGGTATAGATGCATTCCATATCCCTATCATCCTGGATCGTCTTTCCATTGGATAAAGCCCTGAAATAAGTGCGCTTCCGCCAGGAGCATATCCGGCCTCCCCGATTCCTATGAGCATTCGTGCCATGAAAAGTTGCACAAAATTACCTGTAAGTGCGCAAAGTGCTGTCGCCAGGCTCCATATTATTGCCATTACTCCTATTGTTTTTGTCCTGCTCCACCTGTCAACCAGAAGTGAAACAGGAAATGTCAGAAGCACGATAGCCCAGTAAACTGCTGATACAAGCATTCCGCTCTGGGTGTGGGAGATACCCCAGTCGCTTTCGATAGATGAAAACATTGAGGTAACAACCATCCTGTCGATATAATCGAACATATACAACAGGAAAAGAAGAACAAATACGTAGTTGGAATAACTCTTCGAAAAGAGATATTCCTGATTATTCTGCGGTTTCTTCATGAGGGTGATGTTGGTTCAGGATAAAATATACCTGGATACCAAATAAACAAAAATTATTCTAGGAATGGGTTTTTATAGTATTTTTACGTCTTTATACTTATTTCCAGTAAAATTTATAAATTCATAACCGGAAAAATATGGCATCACTAAAACAGATCGAGACATTCCTTTCATCAGAGCCAATCGCGCTCGTCGGTGTTTCACGCAATCCCAAAAAATTTGGCTATGCGGCTTTTAAAGAGCTCAAAGAAAAGGGGATGAATGTAATTCCTGTTAATCCTTCGGCTGAAGAAATTATGGGAGTAAAGGTTTTCCCGGATGTAAAATCGCTGCCAGATGAAGTAAAAGCCGTTATTGTAATGACTGCAAAAGACCAGAGTGCCGGAGTGATACGTGAAGCTAAAACAAAAGGGATCAGAAATATCTGGCTTCAGCAGATGTCCGACAGCAAGGAAGCTCTGGCTGAGCTTGAGGATTCCGATGTTAATTTTATAAAAGGTGAGTGTATCTTAATGTTCTATAAACCTCACAGCTTTCATAAGTTCCACAGGGCATTAAAAAAGCTTTTCGGGAGATATCCGAAATAAACGCCTGAATATATCTGTTAATTTCAGAATGAAATATTTATTGTCTTTTGAGTCTTAAAGCATTACTGATAACGGATAAAGAACTGAAGCTCATAGCCGTGGCAGCAATTATGGGGCTAAGGAGTATCCCGAAAAAGGGGAACAGAGCGCCGGCCGCTACAGGCACACCGATAGAATTGTAAACAAACGCAAAGAATAAATTCTGCTTAATGTTTCTCATTACCTTATGGCTTAAATCCTTTGCACGGACTATGCCGGTCAGGTCTCCTTTAATAATTGTGATTTCAGCGCTCTGCATTGCAATATCAGTACCGGTTCCCATAGCAATCCCTATGTTAGCCTGCTCAAGCGCAGGGGCGTCATTGATTCCGTCTCCTGCCATAGCTACAATTTTTCCCTTTTCCTGTAAATCCTTCACTTTTCTCAATTTGTCTTGCGGAAGGCAATCAGCCTGGTATCCATCCAGCTTCAGGTAATTCGAAACAGCTGAAGCCGTTTGCTCGTTATCACCTGTGAGCATATATACCTTTATTCCCATTTCCTGAAGCTCTTTTACTGCTTCTTGTGATGATTCCTTAATCTTATCGGCAACACTCACTATTCCTTCAACTATGTTATCCACCACCAGATACATAACCGTCTGTCCTGTCGATTGCCATTTAATAACTTCCTTTTCCCGTATGTCATCAAGTTTTGCTTCAAAATCATCATATAGCTTCCTGTTACCCAGACCTATTTTCCATCCATTGTAACTACACGTCACTCCTTTGCCCGTAACAGCTTCGAAATTCTCAACTTTTTCAGGTTCTAGACCTTTCTCTTTCGCTCCCCTGACAATGGCCTCAGCAACAGGATGTTCACTTAATGCGTCTGCCGAGGCAGCAAGACGAAGGATTTCTTCATCGGTCCGGCTACCAAAAGATTTATAGTATTTCAATGAAGGTTTCCCTTCGGTAATTGTACCTGTCTTATCGATAATCAGCGAATTTACCTTATCCATTTCTTCCAGAGCCCTTGCATCCTTAACCAGAACTCCCGACTGAGCACCGCGACCTGTACCTACCATGATTGACACAGGAGTGGCCAGGCCCAGAGCACATGGGCATGCAATAATAAGAACAGAAACCGCATTTACGAACGCATATACATAAGCGGGTTCAGGGCCCCATATTGCCCATATTGCAAAAGTCAGCAAGGCTGTTCCAACAACAATTTGCACAAAGTACCTCGCAACTACATCGGCAAGCTTCTGAATGGGCGCACGCGACCGGCTGGCCTCATTCACCATTTCAATTATCTGCGACAGCAGTGTATCTGAACCGACTTTCTCTGCTTTCATCTCAAATGAAGTTCTTCCGTTTATTGTTCCGCCTGTTACTTTTTCATTCTGAGTTTTTTCGGCAGGTATTGGCTCTCCTGTTATCATACTTTCGTCAATAACAGCCGTCCCCTCAGTGATTACACCGTCGACAGGGATCTTTTCACCGGGTTTTACCCTGAGTATGTCTCCGGTCTTAACTTCATCCAGGGGAATTTCAAAATCATGTGAATTACGGATTATCCTTGCAACAGGCGGTACAAGACCAATCAATTGTTTTATAGCTGAGCTGGTCTTGCTGTGAGCTTTCAGTTCAAGCATCTGTCCCAGCAGGACAAGGGTAAGGATAATTGCCGCCGCTTCAAAATACAGGTGGACATTTCCATGATCGTCTTTGAACTGTTCTGGAAATAATCCCGGGACCACCAGGGCAAAAATGCTGAACAGATAGGCCGCCCCAACGCCAATGCTGATTAATGTCCACATATTGGGCGACCAGCGACGGATTGAACTCCACCCACGTTTAAAAAAGCTCCAGCCTGAATAGAAGACTACCGGCGAGGCCAAAGCAAATTCTATCCATCCCCATACTCTTTGTGAAGCAAAATCTTCCAGGTGGAGGAATCTGAAGAGATCCGACATTGCAATAATAAATACAGGTATGCTCAGCGCCATGGCAATCCAGAATTTCTTTGCCATATTCCGGTATGCATTTTCTTCCTCCCCTGGTTCATTTCCTTTTTCAGGGATCAGGTGCATCCCGCAGACCGGACAATCACCGGGCTTATCATAGACCTTATCCCCCTCACATCGCATTGGGCAAAAGTAGGTTCCTTTCCCCTTTGGACCAGGTGCCGGGATATGTTCATGATTGTGTCCTGAAAATTCATGATCAGCATGTTCTTCCCGATGCTGATGCCTGTCCTTCTTCTGATCTGCGGAGACCAGGTGCATGTTGCAGACCGGACAGTCACCGGGCTGGTCATATACCTTTTCCCCTTCACATTTCATTGGGCAAAAGTACTTTTTATCGTTTTTCATATTCTTCATTATATGTTAATATGAACATTATTGGAGACGACTCTTTTTCTCTTCAAATTCGTCTTTGCCAATTTCTCCCCTGGCGTATCTTTCTTTTAAAATATCAATGGCGGATTTGTATTGGTTATTGGTGACATTCTGATTTAGTGACCTGGTAATTAACCAGATTATCAGTACCAGAACTCCCTTTTCATCTGACCTTACCTTGTATATTTCATCAACAGGAGAAACGATAATCAGACCATCACCCCTGTAACCTGTACCCCCATCTGCTTTAATTATACTTATAAGCTCTGATATGTGTTCATCTCGTGCAATTATTTCAAGTTTTATTACCCTGTAAGCACTTGCAAAGGGGTATTTTTCACTGATGTGCTCTTCTTCCTGGTCAGAATACTGACCGGTTCCCTCGCATTCCACAAAGGTCATACAGCAGAAGCCTTCACTTTTGAGCGCCGTAAAGACCTCTTCAGCCTTTCTGTATCGCATATATGCCTTAATGAGTTTCATTGCAGTAGATTTAAAATTCCACTTATATCTAAGTTATTACTGTCTGCCCTTTTTTTCCGGACAGTCAGCCAGATCCTTCAGCTGGCATGCTGAACATGAGCCGTCACTATCGGTATCGCCATTTTCAAGTGCACATGAGTGTGACGGGAATTCCGCATCACGACTGAATAAAAGCCTGATGCCGAGCCCAAGCATCGCTAATACAATGAGTAACACTGAAATTATGAGCATCTTCAACAGCATGATCATTTCGTTTTAAAGTGTCATATTAATATCCCATCAAAACTCAAGAGTATTTCTTGTTTCACCGCATGTAAGCATCTTATCTCCGAAATACGGGTTCCTTATCTCATTGATCTCGCTTAACCAGTATGCTCCTTTATTACTGTTTGCCATGGGGCAATACTGATAGAATACCGTACCTCTGTTAAGTCCAAATGATTCAACGCTTTCATGAAAAGCCTCATTGAATTCTGCAAAAGCAATTCTCTGGACAGACAGATCGGCTTTAGCTTCAATTGCTGATATTGCCGGTTTCATTTTATCCAGGTAATTCATCCATTTTATGTGAGAATCACCTTTTAGCAGTTCCATGTTCACCTCCATAAGTTTTGTATTTACATCATGTGCCTGTTCACAGATTAATTCAGCATCAGATTCAACAAAGGCATTTTTCATAAGTAAATAGGAATCGTAAACTTCCTGAAGCTGCTTCTTAAACGCAGGATCCACCGACGCTATTTCTGCTTCCTGGTTCATCATGCTCGGTTTCCCTGCAAGCTGGGCTGCGGCATCAATCTTAAATACACCATTTACGGCAATTTCCTCGCCTTCCGATAAACCTGATTTAACAACATAAAAATCACCGGCTGAAGGCCCAAGGACAATTTCCCGATACCTGAACACCGGTTGTTCACGGTCAGGTGATTTAACATATACCACGGAACGTTTACCTGTCCATAGTATTGAAGACCTGGGTATCATAAGTTCCTTGCTGTTCCCGGCAATGAAAGAATTAATAACCCCGTTGGCAAACATCTCAGGTTTAAGAAGCAGGCCCGGATTCTGAACTTCTATCCTTGCCCGGGCAACACGTGTAAACGGATCGATCAGCGGATCAATAAATGTGACTCTGCCACTGAAGTTTTTCCCTGGCAGTGACTGGACAGTAAAATCAGCAACATCGCCAGGCTTCATCCAGGAAAGATCACTTTCATAAGCATCGAACATTACCCATACTGTAGTAAGGTCGACAACCTGGAACAGAGTGCTTCCTTCCTTAATATAGTCTCCAGTTGTTACATTACGTTTTGTTACAGTGCCTGTTACCGGCGAAAGAACGTCAAAATAACTTTGTACCTCGCTTTGGTTTTCCATATCATCTATCTGATCATCACTCAGATCCCACAGCTTAAGCTTATTTCTTGCCGCATTATAGAATTCCGGATTGCTCTGTTTGTAATCCATGGCTTCAAGTAGTTCTTTCTGGGCTGTTATCAGGGCTGGAGAATATATTGCAGCCAGTTTTTCTCCCTTCCTTATATCCTGACCGGTAAAGTTTATATACAGTTTCTCAATTCGTCCTCCAAACCGGGCCGTAAGCTCATAAATATGTCTTTCATCAGGTTTTACTTTGCCCAACAGATAGATTTTCTTTTCCGGATAAGAACTTTTTACAATCATTGTTTGTATATCTGCTATTTTAATGGCTGCTTCCGACATTTGTATTTCGTCAGGAGATACTGGTACATCCGTTCCGGTATTCTCCTGTACCGGTATCAGGTCCATCCCGCAGATGGGACATTTACCCGGCTTATCCATCCTGATCTGTGGATGCATTGAACATGTCCATATAGTACTTACTTCATGAACAGGTTCCTTTACTATATTTCCGGTTTCAGTTTTGCTGCCTGAACCATGAAAGAACAGCCAGCCAAAGAAAAGACCAAGGACCAGTGTAATACTGATCACCACGTAATCCCGTTTTTTAATGTTATTTTTTGTTTTCATGTTTATTTTGTTTTTTATTTCCCCATCAGGTAGTTAATAAAGGCAATTGAAGCATTTTTATCAGCCAGTGCCTTTTCAAGTTCGACTTCATACTTTAATAATTGCTGTTCCATTCTCAGAACTTCTTCAAAGTTCTTTCCGTCTGTTTCGTAGGCAGTCTGTATTATCCTGAGCGATTTGGAGGCTTTGACAGACTGTTCTGTATACAACAGGATACGTCTGTCGGCATCCCTGTAATCCCTGTTGGCTTTTTCAAAAGTTGTTTCAAGCAAATTGATTTTGTCCAGTTTGTTATTTTTGGCTGCTTCCTGCTTCAGGGATAACTCCTGAACCATCGAGGTATATTTCTTCCTGTACAGAGGTATGGTGATACCCACCATAGGAAATACAACTGCGTCCTTTCCCGCCTCAGAGACAGTGGCCATTGAACCCTGACCCTTTCCAACAACCACATAATCCAGGCCTAGCATAAGCCCTGGATTCCCCTGCTTCCTTGCAACAATCTCCTGCTTTTTGTAGGATGCTTCGGAATATTCATATTGCATTACATTATGGTTTCGGCTTCTGATACTATCAAGGGCTGCTTCGCGGCTAAGGTCAAAATCAGAATTTACAAGTGAATCAGGGATATCTACTATCCTGTCTGCATTCACGTTTAAAAGATTGTTAAAGGATACCTGAAGAGTATGATAGTTGTCTTTCAGGAAAGCCAGATGGTTCTCCATGTCGGCGATTTTCATTTCTGCTCTCAATACATCTGCTGCTGAAGCAAGGCCCGATTCAACTTTTACCAGTGCCAGCTTACGAAGGGTATTCAGTATGGTTATGTTTTCAGCTGTGATGCCAGTGGCTTTTTTTGTGAAATAAAGATTGTACCATGTGGTTTTTACATCATAAAACAACTTTGATTTTGCCTCCTGAAACACTTCATATTTTGATTTTGCCATTTCAGAAGCGACATCTTCTTTAGCCCCTAATGTGCCGAACCACGGAAACATTTGTGAAGCAGAGATTCTTGCCCTTTGCGGACCAACCCTTGTTTCGACCGGTTGTATGAAATACGCGAATGTAACCTGAGGATCAGGCAATGCACCTGCCTGCAGAATTTTCTCAAGTGCGGCCTGATATTCGTTGAAACGCCCTTTCAGGCCAGGGTTGTTAAAGGCTGCTTCAACCAGGTAGCTTTCAAGCATATCCTGGGAATGAACCAGCAGACTTCCGGACATGATCAGAAGAGTAAGTATAATTTTCATTTTCAATATCTTATTCATTGCTCTTTAATTTTAAGCGTTTTAATCTTTTTACCTTGCCTTCCTGCCACAAGCTGTAAAGGACCGGTACCACGAACATTGTCATTACCTGCAAAATCATTCCCCCGAAGGAAGGTATAGCCATCGGTACCATTATATCAGCACCTTTCCCGGTGGAGGTCAGCACAGGTATAAGAGCTATGATGGCACACGATGCCGTCATCATTGCAGGGCGCACCCTTTTAATTCCGGCTTGCAGCACTGATTCTCTTACGGCATCAATTGTGGATGGCTTTTCCCTTTCAAACACCTGCATCAGGTAGGTCCCCATAATGACTCCGTCGTCGGTGGCAATGCCGAACAATGCAATGAAACCCACCCAAACAGCCACACTCAGGTTAATTGTATGCATTTGGAAAAGTTCACGCATATTTATTCCGGCAAGAGAAAAGTTCATAAACCAGTCCTGACCATAAAGCCATAACATCAGGAATCCCCCGGAGAAAGCCACAAAAATCCCGGTGAAAACCATGGCTGATGTTGTTACTGACCTGAACTGGAAAAAAAGGATCAGAAATATTACAAAAAGCGAAACAGGAACCACAATCATAAGTCGCTTTGTCGCCCTTATCTGGTTTTCATAGTTGCCTGTAAACCTGTAATTGACACCTGCAGGCAGAATAAATTCTCCGTCTTTTATTTTATTATTCAGGTACGTTTGTGCGTTTTCGACCACATCACCTTCTGCATATTCTGGTTTCTTGTCGAAAATTACATACCCTACAAGGAATGTATCCTCACTTTTAATCAGTTGCGGACCTCTTGTGTATATTATCTCTGCCAGTTCTCCCAGGGGAACCTGCACGTTCATTGGCGTTGGTATGAGCACTTTCTTTAAGTCTTCCGGATTGTCACGGTATTCCCGGGCATATCGCACCCTTACAGGAAAACGCTCCCGGCCTTCAACAGTAGTTGTAAGGCTCATCCCTCCGATCGCACTGCTCATATAAATCTGCATGTCGTCGATTGTCAGTCCGTACCGGGATATAGCTTTGCGATCTATTTTTATCTCGAGGTAAGGCTTGCCAACCACCCTGTCGGCAAAAACTGATGCCGGTTCGATACCCGGAACATTTTTCAACAAACTTTCAATATTGTACCCGGTCTTTTCGATAGTTTCCAGGTCGGGCCCGTACACTTTAACACCCATTGGAGCCCGCATGCCTGTCTGCAGCATAACAAGTCTGGTCTGGATAGGCTGTAATTTCGGTGCCGATGTCAGACCCGGCAGATTGGATTGCTTAACAATTTCCTGCCAGATATCATCCGGTGAATGAATATTGTCTCTCCATTGCCGGAAATACTCACCATTCCTGTCGGGGACCAGGTTGTTTTCATCAATTTCCCTGAAACCGTTCCTGTGCGGATTATAACTGCTGCCATCTATGAGGATAAATGCCCCTTCCTTATCAACTTTAAACCTTACACGGTGGCCATCCTCATCAAGGATGTACTCCGGTTTGTAGTTAACCACGTTTTCAAACATGGATATAGGTGCAGGATCGAGTGCAGAACCAACCCTTCCCCATTTACCAACCGTAGATTCAACTTCCGGTATTGAATTCACCTTCATATCCAGAAGGCGTATATCCTCTGTGTTCTCCTCGACTCCGGAATGGGGCATGGTTGTTGGCATAAGAAGGAATGAGCCTTCATCAAGCGCAGGCATGAACTCCTTTCCGACACCCGGAAAGGTTTGGACAAATGCCTGCCATCCTCCGGTTTCCTTTAGTTTCTCAGGAATAAAACCAAATATCCTGTTACTTCCCTGCCACACAAGTATCCCGAACAAAACTAAGATGATTGGAATCAAAAGAAATTTCCATTTGTTGGCAAGGCACCACCTGAGGATAACCGGATAATAATGTACCACCGTCATCAAGATTCCCAAAACTGCAGTAAGAATTGCAATTACAAAAATGAAATTGACAAAAGTGCTGTTCTTCGCCCCCAGCGGCATCCACTCTACGGTGAGAAAATAAATTACCACTGAGGCAGCAATTCCAATATTGATGAAATTTACATATCGTTGTTTTTGTTCCGGCCACCTGTATTTCATCAGGTTGTTTAAGCCGAAAGCAATAAGAGCAACAGCAATCCAGGCCTGGAAGGCTATAATAAGAATAGCACCTGCTGCTATCAGTGAAATATTCCAGATCCTCGAAATGCGTTTTTTATCAAACCGGATTGAAAATACAATATGGGCAAGTGCAGGAATGATCACTATCCCGATTACCAGTGAAGCAAGCAGGGCAAATGTCTTTGTGAAAGCCAGCGGCTTGAATAGTTTTCCTTCTGCGGCCTGCATGGCAAATACCGGCAAGAAGCTTACAATAGTTGTTGCGAGTGCTGTCATTATTGCCGAGGCCACCTCGACTATTGCATTATAGATGATGTTAAGCAGCTTCTTAGCGCTTGCCCCCTTGTTCTCCGGCATATCGATATGCCGGACTATATTCTCTGTAAAAACAATTCCCACATCCACCATTACACCAATGGCGATTGCTATACCCGACAGTGCTACAATATTGGCGTCAACATTGAAATGGCGCATTATAATAAATGTCATAAGCACGCCAACAGGCAACAAACTTGAAATAAGGATTGATGCCCTTAAGTTCAGCACAAGGATAATGACAACTATAATACTTATCAGGATTTCATCTGTAAGTGCTGATTCAAGCGTTCCAAGGGTTTCTTTGATCAACCCGGTACGGTCGTAGAAGGGCACGATTGTGACTTTGGAAGTACTTCCGTCGCTTAATGTTTTGTTGGGCAAACCGGCGGAAATCTCTGCAATTTTATTCTTAACGTTATTTATGACTTCCATGGGATTAGCTCCATAACGGGCTACAACCACTCCACCCACGGCTTCAGCTCCGTCCTTGTCAAGTCCGCCACGTCTCGTTGAGGGACCGAAATTAATCCTGGCAACATCCTTGATACGAACAGGAATGTTCTCATTTACAGAGACTACGCTTTCTTCCAGATCGCTAAGATTCTTTAAATATCCCAATCCACGAATTAGGTACTCTGCCCGGTTAAACTCAATTGTACGCGCTCCTATATCGAGGTTACTCTTTTTCACAGCCTGCATTACTTGTGCTACAGATACACCATATGCCTTCATGGCATTCGGATCTATATCAACCTGGTACTCTTTCACGAAACCGCCGATAGATGCTACTTCGGAGACTCCTTTCGCAGAAGTAAGTAAATACCTCACATAATAATCCTGTATTGTCCTGAGCTCTTGGGGGTCCCATCCTCCGGCAGGCTTTCCCTCAGCGTCCCTTCCTTCAAGAGTATACCAGTATATCTGCCCCAACGCTGTCGCATCAGGACCCAGGGAAGGAGTAACTTCGTCGGGTAAGGTCCCGGCTGGTAATGAATTCAATTTTTCAAGAATACGGGTACGACTCCAGTAAAACTCTATATCATCCTCGAAAATGATATAAATGCTTGATAAGCCGAAAATGGAATTACTCCTGATTGTTTTTACGCCAGGGATACCCAGTAATGCAGTTGTAAGAGGATATGAGATCTGGTCCTCAATGTCCTGGGGTGACCTTCCTGGCCATTCAGTAAATACAATCTGCTGGTTTTCTCCAATATCCGGGATTGCGTCTACAGGGACAGGATCACGGGGCAAAACTCCAAGATCCCAGTTAAAAGGAGCTGAAATCATACCCCAGACAACAAATAAAATTAGTACAAGAAATGTAACCAGTTTATTTTCGAGGAAAAACCGTATCAATCTGTTTAACATGTTTATGTATTTTAGTTATAATCATTTATTTAGTAATTCTTCTCAAGGCCTGGAATCAAAACGCTTTGAAGAGGATGACATAAATGCACCCAAAATCAAAGAATGGGAAACCAGTATAGATTAACACATAAGTGAAATCTATAGTCCCCTCTGAAATACGGGCTAAATAATGAAGGATTGGATACGGGACAAAAATACATCCCTGCCTGGTGGTGGTTTTTTGAAAGATAAAAGACGAGGATAATTTACATTTTCTATCCCGCTGTTATCAGTCTGATCCTTAGAAACGAAGAATACATCATTTGAATTATTGTTCTCAAAACCAGGGTAAAAGCCGGAAACCAGAAAGTTGTCCGTGTTCTTTATCTGTATTGTTCTGTCGTCACAATGATGGGCCTGGTCCTGATTGTGATGACAGGTGTTATTACCATTTGCACAACAATCATGTGCAGGAGTATTTATTGCCAGATCATAGAGGTGATCCTGGCAGAAATGCAAATTAATTTTCAATCCTGTGGATGAAAGAAGTAAAAGAGAGGATAAAGCAATATGGCTTAATAGTTTCAGCATATGTAAAATTCAACTTCCAAAGAAAAAACAAATAAATAAGGTACTTGTTGCACAATTTGAGAAAAGATTTGCATTTTTTTGTCTTTATAGCTGGTCCAGGGATTTACGTTTTGCCTCCCTGACCTTCTTATAATGCGAAGGTGTAAGTCCTGTGACATTCTTAAATTGTCTTGAAAGGTGTGCGACACTGCTGTAACCAAGCTGATAAGATATTTCATTTATTGTCAGTTCGTCATATACCAGTAGTTCCTTAACTTTCTCAATCTTCTGAAGTATCATGTATTTCTCAATTGTTATTCCCTCAACAGAAGAAAACAAATGGCTTATATATGAATAATCGTTCCCGAGCTCAGCCGATAAAAAATCAGAGAAGTTAACATAACCAGGTTTTTCCTTATCATAATGTATATATTCTATAATAAGGATTTTTATCCTGTTTATTATCCAACTCTTCCTGTCGCTGATTAATTCAAATCCGTTTTCTGCAAGGACTTTGCCTATCTGCTCAAGATCTTTGTTATCAGGCATTTCATTAATCAGTACTTCTCCCAGCTCAATTGATTTAATAGTAAAACCCAATCCTTCAATTTCCTCCCTTGCCGCCTTTATGCAACGGTTGCATACCATGTTCTTGATGTGTAATACTGTTTTATTCAAAATCAAGTAGTTGATGAATTTTTGTTAAATATACTAAATTCCGGTTTTCACTGTAATTCATAGAATACACCTTACGGTAACTTAAAATATTTAGCTCTGTTATTCGTCATAAAAGTAGGATCATAATATTCTTAAGCCATGAAAAAAAATAAAAAAAACAGGGTTTGCCCTGCTGAAAAAGCAGGCGAATTTGATAACCGGTTAAGAAGACTGGTTCAAAATCCGGCAAAAATACTGGGTCCTTTTATAAAGAATGGAATGACAGTGCTTGACCTGGGCTGTGGGCCCGGGTTCTTTACCATCGAAATAGCAAGACTTCTGAATAGTACAGGCAAAGTCATAGCCGCTGACCTGCAGGATGAAATGCTTAACATTCTGCAGAAGAAAATAAATGGTTCATCTCTGCAATCAGTTATTGAGCTTCACAAATGCCAGACTGAATCTACAGGGATAAATGAGAATGTCGATTTCATCCTGGCTTTCTATGTAATTCATGAAATCCCCGATCACCCTGGTCTTTTCAGGGAACTGAAATCCCTCCTGAAGCCCGATGGCAAAATTCTGATAGTTGAGCCATCCACTCACGTCAATAAAACTGATTTCTGCAACATGATACTGATGGCTGAATCTGCCGGCTTCAAGGCGGTTAATGCAAAAAAAATGTTCTTCAGCAGGACTGTGATACTGGTATAACCACTGACAACTTTTCAACACCAGTTGGACGCCATGTCCTTTTGCGGTTAAATGATTTTGCTTAAATTGTAGGTGTATTAAAATATCACCTGCCATGCCAAAGGTCAAAGCTCTGTTGCCGGTAATCGCCTGCAGCATATTATATCTGTTTGGATGTAAAGACTTATCTAATAAGACGGATTTGGTGTTCTCAGTAACAATTTCCGATTCATTACACTCTGGTCCGTTAGACGGAAGGCTGCTGCTTATCCTGTCTGACACCGGTACAGATTCTGAACCAAAGAACCTCATACGTGATGATTACCTGTCCGCACAAGTCTTCGGAATGGATGTGAACGGCTGGGAAGAAGGTGAAGTTAAAATATTTGCGGGAGATGAAAACGGTGCTCCACTAAGCACTTTCAATAAGATTCCTGAAGGAGAATATAATGTACAGATATTGCTGCATAAATATGAGACATTTAAACTGACTTCCGGCCATACAATTAAACTGCCCATGGACAGGGGTGAGGGCCAGAACTGGAGGATCGCTCCCGGGAACCTGTTCAGCAAGCCGGTAAGGATATTCATTCAGAAAAACACACGTAAAGAATTTAATATCCGGTTGACCGAAGTCAATCCGCCTATACCTGAAACTGAAGATACGAAATACATAAAACATATCAGGATTGAAAGCAAGCTTCTCACAGAATTCTGGGGAAGACCTATGTATCTGGGTGCACATATACTCGTACCTGAGGGTTTCGATGAGCATCCTGAAGCCAGGTATCCGATCTGTATCTTCCACGGGCATTTCCCTGCCGATTTTGGCGACTTTCGTACTGTACCTCCGGACCCGGGATTGAAGCCCGATACAAGCGAAAGGTTCAGGATTACCGGCTATAATATTATTAAACAGCAGTCAGCCTACGATTTCTATAAAAAATGGATATCCGAAGATTTTCCAAGGATGCTTATCGTTGAGATACAGCATGCAAATCCTTTTTACGATGATTCATATGCAGTTAACTCCGAAAACCTCGGACCATATGGTGATGCAATTACTTTTGAACTTATACCCGAAATTGAAAGGCAGTTCAGGGGCATTGGCGAAGGATGGTCCCGTTTTCTTTATGGCGGGTCAACCGGAGGGTGGGAAGCACTGGCTGTTCAGGTATTCTATCCCGATGAATATAACGGATGCTTTGCTGCATGTCCCGATCCTATAGATTTCAGGGCATACGGCCTGGTAAATATTTACGAGAACGAAAATGCATATTATGATGAAGGTCCGTTCGGAATTATTGAACGCCCGGCTCACCGAAACTGGCTTGGACAGATTAGTTCAACAGTCAGGAGTCAGAACCTTATGGAAAATGCCATTGGAACCAACAGCCGGTCAGGTGGACAATGGGATATCTGGCAGGCTGTCTTTTCACCGCGGGGTAACGACGGATATCCAAAACCCATCTGGAACAAGAGTACCGGGGTAATAGACAGGGAAATTGCTGAATACTGGAAAGAAAACTATGATCTGAGATATATCCTTGAACGCGACTGGGCAACACTGGGCCCGAAGCTGCAGGGGAAGCTGAGGATTTATTGCGGAGATATGGACAATTACTACCTCAACAATGCTGTCTATCTTATGGAAGATTTTCTTGAAAATACAAAAAATCCCTGTTATGAAGGAGAGGTAAGATATGGGGACAGGGCTGAGCACTGCTGGAACGGCGATCCCACAAGGCCCAATTACCTGTCGAGATTAAGGTATAACGAGATGTACATGCCCGTAATACTCGAAAGAATCAGGCATACAGCTCCACCGGGAGCAGATCTTACGAGCTGGAGATATTAAAGAAGCAAGGGAGCGAATCCGTTGCTTGATAATGGTCAAGACGGAATCCTTAAAAAAACCTGTAGTCATTTGAACCTAAAATATTTATTCTGTAAATCATAAATAAAAAGAGATATGAAAGTCTTATTTTCAATGCTTATTCTGTCAATAAGCCTGAACATGTTCGGGCAGTTCACAGCAACCCTTACAAATACTGTACAGGGAACATCACGAACCTTTAAGGTATTTTCGAATCTTGATAAATACCGTTATGAATTTGAAGAAAGCGGGATGAAAGGAATTCTTATTGCGTCGCCACGGGAAAATCAGATGTGGTTGTTGTTGCCTGACGAAAAATTCGTATACAAAACTACAGGTGATGATTTCAGGATGGTTTCAAATGACCCCGTGGCAGCTATAAAAATATATGCCTCTAATAGTGAAACAAAAAAGTTGGGAACCGAAAAGGTGTCAGGATATGATTGCGAAATCTCCGAATATTACCAGGGAGATACAAAAATATTTACTGCCTGGTATACACCAAAGCTTAATTTTATAATAAAGGCAACTAACCATTTAGCGGAGAATTCATTCATGGTTCTCACAGATATTAAGGAGTGGAAAGTCGATCCGTCATTATTTGAGGTGCCCGAAGGTTATACCGAAGTTGATGAGAAGATGAGGCCAAAGATACCCGAACCCGAAGCACCATCAAGCTGGACAACTGTAAGGAAAGACATACCTGTTAACCAAACCTTCGAAAGGGGTACAAAACTACAATTTGTTGTAAACTACGACGTTTATACACAAGTTAAACTTACAAACGAGTCAGATTCACCGGCAAAGGTTATTAATTATTCATCTGTTAATGGTGTTTCTCTTCCCATAGCAGAAATCGGACCGGTATCATACCGGACACACCGGCTTTTCCCCGGGGAAACCAAAACCCTGACACTTAGTCTGAAAAACGGACAGGAGTATTCAATTGAGGTTCATGAGGGAAAAATGAAAATTGAGGTGGCCCCTGAGCAGTAAGTTCATATTAATTTAGATAACCTTCCATACAAATATTTGGTTACTTTGTATTATCAGATACTGGTTTATTAATGCTATACCCAAAATAATGGATAAACAAATAATCACCCCACCTGTTGAGATAATCCGTTCACTACTCCGGGAAGACAACAAAAATGATCTTACAATTTTTCTTGACACACTGCCCGCAAGTGAGGTTGTTTACCTTATGAGTAAACTGGGCAGAAAGGAACAGCAATTGCTTCTTACAATGCTAAACCCGGAAGAAGCAGCGGATGTTATTGAAGAGTTGCCGGAGGCACAGGCAGCTGACATAATTGAGGATATGGATACCGGAAGCGCCGCGGCTATTTTAAATGAAATGGAAAGTGACGACCGTGCTGACCTGATAACCGAACTAGATGAAGATGATGCAGAAGCCATTCTGACTGAAATGAATCCTGAAGAAGCTGCTGATGCCAGGATGATGATCGAGTACGACCCTGAAACTGCCGGAGGTCTAATGCTTACAGAATATATTGCATTTAATGAATCCCTGACCGTAAAACAGGCAATTGAAGATCTCAGGAATAACTCCGAAGAATATAAAAATTATCATATAAGATATATTTATGTCGTCTCTGATCAGGATATCTTCGTTGGAGTACTCCAGATGCAGGACCTTATGCTAGGAAAACCATTCCAGAAACTTTCTGATATAGTAATTAAGGAAGTTATGGCTGTTAAAGCCGACACTTCTCTTGAAGAGCTGAATGATCTTTTTGAAACACATAACTTTTACGGATTCCCGGTTATCGACAATAACAACGAGCTGATAGGGGTTATCAGAAGGAAGAATGTCCTGGAAGCCGTGAATGAACGTGCAGCTATAGAACACCTTGAATCACAGGGTATTGTAGGCGGGGATGAATTACGCACAATGCCTGTATGGCAAAGGTCACGAAGAAGGCTGTCATGGTTATCTGTAAACATTCTTCTTAACCTTCTTGCTGCTAGCGTTATTGCTTTTTACCAGGAAACACTCAGCGCTGTAATAGCTCTTGCCGTATTTCTTCCGATCATTTCCGATATGAGCGGATGCACAGGAAACCAGGCTGTGGCTGTAAGCATGCGCGAGCTTTCTCTTGGAATAATCCGCCCCGGAGAGGTTTTCAGGGTCTGGATGCAGGAAATATCGGTGGGGATAATAAATGGTCTTGTTCTTGGACTTCTTATCGGTACAGCAGCTTTCCTCTGGAAGAGAAATCTATACCTTGGTCTTGTCGTTGGCGGTGCCCTGGCAATAAACACCATGATTGCAGTCTCAATAGGCGGTACTGTTCCCCTGATTCTTAAAAAGATGAACGTTGACCCGGCACTGGCTTCCGGGCCCATATTAACGACCATTACCGATATGATAGGATTTTTACTTGCTCTTGGATTCGCCACTATTGTTATTGGCAGGCTTGCCTGAGAAATTTCTGTTTTTAAACATAACGGATTGCCATTATGGAAGACTATAATTACCAGTACTTCCGGCCCCGCAGGTCAGCAAAGAATGTTATTATTTTCCTGCTGGCTTTCAGCCTTTTTGCTGCAGGAGGATTAATTATATACCTGCTTTCAGGGTACCTTGCAGGTATCATTATAGCAGTACTGGGTTTTCTTGCACTGATCGGAATGGCTTTTAAAATCCTGGCTTTCAGTATAAGATACGGGATCGGGATAAACAGCATATTCATTAGTAACTTTTTTCAAAAAATCACTATCAATGTCAGGGACATAACATCTGTTTCGCTTCTGTCCCGTGATGAGGTTATACAGTTTTTCAATAAATCCTACTGGCCTGTCGTAGAAGCAGAAAGAGAAATGAATATTGCCAGGTGGTACAGGGCTTCAAAATATTATGGCCTGCTTACCCGGTTTGTTTCAGTACCTGTCGTTAATTCAGTTACCGGTTCGGGTACAAAATCAAATATAAGGAGCTTTGGCACTTCGGTAATAGGGCAGGCAGTGCTGATACAGACCGTATCACATGGTTTTATTTTCATCACACCGGCAGATCCTGAACAATATGTAACACGGTTAAGGGGTCTTGGTATCAGAGAGGTCAGGCCAGCAGATTTTATGGAACAGGAGTTTTCGGGCGAAGGGATGAAGAAGATGCGCCTCATGGCAACACCCGGAGGATTAAAAGCTTACTCCCTGATATCATTCCTAATGCTGACTGCAGGAATCTTTGCTTTCTTCTTTTATCTTCAGCCGGCAGAAAATCCTGAAACCACCCGGCCTGATTCATCGTATTACGGTGAGCCAGTTTTCAGCAACGAGCAGATAACATATATAAACGGTAGATGGGAAAACGATTCGGTCTTTTATTTCGTTGCAAAAGACACTGAACTTGGAGAAATGGAAAGGGAAGGAGTAATAACCATGGGGATGATCAGAAAAATTGTCTTTCCTGCTGTATGGCATAGCTTCTTCTCCGAAAAGAATATCACGGAAGTCCCCGCACCTGACGAAGGCATACAAAGCATAATCGAATTGTGGCTGATAGGGCAACCTGTTTACAGGCAGGTAGGATCTTTCCTCACAGACGAAGGTGAAAAATACTGGCTTTACGAGCAACGTTCCAACGGAATGAAACCTGTCTACTTCGGGATAATATCAAATTCTATCACACAGGAATAGCATTTTCCTCCCAGGAATATGCAATTTTTCATTTTGTTGTAACCTTATGTAAAAAGAAAGGTCTTTATAATGAACTTCATTAACAGGTCTTGGACGAAAATGATTTAATGATGAGGGTTATCGACGGCGAAGTCGGTGAATTCGGGATTTTGTATCAACGATATAAAAAGCGCCTATATGGTTATTTTTTTAAGCTGACCCGGGGCGATCAGGCATCAAGTGAAGACCTTGTCCATACTGTCTTTTACAAAGCCATCAGATACAGGAAAAGCTATAAGGGTACAGGATCATTTGCAAAATGGATATTCAGTATTGCCCATAATACAGGAGTTGACCATCGCAGGAAAACTAACCAGGTAATCCTGGATAATGATTATGCAGAGTACCGGAACGGGTACCATGTCAATAATGACCTGGAAAGAACTGAAAGCCTGGAAATTTTGGACAAAGCACTAGCAAGGCTGGACAGGGATGACCAGGAAATCCTCCTGCTTGGAAAGATCCGTGAACTACGCTATAGCGAAATTGCGGAAATAACAGGTAGTACTGAAAATGCAGTTAAAACACGTATTTGCAGAGCTTTAAAAAAACTAAGGACTATATATATCAAACTTGAATCATCAAAATATGAAAGAGAAAGACTTAAATGAGAAATTTGAAGAACTCAGATCGACAGATTTAAACAACCTTTCAGATGATGAATTATCTGAGATTAAAGAAATTCACGATCTTCTCATGGACGATATCGGGCCTGATCCACCCTCATCCATGGACTCAGGTTTTTATAAGATGCTTGATAGTGAAATACAAAGAACCTCCAGGCATAAATACCGGTTTTCACTGCATTCTGTTACTGACTCAAATATGTTTCGTTATTCAGTGCGCGTGGCAGCCGGAATAGCATTATTTGTGATGGGCTGGATGGGTTCTTCTTTTCTAGGAGATTCCGGAAACAGAAGCAGTCAGTTATCAGAACTCTCGTCTGAAATAAACAGCCTGAAAGAGTCCCTGGTGCTTACAATGATGAAACAAAGCTCTCCTGCCGACAGAATCCAGGCAGTTACCATGGTTTCTGATCTTGGAGAAATAGACACCAGGATTTCTGGAAGTCTGCTTAGCGTTTTGAATCTTGATCCCAATGATAATGTGAGACTGGTTGCCCTTGAAACACTTGTGAACTATGCTGATAATCCTGAAGTCAGAGAGGGCCTGGTAAGGTCAATAAGCTTACAGAAATCACCGCTTATACAGCTGAGGCTCGCTGAGGTAATGCTTATGCTTGAAGAGAAAAGATCTGCCGGTGAATTCCAGAAAATATTGTCAGATATCACGCTGGATTACAATGTAAGAGAAAAACTGAATGAAGCTGTTGAAATTTTGCTTTAATGAATCCCGTTATGAGCGCCAAGAACATAATAGCCCTGATTATCCTCCTGTTTTTAACGACCACCCTGCCCGCACAGGAGGAGGAAATGATCATTGAACCACTGCATAAGGCTGAACAATGCAGGTTCATATTTGAAAATCCGAAAGGATCAGTAAATATTACCGGGTATGATGGTTCTGTAATTATAGTAAAAGGGCAACTAAGAGAGCAGCAGACGGATAAAATCACTCCTGAAGGCAATCTTAGAGTTATTCAGCCTTACAGGTTCAACCTGTCGGCTGAAGTTGATGAGAACGAGGTATTGCTGAGGTGTGAATCATTTAACAGAACAGTGGATTTTGATATTATGGTACCGAGGAGATATGGCATTAAGGTGGCTTCAAACGATAATGGGCAGTTAACGATACTGAGGATCGATGGAGAAATAGATGCCCGTAATCCTAACGGGAATATTATAATTCAAAACGTTTCCGGGCCTGTTATTGCATCTACTATCTTTGGCGAAGCAAGAATCATGTTCAGCTCCCCTCCTGCTGATAAGCCGAGCATGATAACATCATATAACGGAAATATCGAAATACGTATCCCGAAGGAATCGGATGTTGATTTTGCAGTCAAGACCGCCAGGGGAGAACTGATTACCGACCTTGACCTTAGAACGCAAAAACGAGAAATAAAAGTGGTCAGTACTGCCATTAAGCGGATATACAATCAGGATGAGGCCGTAAAAGCAAGGCTGAATAAAGGTGGTACCGAGTTTATCCTTAACTCGTATTATGGGAATATTTCGGTCAAAGCAAAATGAGTGTAACCTTTTTTATTACGGATGGTATTTATTAGGAAAAATAAATCTTTATACCCATGAAAAGAAAATTATTAATATCTGTCGTGGCCTGCCTGGTTACATCTGCCCTGCTGCAGGCGCAACCAACCATGAGAGGATTCTGGAAAACAGAAATCAGGCAGGGGAAACTGCATCTTTTATTGTCCTCCAGGGAAGGTAAAGGTGATTTGAGAAACTTGAATTACGGAAATGAAATAGACCAGGTGGAACTAAAAGGATATAAAACCGGAAATAATATAACATTTACTCTTTCGAGAAAATCCGGTGAAATTGTATTTAATGGCAGCATAAACACGGATGGTGGAAGCGGGGAATTTAAATATACTGCAAACCAGGGATTTATCAGCCAGATGAAACAATTCGGGTACAACGATCTTAATACCGAAGATTTACTGGCGTTGACCATGAGCAACTTTGATGCCGCCACGGTCAGTGAGCTGTCAAAGATGGGGTATAAAGACATACCTCGTGACAAGATAATAGCAGTTGCGGCACTAAAAGTGACACCCGTCTTTCTTAATTCCATCAACAAGATTATTGAAAACACCATAACTATTGACAAGGCCATTACATTTAAAGCCCTTGATATAACAGATACTAAAATAAAGGAGCTCCAATCTGCATTCGGAGGTGACCTTTCGGTAAATGATCTTATTACCTTCTCTGCACTTAAGCTTGATCCCGAATATGCTTCAGAAATGAAAACCACCGGTTTTGATCTTACATCAAAACAGCTGGTCACTTTCAAATCGATGAACATAACACCGGATTATGTGTCGGGTATGAGGAAAACCGGACTCAAGGATATTACCGCCGATAATATTGTAGCGTTTAAAGCCCAGGGGATCGATCCGGCCTTTGTTGAGGAATGCAGAAATTTGGGATTTACTAACCTTAATGCTTCCCAGGTAATAAAACTGAAAATATTTGACCTTAACCGTGAGTACATTGACATGATACGCAATGCCGGCTATAAAAATGCTGACCTCGAGACAATACTTCAGTTCAGAATCATGAAAATCGACAGGGACTTCATAGAAAAAGCCAGAAAATTCAACGATGGTTCATTACCTGACCCCCAAAAGCTTATTGGCCTTAAAGCTATGAGCAACAGGCCGGAGAATTAACTCATTATCCTTCTGACCATAAGGGGCTGTCTCATAAGCCCCTTTTTTTTACCTCAGATTTCGATGATCGCAGCAGATATTTTACTAATCATTCTGTTTTATGAATGATTTTTCTAAATTTGATCGAAACTAATCAAAAATAGCTATGAAAAGTGCAATCACCAGGAATCCTATGATTGGAAGAATTTTCATTGTTTCTGTCTTCCTTGTTACCTGCCTTTCTGTTTACTCTCAGTCTGATAAAAAAATTGTAATTGGCCAACAACCTGTTTATAAAGTTGCCAGGGCAGGAGACATTATCACAGTTGATGGCAAAATGGATGAACCCAGCTGGAAAAATGCCGAAGTACGTTCGTTCGATTATTTTTTCAGGCGGGATAAGGACCCTGAAAAACAAAATACAAAATTCAGAATGTTATGGGACGATCAAAACCTTTATCTTTTTTACGAATTTGAAGATACATCATTAACAGCGAGGGAGACAAACTTTGACGGCAGGCCTTACATGGACGATTGTGCTGAGTTCTTTATTGTTCCAATACCTGACAGCGCCTATATGCATTTCGGATTCGAAGTCAACGTAATCAAAGCAGCATATGATTATATTGTCCTCTGGAGATTTTATAATAACAGGACTTATTTTATTACCTCCTATAATCCCAAATACGAAGTGGGAGCCACATATGATGGTACGATCAATGATGACACGGACAAGGATAAGGGGTGGTGCATGGAATTTGCAATCCCGATAGATGCTTTCAGGGAATTTGCTTCTTCAGGCCGGACCAGGGCGGGAACCCGGTGGGCGTTCCAGGCGGTTCGCCAGGACAGGAATTTTGTAAATGACAGGTTCCGTTCAACATCAACGCTTTTCCCGATATACGATGTGCGTCAGGACGTTCATCCCCCGGCACATTTCGGTTTGATGGAGCTTATGGAAAACTGATCTTCAGATTCATTTGTTTTTTCCGCAGATCACTCTGGCCTACCCAAATCCATCAACGATTATCTGCTAAATCTGCGGTAAAAAAAACTGGAGATTTCGTAAATTGTTGGCGTATTCTCTATAACAATCATCTATGAAAATCCGGTTCAATTCACTAATGGTTCTCCTGGCATTCATTTTTATTGTAAACGGATGCCTCACGAACAAGCCTGCTGAATACATTGTCTGGTTTGATAAGCCCGCAAGCTGTTTCGAGGAAGCCTTTCCCCTGGGAAACGGTTTTACAGGTATGATGATCAAGGGCGATCCATTCATAGAAGATATCGTCCTAAACGAATCCTCTTTATGGACCGGAGGTCCGGTGGACCCATACATGAATCCCGATGCCTGGAAAAATCTCGATCCTGTCAGGAAAGCCCTTTTTGCCGAAGATTATAAGCTTGCAGAACAGCTCACCAGGAACATGCAGGGTAAATTTTCTGAATCATACGCTCCATTGGGAAACCTGCTGATCAACTTCCCGCATGCAGACTCAATAGAAAACTACCACAGAGAGCTGGATTTGTCAACCGGAATCGCAATTGTCAGTTACACATGCGGCAAAAACAGCTTCCGGAGGGAGTTCTTCGTATCCAATCCAGACCGGGTTGCTGTTATTCATTTAACAGGAAGCAATCCCGGTTCACTTGATTTTACAATATCATCTACCAGCCTTTTTAAATCTTCGACGTTTACCGGTAATGCCACACTCATTATGGACGGGCATGTACCTGTACATGCTGAACCCAATTATAACAATGTACCTGATCCGATACAATATGATTTGACCGGAAAAGGTATGCGCTTCAGGATGATGGCAAGGATAGTGCGAACGGATGGTCAGATTGAATCTGTTTCAGGAGATCTTCGTATACATGATGCGTCTGAAGCTGTCATCCTGGTATCAACCGCAACAAGCTATAATGGATTTGATAAAGAGCCTGGCCTTGAAGGCAGGGATGAAAAGCTGATTGCCAACGAGATTATTGACAAGGCAGCAATCATGACCTTAAATGATCTCCGGACAAGGCACTCGAACGATTTCAGTACATTGTTCAACCGTGTCAGCCTTTCGATAAACGATGCAGAAGCGCCAGATCTTCCGATCTACAAGAGACTTATGAATTATTCAGATTCTACTGATGATTTTAATCTCGAAGCTTTATATTTCCAGTTTGGCCGGTACCTGCTTATCAGTTCTTCCCGCCAGGGCGGCATGCCGGCTAATCTCCAGGGCATCTGGAACCCGCATCTTCGTCCGCCCTGGAGCAGCAATTACACGACAAACATAAACGCTGAAATGAACTACTGGCCGGCAGAGGTTACCAATCTTGCTGAAACTCATGAGCCGCTGCTTGAATTTGTGGGAAGACTAACAAAAACGGGTGAAGTAACGGCTGAAACATTCTATAGTTGCGGAGGCTGGTGTTGCAGTCACAACACGGATATCTGGGCTATGACCAATCCTGTCGGTAACTTTGGCAAGGGGGATCCTGTCTGGGCTAACTGGTCAATGGCAGGACCTTGGTATTGCCTTCACCTCTATGATCATTTCGCATTTAACGGAGATACAGCATGGCTGAAAAAATATGCCTGGCCGATAATGAAAGGGGCAGCACGTTTCTGTCTTGATTTCCTGGTATATGATTCGAAAGGATTTTTGATTACTGCACCTTCTACTTCGCCTGAAAACAATTATAAAATGCCTGATGGTACAACGGGGTCGGTCCTTTACGGTGGAACATCAGATCTTGCCCTTATAAGGGGTCTTTTCAATAAGATAATAACCGTTTCGGACCTGCTTGCAACAGATGAAGAATTTGCTGCAGAGGTAAAGAGTGCTGTCTCCGCGTTACACCCTTACCAGACAGGGCGCAAAGGCAACCTCCGGGAGTGGTATTACGACTGGGATGATGCAGATCCATACCACCGCCATATATCACATCTTATAGGCCTATATCCTGATAACCAGATTTCCCCTTTAACAACACCTGCTCTTGCGACTGCTGCCAGGCGCTCCCTTGAACTACGGGGAGACGGAGGAACCGGCTGGAGTAAGGCATGGAAAATAAATACATGGGCCCGTTTGCTTGATGGCGATCATGCATACAAGATGCTGAGAACACACCTGCATTATGTCAGCCCGGAGCCTGATACCAAATATAGTGGCGGAGGAACTTATCCCAATCTTTTTGACGCGCATCCTCCTTTCCAGATCGACGGTAATTTCGGCGGCACATCAGGAATAGCCGAAATGTTGCTACAGAGTCACCAGGGTGAAATTCACCTGTTGCCGGCACTTCCTTCTGCATGGAAAGAAGGAACTATAAGAGGACTTAGGGCACGTGGTGGATTCACCGTCGATGAGACATGGATAAACGGGAAACTGGTAAAAGCTGTGATAATACCAGATTTCACCGGCCAGACCAGGATCAGGTACGAAGATAAGACAATCAATGTGATCACCACTGCCGGAAAGGAAATAAGGATAAGTCCTGAATCTTTCTAGAACAGGCTTGCAATGAGGAATGAGGATTTATTGTAAAAGTATAAAATGCGATTATTATGACTGATAAAAGAAGTATTTTTGAACTGGAATTTGCCGTCAGGGATTACGAATGTGATCTGCAGGGAATCGTCAATAATGCTAATTACCAGCATTATCTTGAGCATGCACGGCATCAATTCCTGGTTTCACAAGGGATAAGCTTCGCAAATCTTCACAGTGACGGCATTGACCTGATAGTGAGCAGAGTGGAGATCGATTATAAATTTCCGCTTAAAAGCAGGGACCATTTTATAGTAACAGTTGATGTCAGGAGGCAAGGTAATGTCAGGCTTGTTTTTGAGCAGGAGATTCTGAGGTTACATGACCGCAAACTTATTGTTAATGCCAAGGTCACCGGGGTTGCCACAAAAAACGGAAGACCGGTTTCCCCTGAAGGATTAGTAAGCATTCTCGGCCTTAAATAATTCCGCGATACTGATATTCAGTCACACAGATACTATTAATTAACCCTGAGTCAACAGGACATCTGATAATAACTTATAATGAAATGAAAAGAAAACTACTCGACATTTTCGGTCTGACAACAGTCATACTGATGTTCTCATCTTATTCCTACAGCCAGTCTATAGATGGCGACTGGCACGGTGCCGGAGAAATACAGGGAATTACTCTGCGTCTTTCCCTTCATGTTGAAGCTTCAGGTGATCGTTACACACTGACCTGGGACAGTCCAGACCAGGGAGTGTTTGGCATGCCTGCCACAACAACAACATTTAAATATCCCGATTTTTCGTTTACAAATGCCGGTATGGGTTTAAAGTATACCGGTACTGTAAATTCCTCATATAATCGGATAACCGGTAATATTGAACAGAATGGAGCTATAATTAATGTCTCTTTCGGAAGGACACCTGTTGAGGCCTCCGGCTTCAGCCAGCAGAGTCTCAAGAAAATTTACGATAAGAAAGAAATTTATATAACTATGAGGGATGGAGTCAGGCTTTTCACTTCCATATATACACCCAAAAATATATCTGTAAAGCACCCTATACTTCTTAACAGAACGCCTTACAACATAGAACCAGGAGGCCCGGATGAGTACAGATATTCTCTCCTGGCATACAGCCGTTACCTTGAGGAAGAGTACATTATGGTTTTTCAGGATGTAAGGGGCAGATATATGAGTGAGGGGGATTTTGAAGATATCCGACCTTATATTCCTGATAAAAAGGGCAATAAGGATACAGATGAATCTTCAGATACATGGGATACTGTCGACTGGCTTATAAAAAATGTTGCGAATAATAATGGAAATGTAGGTATATACGGCATTTCGTATCCCGGCTTCTATTCTACAATGGGAATTATTGATGCTCATCCGGCCGTTAAAGCCGTATCACCTCAGGCGCCGGTAACTGCATGGTTCATAGGAGATGATTTTCATCATAACGGTGCATTTTTCATGCTCGATTGCTTCAGCTTTTATTATAGTTTTGGAAGAATTTTCAGGCAGCCTTCAAGAAATGGCTTTCCAAGATTCAGATATCCAACTCCCGATAATTACGAGTTTTTCATGTCTGTTGGTCCAGTAAAGAATCTTTCAGCAAAATACCTTGGTGACAGCATTAAGTTCTGGAATGATGCGTTCTCTCATCCCAACTACGATGAATTCTGGAAAGCAAGAGACCCCAGGCAATATCTTACAAATGTAAAACCCGCCGTTATGACTGTCGGTGGATGGTTCGATGCTGAAGATCTCTATGGCGCCCTTCATGTCTACTCTGCAATTGAGAGTCAGAACAGCCAGTCTGTCAAAAATACCATTGTAATGGGTCCCTGGTCTCATGGTCAGTGGGCCTCCGGGGGAGCACGCAATCTGGGAAATATATACTGGGGTATGGATGCCAATAAAAAATATATTGAGCTGGAGGAACAGTTTTTCAACCAATACCTTAAAGAAAACGAATCTTTATCAGTCCCGGAAGCTATGATGTTTATTACAGGTTCAAATGAGTGGCGGACTTTTAAAACTTGGCCTCCTCAGAATATTGCTGAAAAGAGCCTTTACCTCGGGGCATCAGGAAAACTGGATTTCAGCTCATCGACCCTAAAAGAAAGCTATGATGAATATGTTTCTGATCCAATGAAGCCAGTTCCATACACCGAGGATGTCCATCTTAACAGGACTCGTGAATATATGACTGATGACCAGCGGTTTGCATCGCGAAGACCCGATGTTATGGTTTATCAGACAGATGTCCTGTCCGAAGACATTACTCTTACAGGACCCCTGTCAGCCGACCTGTTTGTTTCCACATCAGGGACAGATGCAGATTATGTGGTCAAGTTAATAGATGTATTTCCCCCTGATACTAAACAACCGCAAAATGAGGATATTAAAGTTCCTCTCGGGGGTTACCAGATGCTTGTAAGAGGTGATGTCTTCAGGGGTCGCTTCCGCAATAGCTTTGAAAAGCCTGAACCATTTGCACCCGGTAGGGTTACAGAGGTTAAATTTGATCTGCCAGATATAGCCCATACTTTCAAAAAAGGACACAGGATAATGATACAGATACAGAATTCATGGTTTCCCCTGGTCGACAGGAATCCCCAGAAGTATGTGGATATATATAAATGTTCCGAAGATGACTTCCAGAAAGCCACACAAAGGATTTATCACGATTCAAGGTATCAATCTAACTTAAAAGTAAGAGTACTCCAGTAAGCTCTAAAATGGTAATTGCAAAGGGTAAATAGTGATATATGCATGTTATGAACGTAATTTGAACGGATCTATTTTTTTCTATCTTTAGCAGGTAAAATAAAATACAGGTTATCATGAAAAGAAAGATGTTCAGTCGCAGGGAGTTTATGACCACGATAACTGCAGGAGCAGGTACCCTTTTACTCGGTAAGTCCGCTTTTGCAATACCTTCAGATATTTCATATGCCAGTGCAGATCCATTTCAGACTGTTGCTTTAGGGAAGTCAGGTATAAAAACCACCTTGCTGGGTATGGGAACCGGATACAATGGTACTAACAGGTCCTCAAATATTACAAGGGCAGGAAAAGATACTGCAATTGCACTTATCAGGTATGCTTATGAAAAAGGTATTAGATTCTTTGATTGTGCTGATGCCTATGGAACCCATCCTCATACGATGGAAGCATTGAAAGGCATACCCCGTGATTCATATACGCTGGGCTCTAAAATATGGATAAGCAAGAGCGGGGGTATTCCGGAAGCCGAGCGGCCGGATGCAAATATTGTTGTCGACAGGTTCCGGAAAGAACTTAATACAGATTATATCGACCTTATCCAGTTGCACCTGATGACTTCCGGTACATGGACAGATGAGTATAAAAAGCAAATGGATATCCTTGAAACCCTTAAGGCAAAAAATATAATAAGAGCGCATGGTGTGTCAGTACATAGCCTTGCTGCAATGAAAACTGCTGCTGCAAGTCCCTGGGTTGATGTAATTCATTGCAGGATAAATCCGTTCGGATCAACAATGGATTCCAGAGATCCCAATGATGTGGTGCCAATAATAGAACAGATGCACAAATCAGGAAAAGGAATCATTGGAATGAAACTGATCGGTAACGGGAGCTATCGTGATGATTCTGAAAAAATAGACCAGGCCATCAAGTATGTTCTTGGGCTGGGGACAGTTGACATGATTATTGTGGGCTTCGAGTTTCCACCCCAGATCGATAACTATTCCTCCAGAATGAGGAACGTACTCAGTACTGCCATATAAAAAACGAAAATATTATCTTCAATACTAAAAATCATGCGTGGAAAATTCATTTTATCAATAGCATTATTACTTGGAATCTTTTTCAGTAATTCATCTGGACAGGAAACTCTTCCTATCCAGGTAATTAAAGATGGAGCAACACTTGAAAAGGTGGCAGGTGACTTATCCTTCACCGAGGGTCCCACCGCCGACAAGGAAGGCAATGTTTATTTCACCGATCAGCCAAACGACAGGATAATGAAATACAGTGTTGACGGAGAACTGTCGACTTATATGCAGCCTTGCGGCAGGTCTAACGGGATGTTCTTTGACAATAAGGGATACCTGTGGTCGTGTACAGAAGCAAAAAACCAGATCTGGCGAATTGCTCCGGACAAAAGCACAGAGATCGTTGTGGAAAAATACAATAATGCCGTATTTAATGGCCCGAACGACATTTGGGTTGCTCCCGACGGAAGCATCTATTTCTCTGATCCTTTCTTCAAAAGAGACTTTTGGGACCATACTGATATGCCTCAGGATAAGCAGTGTGTCTACTTCCTTTCAGCTGACAGAAAAATCCTTAAACGACTTGATGAAAGCCTGGTGCAGCCTAACGGGATAATCGGAACTCCCGACGGTAAAACACTTTATATCGCTGATATGGGGGGCAGGAAAACATACTCTTATAAAATAAACCCTGACGGATCAATTACAGATAAAAAGCTCTTTTGTGATATGGGATCAGATGGTATTACCCTCGACACGGAAGGAAATCTTTACCTTACCGGCAGGGGTGTTTCCGTCTATGATAAAACCGGTAAGCTTCTCGGCAATATTCCTGTTCCCGAAAGATGGATCGCAAATGTCTGTTTCGGGGGAAGAGACAGGAAGAGCCTGTTCATCACAGCTTCAACGGGACTTTACAGGATGGCAATGAAAGTAAAAGGTGCCTATTAGGATCCCAATCATACATTAGCCAATAAATACAATTGTTTTGTAAACAGTGGGTTGTCCCATATCTCAATTTTATCTATTTTTGGTTATCGGATACCTGTTGAAAACCATGTTGTTTGCCAGTTTATAAATTAAATCCTGCTTACATGAATAATTCTGATTTTAATATCACAACGCTGGGAAAGGCATCGGTCAAATCACCTCTTGCCCTGGCTGTCAGGAATTACAGCCCTCTATTTAAATTTGTTGAGGAGAGTGAAAGAGTCATATACGATGTCTCACTGGAAAACTTCAATCGCTGCAGGGAAAGTGGAGAGGAACCTCTTACTTTTGAGAAGGCCGGACCACACGAGAACATTTTCTTTGAACCTGCAAAAACCAAGGTAGCAATTGTTACCTGCGGAGGCCTCTGCCCGGGACTAAACAATGTAATCAGGAGCCTTGTAAACGAATTATATTACAGGTATGGGGTGTCAAGAATCCTGGGGATAAAGTTTGGTTTTGAAGGTCTCGTGGCCAAATATAATCATCCTGTAGTTGAACTTACCCCTCAAATGGTCAGCAATATACACCTGATAGGAGGATCATTCCTGGGATCATCAAGAGGGAACCAGAATATGGGTCATATCGTCGACACACTTGAAATTTTGAATGTGAATATTATTTTCTGCATCGGTGGTGACGGAACACTCAGAGGGGCTCATGCAATTCATCAGCAAGTTCTGAAAAGAAAGCTGAAAATTGCAGTGGCGGGTATACCAAAAACTATTGATAATGACATTAACCTTATAGATAAATCTTTCGGATTTGAAACGGCATTCTCTATTGCCAACGATATTATAAGGTATGCACATAATGAGGCTTCAGGTGCTTATAACGGAATTGCTCTTGTTAAGCTTATGGGTAGGGATTCTGGATTTATAGCTGCCCATGCTGCCCTGGCGATCCAGGAAGTAAATTTTGTTCTCATCCCGGAAATATCATTCGATCTGTATGGCCAGAGAGGCTTCCTTAAAATACTCCGCAAACGACTTGAGGAAAGGCATCATGCAGTAATCGTGGTGGCTGAAGGTGCGGGACAGGATTTCTTTGACAAATCGGAACAGGTTAAAGACACATCAGGTAATATAAAACACAAGGATATAGGAATATACCTGAAAGAAAAGATTAAGGAAGAGTTTGATAACAAAAATTTTCCATATTCTATCAGGTATATTGATCCGAGCTATATCATCAGAAGTGCACCTGCTAATCCTAATGACAGCAAATTCTGTAACCTTCTTGCACAGAATGCCGTGCATGCAGCAATGGCCGGTAAGACAGATTTTGTGATAGGCAACTGGAACAACTTATTCACCCTGCTGCCTGTTCCCCTGGCAACATCCCGGCGAAAAAAAATTGATATTAACGGAGAACTCTGGTGGAATGTCCTTGAGGCAACGGGCCAGCCAACATCAATGAAGAATCCATGATCAGGAACCTGATATTTGACCTCGGTAATGTATTACTAAGCTGGAAGCCTGAGGAATACTTTATCCGGAATGGTTACAATGCGGAAGAGACATTAGTTATCTATAATAACATATTCAGGAGTTCTGAATGGCGACTGCTGGATAATGGTGATATTTCAATCGATGAGGCTATTGACCGGATTGCTGAAAGAACAATGATGAAAAAGCATGAAATAAGGGCTGTTTTCGACTTGCGACTAAAAATACTATTCCCCCTCGACCCTGCCGTAAAAATGCTTCCTGGATTAAAAAAACAGGGTTTTAAGCTATATTTTCTCTCCAACTTCCCTGATGACATCTTTGATGAGCTATGCAGCAGATATGAATTCTTTAAATATTTCGACGGAGGCCTTATATCAGCAAGAGCCAAAGCCTCCAAGCCCGACAGGAAGATATATGAGATACTTATGGACAAATATTCGCTAAAACCTGAAGAATGCCTTTTTGCAGATGATACCCCCGTTAATGTAACCGGTGCAGAGAATGTCGGTATGAAGGCTCTCCACGTTGAAGATCCGGACGATATGCGAGGTCAGTTACTGAAAATAGCTGATATTGCCGTTTTATAAAACCAACCAGCTGTCTGTACTTCCTTGTTCCACGTGAAACAGAAGTCAATCGCTGAAGTATTCCCTTATTATTCTTGACCTGGCAGGTCCAATAAGCTTATCAAGTTCATCATTATCAGCATCTTTTATTTCTTCAATAGAACTATAGTTTTTTAAAAGCAAGTCTTTTGTTTTCGGGCCGATACCGTGGATAGCATCAAGGCCTGATCTGGTCATTTCAGCTGATCTCTTATCCCGGTGAAAATTAATGCCGAACCTGTGTGCTTCATCCCTCAGCTTCTGTATCAGCCTCAGTGTATAAGAATTTTTATCAAGATAGACAGGTATTGAATCCCCCGGAAAATATATCTCCTCCAGCCTTTTAGCTATTCCTATAATTGTAACTTTATCTCTAAGCTTCAGTTTTTCAATGCTTTTGATAGCAGATGAAAGCTGCCCTTTTCCCCCGTCGATTATGATCAGCTGGGGTAAGCCGTGTTTTTCTTCGAGCATCCTCTTATATCTCCTGTATATTATTTCTTCCATAGAAGAAAAATCGTCAGGCCCAGAAACAGTTCTGATATTAAAATGCCTGTAATCCCTTTTACTTGGACGCCCATTCTTAAATACGACACATGCTGCAACAGGATTTGACCCCATTATGTTGGAATTATCGAAACACTCTATATGTACAGGCTGCTCCGGCATGTGAAGATCCCTCATGACTTTTTCAAGGTTTTTGCCTGTACGTGCATTCTTGTCGTTTTCTGCCCGTGCTTTCTTTCTCTCAAGCCTGTAATAAATTGCATTACGGGTCACAAGTTCAAGCAATTTCTTCTTATCGCCTATCTCGGGAACAGTATATTTTACTTTATCTATCAGCATATCTGGCCTAAACGGCACAATTATTTCCCTTGCGTCACTCTCAAGTCTCTGCCTTATCTCAGTAATAGCGATACCCAGCAGTGATTCCTTTTCTTCTTCTACACGGCTTCTCAATTCAAGTGTAAACGCCTGTATTATAGCACCTTGTGAAACTTTCATATAATTGATATAAGCTGCATTCGGGTCGTCAGAATAACCAAATACGTCGACATTTTTAATTGAAGAACTGACGATGGTTGATCTGCTCCTGTATTTCTGCAATATTTCTATCTTATCTTTGATTCTCTGGGCTTCCTCGAACTTCAGTTTATCAGAATAATCTTTCATTACCCTTCTAAGGTGTTCTATTACCGAACTAATGTTGCCTTTCAATATGTTACGGATCTGTTTTACATTCTCTCCATAATCTTCAGCGCTCTGTTTTCCCACGCACGGGCCCCTGCAATTACCCAGATGATATTCGAGGCATACTTTTAATTTACCTGACCTTATACTTTCGTCAGCAAGATTTAAATTACACGTTCTCAATTGGTAAAGCTGCCTTAAAAGAGTGATTATTGTTTTAACCATTAACCCGGACGTATATGGACCGAAATAAAGAGAACCATCCTGAATAACATTCCTGGTACTGAATACTCGAGGGAAAGGTTCATTCTTTATACATATCCACGGAAATGTCTTATCGTCCTTCAGAAGTATATTATACCGGGGTTGCAACTCTTTTATCATATTGTTTTCTAGCAGCAAAGCATCGGATTCATTGTCAACAATAATGTGTGTTATTGCACTGGTCCGTCTCAGCATGGCATTTGTTTTACCCGACTGATTTTTACTGAAATATGACGTGACTCTCTTCCTGAGGTTCTTTGCTTTTCCTATATACAGGACATTGCCAGCAGAATCCCTGAACTGGTAAACCCCCGGTTTATCAGGAATATGGGGTAATACAGATTTTGGATTTATTGCCATCGTATAAAATAATTCGGGAGTAAAGATAGCACATGGAAAAGAAAGAATGATACAATTGTTTTCTCCCACCTTTCTGCGGATTGACAGACTTTGATAATGCGAATAAGCAGGGGTGGACGGCTTAACTCAAAGTACTGATATTCAAGCTATACTTTCTAATTCTGGTAACAAATTCAATCATTCACTTTATGAAATTACCCCCTTTCATTCCCGGTCAGTATATGGTGTAATGCATTCGGAATATTACTGGTGTTATGTCCAAAATTCAATATGTAAAGGCATTCCATTAATTGAGAAGAAATACATATTTATCGAGAGCAGAAAGAGAAACAGAAAAATATTGCCTGTTACCAGGCTTCAGATAAAAAGTCCGGTATAATCAAATTTATTACCGTCGAATAATCCGCGATCGCTTATTTTAAGTTCAGGTATTACCAGTAAAGCCATGAAAGATAGTGTCATATAAGGAGCAGTCAGCCTGCTTCCTGCCGATTTCACCAGGTCAGATAATTCCTGGTACTTCTCAGCCACCTCCAAACAGGGGCGGTTTGCCATAATACCACCTATATCAAGCTTCATGGTTTTTATAAAATTACCATCGGCAAACGATAGGCCTCCCATCATTCTGACGATTTCATTAACTGCTGTAACTATATCAGAATCATTGGCTCCTACTGCAATTATGTTATGGCTGTCATGTGCTACTGAACTTGCAAAAGCACCTCTTTTCAGTCCGAAGCCCCTTATAAAACCGATTGCCGGAGGGGAATTATTATAGCGGTCTTTTACAATAATTTTTAGTCTGTCTCTCCCAGTATCTGAAGCTAGTGGCTTTTTTCCTGAAATTGTCTCTGTAGAAGCTCTGGTGAGGAGTTCTCCGTCCAGAGCTTCTATCACCTGTATTTTTTTTGAAACAGGATCAACTACGATATCATTCATCCCTATCTCTTCACTATTAAACCGGTTAATCTTATTGCATTCGGGAGCAGGAAAACCCGTAAGTCCATTTCCAAAAATCCTTTTTCCCTTAATCCATGTCTCCAGTACATTCATTTCTGATATTTCATCAACGATTATAAAGTCGGCTGGATCTCCCTCTCGAAGTAATCCGCAATCCAGGCCATAATGAAGCACTGGATTTATTGTACACGCCCTAAAAACATCGAAAAGATCATATCCTTGTGTCACCAGTAAAGAAACCAGCTTATTTATATGCCTGTCCATTAGCATTTCCGGGTGTATATCATCACTGCAAAGCATCAGCATTCCAGGATTTACGTTAAACAATTCTTTTAGCGCTTCAAGGTTTCTGGCAGCACTTCCTTCCCTGATTATCACTTTCATTCCAAGTTCTATTTTTTCAATGGCTTCGTCGATGCTGCTGCACTCATGGTCTGTAGAAATACCAGCCATAATGTACTTCTTCAATTCATCGCCTTTAAGTCCAGGCGCATGTCCATCCACTGGTTTCCCCCTGCTTAAAGCTTCCTTTATTTTATTCATTACCCCAGCGTCTCGTTTAATTACTCCCGGATAATTCATCATCTCTGACAAATATCTTATCTCGTCTCTTTCAAGAAGCTGTTTCACTTCCTTCACACCTAAAACCGCTCCACCCGATTCGAGATCTGTTGCAGGCACGCAGGAGGGTGCTCCAAACCAGAAATAAAAAGGAGTTGCTTTCCCGTTTTCAATCATAAAATCGATTCCTTTCACACCCAATACATTTGCAATTTCATGCGGATCTGAAACAGCTCCAATAGTTCCATGCGTTACGGCTATGCGTGCAAACTCTGCTGGGGTCAGCATTGAACTTTCTATATGCACATGTGAATCTATAAGTCCTGGCAGTATGAATATATCATCACATTTTTTCGTTTTTTCAATCTTTTCTATATGGCCATCCTTCAAGCATACAGAAGCCGGATACACCTCTCTAGTATGAATATCCAGTAGTTTTCCTGAAACAATCATAATTATTTTTTGAAATAAATTAAAAGTGTTCCACGTGGAACGTTTTATCTTCCAAGATACATTAAAAGAATATTTATATCTGATGGAGAAACACCACTTATCCTGGAAGCATGTCCGATGTTATCGGGTTTAATTCTATCAAGTTTCTGTCTGCCTTCTGTTGATATTGACATCAGCTCTCTGTAATTTATATCTGCAGGAAGTTTTAATTCTTCAAGCCTTTTTATCTTATCTGCTACAATTTTTTCTCTTTGAATATATCCCTCATATTTAATTTTTATCTCTGCAGATTCAATTATTTCATCAATCCTTTCAGATTTCATTACTTCCTTTAATTCTTCATTCTCTATATTCTCAAGGAACTCCTTTAAATGAACCTGTGGTCGTGCTGCTATATTAATGGCTTTTGTTTTCTGACTTAACGGACTTGTGCCTTTCCTTTTTAAATACTCATTTATCCTTTCTGGTTCTAGGCTTTTTTCTTTAAGGATATTTACAATTTTTCCTGTTTTATTAACTTTTTCCTCAAGTCTTATTATTCTCTCTTTTTCTACAGTTCCTAATTCACTACCCCTTGTTGTAAGCCTTTCATCAGCATTATCCTGCCTTAGAAGAATCCTGTATTCAGCTCTGGATGTAAACATCCTGTATGGTTCATCTACTCCCTTTGTTACAAGGTCATCTATAAGCACACCAATGTATGCTTCCTCCCTTCCAAGTACAAACCTTTTTTCTTTCCTCAAATTCAATACTGCATTTATTCCAGCCATCAAGCCCTGTGCACCTGCCTCTTCATACCCGGTTGTACCGTTAATCTGTCCCGCAAAATAAAGATTTCTTATCTTCCTGGTTTCAAGAGTATGATATAACTGTGTCGGTTGAAAGAAATCATATTCTATAGCATATCCCGGCCTGAATATTTCTACATTTTCCAGTCCTTGTATTTTTCTTAATGCCTTAAGTTGAACATCGAGTGGAAGGCTGCTTGCAAAACCATTAATGTAATATTCCGTCGTATCCCATCCTTCAGGCTCTATAAAGAGCAGGTGTGCCCCCTTTTCCTTAAATGTTACAATCTTATCTTCTATGCTGGGACAATATCTTGGTCCCCTTCCCTTTATTATCCCTTTAAAGAGCGGACTGAATTCAAGTCCCTTTCTCAGCTCTTCATGGACATCTTCGTTTGTATGTGTTATAAAACAGCTTTTTTCCTCTTCTATATTTATCCTGTCATGCAGATATGAAAAAGCCCTTCTTTCACCTTCGCCCTTCTGCTCGATCATCTTCGAAAAGTCAATAGTCCTTCCGTCAAGCCTGGCACTTGTTCCCGTTTTCATTCTTTCCACCTTCATCCCAAGCTTTTCAAGTTGATCACTTAATCCGGCAGAAGCAGGGTCTCCTGATCTGCCTCCGGTAATATTTCTGAAACCCACATGCATAAGTCCGTTCAAAAAAGTTCCGTTTGTAAGGATAACCGATGAAGAATAAAACTTAGTGCCGAAAGAAGTTTCCACTCCTTTAACTGTTTCTTTATCCATTATCAGCTGTGTCGCTTGTTCCTGCCATATGTGAAGATTATCCGTATTTTCCAGTACTTTTCTCCACTCTCTTGTAAACAATTGCCTGTCACATTGCGCCCTGGGACTCCACATAGCCGGTCCTTTCGACCTGTTCAACATTCTGAACTGTATCATGCTCCTGTCAGTAACAATACCACTGGCCCCACCTAGTGCATCAATCTCTCTTATAATTTGCCCTTTTGCAATTCCACCCATAGCAGGATTACATGACATCTGCGCCAGTTTTGTCATATCCATGGTTATCAGCAATGTCTTTGCTCCCATTACTGCAGCTATATGGGCTGCTTCACATCCTGCATGACCACCTCCTACAATTATAATATCGTAATTGAAATCCACCTCTATTATCTTAAATATTCATTCAGCCAGTAATCCTCCATTTTTCTCATTCTCTGCTTCTGAAATTTAGTCTTGTCATCAAATCCGCATAAGTGAAGTATTCCATGTACAATTACCCTTAACATTTCTTTTTTATAACTAACTTTATAGTTCTTTGCGTTTGATTTTACCGTGTCCTTGCTTATATACACTTCTCCATCAATAATGTTTCCTTTGCTGTACCTGAAACTTATAACATCCGTATAATAGTCATGGTTCAGAAATTTCCGGTTTATTTCCTTTAAAGATTCGTCGTTTGTTATAATAAAATTAAGGTCACCCGGAATCATTTTTTGATTCTGAATGACCTTTTCAATTAATTCTTTCACTGAGCGCCAGCCGGGAATCCTGTAACTGACATTGTCATAAAAAACCCGGATATTCAAACCGCCAAATATTTGAAAGTCATAGTAACCCTGTTCCCTTTTTCATTAAATTCAATCCTGTCGGCAAGATGCGACATAAGGTATATGCCACGGCCAGTTAATTTCTCAATGTTTTCTGTCTTTGTCGGGTCCGGTACCATATCAGGTCTGAAGCCGGGCCCCTGGTCCTCAACGCATATTTTCAATTCCTCCTGTTCCGGGAAGATATCCACCTGCACAGTTTTCGAAATATCGGCCTTATTACCATGGATAATTGCATTATTTACCGCTTCCATAGTACAAACCATTATTTTCCCATAATTCTCAGGGTTAATGTCCAGTTCAGCCGATATATCATCGATGGCTTTTTCAATAACCCTTAGATTTGAGATCTCGGAAAATATTTTAAAATTTCTTTCCATTGGCCATCGACCATTTTCCTTTATACTTGTTTTCTTCAATTTTGTTTCAAAATTATTGTCTTTTTGCCAGCCATTTTTCAGGATCATCCTTATCCATACCCTCAAAAACCATAAATTTTAATATTGACTTTGATCCGTTCTCATTATCACAGTATACTTCGCCAATTTCCTGCTTCGTTTTTACCATATCACCCAGTTTTACTTTTAAGTTCACAAGGTTTTGATATACAGTTCGAAAATTTCCGTGTCTGATAATCACCACAGTGTTTGCGCCTCTAATAGCAAATATTGCTGAAACCTCACCGTCAAAAACTGATCTTACTATCGTTTTATTCATAGAGGTAATCTCTATTCCGGGATTGTTTTCCTTTACATAGGCGAGTACCGGGTGGTCTCTTTCCCCGAACTGGCTTGTTATAACCCCTTTTTCTACCGGCCATGGAAGCCTGCCCTTATTCTGTTCAAAATTGTTCCCGATAAGAGTCATCTCCGGGGTCATCTCACTACTTGCGGATCTTTTACTCTCTTCTTCTATCAGTTTTGCTATTTCACTTTCTATTCTTTCAGCTATTCTCTTCTTCTCATCAAGCTCATTTCTTAACTGCTTTTCCCTCGAACTCAGGGTATTTACCATTTTCCGCTTCCTTTCCTGTTCCTGTTGCAGGAGTTTTTTCTGATTATCCTCCCTCGATTTAAGCTCTTTCACATTATCCAGGTCAACCTGGAGCCTTCTTTTAGTATCTTCTATCTGATCCTTTATTTCAATTATTATTTCCGCCTCATGCCTCCTGAACTTTGTCATCTGCTGCAAATATTTCAGTCTTTTGTATCCCTGGTTAAAATCCCTTGCAGACAGGACGTATGCAACTTCAGGATTTCCTTTTTTACTTTTGTAAGAATTAATAATTGCTCTTGCATAATCAGTCCTGAGCGCCTCCAGATCATTTTCCATCAAACTTATCGCTAGATTGTTCAGATTTATTCTATCATTCAATAATTCAATTTCCTCAACAATTCCGGCAATCACATTTTCCCGGAGTGTTAATCTGTTAGCTATTATTCTTAGATCACTTAATCCTGTAGTCTTAGCTTTCTCTGTCTCCTTTATCATGTTGTCGACATAAGTTATTTCCTTGAGTGTTTTACTTCTCTGTTCTTCAAGTTCTTTCCTGGACTGTCCATATAGTACCGATACAAATAGTGTTAATAAAATAACAGCTGCTTTTCTCATATCAGACTTTTTCTTTTATACCCTGACCCCGGTATGAATTCAATTTCACCTATCCATGGTGAAATATATTTATCAATCTTAAGCGCTATTTTAACATTTCTTCTTGAATCGTTTATTTCTACCCTTCGTGGTATCCTGAAATAATCATACCTGTGTTTTCTATAATCTATAGTGATTGTTTCTCCCGGAAAACCGGACGATAAAATAACAGACTTTACTTTTTCCTGCCTGCAATCAATAATACTGTGTATTAATAAGCCCATATAATAACTTTCAACGTTCAGTTCGTTCCCTGTACACCCGTTATTATCTATTATTTTTATGTTCTCTGTTATCAGGTCACCAAAGCTTACCCGGAGCAAATCCGGGTGAATTCCTGTAATCCTCTCAAAATCAAATGGCGTTCCATAAAGCAATTCCCGATTTAGCCTGTCGTTAATTAAAACAGTGTCTCCTGATATGAAAACTCTGAATGCTTCTATCCCCGTTACACTTCTTAGGCTAATAAGATATTTATCCGGTTTGACATATTTCATAGTGAACAGCAGATTAATCCGCCCTGCATCTCCGGACGTAGATATCCGCCCTTTCTGAATAAAGAACCCGCTGTTTGTAAGATTTCTTGTCTCAACCTGCCCTAAAGTTCTTTCCGTAGGTATATTTCCCTCTTCTTCAATATTCATTGACGTCTCCCTTAAGCCGGCACACCCTGAAAGAACAATAATGCTGACAACTAATATGATTATTTTCGTGTACAATTCTTTATTTCCTTTTTCAAAGCTTCTTTTCCGGGATCCATTTCAAGTGCTTTTTCCCAATATATAACAGCCTGTTTGCACTTTCCCAGGCTCTGTAAAATATATCCGTAATGCTCAAGCCATTCAGGATCCTCTTCCTTATTATTTAAAATAATACTTTCCATAATCCTTGCAGCCTCTTTCTTCTTTCCCCTCTTATATAGAATCCAGGCATAAGTATCAAGGTATGTTGTATTTTCCTTTTCCCTGTCTATAACAAACTTTGCCATCTCCTCAGCTTGCTTTAAATTCATGTCCTGCTCAGCAAGATAATAGGCATAATTATTAAGTACGATCAGGTCATCCGGATTCATCTTTAAAGCTTCGCTGAAAGTCTCAAACGCTTTTTGGAAGTTTTTCTTCCGGTAATAAACATCTGCCTCCATTGTAAGAACCTGCACAATCAGCTCATTTTGATTTCCGGCGAGTATTTTAGCTTTCCTTAGTTCTTCCAGAGCAATGTCATTTTCCTTCTTCTCCATTGCCGCGCTTGCATATAGAATCTTGGCCAGATATGACATATTGAACCTCGTTGCACACTCCTTACCCTTAATAAACAGGTTGTCATAATCACCAATATCAGAATATGTTAATAACAGTTTTTCCCACGCATAATAATTACCGGGCTTTTCTTTTATTAATTCATTTAACCTTTCAACAGCTTCATTTTGTTTTCCCTGTTTAAGATACAATTCAGGCCTCAGCAGGCTTATAATATCGTCACCACTATATCTAGACTCAAATATTAATAAAGTCATTTCCAGTTCTCTACCATGGTATTTAATGAGTGTGTCATCCCCAACAATATCTGTAAAAAGCGAAAGTTTGTCTTCTCTGGAAATATTTTCATTCAGAATAACGTTATTAAGAAGACCAAAAAATTCCTCGTATTCATTTTCAGTTCTTAGAAAATCTATTAATGAGAACAGCGTCTGGGGATTATCTGGCTCATCTTCTATCAGTTTCTGATATACCTCTGCCGCCTTTTCCTTTCTACCCTCCTTCCTGTAAATTTCTGCAAGTAACCCATTATATATCAGTTCTTCAGGATAATCCTCTATCAATTTATTAACTTTCTCTTCAGCAGCTTTATATTCCCCTTCATTTACAAGATTCCTGACAATGTACAACCCCAGATCATTGCTTTCTCCATACTTTTGTTCCAGGTACGAATATATTTCATTGGCCTTCCTGTAGCTTCCTTTTTCAGTATATATATTTCCAAGATTTATTTTCAGGTTCTCCTTTGCTGGAAAATATTTTACCGCTTTTTCATAATATAATGCAGCGCTGTCCAGATTATTCTGCCGAACATAAATATTTCCCAACAATGTAAGATACCACACGTTTCTTTCATTCAATTCAACAGCTTTTTCTGCATATTTTTTCCCATTTTTAATATCACCACCCTGTAATGCCACCTGTGCAATCTGAAAATTAACAGCATCACTTTCAGGATTAATTTTCAGACATTGTTCAAACATTCCCAGAGCTTCACTCGGATTACCTAAAAGTTTCTGCTTAAGGCCTTCAGTATATATATAGTCAAATGTGGCTGTATCATAAGATACCTTTCTGCCTGCTATGGCAACAGCAGGTGTCAGCTTCCTGGAACAACCTGAGAAAACAAGAATTATTATTCCTATTGAAAAAACATATCCTAATATTTTATTCTTATTCATTTTCTTCCTGTATGTTCGAAACATCGTAATGAGAATCCTTTCGCCCACTGTCAGTATTAATGTGTTTTCTAAGTTTGCCCTGAGAACCATATCTGCAGATTGTCTTTTTATATATTCAACTAATTTCTGACTTAATTTCCTTAAAATCCTGGTTTTCATTAAATATTTCCCCTAAAAAATGTATTGAATATCTTATCCTTGTATTGAGCAAATATCAGGAATCCTGCAAGAAGAATCGTATTTATACCTAATTCACTCCAAATATTCCTGTAATTATATACAGCTGCAAAAATAACCGAACTTATCGCTATAAAAAAATAGGGAAGAAGCTCTCCAATCTTATAATCAATGCGGTAATATTTTCTGGCAAATATGAACGATAAAACTATCATCAGGCCATAAGAGGCTACATGTGCCCATGCTGAGGCCATATATCCGAATTGTGGTATAAACAACAAATTAATAATTATTGTAACAAACGCCCCGCTTAGTGTAATGTATACCCCGAACCTTGTCAGATCATTGAGTTTATACCATATACTATGATTGAGATAAACTCCGTAAAGAACATAAGCCATGCTTACAATAGGTACCACAACCATTGAAGACCTGTATGATTTGTCTATAATATATTGTATTCCTGATATATAGAGATTAAGTACCATATATATTATTAGCATTACTATCACAAAGTACTTCATAACTGTAACATAAGTCTCCTTTGCATTTTCTCTTCTGGCTCTTTCGAAGAAAAATGGCTCTGCTGCAAAACGGAACATCTGGATAAAAAGTGCCATCAATACGGCTATTTTGTATCCTGCTCCATATTCACCTACTGTAGCCAGACCCGATTCTTCCCCTGTAAGTCGTCTTAAAAGTATTTTGTCTATTACGTCATTGATTGAACCACTCAGTCCGGCTAGAAGCAATGGGAAGGAATATATAATCATCCTGTTCCATGTTTCCCTGTAAAATTTCAACCTGACCCGGATTATAAAAGGAATTAGCATCAGCAATGTAGCGGAACTACCTATAAGGTTTGCAAGAAAAACATATCCGACTCCATAATCCGGATCATATACATCTCTAAACCATCCCGTATTGTTCTTATATATAACCGGTGCTATCTTTAACAGGAATACAACCGCAACTATCGTGATGATGACGTTAGCAATTTTAATTACACTGAAAACTATTGGTCTGTTATCTCTTCGGAGCCTTGCAAAAGGGATCGCAGAGAATGCATCAATGGCCACAATTGCTGAAAACATTCTTATATAGTCTATGTTGTTTGAATACCTGAGAAATCCGGCCACCGGCCTTATAAAAATATTTACCAGGATAATAAATACCAGGGAAGTAGTAAACAGGCTTATCAACGAAGTGCTGTAGACCTTTTCATAATCTTCTTTTTTCTGGGAAAATCTGAAAAACCCGGTCTCCATTCCGTATGTAAGCACAATAAGAAGAAGAGCCATCCAGGCATACAATTCAGTAACAACACCATATTGTTGCTTCTCAAAAACATAAGTGTAAAAAGTAGTCAGAATGGCATAATTCAGGAATCGTGGAATAATTGTTCCTACTCCGTATATTATAGTCTGACCAGCAAGTTTTCTTACCTCATTCACCAGAATCGCTCAATTTTTTCTCTATGTTTTTCCAAAGCGGCAAAAGTAACTCTTAATAAACACAATTTGAACCTGTTTATTTTCGAGTATCGGGCAAAGTTAAATATCTTTGTCGTCGTAATAACAGAACGTTATCAACTAATTCTCTTTTTCATGAACAGATTTCGTCTTTTCTACATATTGCTTATATCTGCTCTTTTCTATACAGGATGCGGTAATTCCCATCCCGTTAAAAATGTATTTGTAATGATAAATACTTCAGCCGGTGATATTAAAATAAAATTGTATGATGAAACACCCATTCATCGTGATAATTTCATTAAGCTTGTTAAATCTCATTACTATGACGGGATTCTTTTTCACAGGGTTATAAAAGATTTTATGATACAGGCAGGCGATATGGCAACCAGGCAGGGGGATCCCCTAAATGATACTCTTGCCAATTACACAATACCTTCTGAATTCAATCCATCCCTGTATCACAAAAAGGGAGCCGTTGCTGCGGCCAGGACCGGTAATGATGTTAATCCTGAAATGAGATCATCGGGAACTCAGTTTTATATTGTTCAGGGAACAAAGTTTACTGACGAAGAGCTGGACTTAGCAGAACAAAAAATCAATAGCAGCCGTAAGCAAGCTCAATTCATTATGCTGGTCAAAGAAATTGCTGACAGTAACAGGAAATTCAATCTAAATCTTACCGACAGTGATATACAGGAAAGGGCTTCGTTAAGATTATACGATGTTATTGAGGAAACCCCTGATTATAAACTAACAGAAGAACAGCGCAATATATACCGGACGCTGGGCGGGGTACCAAGGCTCGATATGACCTATACAGTATTCGGTGAAGTTGTCGAAGGCCTGGATATTGTTGATAAGATAGCTTCCGTAGACACTGACCCAGGCGATAAACCCATTGAGGATATCATAATTCTCAGTATGAAAATTGTTAAGAAATAAGTTTATGTCATTATAACTACTTTAAATGCTTGATAAAATTGAAAAAATAAAGGAAGAAATAAGGTCGTCCGTTGTTCAGAACCCGGATGATCTTGAAAAATTCAGGCTTAAATATCTCAGCAAAAAAGGTATAATAGCTACTCTTTTTGACGAATTCCGGACAGTACCGCCCATGCTTAAGAAGGAAGTTGGTTCAGGCCTGAACAAGCTTAAGCAGGAGGCACAGGAGAAGTTCAACCTGCTTAAAGACACCCTTGTTATCGTTGATGATTCATCAGAAACTGATGATCTTACAAGACCGGCTTACTCAGGATTTACAGGTTCAAGGCATCCTATTTCAATAGTAAGGAATGAAATCATCAGCATATTTAACCGTATAGGTTTCACTGTCTCTGAAGGACCCGAAATAGAGGATGATGATCATGTATTCACGAAACTCAATTTCGCACCGGAACATCCCGCCAGGGATATGCAGGATACTTTTTATATTTCGCGTATTTCAGACGAGGATTCATTTCCTGATGATATCCTTTTAAGAACTCATACCTCTTCTGTACAGGTAAGAGTCATGCAGAAAGAAAAACCACCTTTAAGGACTATATCTCCGGGAAGAGTTTTCCGAAATGAGGCCATCTCTGCCCGGGCTCACTGTATCTTTCACCAGGTTGAAGGATTATATATTGATACTGATGTTTCATTTGTAGACCTGAAGCAGACTCTTGTATTTTTTGCCCGTGAGATGTTTGGAAAAGAAACCGAGATCAGGCTCAGGCCCTCATATTTTCCATTTACCGAACCTTCGGCCGAGATGGATGTAAGCTGCAAGATATGTTCAGGAAAGGGCTGTAATGTGTGTAAATATACCGGGTGGCTGGAAGTTTTGGGCTGTGGCATGGTTCATCCAAACGTACTTGAAAATTGCAATATTGACAGCCAGAAATATACAGGTTTTGCCTTTGGAATGGGTATTGAACGGGTGGCTATGCTAAAATACCAGATAAATGACCTGAGGCTTTACTTTGAAAATGATATAAGGTTCCTGGAACAATTCAGAAGCTCCATATAATTATTAAATTAATCCTCTATCCGGGCTTGTTTTAATATTCCGGCAATAATTCATTCCTCGATAACAAGTTCGTAAGTAAGCTTCATGGCCTGTCTATATGTGTAGCTAACCCCGCAGTACTTTTCCTGTGAAAGAGAAATAGCCATTTCAACTTTATCTCTTGGAATTTCCTTCCCTTTCACAATATATATTATATTCATGTGATCGAAATGTTTGGGATGCTCATCAGTAATATTTCCATCGACCTTCACCTGTATATCATCAAATTTAACACGCATTTTTGTAAGTATGCTTGCCAGATCCATAGCAGTACATCCTGCCAGAGCAACAAGCATAAGGCTTTTGGGACGGGGACCTTTGTCGGTACCGCCAAATGCAACTGATGAATCTATCATCATCTTATGTCCGTTAACAGTAACTTCAAATGAGAGATTGCCGCGATGTTGTAAAATAACTGAATCTTTCATGCTATTTATACCTTTTTTAGAATATTCTTGCCAAAGTAAATAAATATATCGATCGTATTTTCAATCTTTGTAGTGAAATTGATTTGCAATTATGAAACAGCATGATTTTTACGTTCCGCTTTGTGAAAAATGTGCGCTTGATAATAGTTCTATTTTTAAACATCTTACTCGTGATGAAGCGGAAAAGCTGAATTTTGAAAAAGATTTTCGCCATCATAAGAAAGGGGATATTCTTTACCATGAAGGAAACAGGATTAGCGGATTTTATTGCATTAACAGCGGAATTATAAAAGTATATAAAACCGGGCTTGACGGTAAGGAACAAATCATACGCTTTGCCAAACCCGGGGATATTATTGCCTACAGGAGCATACTTAGCAGTGAACCGGCGTGTACAACTGCTAAAGCTGTTGAAGACAGCAGGGTATGTTTTATACCATCAGAAATCCTGATAACCCTTATAAAGCAAAATCCCGGGTTTTCCCTGGAACTAATGAAGCTTACATGCAATGAGCTCGGGGAAGCTAATTCATATATTACCGACATCGCCCAGAAGACAGTAAGGGAAAGGCTTGCGGAAGTTCTTCTCAAGCTAGTTGAGGACTTTGGTCTGGACGACCAGAAATATCTTAAAATATCTCTTACTCGCGAAGAGCTGGCCAATATTGTCGGAACTGCAACTGAAAGCGTTATAAGATTACTCTCTGAATTCAAGGCCGACAAGCTTGTTGAGCTGACCGGAAGAAAAATAAAAATTCTTAATACCCGGGGACTGGAAAAAATTAGTAATGTATTCGAATGAATACCAGGCGTTTGTGTGAATTGCTAGTAAAAAAGCGTCCCATTCTTATCCATCCCAATAATTTTTCCAAGGTGCCTGTAAGCCAGCTCTGTTGCTTCACGTCCCCGGGGCGTTCTCTTTATAAAACCTTCCTTAATAAGAAAGGGTTCATAAACCTCCTCTATTGTCCCGCTGTCTTCTCCTACAGCTGTTGAAACAGTATTCAGACCCACGGGTCCTCCCTTAAATTTGTCTATTATTACTGAAAGGATCTTATTATCCATTTCGTCGAGACCATACTCATCAATATTCAGAGCCTTAAGTCCATATTTTGTAATATCAAGATCGATAACACCTGTTCCTCTGACCTGCGCAAAATCCCTTATCCTGCGTAATAATGCATTAGCAATCCTTGGTGTTCCCCTGCTTCTGGAAGCTATCTCTTTCGCTGCATCTTCATGGATATTAATTTTAAGAATTCCTGCTGATCTTTTAACTATTCCTTTAAGAATTTCATTATCATAGTATTCCAGGTGGAATTTTATCCCGAACCGTGCACGCAAAGGGCTTGTAAGCAAACCAGATCTTGTAGTGGCACCTATCAGTGTAAAGTTATTAAGTGATAGTTGAACAGACCTGGCACTCGGACCTTTATCTATCATAATATCTATTTGATAATCTTCCATGGCAGCATAAAGGTATTCCTCCACTACAGGGCTAAGCCTGTGTATTTCATCGATAAAAAGCACATCTCCTGTCTCCAGGTTAGTCAGAAGCCCTGCCAGGTCTCCTGGCTTGTCAAGTACAGGTCCGGATGTAACTTTGAGCCCGACATTGAGTTCGTTTGCAATTATTGTAGCCAGGGTTGTTTTTCCAAGTCCCGGAGGACCATGAAGTAATACATGATCGAGTGATTCATTTCTCTGCCTGGCAGCAGTAACAAAAACAGAAAGATTTTCAATTATTTGTTTTTGTCCCTTAAAATCATCAAATGTCAGGGGGCGCAGTTGTTTCTCAAATTCCTTGTCGGTTAAAGAAAGACCTTCTTTCCTGATGTTGAAGTTTTCATCCATACAGCAAGATAACTATTTTATAAGCTTCACATCGCTCTCGGGCAGATTTATTTTAACTCCGTTTATGCTGTATTCCACGTCATTCCTGTAAACAATTGTCATGACCAGGTTTCCTTCCTCATCATATTTTTTCCATGTCTTATCTCTTATTCCCGAATTGTAATGTCTTTCTTCCTTTACCCTTCCATTCTCATAATAATAATAGTGGCTTCCTTCTGGGTTTCCCTGAATATAATTGCCTTTAAACCGTAATTTACCGTTTGGATAATACGATTTCCAGGTGCCGTCCCTCAGTCCAATAATATATTTTCCTTCCTCGGTATTATCACCCGAACTATATCTCCACTCCCCGTTTCTTTCACCGTCCGAATACATTCCCTGGGCTATGATATCACCATTCCTGGAATATTCAGTATAGGATCCGTCCCTTCGACCCTGGAAATATTCTTCTTCCCTTAACAAAGCTCCGGTATCATAATACCATTTCCATATTCCATCAGGTCTTCCGTTATTATACGATCCGGTTTGTTCAACCCTTGAGTTTTCGTCATAAAATTTCCACTGCCCTGTTCGGCGGCTATCAGTATACTGGCCTTCTGCACTGACCTTTCCTGAAGGATAATAATCTTTCCATGTCCCGTTATAATTGCCTGATTCATCAACGATTCCTTCAGACAGTAACAAACCGTTATCATTATATATTTTTGCATTTGTCACTTTTCCATCGGTCCCGAATTCACGATGAATACCTACCGGGATCTGGTTTCTGAATGGTCCGCTGTATATAAGCCTGTTCTGCTGATCATATCGGTTAACTATTTCTATGTCTGGTTGATCCTCCACATTTGATTTTACAATAGCACCGTTATCGTATAGCATAGTAAGAGTAAGATTTCCTTTTATATCGTATTCTTTATAATATCCATGCAGCATATCATCCCTGTAGGTTTTTTCAACTTTTACATTCCCGTTTGGATAAAAGTCTTTCCAATCACCCTGTCTTAATCCCTCATTATCAACCCTGTTTATTTTTTCCCTGCTTACCAGAAAATCATTGCTGTATTCCAAAAGCGAAATTACTGTACCGTTTTCATCAAATTCCTTTGAAAGGCCGCTTTTTTTTCCTTCATTATAAGGAATTATCTGCTTAACCTTTCCATCCGGAAAATATATATAGGCTGTTCCTTCTTTCCTGTCTCCCGCAAAAAGCTCCCTTGAATATATGTATAGGCCGGCCGAAGGATCTTTCCTGTATTTATAATAATACCCATTTTTTTTCCCATACAGGTAATTAATAATTTCAGATGTATCCCCGGCCTGGTCGTAAAAAATCCAGATACTGTCAAGAAGATAATTGGTTCTTTTCCCTTCCGATTTCTTAACACCTGTTACATAATAACTTTTCCAGAATCCATCAGGTTTTCCGTTCCTTATTATTCCTTCACTTGAAATAGATCCATTAGGGTACTTAAAAATATGATATCCGTCTGACAACTCCTCTATTGCCTGCGAAAAGATACTCTGTCTAAATATTATCAATACCAGTATGAAAAGTATTCTTTTTATCATAAGTCCAGATTTTCAGATATTTCCATCATACGTCTTATAGGTTTACCGGCTTTTCTTATTACTTCCCTGTCAAGAATAATTTGTGGTGATTCACTAACCAGAGTATCGTATATCTTTTTAACTGTAATAAGCTTCATAAAATTACATTCACTGCAAGCACATGTTGAATCGCGTGGTGGAACAGGTATGAACTCTTTTTCAGGGCTTATTTTTCTCATCTGATGAATTATGCCCGGTTCAGTCCCTACAATATAAGTTTTACTCTTATCTTTTCTTGTAAATGCAAGAAGTGAAGATGTTGATCCTATAAAATCTGAAACCATTCTTACAGGCAATTCACATTCCGGATGAACTATAACCTTTGCATCTTTGTATTTTTCTTTCAATTTGATTATTGCTTCCAGTGAAAATTCTTCATGGACATGACAGGTACCATTCCATATTATCATATCCCTGTTCGTCTTGTTTAGTATAAAATTCCCCAGATTTCTATCCGGTGCAAATATTATTTTCTCATCAGGTGCCAAAGATTCTATAATCTTAACTGCATTAGAAGATGTACAAATTATATCAGACATTGCTTTTATCTCAGCCGATGTATTAACATAGGTGACTACTGTTCTTCCAGGATTTGCATTTATAAAATCCCTGAAATCCTCAGGTCTACATGAATCTGCTAACGAGCACCCTGCAGCCATGTCAGGTATAAGAACTTTTTTTTCAGGAGCAAGTATTTTAGCTGTTTCAGCCATAAAGACAACGCCGGCGAAAACAATAATATCTGCATTATTTGATGAAGCTTTCTTTGCCAGTCCAAGACTATCACCAACATAATCTGCGATATCCTGAATATCCGAAGTTTGATAAAAATGAGCAAGAATTATTGCATTTTTTTCCTTTTTTAATTTTTCAATCTTATCAATATATTGAATCTTATTACTCATTCCACCCGTGATCTTTTTTTCTTATTAACAACAAATATTATTTAAAAAATAAATTAATATATATTATGAAGAATATTATATCCTGTTAATAGTGTTGAAATTTAAATTAGAGTATACTTGCTTATTTCAGTATTAATATCAACGAAACAACTTATTAACAATTCAAAAAATATACCATTTTTGAATATCAGTCATTTAATACAGTAATTAACAATTGTTAATTATTGCTGCAATGATAAAATATGTAACAAAAGTAAAAGATTTGATGTTCATTGATGGTTTATAAGGAAAGATTAATTTCTGAAAAAAACATCCATGAAAGAAAAAGACAAAATTTAATGACTCGGAAAAAGGTTTATAAGCAATTTTCTTTTGAAAAAATCATATTTATTTACATCTTATCAACACAATATTATATTTAACACCGCCTTAATTTCTACATTACAGAAAATAATAGGATATAAATATATCTTTTTCTTTTTATATTATTATTTGTTAATTTGTAGTATTAAACAAGGATAATTTAAGAAGGATAATGACCACAAAATCAAAAAAAATTGCAATAGCTTCAGATCATGCAGGATATTATATTAAAGGTAAGATAATAGAGTATCTGAAGAAAGAAAAATATGAAATAAAGGATTTTGGCAGTTCATCGGATGAAAGTGTGGATTATCCTGATTATGCACATCCCCTGGCTGATGCGGTTGCAAAGGGTGACTTTGACCTTGGAATATCAATATGTGCTACTGGTAATGGTATAAATATGACCATAAATAAGCATCAGGGTATACGCGGAGCTCTCTGCTGGAATGAAGAAATTGCAAGGCTGGCAAGGGCACATAATGATGCAAATATATGCGCACTGGCAGGAAGATTTATTACTGAACCAGAAGCAATTCTGATAGTTAAGACTTTTATTCAGACTGAATTTGAATTCGGCCGGCATGAGAAGAGAATTGAAAAAATACCCTTAAAAAATTATTGAAATGTTATCCAGTTCATGTAAATATGGCATCAGGGCGGTTACTTATATAGCAAGCAGGTCAAAGAAGAAGGAAAAAATAGGTATTAAGCAAATATCTGAAGATCTGAATTTACCAACACCTTTTCTTGCGAAGATACTTCAGCTTCTTGCCAAGCAAAAGATACTCAGTTCCACAAAAGGACCACACGGGGGCTTCTCTCTTTTAAAAAATCCGGCTGATATATCAATAATGGATATTATTATCACAATTGACGGCAGGGATCTTTTTGACAACTGCCTGCTTCATAATTCAACATGTAAATGTGTGGAGGAAAATAAACTGGCATGTCCTCTACACGGTCAATACTCAGGATTAAGAACTAAGCTTATTAAATTGTTCAGCAGTAATAATATTGCTAACCTTGTTAAGGCTCTTGACAAGGATAATGAAATAGCTATCTGAGAGATGATTTTCTGGTCATTATTATCAGTAGCCAGATCAGAACAGCCACAATAATACCAGCAAGGTTGAATAATACATCTAATAATTCACCCGACCTGTCGTTTGTAAGATATTTCTGAAGTAACTCAATAATAATACCGTAGGAAAATGCGACCGATGAAAGGATAGCATATTTAACAACATTGAGAGATAGCCATTTGCGGTTTCCTATAAGGAGAGAAAACATAAGGGTTCCATACATTAAAAGATGTACTATTTTATCGGCATGAGGAAAAAGAGAAATACTGATGCTTTCAAATTTATCAGAATCAGACAGGCTGAGCACCAGTATAATAATTGCAATGATTATTGAAATGACGTTTTTCCTTATCATGATTTCAAACATCGCAAATATAGCAATTGAACTGAAAGGTTATTTATAAATTTACAATGTTGTTTGGTTATGGCAGGAATTTACATACATATACCGTTTTGCAAGAAAATCTGCTTCTACTGTGATTTCTACAAGGAATTTTACACAGGCAGCTCAGATGAGTATGTTACGACAGTAATGAAGGAAGCAGAAATGCGGAGAGATTACCTTGGTGAGGAAGAGATTTCAACAATATATATCGGAGGAGGTACCCCTTCGGTTCTTTCCTGCAGAAATCTTGAAAAAATATTGAATGGGATACGCCGATTATTCAGGGTAAATGAAAAATGTGAAATAACAATTGAAATTAATCCAGACGACGTAAATGAAGATTATGTAAAAGGTATAAAAAAAGCAGGATTCAACAGGATAAGCCTTGGTATTCAGTCGTGGCGTGAAGAGGATCTGAAATTTTTAAACAGAAGACATGATGCAAAGCAGGCAGAAAAAGCATTGGAGTTGCTGTTAAATACAGGAATATCAAATATCTCAGTGGACCTGATTTATGGAATTCCGGGAATGAACATTGCAGATTGGGAAAAAAACCTTGATATTACTTTCGGTTTTGATATTAAACATCTTTCAGCATATCATCTTACAATTGAACCCGGAACTGTTTTTGGTAAAAGGAAAAAAGAAGGGAACCTCGAGGAAATTGATGAAGAAGAAAGTGTTAACCAGTTTAATATGCTAGTTGAAAAAGCATTGGAAATGGACTTTATTCATTATGAGATATCAAATTTTGGAAAGAAAGAGTATTTTTCGCAACATAATGCAAATTACTGGCGCCAGTTAAGCTACATCGGCCTTGGCCCTTCAGCGCATTCATTTAACCAGTATTCACGACAGTGGAATGTACGGAATATAAAAATTTATATCAGCCAGGTGAAGGAAGAAGGAAGCTTCTTTGAAAAGGAGGAGCTTAATATTAAAACAAGATTCAATGAGTATGTAATGACATCACTCAGGACTATGTGGGGCATTAATCTTGATTACATTGAAAGAACCTTTGATAAAGAAGGATATGATTATATTGTAAATCTCTCACAAAGATTTAAGGATTACGGACTTATGATTCAGGAGGGGAATAACCTGCAGCTTACCAACCAGGGAAAGATGATATCAGATAATATTATTTCAGAATTTATGATGGATGATAATAATTGAATTATCGACGGGTAAGCATAAAAGTACAGCTTCCTATCATAGTTCCTTCAAGAAATAAATCTGCCTTGTATGTTCCGATAATAAAGTCACCGTTATTATCAACGAAAATGCACATCTCGATATCCTGGTTCATATATTCAACAGCCCTGCTTGCAGTATATATAAGTTTACTGTCCCTGTAATCGAAAAGATTTTCCGGACTGGAGGTAATCACAAGAGAGTCAGGCCGTAAAACCCGCAAAAAGACAGTTTTTTCCCCGGCAGATGCAATGGGATTTTCCCTGAGTGTGAAACATATCCTGAGCTTGTCTATCCGGTCAAGCCTGGATGTTTCTTTACGGTTCTTATTCAGTGCAACAGCCACAATATCTTTAGCCTGTACAACAGATGCAATCTCAACCTTTGAAGATAATTCTTCCCTCACCTTAGATAGTTCCACATTTGATTCCTGTACCCTGGACATTTGCTGCTTAATATCCTGGTTTTCTGCAACGAGCAATTTATTCCGGGTGTTAAGGGAATCTATTTGTACAATGTAACTTTTCATAATTTCCCTCATTGTGGTTATCTCTTTGCGGTATGTCCTTATCGTTTGAACATTATTGGCATTTATGGCAAGTAATTGTACGATTCTCTCTCTTTCATGATCAAGCTTGGCCTGCAATGTATCGTTATTGGTTTTCAGGGTATCATAACCATGCAAAAGCAGTCTCAATTCATTGGTCAGGGAATCTTTTTCGTGGGTAAGCATGGTCTCCATTTCTATCATCTTCTTTTTTTGGCTGAAATAGCTTATCACAATAATTCCAAGGACAAGGAACAGTACTACTGAAATGAATATCATCAGAACAGGAGTGTTCTTCCGGGCTTTTTTATCCATCTGGTTAGGGTTTTGTTCTGTCATTTGGTGTGTATAATTCTGAAATTGTGGGCAAAAATAACAATATCCTGAAATTTATTTAAATAATTGTTTTCATTGATTAAATTTACATGCAGTGTAATATTTCATAAATAATTAAATTTCAATTAAATGAGTGGTTTTTTTGGTACTGTTTCGAAAAAACGGTGTGTTGATGAAATCTTTTACGGAACTGACTATCATTCACATCTTGGAACAAAACGTGCCGGGATGGTATTTATTGTTCCGGAGAATGGTTTCAGAAGATCGATACATAGTATAGAGAACGATTATTTCAGAAGTAAGTTTGAAAGTGAACTCAATGAATTTGACGGAAATTCAGGTATCGGGGTAATAAGTGATACGGATCCCCAGCCAATACTATTTAATTCACACCTGGGACGGTTTGCAATAGCTACAGTAAGCAGGCTTGTAAACATTGGGGAACTGGAAGATTACTTTCTTGCCAGGAAGATCCATTTCACTGAAAATTTTGAAAGCAACATTAATCCTACGGAAGTAGTAGCTAATCTGGTATGTGAAAAGGAGAGCTATATAGATGGAATTGAAAATGTTTTTGAAAGGATAAAAGGCTCCTGTTCCTTGTTGATACTAACTGAGAATGAGATTATTGCAGCAAGAGATAAATTGGGGCGAACGCCTGTAATTATAGGTGCCAAAGAGGGGGCATTCGCAGTTGCTACAGAATCATGTTCTTTTGCAAATACGGGATTTGAACTTGAATATTCTCTTGGTCCTGCCGAGATTATAAGGCTTACGACAGATGGAATTGAACAGTTGAAAAAACCTGAGGACAAAATGCAGATATGTGCATTCTTATGGGTTTATTACGGTTATCCTCCTTCATTTTATGAGGGAATAAATGTGGAAAAATGTAGAAACAGGTGTGGTGCGGCCCTGGCCAGGCGCGACGATGTAAAAGCTGATTTTGCCTGCGGTGTGCCTGATTCAGGGATAGCCCATGGTGTGGGCTACAGTAATGAAAAGGGTATTCCTTATGAAAGGGCATATTCAAAATATACTCCTACCTGGCCCAGGAGTTTTATGCCACAAAGCCAGGAACTAAGGGACCTGGTTGCAAAAATGAAGCTTATTCCAAATAAAGCTATAATTGAAGGGAAAAAAATGGTGTTTCTGGATGATAGTATTGTGAGAGGAACTCAGCTCAAAGATAATACTATGGATCTGAGAAAAGCCGGGGCTGCTGAAGTGCATATGAGAATAGCATGTCCCCCGTTACTGTTTCCCTGTGATTTTCTTAATTTTTCACAGTCAAGGTCATCTCTTGAACTTGCGGGGAGGAAATCCATCAGCCAGATAGATGGAGATGATGCAGATCTTAGAGAATATGCAGACCCGGATTCAGTGAAATATAATAAGATGGTGACGCAGATTGCATCAAATCTAAACCTGGATTCTCTCGTTTACCAGAGGCTGGACGATCTTGTTGAAGCTATAGGATTACCAAAATCAAAATTGTGCACACATTGCTGGGATGGAACAAGCTATTTTTAATGTGTCGGAGGGTATGCAGTCATTAAGAGCAAAAGTGATTGCGGTAAAATGATTCTTTCAGGAGCTTTTATTTCCTTGCAGAAAGCCTGTCAGATCCATTTCATTTAGTATTTCTTTTGTGGTATTATACCCAATTTTGAATACCTCATCTGATTTTTCAGAATCGAGGATATTATAATTCATTAGTTCGGAAGGTGAAATGAATAAATCAAACTTTCTGGATTTTTCCATGACTTCCTTTGACATGTTAAGCATGAATGTTCTTTCTGCAATCTGAATAAGATTGGAGAAATGTTTTTCATACCCCGTGGGGTTAACAAAGGATCCTATATAAAATCTGCATTGATGTTCAATAGGCCGAATTGGAAGATTATCAAGCACGCCTCCGTCAACATATTGAATCTTATTTATGATAACAGGTTTGAAAAGAACAGGTATACTAGCCGAGGCAATAACTGGATTTACAAGCTCTCCTTTTGAAAAATATACCGGCTTTCCGTTGTTAAGATCCGTGACAGATACAAAAAGAGGTATTTTAAGCTCTTCGAATGTTTTTGCCCTGAGATTCTTTTTCAGGATCTTTTCTATTCCCGATATCTGCATAAAACCATCCCTGGGAACGGTTGGCCATAAATAATCAAGTCTCTTGGTGGAGTGCAGCATTTCCATTATTTCACGGGGAGAATGACCATCTGCATACAGGGATCCGGCTATTGCCCCGGCACTTGTGCCGGAAATAACATCGGGATAGATTCCCACTTCATTCAGTGCCTCTATTACGCCAAGGTGTGCGAAACCCCTGGCACCACCACCACTCAAGACAATCCCTGTTTTATATTTTTTCATGGGTTTCTGGTTAAAGAATACAGTTATATACAGAATCTATCCACAGTTTATGCAAAGATAAGTATGAAGTGCAAAAACACATCAGGTTATTCTATGAGAATATTTACAATTAACATAAATTTGAAGGTGAAACGAATAGCTAAACAGAAAAAACAAATATTATGCAATTTTTGCTAGTAGCTCACGATGGAAAAGATCCGGATGCACTCACGCGAAGACTAAACGCACGGCCTGAACACCTGGAAGGTATAGCAACCCTTAAAAAGAATAACGCATTCTTGTTTGGAGGAGCTATTCTAGATGATGATGGTAAGATGGTAGGATCCATGGTACTTTATGATTTTCCTGACAGGGCAGCACTGAATGAAATGTTGAAGGATGAGCCTTATATTACAGGCGGTGTCTGGAAGGAAATTAAAATAATGCCTTTCAGGCTTGCAAGTATTGAATAACAGGGTAGCAATACTGATTGAAAGGATCAACCCCCGGGTCGACAGAAAAATCCTGATACTTATTTCCGGGTTGATGTGGTGCGGTGTTGGCGTTATGCTTATGATTCTTGCCGAGACCTGGGTGAATCATTATTCTGGTAGAGGAAAATACATTTATTATATTACTGGTTTTCTTATTGCAATGCCGGTCCATTATTTTGGCTTTCTGAGGCTGGCAAAAAAGAATCTAAGCAGGCTGATTCCTATTTCCGGGAAGAAATGTGTATTTTCTTTTATAACGTGGAAAAGTTACATAACACTTGCTATCATGATCTTCATGGGTATTATTCTGAGACATTCCTCAATCCCCAAAAACTATCTTTCGATACTTTATAATGGTATTGGCCTTGGCCTTTTCCTGTCTGGCATAAGGTACTTAAGGACTGTTTTAAAACTGAATGTGGATAAGCCTGTAGGACTGGACAGATAATTTTCTCAACATATGTCATGATAAATTGTTAACTTGATATAGAAATCAAAATTATAAGATATGTCATTTACACTTCAGCCCGGGGAACAGGCCCCGGATTTCAGGCTTCCGGCAACAGATGGAAATACATACAGTATTGATAATTTCAAGGCTTATAAATACCTGGTAGTATTTTTTACGTGTAATCATTGTCCATATGTTATAGGATCGGATGAAATTACAAGGGCAACTGCAGAGAAGTATGCACCCCTGGGAGTAAAATTCGTGGGTATAAATTCAAACAGCGAAAATACATATCCGGAAGACAGTTTTCCCAATATGGTATCCAGGATGGAAAAACACAGGTTTCCATGGCTCTACCTGTACGACAAGGATCAAAGTGTAGCTATAAAATATGGTGCTTTAAGGACACCGCATTTTTATGTCTTTGATGAAAAACGGATACTTGTTTATACCGGCCGTGGAGTTGATAATCCTCGTGATACTTCAAGAATGACCGTCAATGATCTCGACAGGGCACTTGGGGAGTTGACTTCAGGTGATGAAGTAACTGTTGCAGTTACCAATCCAATCGGATGCAATGTAAAATGGGAGGGAAAAGACGCCCATTGGATGCCACCAGATGCATGTGATCTTGTCTGACCGCATTCATGGAGCCAGGCGGTTCATTTTCCAGCCTTCCTTCGTAAGTGAGTAGGAAATCCTGTTATGTAAACGGTGTTTGCCCTCAGTCCAGAACTCGAACCAGTAAGGAATCAGGAGGTAGCCACCCCAGTGCGGAGGTCTTTCAACGGTTTTATTTTTAAAAATGGTTTTATAGTGATCAAACTGGCCTTCAAGGTATTTTCTGTCGGCTATTATACTGCTTTGCTCACTGGCCCATGCTGCAATGCGGCTTTCTAGCGGCCGCGACATGAAATATTTGTCTGACCATTCTTCTTTGATTTTTGTCACAGAGCCTTCGACCCTTATTTGTTGTTCCGATTCTGGCCAGTAAAAAAGAAGAGCTGCATTTTTATTGGTTTCAAGTTGGTTCCCTTTTCGGCTCAGGTAATTGGTAAAAAACACAAAACCCTCATTATCATAGCTTTTCAATAGAACTGTTCTAACGGAAACGCCGCTTTTTCCTGATAAAGTTCCAAGGCTCATGCTGTTAGGTACTGATAGGTTCAGGGATAGCCTGTAACGGTACCATATATCAAACTGTGTGAAAGGATCAGCGTTTAAAATCTCGTCCCCCAATGCAGCAGACGCATTTTTCATTTTCAATTACATTCTGTTTAGACAGATAACAATTATTTACAGGTGCAGTTCAATTTTGTTTTTATGAACTAACCAATTCTCGTGATCTCTCACCATAAAACAGGAAAAAGAATCTGTTTAAGGTGTAAAATAATGATGGAGAAAAAAAATCAAAATATAATTAAAATTATAAAGTTAATAATATTAAGTATTTACATAGAGACAAAGGGGACTAACACTGTATTTACATTGAAAATTGTAACACTTGAAAAAATTATTCGTCTATTAAGTGAAAGAAACAAGACAGTAAAACACAATAAATTTTTTGTATAACTTAAAATTGAAGCCATGAAAAGAATTATTTTAACATTTGTTTTAATTACAGCAGTATGTTTTGGCTCGTTTGCCAGGAAATTGGTCAGCCAGGGAAAAACCAACACCTCCTTCGGTAACTACAAAATCGAAGTTGATGACGGATTTATGTTTCTGAACGGATTACAGCACAAGCCTTACGTTATCACCTATGAGAACTCTAATTTCGAAGTTAAGGTTGCCGTTACGTTAGAAAAAGGGAAGAAAATATATTATGTTCTTTCCGATGCTCTTTCTGTTAAATATGTAAGTACAAGTAAGTACTTCGGAGTAGAAAAGCTGGGTGATGAGCTTGAGGAAGACGGGTATTCCACTTCAGATTCAGCATTAAACCGTGACCAGTATTTTCATCAGAAGGTTATTACATCAGGAAAGAATCTGGAGCGCGATAACACGAGTCTTATTGCTGCTTATTTTCCGATGTTGCTGAATAACCAGGAAAGTTTCCTTGCAACAAAGTAATTGAGTAACATGCAGGTAATTTAGAAGGGGTGTTCTTTTGAACACCCCTTCTAAATTTCAGGCTGATTTTCTTTATCATTGCATCAACCATTTCTCGGAGAAGGTTGCATGTGCAATGTTCTTAACGGATCCTTTGCCTGATTCGTCCGGCAACTGAAAGGTGTATGTAATATGGATCGTGCCATCTGATCCCTGAATAATTGCCGGATAATGGGCTCTTACTAGCCCTTCTTCAGGACCGCTTACAATTGCTTTTTTATATGGCCACGTCTTGCCTTCATCCTTTGAAAGCCATACGGAGAGCCTCTGGCGTCCTTCATCCAGGTCGTTTGAGGCAAGGATCCAGTTCCCGTTTTTCAGCCTCACAATGTCGGCGGCACTTCCCGGATTGGGTATTTCAGTATCTTCAACAGTGCTCCACGTGAGGCATGAATCAGTTGATACACTTTTCATAAGCCTGTTCGGAGGCGGACCGTTATCTCTCATATACGCCACAATAGAACCATCCTGGCATAGAGCAAATGAAGGCTGTACATTTCCGGCTCCGACGATAGGTTCACTGAAAGTCCAGTTCTTACCCCTGTTTTCTGTTATTGCCACCAACGAAAAATCAAAACCATCCGAATATAGTGGCAGCATGATCCTGTTTCCGGAGATAAGAGGCTTATTCCTGGTCTGCCAGCCAATTCTCCTCATCAATGGGTATCCAAGACGGGTTCTGAATTGCCGTCCTCTTTCATTATAATCGATACCGTTCCGCATAAGGTTTGTCCCTTTAGCAATATTCATATAACTTTCGATGGAATTCTCCCAAAGTTTTCTTGTAAGCCAGATATTACCTGAATCTTTTATCTGCCCGGAAGCAGTCAGGTAATCATAATATTCCCCGTATTTTCTTTCCAGTAATTTTACAAAAGCATCATTCTGGCCAATTCCGTTTGGCACACTGCCGTCAGGTTTGACATAAAGCATATCCTGCCAGTCCCACTCAGGTGGTCCATCTTTTTGCTGGTAGTTGCGGCTGTAACGAAACTTCAGGAGTGATGATTCCCACTGGTAAGCCATAACAGTATACCAGACCATCCATAGGATTCCCTCACCGTCGATAAAGAGAACCGGATTGATATCGGGGAAGTTGGGAACATTGGCCATGTTGAAAGGTTCTGTCCAGGAACCTGTTTTATGATTATAACGTGCACCTTTTATTGATACATCATCTGCTGTTCTCTCCCCACTTCCCTGGAACCAGGCAACAAGGAGATCATTGTTTGGAAGTTCAACAATAGTTGATGCATGACAATGCTCCGCCTGTAAAGGAAATATGTTCTCAACATGTAAAGACTCTTCCCATGAAATCCCTTCTGTACCGGTGTTTACAGTATTATCTGAACAGCCCGGAAATAAGCATGTTAACACCAGAACTGCCAGTACTCTTAATATTCTCATGTCTTTTTTTTGATAAATATAAGCAAATGATAATAACGGAAATAGAAAAGTTGTTTAGTGCATATTATGAGGTTGATATAACTTCCGGCTTCCTTATTTTTGTCCGTTTGCCTCATAACCCGGTCTTCCGATAAATCGGTAAAGGTTCTTTGGGTTGTTCAATCACCTCTTCTCTTGGTCCCTTCTCCTTGAGGAGGAGGGATATAAATAACTGTATATATGATAATAAGCCCCTCTCAAACAGGAGAATGGTCTGCCTGCCTTCGTCAGCAAGGGGGGCAGGGGGTGAGGTGAAAGATCAGGTATATAATAATGCAATGTATTAAAAAGAACATAACCTAAGTCATGGACAAAGCATTGGTTTTATAATATTTTTAGGTTTATTTAACCTGTGAAATGTTGCAAAGATTATAACCTTTGAAAGAGACCAGTGAAGGACTTAAGCGTGAAATAGGGGTATGGGGGCAGAGCTCAAATATACTCAACAGTGTAATCGGGGCCGGAATCTTTGTACTGCCTGCGATTGTTGCCGAGAGCCTGGGTGCAGGAAGTATTATTGCATATCTTTTCTGCGGAATACTCATTACAGCAATAATGCTTTGCTTTGGAGAGGTGGGGGCAAAAGTGACTCATACAGGAGGGGCATACAAGTACATAGAATCTTCATTCGGCAGATATTTTGGGTTTCTTACATCAAATCTTTTCATTTTCGGGGCGACGGTGATGGCTTGCGCGGCTATCTCAAACGCCCTGGCCGATACTCTTGCCTACCTTATGCCGGTTTTTGAAAACAGGATTGTCAGATCCTTCGTTTTTCTATTCCTATTTACCGGATTTGCTGTCGTGAACATAATTGGGGTAAAAAGCGGAATAACTCTTGTCAAGATTAATACAATTGCAAAACTCACTCCTATTCTGATACTTGTTATAGCCGGTTTTTCAAAAATATCTTTTTCTAACCTGGCAATCAGTGAAATGCCTGCAGTCAGCGATATTGGAAGTGTATCTGTAATACTTTTTTTTGCATTCCAGGGCGCAGAAAACAGCCTGAGCATAAGTGGTGAAATAAAAAATCCTCATAAGACAACACCGAGGGCCATATTCATAAGCTTTCTGGTAATTCTGACATTATACATGCTTATACAATTAATTTCGCAGGGTGTTCTGGGTGATTCTCTGGCTGATTTCAAAGATGCACCACTTGCTGAAGTAGCGAAAAGAATCATGGGACCTGCCGGAATGACCCTGATGATAATCGGGGCTGCTATATCAATGTTCGGTTATCTCAGCGGCGATGCCCTTAATATGCCAAGAGTACTCTTCAGTGCAGCAAGAGATAATGTGATCCCAATAAAACACCTGGCAGCAGTTCACAGGAAGTTTGCAACGCCATATATATCAATTATCATCTTTACTTCGCTGGGCTGTTTCTTTGCATTAGTGGGTGAATTCAAGCAGCTTGCCATTTTATCAAGCGCCTCAATACTTTTGATTTATCTTGGTGTAGCCCTGGCACTTATAAAATCCAGGATCAGGAAAGAAAAGACTACAGGATCTTTCAGAACACCCGGAGGATACCTGGTGCCGGTCATTTCTGTTTTGATTATCCTCTGGTTCCTTTCAAATTTGTCAAAGAATGAGATAATTGGGATGGTTAGTTTTATTGCAATACTCAGTCTTATTTATGTCGGGATAAGATTGTTAGAAAAGAAGAAACTTTCCACATAATTACATTAATTTCATCTAAAATTCATTTGCAATGGTAATTAGTATGATTTATTTTTTCAGAATGATGACAACCTTATTCGTAATGTTTGTCATCATTCATTCCTGTAAGCCGGCAGATCCTTCCGATCTTACGGGAGAGAGCATTATTCCCAGGCCTGCTTCTGTAACAGGCACAGGTGGATATTTTAAACTCAGAACAGGCTCTGATATAATTGTCCGCAATGGTAATGAAGAAGTGATTCAAATAGGTAAATATCTTTCAGATATTCTGAAAGTTTCAACCGGTTACGGGATCGATGTAAGAAAAACCCAGGGCCGGGTACAATCAGGGTCTATAGAATTTATTATTGATACCTCCCTGACCGGTTGTGGAAGCGAGGGATATATTCTTGGTATTGACAAGCGCATTATTACACTTAAAGCTGCTTTTCCTGAAGGAATTTTCAGGGGAGTTCAGACTATCAGGCAACTTTTACCACCACAAATTGAGATGAAGACCAGGCAGGAAGGTCCATGGATTATACCCACCGGGAGCATAACGGATTACCCTGAATTTTCATACAGGGGAGCTATGCTGGATGTTTCCCGTCATTTTTTCAGCGTTGAAAACGTGAAGAAATTCATGGAATTCCTGGTATATTATAAGATGAATATTCTGCACCTGCATCTTTCCGACGACCAGGGTTGGAGGATCGAGATCAAATCGTGGCCTGATCTTGCTTTACACGGTGGCAGTACTGAAGTAGGAGGGGGAGAAGGAGGCTTCTATACCCAGGAGCAGTATAAAGACCTGGTGAATTATGCCGGGGAGAGATACATTACCATTGTCCCGGAAATTGATATGCCAGGTCATACCAATGCAGCTCTCGCTTCGTATGCAGAACTGAACTGCAATGGTGAGGCTACAGATTTGTACACTGGCACACGAGTGGGATTCAGCTCTTTATGCACAGAAAAAGAGATAACATACAAGTTTATTGATGATGTAGTAAGGGAACTGGCAGAAATGACGCCCGGCCCTTATATTCATATTGGCGGAGACGAATCTCACTCAACAAAAAAAGAAGACTATATCGAGTTTATTAACAGGGCACAGGATATTGTTGCAGAGCATGGGAAACGGGTTATAGGATGGGACGATATTGCTCTTTCAACTCTGAAACCAAACACTATTGCCCAGCACTGGTCAAATGCAAATAATGCCCTAAATGCTGTTTCGCAGGGCGCCAAGATCCTTATGTCATCTGCCAGCAGGGCATATCTTGACATGAAATATGACAGCCTGACCAGTCTTGGATTACAGTGGGCAGGATTGATTGACATCAATACAGGGTATAACTGGGATCCCGGAACTCTTATCCAGGGGCTGACCAGGGATAATATTATAGGAGTTGAAGCACCTCTGTGGTCGGAGACAGTTACAAATATAAATGAGGTTGAATATATGGTTTTTCCAAGGTTACCTGGATATGCCGAAATAGGCTGGACATCTTCAACCTTAAGAAACTGGAATGAATATAAGGTACGGCTTGGTAAACAGGGCCCTCGGTTCGAGGCAATGCAGATTAATTTTTACAGGTCGCCCCTGGTACCTTGGGATACAATAACTTTAATTAAATAATGATATGAAAATCAGGATAACTATTTTTGGAATACTAATTTTTTTATCGATTACCGGGACTGTAAAAAGCCAGCCTTCTGTTATAAAATTATGGCCGGATGGTATTCCGGGATCTAAAAAAGATGCTTCATATGTTGAAAATATTACCACGGTTGATGGAAAACGTACGAGGTGTGAGAGGGTTACTGACCCTGACCTTACAGTTTATCTGCCTCCGGCTGATAAAGCAAACGGTACTGCTGTTCTGATCTGCCCAGGCGGAGGATATGCCATGCTGGCGTTCGATCACGAAGGTAATGCCATCGGGAGCTGGCTTAATGAGCATGGTATTGCAGGGATAGTTCTTAAATACAGGATGCCTTCCGACAGGATAATGGAGAATAAGTCAGTCGGTCCCCTGCAGGATGTACAGGAAGCTATGCGTATCATCAGGAGAAATGCTGAAAAATGGCACATCAATCCTGGCAAAGTAGGAGTAATGGGTTTTTCTGCGGGAGGGCACCTTGCATCAACCTTATCAACACATTATGCTGAAAAGGTATATGCCGTTAAAGATAATACCAGTGCAAGGCCGGATTTTTCCCTGTTGATTTACCCTGTTATAACTATGGATACAACATTTACTCATATGGGATCCAGGAATAATTTAATAGGAAGGAATCCTTCTTCAGTGCTTACGCGTCATTTCTCAAACGAACTGCAGATAACATCGGAGACACCACCCACTTTCCTGGTGCATTCTACCGATGACAGGACTGTGCCTGTTATGAACAGCATAGAATATTATAAAGGATTGCTTGGGGACAGGGTTGTTGCGGAGATGCATATTTTCCAGAAGGGTGGTCACGGATATGGCATGGCCCCGGAGGGAGCTACCGAGTCTTCGTGGCCTGATCTGTGCCTGAAGTGGATGAAATTGAATGGTTTTTAATATCTTCAGAAAAGAACAAGATGCCTTTTAAAATTGTTTTACAGGTAATTGTTTAAATAATTTCAAAATGGCAAATTTTATTCTGCATAAAGCTGACACACGGGGAAGAGGGGATTATGGCTGGTTAAAGACCAGGTATACATTCAGCTTTTCAAATTACTATAATCCCGAAAGAATGAATTTCGGAACATTAAGGGTCCTTAATGATGATACAATAGCAGGGGGCGGAGGATTCGATACGCACGCTCACGATAATATGGAAATAATCACCATCCCCCTGGAAGGAGCACTTGAGCACAGGGACAGTATGGGAAATACTTCCGTAATCCGCGAAGGCGAGATACAGGTAATGAGTGCAGGAACAGGGATATATCACAGCGAATATAATAAGAACACCGATATACCGGTGAAATTATTGCAGATATGGGTCTTTCCGTCCAGGCTTAATGTTGAGCCCCGTTATGACCAAATTATGCTAGACACTGCAGACCGGCATAATAAATTACAGCAGATTGTTTGTCCCGGTCCGGCTGATGAAGGCATGTGGATCTGCCAGAGAGCGTGGTTCAGCCTCGGGGAATTTGAAGAAGGAATTACGAAAACATATAAGTTCAAAGGTGAAAAAACCGGGCTATATGTATTCGTCATAAACGGAGAATTGAGATTACAAAATCATACCCTGTCGCCCCGCGATGGTCTGGGAATCTGGAATGTTGATGAAGTCACGATAAAGGCAGAATCTTCATCGGAGTTTCTTCTTATGGAGGTCCCGATGCAATGATGCCCGTTCTGCTACATTGACTTCTTTAGTAATCGGGAAAAGAAATATTATTTTCATTAGCTTTAGCATGACAGGCATAGTTGAACCGGATAAGTTCGTAAATTTGAACAAATCATTATAAGAAAATCATGGCAAAATTATCCCAGGAAATGAAAGACATGATAATGGCACAGCAGTGTTTTCATGCCACGGTCAGTAAGGAAGGAATACCGAATAACGCACCCAAACGTTCCACACGGGTTTTTGACGATGAGACACTTATCTTTTCTGAGGGAACTGGCGGTACGACCCTTAAAAATATACTTGATGGATCAAAAGTTTCTGTTGCTGTAGTAAACAGGGAGATCCTTAACGGGTACAAATTTCTCGGAACTCCGGAAATATTTACTGAAGGACCGGTTTTTGAAAAATCTGCCGAACTCTCCCTGAAAGCCGGTATGACTAAGCCCAAAGCAGTGATCCTGGTTCATATTGATGAAATCTTCAGTCTTAAGCCCGGGCCAATGGCTGGAAAGAAAATAGGGTAACCTAACCTGAATGGCATCTTACTAACCTGATTATACGACAATTAAAATGAAAAAAACATTTGTATTTTACCTCCTGTTACTGGTTTCCTGCTCAAAAGGAGTTCAGGAAAGCGAAAAAACCTATTGCAACCCTATCAATCTCAACTACCGTTTCCAGTTTACTCAAAGTGTTTCATACAGGGAAGCTGCCGATCCCACTATGATAAGATATAAGGATAAATTTATCCTGTTTGTGTCTCATAGCGGCGGATACTGGTATTCGGATGATATGCTAAACTGGAAATATCTTCCGATCACGACATTACCGATAGAAGATTATGCACCAGATGCGATCGCGATAGGTGATACAGTGTTCTATATTGCTTCAGCCGGTACAAGGAAGCCTTTTTACTATACCACCGATCCGTTTCAGGATAACTGGAAGCAGTTTCCTGACACGCTGCCTTTCGCGGTATGGGACCCCCATTTTTTTCGCGATGACGACGGGCAGAGATATTTATACTGGGGATGCTCCAATGTCGAACCGATATATGGAGTAAAGCTAAATTCGAAAATGCATGCAGTGACTGAACCGAAAGTCTTAATAAGACATAACCCGGATAAATATGGATGGGAAATTCCCGGGGAGCAGCATGAATTAGACAGGAATGGATGGAATGAAGGAGCCTGGATGACAAAACATGATAACCGGTATTATCTCCAGTACTCAGCCCCCGGAACTGAGTTCAAAACCTATGCCGATGGTATTTATACTGCCGATTCACCCCTGGGACCTTACACGTATGAGACTTACAGTCCTTTTTCATATAAACCCGGCGGCTTTATCGGGGGTGCCGGCCACAGTTCAACATACCAGGACCAGTATGGAAATTACTGGCATGTTTCATCCATGTCGATATCAATCCGCCACATGTTTGAACGCAGGCTTGGAATATTTCCTGTTGCTTTTGACAGTGATGGCGTTATAAGGACCTTTACTGCATTTGGAGATTACCCTACAATAGTACCTGATCATAAAGTTGATTTTGAAAAGGAAGATCTGTTCAGAGGATGGATGCTTTTATCGTATAACAAGAAATCAGAAGCATCATCAGCAATGGATAAATTTCCTGCTTCGAATGCCTTTGATGAGGACATAAGAACATGGTGGTCGGCCAGAACAGGAGATGCAGGTGAGTGGCTGAGCGTTGAGTTGGATGACAACTCGACCGTAAATGCAATACAGGTTAATTTTGCAGATAATGAGTCAACACTTAAGCCTGACAGCAAAGATATATACTATCAGTATCGCATCCTTGCATCAAATGATGGGAACACATGGGATGTCCTGGTTGATAACAGCAATAATACCCGGGATGCATGTCATGATTACATCGAACTTGATAAACCGGTAAAAACAAAATTCATTAAAATTGAAAATGTCAGGATTCCTGACGGAAAATTTTCAATTTATGATCTGAGAATATTTGGTTTGAGAGAAGGCAGGACTCCCCCTGCTGTTAATGATTTCACAGTTGACCGTGATGAAACCGATACACGAAAGGCCACATTGACCTGGGTTAAGGATGAGAATGCAACAGGGTACATTATAAACTATGGAACGGCGAAGGATAAGCTTTATACATCAGTAATGGTTTATAATGCCAGCTCGCTGTTATTGCCAGGCCTGAATAAGGATGTAACTTATTATTACAGCATCGATTCCTTTAATGAATCCGGAATAACTAAAGGCCCCAGGATTATAGAAAAATAGAATATTAAAAGAAAGCTTTTAACCGCAGAATGCGCAAAGAAAGTACACAGAGCAAGCAGAAATGACTAAAAATATTTTACTCTTTACTCTGCGTACTATGTGTATAAATCTTGCGCCCTCCGTGATTTAAATATGTGTTAAAGAGAAATATCCTTTAAACAGACTTAAGTTAGTAAAGGTCGCTCGTTCTGAAAGGGGAGGCCGGTAATCCTTCCTTATTATAAAGGTTTGCGTCCTCCGGATTATTTGCCCAGGCATATCTCACAGCAACGGGATTAGTAATTTTCTCGCTCCAGACTATTATTTTCCCGTTTTCAATTATTGCTTTGGCCGGAATATAATTACTGTTAAGATCGCAAATTTCGAATCCTCCCAGGTCTTTTCCGTTCCTTGCAACTAATCCGCTTCCGGTGTTTGTGAAAGACAGCGTTATCTTATTTCCTCTTGTTGCCAATGAACTGTATATCGGGCCGGAATAAACAACAGTTTTGTCACCGTATGCAACTTTTTTTGCTGCAAGAGCCAGCCGAACTCCGACATCTTTTTTATTCCTGGGATGGATATCACTGGCTTCACCTATATCTATTGTAACAGCCATACCGGTATTTGGTATTGAAAGGGCTTTTAACTGGCTTTCACGGAACAGAGCCCAGTCATATAAGGTGGTTTCAATATTCAACTCCCTGTAATTGGGCAACTGGACAAACAAAAAAGGAAAATCCCCGATATTCCAGTTAGCCCTCCAGTCCCTGATCAAGAGTTTAAAAAGTTCATAATGCTCGCCTGCCCTGGATGTATTCGATTCACCCTGGTACCATATAACACCTTTTATCCTGTAATTTAACAGCGGAGCTATCATACTCGTAAAAAGACCTGTCGGTATTTTGTAGGTAGCAAGCCTGTCTTCAAGAGGCTCCTCAACTGCACCGACACGGTATTTCCATTCTCCCTCAAGGTTTAAAGTATCATTGCCAGACACTATTTTATATGGTTTTCCAGGTACGAAACCACCATGGCCAATAAAATTGATTATTCGCACAACAATGGTGTTTGAACCTGTTTTAAGCAGATTTTCAGGAATTCTGTAATTTCTCTGAGACCATTGAGATCCGACAGATCCGACAAATTTCCCGTTAATATAAACAGAATCAGCATCAACAATTCTTCCGAGCTGAAGAATAGCCTGTTTGCCTGTCATAGAGGAAGGTATATCAAACTCATGCCTGTACCATACAACGCCATGAATATTTCCAATCCTGGTATCTTGCCAGTGACCGGGCACAGGCGTAGTTTCCCACTCAGATGTGTTCAAATCAGGATCAAACCAGTTTTGAACAGGATTTTTATAACCTTCGTCATCCAGTCTTAATTTACTATTCCATTCAGTTATTCTTATATTATCCTGCTTATTTACCTTATCGAGATAACCAGGAATCCTGAATTTCTCCACATCATCGAAATATCTTGGATACGATGATTTTATAGCTTCCTGGCTTATCCAGGCCTCGGCTGACGAACCTCCAACGGAGGAGTTTATCAATCCTATCGGCACCTTGTAGGTATCATATAATTCCTTACCAAAGAAGTAGCCTACGGCAGCAAAGCTTATAACATCTTTCGGATTGGCGCTTACCCATCTTCCTGATCTGAGATCCGTCACCCTTTCATCGAGACTGAAACCCATTGGTACTGAGAAGTGTCTTATATATCTATTCTCAGATTGTGCAATTTCATCCTGGTAATTGCCTGAAAAACCTCTTAACGATCCCATGTTAGATTGTCCGGAACATATCCATACATCTCCTATCAGGATATCCTTTACAGTAATTGAATTGCTGGCATTAATATTCATCTCATAGGGGCCACCTTCTTTCATTGGGGGAAGGGTAATCTCCCATTTCCCATCGGCATTAGTGGAGGTTTCATAAGATGACCCGGCAAAGTTGATTGAAATTTTTTCACCGGGAGATGCCCATCCCCAAATATTCAGGTATATATTTCTTTGCAAAACCATCCCATCGCTTATAAGCTTCGGTAATTTTACCTGGCCATAGGAAATAGAAGGAACCAGGGCAAAGAAAATAAGCAGGATCTTAAATTTAGCTTGGCTGAACATATGATTCTAATTTTGTTAGTTAGAAAAGGCGGTAGCAGGAGATCTATAGTTTACTTATTTCTATAACATCCCCTTTACGGGTTGACAGATCATATTCGTATACCTTTTTCGGTGCCAGCTCTATTGAAGTCATATCTGTATGGACCAGTGGTTTACTCACATCGGGTGTTTTGAAGTAAGGATTAGGATTTTGTTCTTTTGCTTCTTTTAATCCTTTTCCTTTAAGCGGGACATAGGAACGAAGGCGGCAATTGCCTCCCAGCTCAGATTTAATCCTGGCCGTTACAACCTGGCCGTTTTCCCATTGAATATCAACTTCAAACCCGCCTCTTGCTTTTATGCCTTTCACACTGCCTTTTCTCCATGCATCAGGTAGGGCCGGTAACAGGTGGATAGCTCCATCCTGGCTTTGTAAAAGCATTTCTGCGATACCTGATGTACATCCGAAATTACCATCGATCTGGAATGGGGGATGAGCATCAAAGAGATTGGGATAGGTCCCGCCCCTCTGTCTCCTGCTGTCGGGCTGGATTGAAGGGGTCAGCTGGTCATTAATAAGTTTATAAGCATGATTGCCATCCAGGAGTCGTGCCCAAAGATTTACTTTCCAGCCCATTGACCAGCCGGTTGATTCGTCACCCCGGGCCACTAGTGAGGTTCTGGCTGCAGAAAAAAGTTCAGGAGTCCTGTATGGCGAGATCTGGTTCGAAGGATAAAGACCATATAAGTGTGAAACATGCCGGTGGTTGTCTTTCGGGTTATCCCAGTCGTACATCCATTCCTGCAACTGTCCCCAGCTGCCTATCTGCATTGGAGGAAGACGTTTCACGGTTTCTTCAAGCTTATCAGCCAGTTCAGCATCGGTGCCAAGAACCCGGGCTGCTTTTATAGTTCGTGTAAAGAGATCGAAAATAAGCTGATTATCCATTGTTGTTCCGGCAGAGATAGCTTCCCTGGGATGGGCGGAAGGGGCATTTTCAGGAGAAAGTGAAGGACAGACCACTAACCATTTATGCTCGGGCTCCTCCACCAGGAAATCGAGGAAAAATAAGGAAGCTTCCTTAACGACCGGGAAAAATGACTTCAGGAAATCTTTATCACCATTATAATCATACTTATCAAAAAGATGCTGAGAAAGCCAGGCGCCTCCCATAGGCCACTGTCCCCAGCTGGCCCCGTCGATGGGACCAGTAAAGCGCCAGATATCGGTGTTGTGATGTGCTACCCATCCCCTGGCTCCGTACATATCCATTGCCGTTTGCCTTCCGGTTTGTGACAGATCGCGTACCATTTGAATCAGGGGCTCGTTCATTTCTGTTATGTTGGTGATCTCTGATGGCCAGTAATTCATTTCTGTGTTTATGTTTATCGTGTACTTACTGTCCCATGAAGGATTAAGCTGATCATTCCAGATACCCTGTAGGTTAGCAGGCTGACTACCCGGGCGAGATGAAGAGATCAGGAGATAGCGTCCAAACTGAAAATAAAGAGTAACAAGCTGGGGATCATTTCCCTTGGCAAACTGACCGAGACGAACATCAGTAGGGTTTTTAACCGAATCAGTAATGCCCAGGTCAAGACTGACCCTGTTGAAATATTTCTGGTAATCAGCGATATGGTCTTTTAATATCTGGTTATAATTTCTCTGCAATGCTTTATCGAGGTAGTTATTAACACGTTCAGAGGCATTTGCACTTATATCGTTATAGTTTACGAAATTAGTTGCCATTGAAATATAAATTGTGGCGGCATCAGCCCTGGTTATACTTAAAGCAGTATCTGAAGCAGATATCTTCCCTCCCGTATTCAGTATTTGCACTTTTGTTTCAAACTGAAGCAGATTGCCTTTAACTTTCTCGAAATCGTTTGTTTTTCCCGACATGAACAGCACATTATTACCCATTGTTGCTACATTAACTTCTGATGGCCTGTCGAGTGTTGCAGAAAAGCTGACTGAGCCGGGCTTATCAGCTGAAATACGGATTACCAGTACCTGATCAGGAAAGGAGGAAAATACACTGGTTTCGTATTTTACGCCGTTGACAGTATACCTGTCAGAGACTACTGCCTTTTCAATATCCAGTTCACGATAGTAATCTGAAAAATTCTCATGCCCGGGAAATACCAACCTCAGATTGCCCATGGTTTCATAAGGCATTCCGTTGGAGATCTTACTGATGAATTTCTGGTTGACGATGTCATGTGCTTCTTTGTACTTGCCTTCAAAGATCAGTCTTCGAACCTCCGGCAATGCCTCAAGTGCATCAGGATTATCATTACGGTACGGTGATCCGGCCCAGACAGTGTTTTCATTAAGCTGGATAAGTTCATTTGAAGGATCCCCGTAGATCATGGCCCCCAGGCGACCGTTTCCGACCGGTAAAGCTTCAACCCATTGTTTCGCAGGCTGTGTGTACCAAAGTTTCAGGTAAGAATCACTTTGAGCGGTAGCATTTGTAATTATTATTAAAACAAGGAGAGAATACAATAATATTTTTTTCATAAAAAGGGAATTATTGGTTTATTATACAAAATACCATTATATCATAGTATTATTTGAATATATTGATGAATGAAGATAATATGGTATGTCAGTTTTTCTCAAATGTATTAAATTGTCTGCTAACTCACATTAGCAATCCAGTCTAATGGTTCGTGATCGCCAAGTTCCAGATGTATTTCCACCTGCTTATTTTCGGGCAGATGCAATTCACAGTCAGCTTTACCCTTCCTGAATCTTCCAATAATTCCTGAAGGAGCGGAAATGTCCTCTATTCCATATCGGGCTATCAATGTTATGTCCTGGTTTTTCAAAGATGTTACTGTTATGTCAACAGTTTTCTCCTGCATATCCCAGGCCAGTTTGTTTATTCTGGCAAAGGTACGGGCAAGAATGCCGTTGATTGATCCTTTCTCCAGAGATGCAGGAAGAGCAGGAAGCACCTCTATCACTCCGGGACGTGAGTATACAATCATTTCCATTATTATGGCCGGAATTCCGGCTTGTGCATCCGGTATAGGAATGCCATAAGTCTCGCGCGAACATCGCAGCGCGGTGCTGACCTGACCCTGTTCAATTAATTGCCTGAGCTGGATATCCACTATGATGTTGTCTTTGAGACGTGCTCCAACCAGGGCCCGGTGACAGCGGGTATATGCAGCTATCGTTTCGCCAGCAACAGCCGTGGACATTGTATCAAATGTGCGTCTCCGGTTGGCTAACTCTGCAGAGCGGGCCAGTTGCGGTGTGCGATCCGGATCAATTTCATCACCCGGCCATGCGCCGTATAGATGAGAGATATGCCGATGGCTGTAATGCTCTTGTATTGTAGGGTAGGCCCATTCCTTCAGTGTACCGTCCTGTTCCATCAGGTAGGGAGGCATCTTGGCCAACATTGCCTTCCATTTTTCCACACTGTCGGCTTCAATATCCAGGGTCT